>NZ_DATFAN010000141.1:0-87673 GCF_035254525.1 Ideonella sp. | reverse complement strand
GCGCAGCGGCAACTGCTGACCATCACCGGTGTGGGCGCGCAAGCCAGCGCACTGCTGTGCAGCTTGCTGACGCGGCTGCACTTTGCCAACGCTGATGCCTTGGTGGCCTTCAGCGGGCTGGACCCGCGGCCCAACGATTCGGGGCGCAGTCGAGGCAAAAGAAGGCTGTCCAAGCGCGGATCGCCCGACCTGCGCCGCCAGATGTACCTGGCGGCCATGTCGGCTTCTCACAGCAAGGTGTTCAGCCCGCTCTACAGGCAGCTTCGCAGCCGCGGCTTGACTACAACTGAAGCCCTGGTGGTCTTGGCAAGAAAGCTGCTGCGCGTGGCGTTTGCCGTCTGGTCCAGCGGCAAGCCATTCGACCCCGAAAAGTTAACGGCCGCCGCTTGACGAAAACCATAGAACCTTCGCCGGTCCGCTGCGCGAGCCCCCTCGGGGGGCAGCCCCCGGAAGGGGGCGTGGGGGTCAAAAGTGGATTCCGCGCATCATTTGCTGGAGGGCGACCGCCTCGGGTGAAAGCTGCGGCTTGCCGCCCTTCTCGCCCTTGGCGGCGTCCGAATCCGGGAACATGCGGAAGCTGGTGTTCATCGCGATCTGCGCGACGCGCGGCACGAGCGCATGCAGAATCTGGCCGGTGATGCCCAGCCGCGTGGCGATGCGCACTGGCTTGTAGACGCAGGCCTGGGCGATCATGTCGGCCGCCTCCTCGGGCGCCAGCGTCGGCACGTTGTTGTAGATCTTGGTCGGCGCGATCATCGGCGTGCGCACCAGCGGCATGTTGATCGTCGTGAAGCTGACGCCCTGGTCGGCGAACTCGCTGGAGGCACAGCGGGTCCAGGCGTCCAGCGCCGCCTTGCTGGCCACGTAGGCCGAGAAGCGCGGCGCATTCGTCAGCACGCCGATCGAGCTGATGTTCACGACGTGGCCGCGGCGCTTTGCCACCATGCCGGGCAGCAGGCCCATCGTCACGCGCAGGCAGCCGAAGTAGTTGAGCTGCATCGTGCGCTCGAAGTCGTGGAAACGGTCGTAGCTGTTCTCGATCGCGCGGCGGATCGAGCGGCCGGCGTTGTTGATCAGGAAGTCGACGCCGCCGAAGGTCTCGGTCAGCCAGGCCACCAGCTCGTTGCAGCTCTGCTCGTTGGCGATGTCGGCCGAGAAGGTGTGCACCTGCGCGTCCTTGCCAGCCTTGCTGCGGATCTCGGCCTCGGCCTCCTTCAGCTTGACCTCGTCGCGCGCGCAGATCACGGTGATCGCGCCGGCTTCGGCGAACTTGATCGCCGCTGCCAGGCCGATGCCCGACGAGCCGCCGGTCACCAGCACCACCTTGCCGCCCACCGTGCCGCGAAGTGAACGGTCGATCAGTAGATCCGGGTCGAGATGGCGCTCCCAGTAATCCCACAGCCGCCAGGCGTAGTCGTCGAGCTTGGGGCACTCGATGCCCGAGCCCTTCAGCGCGGCCAGCGTCTCGCGGCAATCGAAGCGGGTCGGGTAGTTCACGAAGGTCAGGATGTCCTCGGGCAGGCCAAGGTCCTTCATCACCGCATGGCGCACGCGGCGCACCGGCGCGATCGCCAGCAGCCCCTTCTTCACGCTCTTCGGGATGAAGCCCAGCAGCGCGGCGTTGACGAACAGGTTCATCTTCGGCGCGTGGGCCGCCTTGGCGAAGATGCCCAGCACGTCGCCGACGCGGTAGCCCACCGGGTCGACGAGGTGGAAGCATTTTCCCTTCACCGCCGCCTTCGAGTGGCTGATGTAGTCCAGCGCATCGACGACGAAGTCGACCGGCACGATGTTGATGCGCCCGCCTTCCAGCCCCACCGCCGGCATCCACGGCGGCAGCAGCTGGCGCATGCGCTGGATCAGCTTGAAGAAGTAGTAGGGGCCGTCGATCTTGTCCATCTCGCCGGTGTGCGAGTCGCCGACGACCATGGCCGGGCGGTAGACCGTCCACGGCACCTTGCATTCCTTGCGCACGATCTTCTCGGACTCGTGCTTGGTCATGAAGTACGGGTGCTCCAGCCCTTCGGCGTCCTCGAACATGTCCTCGCGGAACACGCCTTCGTACAGGCCGGCCGCGGCGATCGAGCTGACGTGGTGCAGGTGGCCGGCGTCGATCGCCTTCGCGAACTCGACGACGTTGCGCGTGCCCTCGACGTTCACGCGCACCTGGCTTTCCTCGTCGGCCTTCAGGTCGTAGACCGCGGCCAGGTGGTAGACCGCGTCGATCTGGCCCTTGAGCTGCTTGATCACGTCGCTCGCGACGCCGAGCTTCTTCTCGGTCAGGTCACCGCTGACGGCGATGGCGCGGGCCTTCGACACGCCCCAGTGCTCGAGGAGGCCGGCCACCTTGTCCTCGCTGCCGGGGCGTACCAGGAAGTACACCGTGGAGCCGCGACGGGCGAGCAGCTTCTTGACGAGGCGTTTGCCGATGAAGCCGGTCGCGCCGGTGACGAAATACTGCATGGGGCCTCCTGAGGTACGAATTGGATGGGTAAGAGCCGCGCCGATTTTGGCCCGCCCCGCCACGGGCCTCGTTTCGCGCTTACCCGAGATAGGCGCGCTCACCTAGCGTTTTAGGATGCCGCCTCGAAAACCCGCTCCTACACTGTCCCGCAGACACTGTCGCCAACCCTGTACGCAAGGAAAGAGGAACACCATGGTCAAGAAGCTCAAGAAGATGGCCGAGCAAAAAGCCAGCTCCCCCGCGGGCCTGCTGGACAGCCAGCTCGCCGGTGCGGTGAAGGCCTCGGCCCAGCAGATCTGGCTGGCCGGCATGGGCGCGTTCTCCAAGGCCCAGGAAGAAGGCAGCAAGGTGTTCGAGGCCCTCGTCAAGGAAGGCGTGAGCCTGCAGCGCAAGACCCAGGCCGTGGCCGAGGAGCGCATCGGTGAAGTCACCGGCAAGATGAGCGCGATGGCCGGCGAGGTCACCAACAAGGCCGGCGCCTCGTGGGACAAGCTGGAGTCGATCTTCGAGGCCCGCACCGCCAAGGCGCTGGGCAAGCTCGGCGTGCCGACCGCGAAGGACGTGGCCGCGCTGACCGCCCGCGTCGATGCGCTGGCCGGTGCCGTCGCCAAGCTCGGCGGCAAGGTGGCTGCGCCGGCCAAGGCCGCCAAGGCCCCGGCCAAGGCCACCAAGGCCGCGCCCACGGGCAACGGCGCCAAGAGGCCCGTCGCCAGGAAGGCCGCCCCGGCGAAGAAGGCCGCGGCACCGCGCAAGGCCGCCGCGAAGAAGGCGGCTGCGAAGTCCGCCGAGGGCGGGGCCGCCTGAAGCCCTGTCGGCGGTGGCCGAGTGCCGCCGCCTGAGACCACTGCGCGTTGAGTTCCACCCGCCGCCCCGCCGAACCGAGCCCCCCGTCGACCTCACCGAGGGTCGCGCTGGCGCTTGCCGGCGGTGGCCCGCTCGGCGCAATCCACGAGATCGGCGCCCTGTGCGCCCTCGAAGAGGCGCTGCCGAGCCTGGACTTCACGACGCTGAACGCCTACGTCGGCGTCTCGGCCGGCGCCTTCATCGCCGCCGGCCTGGCCAACGGCATGACGCCGCGCCAGATGTGCGCCGCCTTCATCGAGAGCGACGGCGGCGCCGACGACCTGATCGACCCGCGCCTGTTCACCCGGCCGGCCTGGGGCGAATACCGCCGGCGCTTCGCCCGCCTGCCGGGCCTGCTCGCGCAGATGGGCTGGCAGGTGCTGGCCGGCGACCTGCCGCCGATCAATGCCCTTGGCCAGCTCGGCGGTGCGCTGCCGACCGGCCTGTTCGACAACCACGGCATGCAGGCGCAGCTCGAGCGCGTGTTCGCCGTGCCGGGCCGCACCAATGACTTCCGCCAGCTGCGCCGCCGCCTCGTCGTCGTGGCGACCGACCTCGACACCGGCGAAGCCGCGCCCTTCGGCCAGCCGGGCTGGGACGACACGCCGATCGCCCGCGCGATCATCGCCAGCGCCGCGCTGCCGGGGCTGTACCCGCCGGTGTCGATCGGCGGGCGGCACTATGTGGACGGCGCGCTGAAGAAGACGATGCACGCCTCGGTCGTCCTCGACCAGGGGCAGGATCTGCTGATCTGCCTGAACCCGCTGGTGCCCTTCGATGCCTCGCACCGGCTGGACGAACCGGCCGAAGGCGAGCGCAGCGGCCCGCGGCCGACGGCCCACGAGGGGCGCATCCCGCACCTGGCCGCGGCCGGGCTGCCGGCGGTGATGAGCCAGACCTTCCGCACACTCATTCATTCGCGGCTCGAGCTGGGCATGAAGGGCTACGGCATCAGCCACCCCGAGTGCGACATCGTGCTGCTCGAGCCCGACCACCACGACCCGGCGCTGTTCCGCGCCGGCACCTTCAGCTACACGCTGCGCCGCGAGCTGGCCGAGCACGCCTACCAGCAGACGCGCCGCCTTCTGCGCAATCGCTGCGGCGAGCTGGCGCCGGTGTTCGCCGAGCACGGCGTGCCGCTGGACCTGGACCTGCTGTTCCGCGAACGCCGCCTGCTGCCCAAGCTGGCGCTGCGCCGCTCGGGCAGCGACCTGGCCGAGCGCACGCACCAGGTGCTGGATCAGCTCGAGGCGCGGCTGCGCGAGATCTCGCCCACGCTGGTCGAGCGGCGGGCTCAGCCCAGGTAGCGCCTCTCCAGGTGAGCCCGGAAGTGCGCCGGGTTCAGCGCCTCGCCGCTGACGCGTGCGGACAGCTCGTCGGTGGTCCAGCGGCTGCCCTGGCGCCAGATGTGCTCGGCCAGCCAGTCGAACATCACGCCCAACTCGCCATCGTTGATGCGTACGTCCAGGTCCGGTATGGCACGGCGCATCGCCGCGAACCACTGCGCGGCGTACATCGCCCCCAGCGAATAGCAGGGGAAGTAGCCGAACAGGCCCTCGGCCCAATGCACGTCCTGCATCGGCCCGTCGGTGTAGTTGCCGCGGGTGTCGATGCCCAGCAGCTCCATCATGGCCGCGTCCCACAATGCGGGGATGTCTTCGGCCTCGACCTCGCCTTCGATCAGCGCGCGCTCGATGTCGAAGCGCATCATCACGTGCGCCGGGTAGGTCACCTCGTCGGCATCGACGCGGATGAAGCCGGGCGTCACGCGCGTCAGCAGGCGGTTCAGGTTGCCCGGCATGAAGGCCGCCTGGTCACCGAAGGCCTCGACCAGCAGCGGCGACAGCAGGCGCGCGAAGCCCGGATGCCCGCCCAGCTGCATCTCGAAGGACAGGCTCTGGCTCTCGTGCAGCGCCATCGAGCGCGCCTCGGCCACGGGCTGGCCGAGCAGGTCGCGCGGCAGGTTCTGCTCGTAGCGGCCGTGGCCGGTCTCGTGGACCGTGCCCATCAGGCTCTGCAGGAAATCGTCCTCGCGAAAACGCGTCGTCAGCCGGACATCCTCGGGCACGCCGCCCGAAAACGGGTGGGCACTGACATCGAGACGGCCGGCCGAGAAATCGAACTGCAGCAGGTGCATCACGCGTTCGCACAGCGCACGCTGCGCCGCGAGGTCGAAGGGGCCGTGCGGCGGCAGGACGACCTCGCGGGCCTGTTTGTCGACCACGCGGCGGATCAGGTCGGGCAGCCACCGTCGCACCTCGCCGAACACCTGCCTGACCTTGGCGGTCGTCATGCCGGGCTCGTACTGGTCCATCAGCGCGTCGTACGGCGTCAGGCCCGAGCGATCGGCCAGGCGCTGCCCGCATTCACGGCTGACCGCCAGCACCTCCTTCAGGTTGGGCAGGAAGCCCGCCCAGTCGTTGGCGGGTCGCTGGCTGCGCCAGGCGTGCTCGCAGCGGGAAGTGGCCAGCGAGCGCCGCTCGACCAGCGCTTCGGGCAGCGCGGTGGCGCCATCCCACTGCCGGCGCATCTCGCGCAGGTTGGCGCGCTGGGCGTCGTCCAGCGCCTCGGCCTCGGCCGCGGCGAGCTCGGCGCCCAGGCCGGCGTCGGTTCGCAACCGGTGCACCAGCGCCGACATCTCGGCCAGGGCCTCAGCGCGGGCCTCGTTGCCGCGCGGCGGCATGTTGGCCTGCTGGTCCCATTGGGCGATGTTCAACAGGTGCCCGAATCGGTGGATCCGGGTGAAGCGACGCGTCAGCGAGTCGTACTGCGGGTTGGCGGTTTGCATCGGCGGTGCCGGTGCCCGCGGTGGCGGTCACCGGTTGTCTCCAGGAGAAGGTTGTAGGGTGATTGTGACGGCAACGCTCGGCGCGCCGCGCGGCGCTGCCCCCCCCTGAAGGGGGATGGCGCGAGCGCTGCGCTTCGGCTGGAGCCGTCAACGCCCGGGCAGCGGCTTCGCCTCGACGATCCAGGGCGCGGACGCCCCGGGCCCGCTCACAAGCTGTTGAACTGGCCCGGGAACCACCACAGCAAGGCTGCGGTCATCGAGACGTAGCGCGCGAACTTGCCGACCGCCATGTAGGCCACGCAGGGCCAGAACGGCAGCTTCAGCCAGCCGGCCACCGCGCACAGCGGGTCGCCCACCGCCGGCAGCCAGCTCAGCAGGCAGGCCTTCGCACCGAAACGCTGCAGCCACTGCAGCGCGCGTGCCTCGTGCGGCGGGTGATGGCGGATCTTCTCGTAGGCGCGCTCGGCGCCGTAGCCCATCCACCAGGTGATCGCACCGCCGATCGTGTTGCCCACGGTAGCCACGAGCACGGCGGGCCAGAACAACGTGGCGTCGAGCTTGACCAGGCCGATCACCGCGAACTCGGAGCCCAGTGGCAACAGCGTGGCCGAGATGATGGCCACCAAGAACACCGCGGGCAGGCCCACGTTCGGCAACGTCAACACGGCCAACAGGCCGTTGACCCAGGACACAATCCCACCTTCCATGCCAACGCATTATGGAAGGCCCCGTGGCGCAGCATCGCGCCGGCGGGCACATTCGCGCCAAGACGCCCCGGGAGGCCGCATGCTCACCACCACCGCCGCACGCGCGCGACGATGCGCACGAAGACACGCACGACGCATCGCCGGTCTGGCGTTCGCCAGCATGCTCGGCCTGGGGCTGGCCACGCCGCCGGCTTCGGCGGCCGAAGGCTGCACGCAGCTCGCAGCCTCCGGCAACCCGGAGTACCCGCCCTACCTGTGGCGCGACCCGGACAACGAGAACAAGCTGATCGGTGCGAACGCCGAGCTGATGCAGTGGCTGGCCAAGGAGATCGGCATCCCGATCGACGTGCAGTACAGCGGGCCCTGGGGCCGCGTGCAGGAGGAGACGCGGCTGGGCCACCTCGACCTGATCGCCGGCGCCTTCTTCACGCTGCCGCGCACCGAGTACATGGACTACTTCCATCCCGCGTTCCACGAGACGCGCTCGGTGCTCTGGACGCGCGGCGACAATCGTGCGCTGAAGTTCCGCCGCTGGCCCGATCTCGTCGGCCTGCAGGGTGTGACGGTGATCAACAACAGCTTCGGCGAGGAGTTCGACCGCTACGCGAAGGACAGGCTGCACATCAACCAGGTCGCGAGCCTGGAGCAGGCGATCCAGATCGTGCAGAACCGGCGTGCCGACTACCTCGTCTACGAAGACAGCCCCGGCCAGGCCTTTCTCGCGCGGCGCAGCATCACCGATGTGAAGATGCTCGGCGAGCCGGTGGCGCGCGAGAACCTGTACCTGACGCTGTCGCACCGCTCGGCCTGCAACACGCCGGAGCTGCGCGGCCGCCTCGCCCGCGCGCTGTACAAGCTCGGCCGCGACAAATCGGTGATGGCCGGCTTCGTCGACCGCGCCATCCAGCTCTGGCGCAAGCAGACGGGCAAGTCCTAGCTGGGGTATCGGGCTGGCGGCCGGCGCCCACCACGGCCCGGTAGAATCCTGCCTCCTTTTTGAGCACTGCATGTCTTCCCCGGCCCGCCTCCACCCGCTGCACATCGGCCCGTACGCGCTGGCGAACAACCTGTTCGTCGCGCCGATGGCCGGGGTGACCGACCGGCCGTTCCGGCAGCTGTGCAAGCGGCTCGGCGCGGGCTACGCGGTCAGCGAGATGGTGACCTCGCGCAAGGACCTGTGGCAGTCGCTGAAGACCTCGCGCCGCGCGAACCACGCGGGCGAGCCGGGCCCGATCGCGGTGCAAATCGCCGGCACCGACGCGGCCATGATGGCCGAGGCCGCCGCCTACAACATCGACCGCGGCGCGCAGATCATCGACATCAACATGGGCTGCCCGGCCAAGAAGGTGTGCAACAAGTGGGCCGGCTCCGCGCTGATGCGCGACGAGGCCGGCGCGCTGGCCATCATCGAGGCGGTCATCGCGGCCTGCGCGCCGCGCGGCGTGCCAGTCACGCTGAAGATGCGCACCGGCTGGTGCGCCGCCGAGCGCAACGCGCTGGCGCTGGCGCGCGCCGCCGAAAGCGCCGGCATCGCCCTGGTCACCGTGCACGGCCGCACGCGCGAGCAAGGCTACGGCGGCCAGGCCGAACACGACACGGTGGCCGCGATCAAGGCCGCACTGCGCATCCCGTTGGTCGCCAACGGCGACATCGATTCGCCCGAGCGCGCGGCCGAGGTGCTGCGCCAGACCGGCGCGGATGCGGTGATGATCGGCCGCGCCGCGCAAGGCCGGCCGTGGATCTTCAACGAGATCGCCCACTACCTGCGGCACGGCGTGCGCCCGAGCCCACCGGCCACGCGCGACGTGCAGCGCTGGCTGACCGAGCACCTGGCCGACCACTACAGCCTGTACGGCGAGGAAAGCGGCGTGCGCAGCGCACGCAAGCACATCGGCTGGGCGGTGCGTGCGCTGCCCGGCGGTGAAGCCTTCCGCGCCGTGATGAACACCCTCGACGACGCCGCGGCGCAGCTGCGCGCGGTGACCACTTTCTTCGACCACCTGGCCGACGCCCACGAGCGCCTGCCCGTGGCCGATGTCCACGCCGCCAACCAGGACCAGATCGCGCTGCTCGCCTGAGCAACGAACCGCAGGAGCCCGCCGCGAGGCGGGCCTTTTCATTGTCATGAGCCGAAAGAACATCGAAGACTGCGTCCGGGAGACGCTGACGCAGTATTTCAAGGACCTCGATGGCACCGAGCCCCACTCGCTGCACGACATGGTCATGCTGACCGTCGAGCGGCCACTGCTCGACGTCGTCATGCGCCAGGCCGACGGCAACCAGAGCAAGGCCGCCGAGTGGCTGGGCATCAACCGCAACACGCTGCGCCGCAAGCTCGTCGAGCACAAATTGATCTGACCCCCACGCTCCCTTCCGGTCGCTGCCCCCCGAGGGGGCTCGCGCAGCGGACCGGCAAAGCCGGATCCGCGCACGCCACTTGAAGGGACCGGCGCTTCGCGCGGCCCGCCTGATTCACCAACCTCTACCCACTCCACACCATGTCCGACCTCACCGCCCTGCTCTCGGTCTCCGACAAGACCGGCATCGTCGACTTCGCCCGCGCACTACACGCCCAGGGCATCAAGCTGCTCTCGACCGGCGGCACCGCCAAGCTGCTGGCCGACAACGGCCTGCCGGTGACCGAGGTCTCCGAGATCACCGGCTTCCCGGAGATGCTCGACGGCCGCGTGAAGACGCTGCACCCGCGCGTTCATGGCGGCCTGCTGGCTCGGCGCGACGTGCCGGCCCACATGGCCGCGCTGAAGGAGCACGGCATCGGCACGATCGACCTGTTGATCATCAACCTCTACCCGTTCGCCCAGGCCACGGCCAAGGCCGATTGCACGCTGGAAGACGCGATCGAGAACATCGACATCGGCGGCCCCGCGATGCTGCGCGCCGCGGCCAAGAACTGGCAGGACGTGGGCGTGGTCATCGACCCCACCGATTACCCGCAAGTGCTGGCCGAGCTGCAATCGGGCGGCCTGAAGCGCGCCACCAAGTTCATGCTGGCCAAGAAGGTGTTCGCCCACACGGCCGCCTACGACGGCATGATCACCAACTACCTGACCGCGCTCGAGCCCGGCGCGGAAGAGAAGACCGAAGCCGTGCCGGCGCGCGCCGAGTACCCGCAGGTGTTCAACCTGCAGTTGCACAAGGTGCAGGGCATGCGCTACGGCGAGAACCCGCACCAGTCGGCCGCGTTCTACCGCGAGGCCAAGCCGGTCGAGGGCACGCTGGCGCAGTGGACGCAGATCCAGGGCAAGGAACTCAGCTTCAACAACATCGCCGATGCCGACGCGGCCTGGGAATGCGTCAAGGCCTTCGACCAGCCGGCCTGCGTGATCGTCAAGCACGCCAACCCCTGCGGCGTGGCCGTCGGCGCGACGCCGCTCGAGGCCTACCAGAAGGCGCTGAAGACCGACCCGACCAGCGCCTTCGGCGGCATCATGGCCTTCAACCGGCCGATCGACGCCGACGTGGTCGAGGCGATCAACGCCAACAAGCAGTTCGTCGAGGTCGCCATCGCCCCGGCCATCCTGCCCGGTGCCCGCACGGCCTACGCGAGCAAGCAGAACGTTCGCCTGCTGGAGGTGCCGATCAGCAAACTCTCCAACCCGCTTGATTTCAAGCGTGTTGGGGGCGGCATGCTGCTGCAATCGGCCGACGCGATCGACATCGTCGGCGAGGTCAAGGTGGTCACCAAGCTGCAGCCCACCGCGCAGCAGATGAAGGACATGCTGTTCGCCTGGACCGTGGCGCGCTTCGTCAAGAGCAATGCGATCGTCTTCTGCAAAGACGGCATGACGATGGGCGTCGGTGCCGGCCAGATGAGCCGCCTCGATTCGGCCCGCATTGCCAGCATCAAGGCCGAGCACGCCGGGCTGCCGCTGCAGGGCACGGCCGTCGCCAGCGACGCCTTCTTCCCGTTCCGCGACACGCTGGACGTCCTGATCGACGCCGGCGCGACCAGCGTCATCCACCCGGGCGGCTCGATGCGCGACGAAGAGGTCATCGCCGCGGCGGACGAACGCGGCATCGCGATGGTGCTCACGGGCACCCGCCACTTCAGGCACTGAGATATTGGCCCCCACGCCCCCTCCGGGGGCTGCCCCCTGAGGGGGCTCGCGCAGCGGACCGGCAAAGCCGGATCCGCGCACGCCACTTGGAGATGGCGGCTCCTGCGGAGCGCCATCAATGCAGCGCGGCGAGGAACTGTTTCAGTTCGGGGGTCTGCGGTGCGCCGAACAATTGCTCGGGTGAACCCATCTCGTGGATGCGGCCGGCGTGCATGAAGACCACGCGGTCGCTGACCTTGCGTGCGAAGTTCATTTCGTGGGTGACCATCAGCAAGGTCATGCCCTCGTCGGCCAGTGATTCGACGACCTTGAGCACCTCGCCGACCAGCTCGGGGTCGAGCGCCGAGGTGATCTCGTCGCACAGCATCACGCTGGGCTCCATCGCCAGGGCGCGGGCGATGGCCACGCGCTGCTGCTGGCCGCCGGAGAGCTGATCGGGCCAGGCGTCGAACTTGTCGGCCAGGCCCACGCGCTCGAGCAGCCGGCGCGCCTGCGCCTCGGCCGCCGCCGCATCGCGCTTCTTCACCAGCGTGGGGGCCAGCATCACGTTGCGCCCCACGCTCAGGTGCGGAAAGAGGTTGAAGCTCTGGAAGATCATGCCGACGTGCTGGCGCAGGCTGCGCATCGCACGCGCGTCGCCGTGGCGCAGCGGCTGGCCGTCGACCTGCAGCGCTCCGTGCTGGAATTCCTCCAGCCCGTTGACGCAGCGCAGCAGCGTGCTCTTGCCCGAGCCGCTCTTGCCGATGATGGCGATGACCTCGCCGCGCTGCACCTGCAGGTCGATGCCCTTGAGCACCTCGTTGGCGCCGTAGCGCTTGCGCAGGCCGGCGATGTCGACGATGGATTCAGCGTTCACGGCGAAGCTTTCTTTCGAGGCGCCGGCTCCAGGCCGACACCGGCCAGCACAGCGCGAAGTACACCAGGGCCACGCAGGCGTAGGTGGTGAAGGGCCTGAAGGTCGCGTTGGTGATCATCGTGCCGGCCTTGGTCAGCTCGATGAAGCCGATCACCGAGGCCAGCGCGGTGCCCTTGATCACCTGCACGAGGAAGCCCACCGTCGGCGGCAGCGCGATGCGCAAGGCCTGCGGGCCGACCACATGGCGCAGCTTCTCGCCGAACGACAGCGCCAGGCTGTCGGCGGCCTCCCACTGCCCCTTCGGGATCGCGCTGACGCAGCCGTGCCAGATCTCGGCCAGGTAGGCGCTGGTGTAGAGCGTCAGCGCCAGCCCGGCCGCCAGCCACGCGGGCACGTCGATGCCCAGCAGGCCTAAGCCGAAGTAGGCCAGGAACAGCTGCATCAGCAGCGGCGTGCCCTGGAAGAGCTGCGCGTACAGGCTCACGCCGGTGGCCGCGCCGCGCAGCCGCGCCAGCCGGGCGAGCAGCAGCGCCAGGCCGACCAGCCCGCCGCCGACGAAGGCCGCGAGCGACAGCGCCACCGTCCAGCGCGCCGCCAGCCCGAGGTTGCGGAAGATGTCCCAGAGGGTGAACTCGACCATCTCGCTGGTCCCCGCTCAATGCAGCCGGGGCGTGCGGCCGAACAGCCAGCGCGGCCCGATCCAGTACAGCGCATGGCGCAGCGCGAGCGACAGGGCCAGGTAGACCCCCGTCGCGACGATGAAGGCCTCGAAGGCGCGGAAGTTGCGGCTCTGGATCAGGTTGGCGTAGTAGCTCAGCTCCTGCGCCGCGATCTGGCCGCATACCGCCGAGCCGAGCATCACGATGACGATCTGGCTCACCATCGCCGGCCACACGCGGCCCAGCGCCGGCGGCAGCACCACGCGCAGGAAGACCTGTGCCTCGCTCAGTGCCAGGCTGCGTGCCGCCTCGACCTGCCCGCGCGGCGTGCCCTCGATGCCGGCGCGCACGATCTCGGCCGCATAGGCGCCGAGGTTGACGACCATCGCGAGCACAGCGGCCACTTCCGGCGTGAGCCGCACGCCCAGGCTGGGCAGGCCGAAGAAGACGAAGAACAGCTGCACGATGAAGGGCGTGTTGCGGATCAGCTCCACATAGGCGCCCACCACGCCGCGCAGCGCCACCGGGCCCGAGGAGCGGGCCCAGGCGCAGGCCACACCCAGCGCCATGCCCAGCGCGGCCGCCACGGCGGTGAGGCCGACCGTGAAGACCGCGCCGCGCAGCAGCAGCGGCCACGCCTGCAGCACGGCGGCAAAGTCGAGCGTCACCATCACGTTCAGTCCGGCAGCGCACCGGCCGGGCGGCCGAGCCACTTCTGCGCCAGCTTGTCGAGCTCGCCCGCGGCCTTGGCGCCGGCGACGATCTCGTTGACCTTCGCACGCAGCTTGTCCTCGCCCTTGGCCACGCCGATGAAGTTCGGCGAATCCTTCAGCACGAACTTCAGCTCGGTGCCCAGCTGCGGGTTGCGTGCCATCAGGTTGGCCGCCACCGAGGCACCGGTGGCCAGCACCTGCACCTGGCCCGAGGCGAAGGCCGAGATGGTGGCGTTGTTGTCCTCGAAGCGCTTGATGTCGGCGCTGGGCGGGGCGATCTTGCTGAGCTCGATGTCCTCGATCGCGCCGCGCGTCACGCCCACTGTCTTGCCGGCCAGATCGCCCGCGCTCTTGACCACCGTGCCCTTGGACGCGAAGACGGCCTGGAAGAACGGCGAGTACGCGGCGGCGAAATCGATCACCTTCTCGCGCTCGGGGTTCTTGCCCAGCGTGGAGATCACGAGGTCGGCCTTGCGCGTCTGCAGATAGGGGATGCGGTTGGCGCTGGTCACCGGCACGAGCTCGACCTTCACGCCCAGCTTGGCGCCGATGTAGCGGGCCATGTCGATGTCCAGCCCTTGGGGCGCCAGGTCGGTGCCGACGAAGCCGTAGGGCGGGAAGTCGGTCGGGATGGCGATCGTGATCTGCTTCTTCGCGAGCACGTTGTCGAGGGCGTTCTGGGCGAACGCGGCCGGGCTGACGGCCAGGGCGGCAAGGCACAGGGTGGCAAGGCGGCGGGTCGGCATGGTCATTTCTCCAAGGGGCGCCGGCGGGCGGCGCGGGGTGACGATTCGAGGGCCGTGCGCAGCCGCGACAGCTCGTCGGCCGGTGGCGTGGGCGCGCCCAGGTGTTCGACGACGGTCGCGATGTGCTCGCGCACCAGGCGCGTGGCCAGCGCGATGTCGCCGGCCCCGAGCGCCTCGACGATGCGGGCGTGGTCGTCGCACGAGCGCGAGGCATCGTGCGTCGACTGGAACAGCGTGGCGATCAGCGTGGTGCGCGCGGTCAGGTCACGCAGGATGTCGGCCAGCAGCGTGTTGCCGGCGCACTCGGCCAGGCAGACGTGGAAGTCGCCCAGCAGGTAGCTGCGGCGGCCCGGATCGCCCGCGCGGATGGCCTCGCGCTCTTCCTTCACGTGGCGCTTGAGCCGGGTGATCGCTGCGCGCGGCGGCGCGCCATTGAGGCTCTGCACCAGGCCGGTCTCGATGGCCACGCGGGCGTCGAAGGCTTCCTTCGCCTCTTCCGCCGAAGGTTGCACGACGAACCAGCCGCGCCGTGCGTTGACCTCGACCATGCCGCGCGCCGACAGCCGCGCGAGCGCCTCGCGCACCAGCGTGCGGCTGACGCCGAACAGGTCGGCCAGCGATTGCTCGCCCAGCCGCTGGCCCGGCGCGAGCCGGCCGGCGAGGATCGCGTCGACGATCCGCGCCGCGATCTGGTCCGGGCTGTGGCGCCCGCCCTGTTCCTGTGCCATGAGGGGTGTCTTGCGTACCGCGCCGGTGCGTCACGCCCACTTGGCGTGCATCACTGGCATGCGAATCTTGTATGCAAGACTGGACCGCAAGCGCCATGCCAGGCGCTGCCCCGTCCACCGCCTCGGCGGACGCCGTGCCGCTCAGCGGCTGTGCGAGGTCAGGCTCGACAAGGGCGCCGCGAGGCTCACGCCCGGCGCCGCCGGGCGTGCCGCCGGCTTCTCGCCGGGCTGCGCGGTGTCGGGCTCGGCGGCCTCGACCACCCCTTCACCGGTGGCACCTTCCGGCAGCGCCTGCTCGTCCACGTGCCGCCGCATCGCGACGCCCACCGCCAGGATGTCGATCACCAGCAGGTGCAGGATGCGGCTGACCATCGGCAGGTGGGTCGTCACGTCTTCCGGGTAGTCGACGATCAGCGCCACGTCGGCGCGGCGAGACAGCGGCGACTGGCTGGCGGTGATCGCGATCACCGCGGCGCCGCGGGCCTTGGCCTTGTCGACCACCTCGATCAACTCGGGCAGGCGGCCGCTGCCGCTGATCACCACCACCACATCCCGGGGCTTCAGCACCGCGGCGGCGAGCAGCTGCAGGCGCGGGTCGCTGTACGCCATGCTCGGCACGCCGAAGCGCAGGAACTTGAACTGGGCGTCCTGCGCGACGACACCGTAGTGGCCGAGCGCGTAGAAGTCGATCCGCTCGGCACCGAGCAGCAGCTCGGTCGCGCGGTTGATCATCTCGCGGTTGAGCTGGCTGCGCACCTGCAGGATCGCCGACGCGGTGTTGCCCAGCACCTTGCTGCCGAGCTCCAGCATCGAGTCGTCGGTCGTCACCTGGGTGTGGGTGATCGGCACCGTGCCGGTCAGGCTCGAAGCCAGGCGCAGCTTGAAATCCGACAGGCCCTCGCAACCGAGCGAACGGCAGAAGCGGATCACCGTCGGCTGGCTGACCTGCGCAGCGCGGGCGATCTCGGCGATCGGGTCGTTCAACACCGAGCGCGGGTGCGCCAGCACGTGGTCGGCCACGCGCAGCTCGGCCGGCGTCAGCTCGCCGCGGGCACGGCGGATCTGCGTGAGCATCGTCGAGGCCGGCGCATCGCTGATCGTGCGCAGCTGTGCCTCGAGGATGGCGGAGGCGCCGATGAAGGTGGCCTGCTCGGCGGTGATCACGAAGGTCGGGATGTCGGCCAGGTAGCGCGAGAAGCGCCCCTTGTCCTCGAAGCGGGTGCGAAACGGCGAGCGGTCGAAGTACGCGCCCAGCCGCGGCACGATCGCGCCGCCGATGTAGATGCCGCCCAGCGCGCCGAGCGTGACCGCGAGGTTGGCCGCCGCGGTGCCGAGCAGCGCGCAGAACACCTCCAGCGTGTCGGCGCAGACCGGGTCGGTGCCGTCGAGCGCGCGCTGGGTGATCTCGGGCGCCGACAACTCGTCGGCCTTCTTGCCGGCGTGTTCGGCCAATGCCCCGTGCATCAGCTCCAGCCCGGGGCCGGACAGCAGGCGCTCGAACGAGACGTGGTCGTACTGCTTCCACGCATGGCGCAGGATCGCGATCTCGCGCTCGTCGCGCGGCGAAAAGCTGGTGTGGCCGCCTTCGGAGCCGAGCGAGATCCAGCCGTCGCCGGCCGGGATCAGCCCGGACATGCCCAGCCCGCTGCCCGAGCCCAGCAGGCCGATCACGTTCTGCTTGCGCGCGGTGCCGCCGCCGACCTGGCGCACGTCGCGCGGGCCCAGGCGCGGCAGCGCCATCGCCAGCGCGGTGAAATCGTTCAGCACCACCAGCGTCTCGAACCCCAGGCGCTGGCGCATCTGCTCGATCGAGAACTGCCAGTGGTAGTTCGTCATCCGCACCTGGTCGCCCTCGACCGGGTTGGCGATCGCGACCGCGGCATGCCGGATGGACGTGCCCGCCGGCAAGGTGGCCAGGTAGGCGCCGACGGTGGCGTGGAAGTCGGGGTGGTCGGCGCAGCGCAGCGAGGCGACCTGCGTGAACTCGCCGGAAGCCACTTCGAGCGCGAAGCGGGCGTAGGTGCCGCCGATGTCGGCGATCAGCCGGGGGCTGTCGAAGGTGGCCATGGGCGGGGGTCCGGTGCGTCGGGAACAGGAGGAGGATTATCTCGTCGCCGCCGGGCCGCCCCAAGGCGACGAATCCCCCTCGGGGGGACCGACGCCGAAGGCGGCGTAGGGGGTGCGCCCCGCACGAAGACCACCGCGCTGCGCGGCGGGATGGTGAAAGCCCCGCTTGGTGGGTCGAACCGGGCCGCGCGCGCCGGCCGCGTGTCGGCCGCGCCGGGCTTCAGGTGCACCGGGTGCAACCGCCAGGGCGCGCCCGCCAGCTCGGGCAGCGCCAGGGCCTGTTCGGTCGTGGCCGCGTTGACGAAGTACGCCAGCTCGCCGAAGCGGGCATCGGCGCGGCCCGCACCGTCGAGCCGCCCGACGATCACGGCCGGGTTCTGCTTCGGCCCGCTGTTCGGGAACGACAGGCGCTGCTCCACCTCGGCCGCATCGCGCAGCCGGAACAGCGGCGTGCTCGCGCGGATCGCGAGCAGGTCGCGAAAGGCATCGCGCGCGAAGGCGATGTCGGCCGGCGCCGGCGCGACCCCGCGCTGGGCCAGCAGCGGCTGGAATACCGGCCAGCTGCGCCCGTTGTCGCCCTGGGGCGGCAGGCCGGTGCCGAAGTGGTTGGTCCGGTACGACCAGTCGAGGCGGTTGAACCAGTCGCCCGAGTCGTAGCTGTTGCGATCGAGCGATTTGCTGCGCAGCGTGTCGATGCCGGCGTGGAAGTAGGCCACGCCCTGGCTGAACAGGTTGATCGCCATGGCGAGCACCTGCACCCGCGCGCGCTCGTGCCCCGGGGTCTCGCGCGGCAGCTTCAGCACGTTGTTGTCGAACAGTGTCTGGTTGTCGTGGTTCTCGACGTAGTTGACCACCTCGCCGGGCTGGCTGGCATAACCCGCCGGTTGGCCGGCATAGTCGATCTGGTCGAGGCGCTTCACCTCGCCCTGCCGGGTCTCGAAGCGGAAGTCGCGCAGCGTGCCGGCCAGGCCGACGCGGATCTGGTCGGCCAGGCGCATCGCCTCGTCCATCGTCACTTCGGGCGGCCCGTCCAGCGCGCCGTTGACCCAGCCCTTGCGCTCGACGAGGGTGGGGCCGTCGTCGCCGGCCGAGCCGCCGCGCACGGCATCGCGCCCGCGGTCGCTGAAGGTGCCGATGCCGGCGCCCGCGAGCGAGCGCTGCGAGGCCTGCACGAAGCGCCGGCCGTCGGCCACCTCGCCGAAGTTCCAGCCCTCGCCGATCAGGTTGACGTGGCGGCCGGTGACGGCATCCACATCGTGCTGCAGCGCTTCCATCACCGCGCGCGGCTGGTGGGCCATCAGGTCGAAGCGGAACGAATCGATGCGGTATTGCGTGGCCCACAGGCGCACCGAATCGACCATCAGCTTGGCCATCATCGCGTGCTCGGTCGCGGTGTTGTCGCAGCAGGTCGAGCGCTCGACCTGGCCGGTCGCATCGAGCCGGTGGTAGTAGCCGGGCACGATGCGGTCGAGCACCGATTTCTCGTGCTGCCCGGCCGCGGCGGTGTGGTTGTAGACCACGTCCATGCCGACGCGCAGGCCGGCGCGGTGCAGCGCCAGCACCATCGCGCGGAACTCGCGGATGCGCACCGCGCCGTCGGCCGCGTTGCTCGCGTAGCTGCCTTCCGGGGCGCTGTAGTGGAAGGGGTCGTAGCCCCAGTTGAAGCAGTCGCGCGCGGCCTGGGCCATCACCGCGGCCTGTTGCACCGGGCTGTCCGACGCGGCTGCGGGCACGCGAGGCACGGTGCAGCCGGCCTCGGGAACGCTCGCCAGGTCGAACACCGGCAGCAGGTGCACATCGGTCAGCCCGGCCTGCGCGAGCGCGCGCAGGTGGCGCATGCCGCGCGAGCCGGTGTCGGTGAACGCGAGGTACTTGCCGCGGTGCGCGGCCGGCACACTCGTGTCGGTGACCGAGAAGTCGCGCACGTGCAGTTCGTAGACCACCATGTCGGTGTTGGCCCGCACGGTGGCCGGGGCGGCATGCGTGTCCCAGCCGGCGGGCTTCAGCCGCGGGTCGCGCAGGTCGGCGATGTAGGTGCGCCGCGAGTCGGTCGTCAGGCTCACGGCGTACGGGTCGGTCACGCGGTTGCGCACCCAGCCGGTGCCGGGCACGAAGACCTCGACCAGGTAGCTGTAGTAGCGGCCGCTCAGGTCCCGCGCATGCGTCACGCCCCAGGCGCCGGTCGTATCGTCGTGCTGCAGGGGCTCGGCGGCCTCGGCCGCGCCCTGCCCACGCGGGTACAGGCACAGCGTGACCGCGCGGGCCGTGGGCGCCCAGAGCCTGAAGCCGGTCGACCCACGCGGCCGCGGCGTGGCGCCCAGGTCCGTGAGGGCCGCCGCCGGCGCATACAGCGCATCGAGCAGGCCGGGCGACTGCACGGTGGTCGCGTCCTGCAGCCGGCCCTCGGCATCTTCACGCACCAGCACCCATTGGCCGGCCAGCAACGCCGGCAACCGCGCCCGGTCGTCGGCCGCCAGCGCCAGGCGCGCGCCGGCGGCCAGGTGCCTGAAGCGCTGGTCGCGCGACGGGTCCGCCGCCTGGCTCGTCTGCAGCGCAAAGGCCGCGTCGGCGCCCTCGGCCGCTTGGCCGGGCTGCAGCGCCAGCCGGCCTTCGGCGCTGTGCAGCAGCCGGAAGCGCTCGCCAGCCACCACCTGCACCTCAGGCCATTGCAGCGTGCCGGCGTCGAGCCAGACGGCCCGCGCGTCGGCCGGCCCGGCCGAGGGCTGCAGCACCGCCTGCCAGGCCGGGCCGTCGCAAGCGGCCGCGGCGCTGGGCACCTGGGCCGCCGAGTGCTGCGAGACGGCCAGGCCGAATAGCAGAAGGATCAAACGTCTGAGCATCAATTCATCGTAGCAAAACTACATCTCGAGGTCAGCATGGATTCCACCGCCAGGTCAGTTCATCTATCCTGTACCCGACATCGACAAGTTGAGAAGTATCTTTACTACACCGTGCGAACGAACATACGACTTCTCCTGCTCGGCGCTGCAGCCGCCAGCCTGCCCGCTGCGGCCCAGCCGGTGGACCTGAGCCCGGTGCCGTTCCAGGCCGCGCCCAGCGCCCTGCCCGAGGGCTGGCAGCACGGCGCGTTCATGGAGATCTTCGTCCGCGCCTACCAGGACTCGGACGGCGACGGCATCGGCGACCTGAAGGGCCTGACCCGCCGGCTCGACTACCTCAAGGACCTCGGCGTCAGCGGCCTGTGGCTGATGCCGATCCAGGCCAACGGCGACGGTGACCACGGCTATGCGACGCGCGAATACCGCAGCGTTGCGCCCGAATACGGCACGCTGGCCGACTTCGACGCGCTGATCCGCGCGGCGCACGCGCGTGGCATCGGCGTGGTGATGGACTACGTGATCAACCACAGCGCGGCGCAGCACCCCCTCTTCACCGAAGCCGCCAAGGGCAAGGACAACCCCTGGCGCGACTGGTACGTCTGGCGTGACACCGCCCCGCCCGGCTGGGACATCTGGGGCAACTACCCCTGGTACGACGCGGCGACGAAGCCGTGGCTGTTCAAGGGCGAGCCCAAGGACCTGCCCCACCCGGGCGCGAACGCGACCGACCTCTACTTCGGCACCTTCGGCCCGCACATGCCGGATTTCAACCTGCGCAACCCGAAGGTGCTGGATTACCACCTGGCCAGCCTGCGCTTCTGGCTCAACCGCGGGCTGGACGGCTACCGGCTCGATGCCGTGCCGCACATGATCGAGAACGACGCGGTGCACTGGAACGACCAGCCCGAAAGCCGCGCGCTGACCAAGCGGCTGCAGGATGAGATCAAGGCCTACCCGCGGCGCTTCGTGGTCTGCGAGGCGACTGCCGAACCGGCGGCCTACGGCGACCCTGCGGTCTGCGGCGGTGCCTTCGCCTTCGGCTACACGCAGCATTTCGTGAAGGCGGCGCGGGGCGAGGCGGCTTCGGTGCAGCAACTGGCCGACTTCTACCGCACGGCCTCGCCGACGATGGCGACCTTCGTCTCCAACCACGACATCTTCGCCGGCCTGCGCCTGTGGGACCAGGTCGACGGCGACCTCGCGCGCTACCGCCTGGCCGCCGCCGGATACCTGCTGCAGCCGGGCACGCCCTTCGTCTACTACGGCGAGGAGATCGGACAGGCCAGCGTCGCCGGCCTGCCGGGCGACCAGCCGCTGCGCTCACCGATGAGCTGGACCGCCGAGCCCGGCCGGGCCGGCTTCACCACCGGCACGCCGTTTCGACCCGTCGCGCCCAATGCCGCGCACTTCAACGCCGCCTC
Source organism: Ideonella sp. (assembly GCF_035254525.1). Classification (GTDB taxonomy): domain Bacteria; phylum Pseudomonadota; class Gammaproteobacteria; order Burkholderiales; family Burkholderiaceae_C; genus Ideonella. The sequence goes on along the minus strand of NZ_DATFAN010000141.1, from coordinate 66,762 downwards.
GGAAACCGCCGACCCGCACTCGCTGCACGCCTTCTACAAGGCGATGCTGGGCCTGCGCAACAGCCGCCCGTCGATCGCCAGCGGCCGCTTCGAGGCCAGCTTCGCCAACGGCCTGGTGCTGGGCTTCCAGCGCCGGCTCGGCAGCGAACGCAGCCTGGTGCTGATCAACTACGGCACCCAGCCCGCGATGGTGCGCATCCCGGGGCTCGGGTCCGGCGACCGGCTCGGCGCGCTGTACCCGGCGCGCGCCGAAGCACCAGCCGGTGACACCGTGACGCTCGGCCCGCAATCGATCCAGGTCTTCGACATCCGATGATAAATCGCCTTGTTCACGCACTCGTTCGCGCGCTCCTTCGCACGCTCGCCCTGACCGCCCTTGCCGTCGTGCAGGTGAACGCGCAAGCGCAGGTCGTTGAACGCATCGAGCCGCCGTTCTGGTGGGTCGGCATGAAGCACCGCCCGCTGCAGCTGATGGTGCATGGCGAGCGCATCGCCGAGTTGCAGCCGCGGGTTCGCGCGCCGGGCGTGAGGTTGCTGGGCAGCCGCTCGGCCGGCAACCCGAACTACCTCTTCATCGACCTCGAGATCGCGCCCCGTGCCCGCCCCGGCACGATCTCGATCGAATTCCTGCGCGGCCGGGCCCGCGTGCTGAGCCAGGCCTACGAGCTGCGTGCCCGCGCCCCCGGCTCCGCCACGCGCCGGGGCTTCGGCCCGGCCGATGCGATCTACCTCGTCGTGCCCGACCGGTTTGCCAACGGCGATGCGGCCAACGACAACCTCGCGGGCTACGGCGACCCGGTCGACCGCGCGAACAAGAGCGGCCGCCACGGTGGCGACCTGAAGGGCATCGCCGATCACCTCAACTACATCGCCGGCCTCGGCTTCACCCAGCTCTGGCCGACGCCGATCGTCGAGAACCGGCAATTGAGTTACTCGTACCACGGCTACTCGGCGACCGATCTGTACCGCGTCGACCCGCGCTTCGGCACGAACGACGACTACCGGAACCTCGTGCAACAGGCGCGCGCCAAGGGCCTGGGCGTGATCATGGACCTGGCGCCCAACCACATCGGCTCGGGCCATGGGTGGATGGCGGACATGCCGGCGCCGGACTGGCTGAACCACCCCACCCGTTACGTCGAGACCAACCACCGCCACGTCACCGTGCAGGACCGCTATGCCGCGCAGGTGGACAAGGCCGGCATGACCGATGGCTGGTTCGTGCCGACGATGCCGGACCTGAACCAGCGCCAGCCGCAACTGGCCACCTACCTGGTGCAGAACGCGATCTGGTGGATCGAGGCCTTCGGCTTGTCGGGCATCCGCGCCGACACCTACCCGTATTCGGACAAGGCCTTCCTCGCCCGCTGGTCCGGCGCCATCATGGCCGAGTACCCGAACCTGTCCATCGTCGGCGAGGAGATGACCGAGCACGCCTCGATGGTCGCCTATTGGCTCGAGGGCCACCGCAACCACGACGGCTACGTTTCGCACATGCCGAGCATGATGGACTTCCCGCTGCACGGTGCGCTGCGGCAGGCCCTCACCGAGCCCGAGGGCCAGGGCTACGGCGTCGGCTTCGGGCGCCTGTATGAAGCGCTGGTCGACGACATCCAGTACCCCGCGCCGGAGAAGCTCGTGCTGTTCGAGGGCAACCACGACACCAACCGAGTCTTCTCCGCGCTCGGCGAGGACGAGGCGCTGAACACGCTGGCGCTGACCTACCTTGCGACGATCGCGCGCACGCCGCAGATGTTCTACGGCAGCGAGATCCTGATGAAGAGCCCCATCGAGCGCGACGACGGCATCGTGCGCAGCGATTTTCCCGGCGGCTGGACGGGCGATGCGGTCAACGCCTTCACCGGCGCCGGCCTCGGCGATGCGCAGCGCCGCACCCAGGCCCTGGTGAAGCGCCTGTTCACCTGGCGCAAGGGTTCACTGGCCGTGCAGCGCGGCCGGCTCGTGCACTACGCGCCGGAACGCGGCACCTACACGTACTTCCGCCTCGACGCGGCCAGCGGCCAGCGCGTGATGGTGGTGTTGAGCAAGGCGGGCGAGCCGGTCCGGCTGGACACGCGGCGCTTCGCCGAGGTGCTGCCCGCGGGTGCACGCGGCACCGACATCCTGACCGGCACGGCCTACGAACTCGGCACTGAGCTCGTCATACCAGCCCGGACGGCCCTGGTGATCGACCTCGGACGCTGAGCCGGAGGTCAGTGCGGCCGCGGCTGACGCCGGACTTCCGGCATCGAGAACTCGCGGCCGATCGCGCCGCGGGCGTAGAGGTAGTTCAGCTTCGCGCGGGCCGACAGCGCGTCGAGGTCCACGTGGCCGGCCGCATCGCACTCGAAGGCGTAGGCGCGACCGGTGTCGAACAGCGACTGGAACCGCAACTCGTAGTGGCGGCGGTCGGGCAGGTAGATCGCAGCGAGGGGTTTCATGATCGGGCCTCCTTTCAGGTGGCACGGGTGCATGACCTGGATCAGACGCTCGCACGGCGCTCCCGTGCATCCCCAGAGCGCGGGAGGTACATCCCCCCATATCGGGAGGAAGTCACGCTTGGAACCGGGCCGGCTCTCCTTCCTATCTCGCCGCGTCGGCCTGGATGCGCCAGCCCCAGGGCTCGAGCTTCAGCTCGCCCAGCACCGGGTGGGCAGCGATCGACTGCGGCTGGGCCGACAGGTTGACGACCACCGTGACCTGGTCGTCGCCCTGGATGCGCCGAAAAGCGAACAGCGCAGGGTTGGCGAGCTCGACGATCGACACCGGTGCGCCCGCTGCCCCATTGGCCAGCGCCGGGTGCGCGTGCTTGAGTTGGAACAGCCTCGAGTACAGCCCGGCAAGCGGCGTGCCCTTCCACGCGATCGGGTCCTTCTCGAAGAACTGCAGCCGCTTGTCCAGGCTGCCCTCCTGCCCGCCGTAGAGCAGCGGCATGCCGGGCAGCGTGGCGGCCAGCACCGCCATCGCCTGGAAGGCCGGGCCATAGAGCTCGGTGTCGCTGCCCTGCCACGAGTTCCAGTCGTGGTTGGTCGTGAAGCTCATGCGGTAGGCATCGGCCGGGTAGGTCTTCTTCGGTGCGCGCAGGTGGGTGGCCAGGTCGGCCGCCGTCGCCTTGCCCTTCGCGAGGGCCTGCAGCAGATTGCCCAGGTCCCAGTCGTAGCTCATGTCGAAGGCCTGGGCGTGCAGGTCCGCCGCATCCGACTCGGCGAGCATGAACACCGGCTTGACGCGGTCCAGCGCGGCGCGGGCTTCGTTCCAGAACGAGGTCGGCACCAGGCTCGCCACATCACAGCGAAAACCGTCGATGTCGGCCTCGCGGATCCAGAACAGCATCGCGTCGATCATGGCGCGGCGCAGTGCGGGCGAGCGGTAATCCAGCGCGACGACGTCGGTCCATTCCTCCTTGTGATCGCCCTCGCCGAAGGTCACCGGGAAGATCTCGCCCTTCTCGTTTTTCTTGTACCAATCAGGGTGCTGGCGGACCCACGCGTGGTCCCAGGCCGTGTGGTTGGCGACCCAGTCGATGATGACCTTCATGCCGAGCCGGTGCGCGTCAGCCACCAGGGCCTTCAGGTCGGCCGGCGTCCCGAACTCGGGGTTCACGGCCGTGTAGTCCCTGACCGCGTAGTAGCTGCCCAGCGTGCCCTTGCGCTCCTTCACGCCGATCGGGTGGATGGGCATCAGCCAGAGGATATCGACACCCATGGCCTTCAAGCGCGGCAGGTGCGCGCCGAAGGCCTTGAGCGTGCCTTCGGGCGTGTACTGGCGCAGGTTGACCTCGTAGATCGTCGCCTGGCGCGACCACTCGGCGTGGTTCACGGTGTCGGTAGGCGCGGCAGAGCTCATGGGAGTGATGAACGCAAAGAGGGCAACCAGCAGAGATCCAGCCAAGGTCTTGCGCGGATCCGGCTTCGCCGGTTCGCTGCAAGCGCCCCCTCGGGGGGCAGCGACCGGAAGGGAGCGTGGGGGTCTCATATCAGCAAGGCAGGCGGAGGAGTTCGAACGGGCCGCGGCCGCTGGCGGCGGTGATCAGGCCCAGCACGCGGGTCGTCTCCGCATCGATCATCGGCCAGGCGAAGCGCCAAGCCCAGTTGCCGCCGAGCACGCCGGGAATGTTCATGCGGTGTTCGCTGCCCAGGCCCAGCACGTCCTGCAGCGGAAACACCGCGATGTTCGCCACCGAGTTGCAGCAGGCACGGATCATCGCCCAATGCACGTCGTGCTCGCCGCAGGCCAGGTAGCTGCCGGCGTAGGCGCGCTCGCGCTGGCTGGCATGGTCCCACCAGCCGTGCACGGTGTCGTTGTCGTGCGTGCCGGTGTAGGCCACGCTGTTCCTCGGCCAGTTGTGCGGCAGGAACTCGTGGCTGCCGTCGCCGCCGAACGCGAACTGCAGGATCTTCATGCCGGGGAAGCCGCAGCCGTCGCGCAGCGCGTGCACGTCGTCGGTGATGTAGCCCAGGTCCTCGGCGACGATAGGCAGCTTGCCCAGCGCCTTCTCGATCGCATCGAACAAGGGCTTGCCGGGCCCGGTGAGCCAGCGGCCCTGGCGCGCATCGGGGCTGGACGCCGGGATCTCGTAATAGCCCGCGAAGCCGCGGAAGTGGTCGATGCGGACCACGTCGGCGCTGGCCAGCGCCCGCTTCATGCGCGCCGTCCACCAGGCGTAACCCTCCTCGGCCATGCGGTCCCAGCGGTACAGCGGGTTGCCCCAGCGCTGGCCCAGCGGCCCCAGGTCGTCGGGCGGCACGCCGGCCACGACGGTGGTCTGGAACGCGTCGTCGAGCAGGTACAGATCGGGCCGCGACCAGCAGTCGGCCGAATCGTGGGCCACGAAGATCGGCAGGTCGCCCATCAGCGAGACACCGTGCTCGTTGGCATAGCGTTTCAGTGATGCACACTGGGTGTCGAAGCACCACTGCACGAACTTCCAGAAGGCGATCTCGCCAGCATGCTCGGTGCGCGCGGCGGCGAGCGCGGCCTTCTCTCGCCGCGCCAGCGGGGCCGGCCACGCCCACCAGGGCTGGCCGCCGCGGGGCGAGCGGATCGCCATGAACAGCGCGTAGTCGTCGAGCCAGCCGGCCTGGGCCTCGCACCAGGCGGCATGCGCGGCGCGGTCGGCCGGCGTGGCCTTCGCGGCAAACCCGGCCGCGGCGGCGCGCAGCTGCGCCTCGCGCCACGGCAGCACGCGGCCGTAGTCGACGCAGCCCGCCTCGAAGCCGCCCGCCGGCAGCGCGGGCGCGCTCAGCCAACCGCGCTCGACCAGCGGCTCCAGCGCCACCATCCACGGGCTGCCGGCAAAGGCGCTGACGCCCTGGTAGGGCGAGTCGCCCGGGCCGATCGGCGTGCTGGGCAGCCATTGCCACAACCGCTGGCCGGCCGAGGCCAGCCAGTCGACGAAACGGTAGGCATCGGGGCCGAAATCGCCGATGCCGTGCGGGCCGGGCAGCGAGGTGATGTGCAGCAGCACGCCGGCGCTGCGCTGGGTCAGGTCCATGGGAAACGTCCTCGTGAGGTCGATGTCAGTGGCTGCGCAGCACGAGCAGGCTGCGCGCCGGGGCGGTCAGGTGAGCGCTGGCAGCGCTGGCATGGGTGGGCGGCAGGCTGCCCGAGCTGTCGAGCAGCAGCGTCCACGGGCCGGGCGGCAGCGTGAAGGGCTGCGGCGCCGCTTCCGGGTTGAACAGCAGCAGGATCGCGGGTTGGGCGGGGTCGTGCGCGCGGATGCGGCAGGCGAACGCGAGGCAGCCCGCCCCGTGCCAGTCGTGCACGTGCATCTCGGTGCCGACCGGGGTGAGCCAGGTCAGCGAGGCGTCGCCCGGCCCGCCGGGCGGCAGGCTGAACCAACAACCGTGGCGCAGCAGCGGCTCGCTGCGGCGCAGGGCCACCAGCTCGCCGACGAACCGCGTCAAGCTGGCATCGGCCTCGGGCCACTTCAGCCAGCCGGTCGGGTTGTCCTGGCAGTAGGCGTTGTTGTTGCCGCCTTGCGTGTTGCCGAGCTCGTCGCCGGCGTTGAGCATTGGCGTGCCCTGGGCCAGCATCAGCGTGGCGAGCATCGCGCGGCGCACGCGCTCGCGCGTGGTGCGGATCGCCCCGTCGTCCGTCGGGCCCTCGGCGCCGAAGTTGGCGCTGAGCTCGCCGTCGCGGCCGTCGCGGTTGTCTTCGCCGTTGGCGTGGTTGTGCTTGGCGGCATAGCTGACGACGTCGTTCAGCGTGTAGCCGTCGTGCACCGCGACGAAGTTGACCGACGCCGTCGGCCGGCGCTGGCCGTGGTGGAACAGGTCGCTGGAGGCGGTGAAGCGGCGCGCGAACTCGCCGCGGCTCACCGGCACCCGGGACTCGCGCCCGAGCCAGTAGCCGCGCACGGCATCGCGGAACTTGTCGTTCCATTCGAGGAAGCGCCCCGGGAAGCGGCCGACCTGGTAGCCGTCGTGGCCGGCGTCCCAGGGCTCGGCGATCAGGTGCACGCCGGCGAGCAACGGATCCTGCCGCATCGCGGTGAAGAAGGCCGCCTGCGGGTCGAAGCCGCGGTCGGTGCGGCCGAGCACGGGCGCCAGATCGAAGCGGAAGCCGTCGACCCCCATCACCTCGACCCAGTAGCGCAGCGAATCCAGCACGAACTGGGTCACGCGCGGGTGGGCGACGTTCAGCGTGTTGCCGCAGCCGGTGAGGTTCTCGCTGCGGCTCTTGTCATCGGGCACCAGGCGGTACCAGCTGCGGTTGTCCAACCCCCGGAAACTCAAGCTGGGGCCGAACTCGTTGCCCTCGGGCGTGTGGTTGTAGACCACGTCGAGCACGACCTCGAGGCCGTGGGCGTGCAGGCCCTCGACCATGGCGCGGAATTCGCGCGTCACGGCGGCCGGGTCGTCGGGTTGGCTGGCCAGGCGCGGGTCGGGGCAGAAGAAGCCGAGGGTGTTGTAGCCCCAGTAGTTCGTCAGGCCCTTGTCGGCCAGGTGCGGCTCGTCGATCGCGTAGTGCACCGGCAGCAGCGACAGGGTCGTGACGCCGAGCGCCTTGAAGTGGGCGATCGCGGCCGGGTGGGCGAGCGCGGCGTAGGTGCCGCGCAGGGGCCCGGGGATGCCGGGGTGGGTCTTCGAGAAGCCTTTGACGTGCACCTCGTAGAGCACCACGCTCGCCGGTGCGTGGCGTGGTGGGTTGCGGCGCGCGGGTGATTCGCCCAGCGGCTCGGCCACCCGGGCCTTCAGCGCATGAGCGGCGTTGTCGCGCGTATCGAATGAGCGCGGCCCCTCGGGGTGCCCCAGCTCGTAGCCATGGTGCTCGGCCCGCCAGGCAAAGTGCCCGACGATCTCGCGCGCATACGGGTCGAGCAGCAGCTTGTGCGGGTTGAAGCGGTGGCCCTGCTCCGGCCGATACGGCCCGTGAGCCCGCAGCCCATAGATCAGGCCGGGCCCGACACCGGGCAGGAAGCCATGGAACACGCCGTCGTGCGGGCCAGCGAGGTCGTATCGCTTGATTTCGCGCGTGCCCGAGGCATCGAACAGACACAGTTCGATGCGCACGGCGTGCTCCGAGAAAACCGCGAAGTTGACGCCGCCGTCACGGGCGTGCGTGCCCAGCGGCTCGTGGCGGCCTTCTTCGAGGTGGGTGGGGAGGGCGTGCATCACGCGGCGACGGCGCGGCCGGGGGCCGGCAGGCGATGGAGTGACTGCGACGCTTCGAATACAGGCGCGGTGCTATCGCTCAGACCGTTGCAGGCTGGGAGCCGGTACCCGCTCGGGCGATTTAGGGAGCGCCGAGGAGCGCAGGGCTTGTGGCAGCGCGCGTCAGCGCGCCTCGTCAACATTCTCACTGGCGATTGTTCGAGCACAGCGAACGCAGTGAGCGCAGCGAGTTCGACAGTGGCCACAAGCTCGAGCACCACAGGGAACCCTCGGCCTTCAGGCCGAGGGCGCGGACTCATGAGCCCGAGCGGGTACCGGCTCCCAGCCCTCGCCAACCTCCGAAGCGCGCCAACACCAACCCACGCCATCTCAATCCGGCACCAGAAACACCGCCGACAACGGCGGCAAGGTCATCACGATCGATTGCTCACGCCCATGCTCGGCCACTGCCTCGACCGGCAAGGCCGCATGCTGGTTGCCCATGTTGCTGCCACCGTAGTGCGCCGAGTCGGTGTTCAGCACTTCGCGCCATGCGGCAGCACCCGGCGGAACACCGACCCGGTAGCCCAGCCGCGGCACCGGCGTGAAATTGCAGACGACGATTGCCGCGCGGCCCGCGTCGTCGCGCCGGATCCAGGCGAAGACGGAGTTTTCGGCGTCGTCGTTGGAGAGCCATTCGAAGCCCGCCGCCTCGCAATCGAGCTTGTGCAGCGCCGGCTCCTCGCGGTAGAGCTTGTTCAGGTCGCGCACCAGCGCCTGCACGCCCGCGTGGCGGGGGTCGTCGAGCCGGCGCCAGGGCAGGTGGGCATCGTGGTGCCACTCGTCGGGCTGGGCGAACTCCTGGCCCATGAAGAGCAGCTTCTTGCCCGGGTGGCCCCACATGAAGCCGTAGTAGGCGCGCAGGTTGGCGAAACGCTGCCAGTCGTCGCCCGGCATCTTGGCCAGCATCGAGCCCTTGCCGTGCACCACCTCGTCGTGCGAGATCGGCAGCACGTAGTTCTCGCTGAAGGCGTAGCTCAGGCCGAAGCTGATTTTCTCGTGGTGCCAGCGGCGGTGGATCGGATCTTGCCGGATGTAGGCCAGCGTGTCGTTCATCCAGCCCATGTTCCACTTGTAGTGAAAGCCCAGACCGCCGACATCGGTGGGCGCCGAGACCAGCGGGAACGCGGTGGATTCCTCGGCGATCGTGATCGCGCCCGGCGCTTCGCTGCCCAGCACGCGGTTGACCTGCTGCAGCAGTGCGATCGCCTCGAGGTTCTCCCGCCCGCCATGAATGTTGGGAATCCATTGCCCCTCGGGCCGCGAATAGTCGCGGTACAGCATCGAGGCCACCGCGTCGACGCGCAGCCCATCGACCGCGTAGCGTTCCAGCCAGTACAGCGCACTGCCGGCCAGGAACTCGCGCACTTCGTAGCGGCCGTAGTTCGGGATCAACGTGTTCCAGTCGCGGTGCACACCCTCGCGCGGGTCGGCGTACTCGTACAGCGCGGTGCCGTCGAACTGCGCCAGGCCGTGCGCGTCGGACGGAAAGTGCGCCGGCACCCAGTCCAGCAGCACGCCCAGGCCGCGCGCATGACAGGCGTCGACGAAGCGGGCCAGGCCCTCCGGCGGGCCGAAGCGGGCGCTCGCCGCGTACAGGCCCAGCGTCTGGTAGCCCCAGGAGCCGTCGAACGGGTGCTCGGTGATCGGCAGCAGCTCCAGGTGGGTGAAGCCCATCTCGAGCGCGTAGTCGGGCAGCGCCGCCGCGAGATCGTCCCAGCTCGGGAAGGCCCCCTGGCCGACGCGACGCCACGAAGGCAGGTGCACCTCGTAGATCGAGATCGGCGCGTGGCGGCGGTTGGCATCGCCACGGGCCTCGGGCAGCGCACGCACCGGCGGCAGCGGCGCGACCTTGCTCGCCGTCTCCGGCCGCAGCTGCGCGGCGCGCGCATACGGGTCGGCCTTCAGCGGCAGCAGCGCGCCGTCGCGCGACAGCAGCTCGAACTTGTAGAGGTCGCCCTCGATCACGTGCGGGACGAAGATCTCCCACACGCCCGCCTCGTGGCGATAGCGCATCGGGTGGCGCCGGCCGTCCCACTGGTTGAAATCGCCGACCACGCTGACTCGCTTGGCATTCGGCGCCCAGACCGCGAAGCGCACCCCCGCCACGCCCTGCTGCGCGGTCGCATGCGCGCCGAGCACCGTGTAGGGCCGCGGGTGGCGCCCATCGGCGAGCAGCTTCAGCTCCGCGTCGGCGAGCTGCTTGCCGAAGGCGTAGGCATCGGCCACCTCCGCCAGCACCTGGCCTTGCGGGTCGTACAGGCGCAGCCGGTAGGCGAAGCGCTGCTTGCGGCGCGGGATCGGAGCCTCGAAGAAGCCGTCCGGGTCACGCAAGGTCAGCGCGAGCAGCTTGCGGCCGGTCTTGGCATCGAGCAGGTCGATCGCGGCGACCTTCGGCCAGCACACGCGCAGCCAGAGCTGGCCATCATCTTCGGGGTGCAGGCCCAGCACCGAGAAGGGGTCGGCGTGGCGCGCCGCGAGCAGGGCCTGGACATGGGTATCAGGAAGCATCGGCTGATTTTCAACCAAGGCCATTGCGATCCAGCCGCCCATCAAGCGGCGTGCGCGGATCCGGCTTCGCCGGTCCGCCCGACGCGAGCCCCTGGGGTCCGAAGGGCCCCTTCGTGGCCCCGGGGGCAGCGACCGGAAGGGAGCGTGGGGGCCTCATGCTTGCCAGACGCGCTCGACGTACTCGCGGATCGTGCGGTCGGCCGAGAACCAGCCCATGCCGGCGACATTGCGCAGCGCGCGCTCGGCCCACGCGCCTCGGTCGCGGTACAGCGCATCCACACGGGCCTGCGTCGCGACGTAGTCGGCGAAGTCGGCCAGCAGCAGGTACTTGTCGACCGCCATTAGGTGGTCGGTCAGCGGCCGGTAGCGGCCCGGCTCGCCGGGCGAGAAGGTGCCGCTGGCGATGGCGCTGATCACGCGCTGCAGCTGCCGGTTGTCGCGCACCTGGTCGGCCGGGCGGTAGCCCTCGGCCAGCTTCTTCGCCACGGCATCCGCGCGCAGGCCGAAGACGAACATGTTCTCGATGCCCATGGCTTCGGCCATCTCGATGTTGGCGCCGTCCCAGGTGCCGATCGTGATGGCGCCGTTGAGCGCGAATTTCATGTTGCCGGTGCCCGAGGCCTCCGTGCCGGCGGTGGAGATCTGCTCGGACAGGTCGGCCGCCGGCAGGATGGTCTCGGCCAGGCTCACGCCGTAGTTCGGCAGGAAGGCGAGCTTGAGCCGCCCGGCCACGCGCGGGTCGTCGTTGATCGTCGCGGCGATGTCGTGCGCGAGCCGGATGATCAGCTTGGCGGCCTGGTAGGCCGAGGCCGCCTTGCCGGCGATGACGACCGTGCGGGGCACCCAGTCCGCTTGCGGGTCGTCGACGATCGCCTGCCAGCGCGCCACCACGTGCAGCAGGTTCAGCAACTGGCGCTTGTACTCGTGGATGCGCTTGATCTGCACGTCGAACAGGCTGTCCACATCGACCACCAGACCGAGTTCGCGCTTGATGCGCTCGGCCAGGCGCTGCTTGTTGGCGCGCTTGACGGCCATGAACTCGGCGCCAAGGGCGACGTCGGCCGCCTGGGTATTCAGCGCCGCGAGCTGGCCGAGGTCCCTGCGCCAGGCGGTGCCGATGTGGGTGTCGAGCAAAGCGGACAGGCCCGGGTTGGCCTGCGCCAGCCAGCGCCGCGGCGTGACGCCGTTGGTCACGTTGTGAAAGCGCTCGGGCCACAGCGCCGCGTAGTCGGCGAAGATGGTCTGCACCATCAGCTCGGAGTGCAGCACCGACACGCCGTTGACCCTGTGCGAGGCGACGATGGCGAGCGCCGCCATGCGCACGCGGCGCTCGCCGTGGTGCGCGCCGCCCTCGTCGATCAACGACATGCGCGCGGCGCGGGCCTCGTCGCCCGGGAAGCGGGCACGCACCTCCTCGAGGAAGTGGTGGTTGATCTCGTAGACGATCTCGAGGTGGCGCGGCAGCAGCTGTTCGAACAGCGCGACCGGCCAGGTCTCGAGCGCCTCGGGCATCAGCGTGTGGTTGGTGTACGAAACGGCGCGGGTCGTGATGCCCCAGGCTTCGTCCCACGGCAGATGATGCTCGTCGAGCAGCAGGCGCATCAGCTCAGCCGGGGCCAGCGCCGGGTGGGTGTCGTTCAGGTGGATCGCGTTGCGCGCGCCCAGAGTGGCCAGCGGCTGGCCCTCGCGCAGATGGCGGGCGATCAGGTCCTGCAGCGACGCGCTGACGAGGAAGGCCTCCTGCTTCAGGCGCAACGCGCGGCCGGCGTCGGTGGAATCGTCCGGGTAGAGCACCCAGTTCAGCGCGTCGGCGGCCACGAGGTGGCGCGCGGCGCCGGCATGGTCCCCCTCGCAGAAGGCGGCGAAGTCGATCGGCTCGGCCGCGCGGGCCTGCCACTGGCGCAGCGTGGCGACATGGCCGCTGTGGTGCGCCGGCACGATGAAGTCGAAGGCCTGCGCGACCAGGCGCTCGGCCGGCTGCCAGTGGTGGCGCTGGTCGGCACCGATCACCACCTGGCCGCCGAAGCCCACCGGGTAGCGCAGCTCGGGGCGCGGCAGTTCCCAGGGCTCGCCGAGCTTCATCCAGTCGTCGGGCTGCTCGACCTGGCGGCCGCCCTCGATCGCCTGCGCGAACATGCCGTAGCGGTAGCGCAGGCCGTAGCCGAACGCCGGCAAGCCCTGCTCGGCCAAGGCGTCAAGGAAGCAGGCGGCGAGCCGACCCAGGCCGCCGTTGCCGAGCGCGGCGTCATGCTCGCGCTCGAGCACCTCGGGCAGCGAATGGCCGCGCGCAGCCAGGCTGTCCCGCAACTCGGCTTCGAGGCCGAGTGCAGCCAGCGCGTTGCCGAGCGCGCGGCCCATCAGGAACTCCATCGAAAGGTAGTGCACCCGGCGCGACACGCGCTGGCCATCGGGGCCGGCGTCCTCCTCTTGCGTGCGCGCCCAACGCTCGGCCAGCAGGTCGCGGCACGCCGCGGCAGCGGCACGCAGCGCGGCCTCCGCGGTGGCGCCTTGCGTGGACAGGCCGAGTTCACGCTCGAAGGCCGCGCGAAACGCGGCGCGCAGTGCACCGTCGCTATCGTCGGCGTTGGCCGCAGAAGAATGGCGGGGCGGGGCGGTCATGGTCGTGTTCACTTCAGTCGGTTTCCGTGTTGGAGGGCCGGCGGTTCAGGCATGGCCGAGCCAGCCGCATGAGCCTGTTGGAAAGTATCGGCTATCCGAACGCATCTTTGTAGTTTGACTACACATGGAAAACCCGAGTTTACGTCTAAGCCGTTGATTTCATTGATTACAAGTGAGCGTCAATCGATGAACTTCGGTTGTACTTCCGAAGCCACAAATGTATATTCTCTACATCGAAGCCCACCGTACCGGCGGGCGGGATGGTGGCGCCCGCGGCACGACAGCGCAGGCCATGCCACCGCAGGCAAGCCCATGACATGAGACAAGCCCCGGCCGACGCGAAGCGGACCGCCCGGGCACGAAAGGCAAGGCAGAAGTGGCGGACGTGAAGCTGCAAGGCGTGGCCAAGGCCTATGGCGCCACGACGATCCTGCATGGGGTGGATCTCGACATCCGCGACGGCGAGTTCATGGTCTTCGTCGGGCCCTCGGGCTGCGGCAAGTCCACGCTGCTGCGGGTGATTGCCGGGCTCGAAGACATCACCGGCGGCCAGCTCTCAATCGGCGGCCGCGTGGTCAACGACGTGCCGCCGGCCGAGCGCGGCATCGCGATGGTCTTCCAGAGCTATGCGCTGTACCCGCACATGAACCTGTACGACAACATGGCGTTCGGATTGAAGCTCGCGAAGATGCCGAAGGACGAGGTCGACCGGCTCGTGCGCCAGGCAGCGAAGATCCTCAACATCGAGCACCTGCTCGAGCGCAAGCCGAAGGATCTCTCCGGCGGCCAGCGCCAGCGCGTGGCGATCGGCCGTGCGATCGTGCGCAAGCCCGAGGTCTTCCTGTTCGACGAGCCGCTGTCCAACCTCGACACCGCCTTGCGCGTGCGCATGCGCTACGAATTCGCCAAGCTGCACGACGAGCTGAAGACGACGATGGTCTACGTGACGCACGACCAGGTCGAGGCGATGACGCTGGCCGACCGCATCGTCGTGCTCTCGGCCGGCCGGATCGAGCAGGTCGGCACGCCGCTGGGGCTGTACGAGCACCCCTGCAACCTCTTCGTCGCCAAGTTCATCGGCTCGCCGGAAATGAACATCCTCGACGGCACGCTGGTCGCCGCCGATGCGCTCGGTGCCACTGTGAAACTGGCCAGTGGCGCGACGCTGCGCTGCGCGGTCGATGCCACGCATGCGCAACCCGGCGCGCCGGTCAAGCTGGGCGTGCGGCCAGAGCACCTGAGGGAAGGCGGCAACACGAACACCATCGACGCCAAGGTGACCTTCGTCGAATCGCTCGGCGGCACGACCTACGCCTATGCCGATTACCCCGGCAGCGAAGACACGCTGACCTGCGAGCTGGACGGCCGCTCGCACCCGCGGCCGAACCAGGTTCTGACGCTGACGGTGCCGGAAGAGCGCGCCTACCTCTTCGATGCGCGGGGCCTGGCGTTCCCACGCCACGCCGAGGCAGGCCGGGCATGAAGTCGGCGCGCTTGCCGGCGCTGGCTGTCGCTGCCCTGTTGGCTGCCTGCGCCCCGAAAGCCGGCGACGGTGGCGCGCCGCTGAAGCTGCTGGTCTGGATCAACGGCGACAAGGGCTACAACGGCCTGCAGAAGGTCGGCGATGCCTTCGCCGCCGAGACCGGCGTGCAAGTAACGGTGCAGCACCCCGAGGGCGCGCCGGACAAGTTCCAGGCCGCGGCCGGTGCCGGCAAGGGGCCGGACATCTTCTGCTGGCCGCACGACCGCGTCGGCGAATGGGCGAAATCCGGCCTGATCGTGCCGGTGCATCCGCCCAAGCGCGTGCGCGACGAGATCGAGGATTCGGCCTGGAGCGCGGTCACCTACCAGGGCAAGGCCTGGGCGTACCCGCTGTCGATCGAGGCGATCGGTCTCATCTACAACAAGGCGCTGGTGAAGACGCCGCCCGCGAGCTTCGAGGAGTTGATCACCCTCGACGCGCAGCTACAGAAGGCCGGCAAGCACGCGGTGCTGTGGGACTACAACAAGTCCTTCTTCACCTGGCCGATGCTGGCCGGCCCGGGCGGCTTCGTCTTTGGCAGGACGCCCGCAGGCGACTACGACCCGAAGACCGTCGGCGTGAACAGCGCCGGCGCACTCAAGGGCGCCGAGATGCTGGATCGCCTGATCAAGGAAGGCCACATGCCCAAAGGGGCGCGCTACTCCGAAATGGAAGCCACCTTCGCGCGCGGCGAGGTCGCGATGATGATCACCGGCCCGTGGGCCTGGGACAACGCGAAGAAGGCCGGCATCGATTTCGGTGTGGCCGCAGTACCGGGCGTCGCCGGCCACCCGGCCAAGCCATTCGTCGGCGTGCTCGGCTGCATGATCACGGCGCCGAGCTCGGTCAAGGACGTGGCACGCGAGTTCATCGAGAACCATCTGCTGAAAGTCGACAGCCTGAAGACCATCTCGGCCGACGTCTCGCTGGGCACCCCAGCCAACAAGGTCTACTTCGCCGAGCTGTCGAACGACCCGGCGATCCGCACGACGATGGAGAACGCGCGGGCCGGCGAGCCGATCCCGAACATTCCGGAGATGCAGCGCTTCTTCCCGGCGATGGATGCGGCCTTGGAAGCCATCACGAATGGGCGGCAGTCGCCGAAGGATGCCTTGGATGGTGCGGCGGCGCGGATGGTGGTGAATTGATGGGGGCGGTGATTGTTCTGTCGTGGTTGGGGCGGGCTGGGAGCCGGTACCCGCTCGGGCTCATGAGTCCGCGCCCTCGGCCCGAGGGCCGAGGGTTCCCTGTGGTGCTCGGGCTTGTGGCCACTGTCGAACTCGCTCCGCTCACTGCGTTCGCTGTGCTCGAACAATCGCCAGTGAGAGTGTTTACGAGGCGCGCTGACGCGCGCTGCCACAAGCCCTGCGCTCCTCGGCGCTGCCTAAATCGCCCGAGCGGGTACCGGCTCCCAGCCTGCAACGGTCTGAGCGATCGCACCGCACCTGTATTCGAAGCGTCGCAGTCACTCCAACGGTTGAATCGGCCGGGGGCCGGCAGGCGGTGGGGCGATTTAGGGAGCGCCGAAGCGCGCAGCGTTCGTGGCAGCGAGCGCTGCGAGCCTCGTAGACTGACTCGCCGGCGATTGTCTGAACGAAGCGAACGCAGTGAGCGAAGTGAGTTCGACGGCGGCCACGAACGCGAGCACTGCAGGGCACCCTCGCCGCAGGCGAGGGCGCGGACTCATGAGCCCCGCCGCCTGCCGGCCCCCGGCCGCAACGCCAACCGCACCAGAACGAGAAACTGACATGGCCCGCCCCCGCTCCGCCGGCTACGACGACCAGCGCGATCAGATCCTCGCGAAGGCGGCAGCCCTGTTTGCTCAACAGGGCTACACCGCCACCTCGATGAACCAGGTGGCCGCCGCATGCGAGCTCTCCAAGGCCGCGCTGTACCACTACGTGCGTGACAAGCATGCGCTGCTGGCCCTGGTGGCCGAAGCGCACGTGAAGCGGCTGGATGCCGTGGTCGACGAAGTGCTCGCGCTGAACCTCGAGCCCGAGCCGCGCCTGCGCGAGCTGATCGTTCGCTTCGTGCGCGAGTACTCGAACGCGCAGAACGAGCACCGCGTGCTGACCGAGGACGTGAAGTTCCTCGATGACGCCGAGCGCGCCTCCGTGCTGGGCATCGAGCGCCGGGTCGTCGGCGCCTTTGCCAATGCGGTGGCCGCGGTGCGGCCGGCGCTGAAGCCGGCCGAGCTGCACAAGCCCTTGACCATGCTCTTGTTTGGCATGATCAACTGGATGTTCACCTGGCTCAAGCCGGCCGAGGACGGCCAGCGACTCACCTACGAGCAGATGGCCCCGATGGTGGCCGACCTGTTCTTCGGCGGCGTCGGTGCCGTCAGCCTGCCGGATGCTCCGGCATCGAGTTCCCCCGTTCCCCGCAAGAAGACACCACGTAAGGAGACAGCCCTGTGAAAACATTGAAGACCCTGGTTGCCGTTGCCGGCCTGCTGGCCATGGGCGCCGCGCTGGCCGACATCAACGTCGGCGTCACCGTGTCCTCCACTGGCCCGGCCGCGTCGCTGGGTATCCCCGAGAAGAACACCATCGCCATCATGCCGACGACGATCGCCGGGCAGAAGATCAACTACATCGTGCTCGACGACGCGTCCGACACGACCAAGGCCGTGGCCAACACCCGCCGCCTGATCGCCGAAGACAAGGTCGACGTCATCCTCGGCTCCACCACCACGCCGAACTCGCTGGCGATGATCGATGCCGTGGCCGAAGCCCAGGTGCCGATGATCTCGATGGCGGCATCGGCCCGCATCGTCGAGCCGGTCGACGCGAAGAAGCGCTGGGTCTTCAAGACGCCGCAGAACGACATCATGATGTCGCTCGCGATCGCCTCGCACATGGCCGATGCGAAGATCAAGACGGTTGGCTTCATCGGCTTTGCCGATGCCTACGGCGAAGGCTGGTACGGCGAGTTCAGCAAGGCCGCCGGCATCAAGGGCATCCAGATCGTCGCGAACGAGCGCTACGCCCGCACCGACCAGTCGGTGACCGCGCAGGTGCTGAAGATCGTCGGCACCCACCCCGATGCCGTGCTGATCGCCGGCTCTGGCACGCCGGCCGCGCTGCCGGCCGCGGCGCTGGTCGAGCGCGGCTACACCGGCAAGGTCTACCAGACGCACGGCGTCGCGAACAACGACTTCCTGCGCGTCGGCGGCAAGAACGTCGAGGGCACGCTGCTGCCCAGCGGCCCGGTGCTGGTGGCCAACCAGCTGCCCGCCGGCCACCCGGTGAAGAAGTCGGCCTCGGAGTACGTCGCCAAGTACGAGGCCGCCTACGGCAAGGGCTCGGTCTCGACCTTCGGTGCCCACGCCTGGGATGCCGGCCTGCTGATGGCCGCCGCCGTGCCCACCGCGCTAAAGAAGGCCAAGCCCGGCACGCCCGAGTTCCGCGCTGCGCTGCGCGACGCCCTCGAGCAGGTCAAGGAAATGCCCGGCGCGCACGGCATCTTCACGATGTCGCCCAGCGACCACCTCGGCCTGGATCAGCGCGCTCGTGTGATGGTCAAGATCGACAAGGGCGCCTGGAAATACCAACCATGATGCAGCTTCAGAGTTTCATCGGCGGCCGCTGGGTCGGCCGCGAGGCGGCGCAGACCCTGCGCAGCGCCGTGAACGGCCAGCCGGTCGCCCGCACGCATGCCGAGGCCATCGATTTCGGCGAGGCGCTGGCCTATGCGCGCGGCACCGGCCTGCCGGGGCTGCTGGCGCTGAACTTCCAGCAGCGGGCCGCGCGGCTGAAGGCCTTGGCCAAGTACCTGAACGAGCGCAAGGAGCAGCTCTACGCGATCTCGGCCCACACCGGTGCCACGCGCGCCGACAGCTGGATCGACATCGAAGGCGGCACCGGCACGCTCTTCGCCTACGCCAGCATGGGCTCGGCCGAGCTGCCGAGCGGCAACCTGGTCCACGAAGGGCCGGTGGTCCCGCTGAGCAAGAAGGGCGGCTTCGCCGGCACCCACATCCTCGTGCCGCGCCAGGGCGTGGCGGTGCACATCAACGCCTTCAACTTTCCGATCTGGGGCCTGCTCGAGAAGTTCGCGCCGACCTTCCTCGCCGGCATGCCCTGCATCGGCAAGCCCGCCACGGCGACCAGCTACCTGACCGAGGCGATGGTGCGGCTGGTGGAAGAGTCCGGCATCCTCCCGCCGGGCAGCCTGCAACTCGTGATCGGGGGCACCGGCGACCTGCTCGACCGCCTGCGGGGCAGCGACGTGGTCACTTTCACCGGCTCGGCCGACACCGCGGCCAAGCTGCGCGTCCACCCGAACCTGATCCGCCAGTCGGTCCCGTTCAACGCCGAAGCCGATTCGCTGAACTGCGCGATCCTCGCGCCCGACGTGCAGCCCGGCGACGAGGAGTTCGATCTCTTCGTCAAGGAGGTGGCGCGCGAGATGACCGTCAAGGCCGGCCAGAAGTGCACGGCGATCCGGCGCGCGATCGTGCCGCGCCGGCATGTCGATGCGGTCGCGGCGGCGCTGAAAGCGCGGCTGGCCAAGACGGTGGTCGGCGATCCGGCGTTCGAAGGCGTGAAGATGGGGGCGCTGGCGTCGCACGCCCAGCAGGCCGACGTGGCCGAACGCGTCGCGCTGCTGCGCCAGGGCGCGGAAGTGGTCTGTGGCGGCGAGGGCTTCGTGCCGCAAGGCGCCGGCACGGCCGAAGGTGCGTTCTTCCCGCCGACGCTGCTGCTGGCCGCTCACCCGATGACCAACGACGCGGTGCACGACATCGAGGCCTTCGGCCCGGTCAGCACGCTGATGCCCTACGACGATTTCGACGAGGCACTCGCGCTGGCCGCGCGCGGCAAGGGCAGCCTGGTCGGCTCGCTGATCACCAAGACGCCGGCGATCGCCGCCCAGGCGATCCCCGTCGCGGCGGCCCACCACGGCCGGTTGCTGGTGCTCGACCGCGAGGCCGCGCCCGAATCCACCGGCCACGGCAGCCCGCTGCCGATGCTCAAGCACGGCGGCCCCGGCCGTGCCGGCGGCGGCGAGGAGCTCGGCGGCATTCGCGCCGTCAAGCACTACCTGCAGCGCACGGCGGTGCAGGGCTCGCCGACCATGCTGGCCGCGGTGACCGGCGAGTACGTGCGCGGCGCGGCGCGCATCGAGACCGAGGTGCATCCGTTCCGCCGCCACTTCGAGGAGCTGCAGATCGGCGAGAGCCTGCTGACGCACCGCCGCACCGTGAGCGAGGCCGACATCGTCAACTTCGGCGGCGTCTCGGGCGACTACTTCTACATGCACTTCGACGAGATCGCCGCGAAGGACACGCAGTTCGGCCAGCGCATCGCGCACGGCTACTTCGTGCTCTCGGCCGCGGCGGGCCTGTTCGTCAGCCCGGCGCCCGGGCCGGTGCTGGCGAACTACGGGCTGGACACGCTGCGTTTCGTCAAGCCGGTGGCCATCGGCGACACGATCCAGGCCCGGCTGACCGCCAAGCGCAAGATCGACCGCATGAAGGTCGACGACAAGGGCGTGGGGCAGGGCGTGGTCGCCTGGGACGTCGAGGTCACCAACCAGAACGGCGAACTGGTCGCCAGCTACGACATCCTGACGCTGGTGGCCAAGCGAGCTGCCGCGGCATGACCGCAGGCCAGGACGGCAGCGACGGCGACCTGCCGCCGCTGCCCGTCACGCCGGCCGGCCGCTACCGCCACTACAAGGGCGGCGAGTACGAGGTCATCGGCGTGGCCCGCCACAGCGAAACGCTGGAGCCGCTGGTCGTCTACCGGCCGCTGTACAACACGACCGGCCTGTGGGTCCGGCCGCATGCGATGTTCTTCGGCGAGGTCGAGGTGGGCGGCCGGCGCGTGCCGCGATTCGCGCGCGTCTGCTGAACGCGCTTCGCGAGGCTGGGGCGGCCCCGCTTCAGTCAGCGCCTGCGGTCGGCTCGATCCATTGCAGACCGAGCTGCTGTCCGATATGGGCCTGCAGCGCCTCCAGGGACACGGGCTTGGTCAGGAACACGTTGACGCCGGCCTGCAGGCAGGCGGCACGGTGCTCGGCGGTGGCCGAGGCCGAGAGCGCGATCACCGGCACCGCGGCCAGAGCGGCATCGCGCCGCAGCCGGCGCGTGGCCTCCACGCCGTCCACCGACGGCATCACGCTGTCCATCAGGATCAGGTCCGGCCGGAAGCTCCTCGCGGCCGCCAACAGCTCGCTGCCATCGCTGGCCTGCGCCACTTCGAATCCGGCGTTGGTGAGGAAGTCGCACAACAGCGCGCGGTTCTCCGCCACGTCGTCGACCACCAGCACCCGCCGCGGCGGGCCCGGGTAGCGCGCCACGCCGGGCACCTGCCGGGGGGTGGCCTGCGCCGGCTGCACCACCGGCAGCGGCAGCTCCACGCGGAACCGGCTGCCGAGGCCGAGCTCGCTGCTCACCTGCACCTGTCCGCCCATGTCGTTGACCAGCGCCCGGGTGATCGCGAGGCCCAGCCCGGTGCCGCCGCTGCGGCGCTGCACGTCGCCCACCTGCTCGAAGGGCTCGAAGATGCGTTCCATGTCGTCGGGGCGCATGCCGACGCCGGTGTCCTCGACATCCAGTCGCAGCAGAACCTGCGCCGGGCCCTTCGGCTCGCCGCAGGCGCGCAACGTGACCGTGCCGTTGTCGGTGAACTTGATGGCATTGCCCAGCAGGTTCAGCAGCACCTGGCTCAGCCGGCGCTCGTCGGCCAGCACGGCCTCGGGCAAGCCCGCCCCGGCATCGAACACGAAGGCCAGACGCTTCTCATCGGCTTTCACCCGCATGAGGTTCACCACCGTCTGAAGGAGGTCGGACAGGTTCACCGGCGCAGGATTCAGCTCCGTGCGGCCGGCCTCGATGCGCGCCAGATCGAGGATGTCGTTGATCAGCGCCAGCAGGTGCTCACCGCTCTTGTGAATGGTGTTCAGGCCGCGCGCCTGCCGCGCGCTCAGGCCGCCCTCCATGCTCAGCAGTTGCGCATAGCCGAGCACTGCATTCAACGGTGTGCGCAACTCGTGGCTCATGCCGGCGAGGAACTCGCTCTTCGCGCGGTTGGCCGCCTCGGCGGCATGCCGGGCAGCGCGCTCGGTCTGGACCATCCCGCGCTTGAGTTCGGTCGTCGCGGCATGCGTGCGATCCTGGGTGTCCAGCTTGGACAGGATGCTTCGCACCTGGCCTTCGACCGTCTCTTCGCTGAGCGCGAGCGCCTTGGCAATCTCCGGGTACGCGTTGCCCTGCGCGATGAACCGCAGGACGCTGATCTCTGCTGGCGTGAGGGCCTCGTCCGTGATCTGACCGGCCAGCTCGAACGACCCTTCCGAGGGAAGCGCCTTGCGGCCGGCGTGCACGGCGCGGATGGCGTCGAGCAGCTCCTTGTGCAATGCGTTCTTCAGAAGGTAGCCGCGGGCGCCGGCCTGGAACGCGCGCTGCGCCTGGGCATCGCCGGCATAGGTGGTGAGCACGATGATCCGCGCGTCGGGAAACTCGGCCCGGATCGCGCTGATCGCGTCGACCCCGCTCATCCCGGGCATTTGCAGATCCATGAGCGTGACGTCCGGGCGGTGCGCGCGGAACTGCTGGATCGCTTCGCGTCCGTTCGCCGCTTCCGCCACGAGGGCCATGTCAGGCTCCACCGAGAGCAGCGTCGCAATGCCCTGCCGCACGATCAGGTGATCGTCGACACAGAGAACCTGGATGCGGGGCAGACTTCCGGTCATTTGCCGATCTCGCTGGGCGCGACCTTCTTGTGGATGAGCCACGATCGGGCCGGTGATGGCCTACTGTACGCCTGCGAACCGGGGGCACTGAATTCCACTTCGGTTCCCGTATCCAGGCCGCTGCGGACTCTGAGCTTGCCGCCGACCAGCTCGGCGCGTTCCCGCATCCCGCTCAACCCGAAGTGCCCTTCCTTCTCGCCCGTGCGCAGCACCTCCGGGGCTATCCCCTTGCCGTCGTCGCGCACCCGCACGCGAAGCTGCCGCGCGTCGTAGCGGATCTCGACTTCGATCTGCTTCGCATCGGCGTGGTGGAAGGCGTTGCGCAGCGCCTCGCCGGCGATGCGGAAGGTCTCGTCGCGCACGAGCGGATGCAGAGCCTGCGGCGTGCCCTGCACTTCGACATGCGCCGATGCCGCATGGCCGCTCTCGTTCGCGAGATCCTCGGCGAGCGCCCGCAAGGCGTCCGCGAGGCTGTTCGTCTCCAGGGTCGAGGTCCGCAAACCTTGCACGGTGTCGCGGCCCTCCGTGATCGCCTCGGCCACCTGGTCGATGGCGCTTGCGAGGACCTGCTTCGATTCGCGCGGGCGATCGGGCAGGAAGTTGAACGCGGCCTGGAACTGCAGCAGCAGCCCGTGGAAACGCTGCAACAGGGTGTCGTGCAGGTCGCGGGCGATGCGCGTGCGTTCGGCGACGCGCGCCTCCAGCGTCGCCTCGAACTGCCGATGCAGCCGCCGGATGCGCATGTGGAGCCAGAGTTGAAAACCGCTCCATGCCAGGCCGATCAGCAGGGCCGCGCCGGCCAGGCGAAACCAGGTCGTCTGGTAGAAGGCCGGCAGGATCGAGAACTCGAGCTGCGCGCCATCCTCATTCCACACGCCGCTGTCGTTGGCCGCCTTCACGTGGAAGCGATAGTTTCCCGGCGGCAGATTCGTATAGGTCGCCTGGCGCCTGTCGATGGCCTCCTGCCAATCGATGTCGTGCCCTTCGAGCCTGTAGCGGAAACGCGTGTTCTTCGGATCGACGAGGCTCAGCGCGGCGAACTCGATCGTCATGTCGCGGACCAGCGGGGGCAGACGAAGGCCATTCGCGACCGCATAGGGCTTCTGGTCGGCGACGAGCGTCTCGATGTGAACCGGCGGAGGCAGTGGGTTGAATGGAAGGTGATCGGGGGCTATCACCTGAACGTCAGCGCCCGACACGAACCAGAGCCTTCCATCCGGGCCTTTCGCCACAGGTGGATTGAAGTAGGCCTGCGAGAAGGCCGAGAGCGGGACACCATCCGCGGCGCCCCAGAGCTTCGGGACGATCCTGTGGCTCGGGTCGGCGATCCAGGCAGCCAGGTCGTCACGCATGACCCGCACGAGGCCGCAGGCCGTGTACATCCACAGCGACCCGTTGTCGTCCGAGATCGACCAGTGAATCGTGTTGCAGGGCAGGCCGTTGCCGACCGTGAGCGTGGTGACGCGGCCATCCTTGATCCGGCTGAGGCCGCCCTCTTCCGTGGCCGCCCACACCGCCCCGTCGGCATCGAGCCGGAGACCGGCGACGTGGCCCGCGCCCAGCCCTTGCGCGGACGTGTAGGTCGTCTGGACCTTCCCGTCCTTGAAATACAGCACCCCGCCGTCCTGCCAGAAGGCCAGCCACAAGCCGCCTCGATCGGCGACGATGACCTTGGCTTGTTGCCAGCGACCGAGCGCGGTCCATGGGATGTTCTCGACGAATCGGCCCTCGTGCAGTCGCGCAAGGCCTTCGTTGCCCGACAGCCAGAGGTCATCTGCCACGTTCCCCGTGATGGAGTAGATCTCCTTGCCGGGCACGCCGCTGACGGCGACAAAGCGGTCGTTCGCGAGGTAGGCGAGGCCGCGGCCCGTGCTCACCCAGAGTCGTCCGGCGGCGTCCTGATGCAGGGACTGCACGCCGGCATCAGGCAGCCCGTCGCGTTCCTTGTAGACGGTCGGTCTGCCATCCTTCCACCGGGCCAGTCCATCGTTCGTCGCCACCCAGACGCTGCCGTCCGTGGTGGCCAGCACGGACTTCGTTCCTTCGTTGGGCAGCCCCTGTTGCGTCGAAATGGTGGTGACCGGCAGCTTTCGGAAACGGTCCACGCCCTTCTCGCTGCCGTACCAGATGTTGCCCTCGCGATCCTCGAAAAGACTGCAGGCAATGTTGCCTGAGAGGCCATCTGCCCGGGTGAACGCGTCCGCCTTGCCATCTTGCAGATGGATGAGTCCCAGACCTTCGGATCCGATCCAGAGACCGCCTTCACGGTCCCGCAGCAACTTGTTCGATTTGACATCGCGGTCAGGGAGCAACTCATCGGGCTTGGCAGCGCTGCGCATTGGATAGGGCACGAGCTTGTCGCCAGCGATCCGCTTGATCCCTGCGCCGCGGACACCGATCAGGAGCTGTCCGTCGACGGTCGTGGTCAAGTCGCCCACGCGCATTCCGGGCGTCTCGAATCGTTGGGGTGTCCCGGGTTTCCATCGCCAGAGGCCGGAGTCCGCACCCGCCCACAGGCTCCCGGCGCTGTCCTCGGCCAGGCTCCAGACGAACTGGCCGAACCCGCCATCCGGCATGAAGCACTGGACTTGCCCTGCCCGAACGGCGCACAGCCGCCCCCGATTCGCGAGCAGGCCGGCCCAGATCGTTCCGTCGCGATCCTCGAACAACGACGTCACGAACCCGTTGTCGATCTGCGGATACCGGGTCAGTTCGCTGCCATTCCAGCTGACAAGGCCATCGAAGGTGCCAATCCAGAGCGTTCCGTCGCGGGACACCAGCAGGGCGTAGGGATTGCTGGGCAGCGATGGGCCCTTCGGGGGTTGCCAGGGAACGAAACGAAGTCCGTCGAAGCGGAACAGGCCGAACGACCCGGCGATCCACAGGTAGCCGTCGTGCGTCTGCGCCATGGCGAAGACGAGGCCCAGCAAGGCTCCGTCCCGGGCCGTCCACGAGGTGTGCGCGTACTGGGCGATCTGCAGGGGCGGATCGAGCGCGACGGCGGGAGGCGGTGAGGTGAGCAGTGCCGATGCCAGGAGCAGGCCTGGCATGAGGCGTCTTCGACGTTGGCCTTCCAGTTGACTCACGGGAAATCCTTTGTCGCTTGCGGCACGCTGGCAGCGTATCCCGAAAGGCCCACCGTCGGGTGGATTGATCAGGAACCAGATCAAGCGGACATCGCTTCGAGTCGGCCACCTTCCCGCCGCGCACCACGCCTCCATGGATAATTCGCGGAGCCCACTCGAGACGAATGACCGCCAGGTCCAGCACCCATCCTGCTTCTCAAACTGTACGACGACCTGCCGAAAACATGACGCCAGATCCCTCCAGGACCCGGCGTCGCGGCGGTGGCCACCTTCCGTGCAGCGGTTCAACAATCGACTTGGACGAGCGACCCAATGACTGATGACAGGCGCGAAGCGATCAAAGCTGCCATCGCGGACGCGCTGGATCGGCGAAGAGGTATCCGCAAGCCGTTATGTGTCCCGGCCGGAATGGTGGTGGCTGGCAAGCAGCTGACAGTCCGCACCATCGATATCGGCGTGGGAGGCCTGGCGATCGAAGTCGATGAGGCCCTGCCTGCCAAGGCCCAGTGCTACGTCGTGTTCACCCTGCCAGGCGATGGCCGCGGCCACACACTTCGCTTGCATGCATCTGTCGTGCATGGAATGCGCAGCCGCGCTCACGGATTCAAGGTGGGCCTTGCACTGACGAACGTTTCAGCAGAGGACGTCCGCTTGATCGAGCAGTTTCTCGCGTAGCCAAGCGGGTTTCTACCGGCAGGCCCGCAGTCGCTCAGCGCTGCCTTCAACCGCTGGTTCGCAACCCGCGTTTCAATGCTGCCCACGAGCCCGCCCGACAATGCGTTCATGACCACGACCGTCCTGGCGATTTTCGGCTTGGTGTATCTGGGGATGATCCTGGGCGGGCTGCCGTTCCTGCAGCTCGATCGCACCGGCATTGCGTTGCTCGGTGCGATCGCAGTGATCGCCACCGAAGCTGTCTCGGTCGAGGAGGCGGCGCGCTCGATCGATCTGCCGACGCTGCTGCTGCTGTTCTCCTTCATGGTCGTGTCCGCGCAAATGCGCCTCGGCGGTTTCTACGACTGGGTCACCGCTCGCCTCTCGGCGCTGCCCATCTCGCCGCCGCTGCTGCTGGGCGTGTTGATCGCGGTCGTGGCGATGCTGTCCGCGGTCTTCAGCAACGACATCGTCTGCCTGGCCGTCGCACCCGTCCTGGTCGACGCCTGTGTGCGCCGCAGCCTGGACCCGGTTCCGTTCCTGCTCGGGCTCGCCTGCGCCGCCAATATCGGCTCGGCCGCAACGCTGATCGGCAATCCGCAGAACATGCTCATCGGACAGACACTGCACCTTCCTTTTGCCGGCTATGCCGCCGAAGCGGCCGCGCCAGTCCTCGCTGGGCTCGTGCTGACATGGGCGTTGATCGCGGCTCGCGTCCAGGGGCGTTGGAAACTTGCGGGCGGCGCACCGCCAGAGGCCCAGCCCGAGTCCGCGGGGCGGGCCCTGGATCGTTGGCAAACCGCGAAGGGACTGGTGGTGGCGCTCGCGATCCTCCTGTCGTTTCTGTTCGCGCCTTGGCCGAGAGAGGTCGTCGCGCTGGCCGGCGCCGGTGTGCTGCTGATGAGCCGCCGGCTGCACTCGAGCAGGATGCTGGGCCTGGTCGACTGGGAACTGCTCGTGCTCTTCATGGGTCTTTTTGTCGTCAACGACGCGCTGCAGCGCACCGGTGTCCCGGCGCGGCTGGTGGCTGACTCGGGGGCGCTGGGCCTTCGCCTGGATCAGCCGGCACCGCTGTTCGGGGCGGCCTTCGTGCTGTCCAACATCGTCTCCAACGTTCCCGCGGTGATGCTGCTCCTGCCTGTCGCGCATCACCCGTTCGCGGGCCCGTTGCTGGCGTTGGCGAGCACCTTCGCCGGCAACCTGTTCATCGTCGGCAGCATCGCCAACATCATCGTCGTCGACGCAGCCGCGCGACGTGGCGTCGTCATCGACTGGCGGCAGCACGCCCGCATCGGCGTGCCGGTGACGATTGCCACCATGACTGTGACAGCGCTCTATCTGTGGTGGCGCATGCACGGCTGATTCACGCATCGACGGGTATTGCCCGCCGATTGATCTGCGCTGGCCGCGCGCCTCGCTTTCACCCCAGCTTCGCCGGCGACAGGTAGTCGGCCAGGAATTCCTCGAAGTTCAGCGTATCGGCCTGTTCCATCTGGCGCTGCTCGACCAGCGACTCGGCTGCTTCAGCGGCCCAGCGCCTGGGCGCGTCGGGGTCGGGCAGCGGGCGGCCCAGGATCTGCTCGCGCGCCAGTGCCGAGCGGGTGTCGACGAAGGGCACGAACTGGCCGGCGTGTTCGCGCTGCATCACCTCGATCACGCGGGCCGAGGGCAGGGTGGCCGGCACGGCCAGCGCGCGTTGTGCGGCGCCCAGCGCATCGCGGTGGGCGCTGCCGCCATGCAACTCGTCCAGCGCACGCGCGATCGGCGCACATTGCTCGACGATCTCGGCGGCCCAGTCGACCAGCAGCACGGCGCGGCCGTCGCGCTCGAGCTTCAGGCCGGGTTCGCGGCCACGGGCGGCGGTCAGGTGCTGGTTGCGGCCGAGCGCGGCGATCTCTTCCGGGCTGTCGGGCGGGCTGTCTGAGAGCAGGCAGTGCAGCAGGAAGACATCGAGGAAGTGCGCGGTCGTCTCACCGATGCCGGTCGTCTCGAACGGATCCAGGTCCATGCAGCGGACCTCGACGTACTCGACACCACGCTCGCGCAGCGCGTGCAGCGGCCGCTCGCCGGTGTGGATGGTGCGCTTCGGGCGGATCGTGCCGTAGAACTCGTTCTCGATCTGCAGCAGGTGGGTCGACAGCTGCTTCCAGTTGCCGTCGTCGTCGCGCAGGCCGATGGCCTCGTAGGCCGGGTAGGGCTGGGTCAGCGCGGCCTGCAGCGAGCCGCCGTAGCCGGCCAGGCCGTTGTAGCTCACCGCCAGGCGCGACTGCGCATCGCTCTGGTAGCCCAGCCGGCCCATGCGCAGCGAGGTGGCGTGCGGCAGGTGCAGCGTGCCGGCGCCCAGCGGCTGCAGCCCGTGCGGCAGCCCGTCGACGAAGCTCGAGCACACGGCCGGTGAGGCGCCGAACAGCCACAGCAGCAGGAAGCTCTGGCGGCGGAAGTTGCGGATCAGGCCGAAGTAGTCGTCGTTCGTCGCTCCGGGAATCGACCAGTTGTAGTGGATGCCCGAGATGGTCTGCATCCGGCGACCGTAGCGGTGCGACAGGCCGGTGCGGTAGACCGTCTTCGCGCGGCCGACGTTCGAGTGGCCATACTGGCCGATCGGGATGTCGGCCTCGGCGGGCAGGCAACACGGCATGCTCGACACCCACAGGCGCTCGTCGGCATGCTCGTCCTGGAACGCATGGAAAACCGCCTGGTGGATCTCGCCCAGCTCGGCCAGGCACGCGGCCACGCTGCGGTGGGCGCCGGTGATCAGCTCGAGCTGGGATTCGCTGAAGTCGGTGGTGATGCGCGGGTGCGTCAGCGCCGAGCCGAGGGCCAGCGGGTGCGGCGTCTGCGCCAGCGAGCCGCCGGGCAGCGCGCGCAGGCTTTCCTTCTCGATGCCGCGCCGGATGCCGCGCAGGCGCTCGGCGGACAGGGCCTGCAGTCGCGTGTTCAAGGGGCTCACGGCGTCGGTGGTGGTGTCGTCGGGGTGTGCCATTGGAAGGCAGGTGAAAGACCGAAGCGTGACGTGGGGGATTGCCGGGTTGTGCTAGCGCCGACCAGGCGCCGGGAGGGGCACTATAGGCGAGTCGGCGCCACGCTGCAGCGCTCATCAGCCTGTGGGATGCCGGCGGCCGCGGCGGCGCCACAGAATCGCTCGGCTGCACAAGGGAGGGCCCATGCGCAAGGAACTGATCGTCAAGTCCAGGAGCCTCGTCGGAACCAGTGATCTCACCCTGCTGGCCCCGATCTGCCCCGGGTTGGTCCCCGGTTCGCTGGAGGCCGTGACCTACAAGACGCGCATCAAGCGCCTGCTCGAGGCCCTGAGCGTCGGGCGGGCCACCTCGCACGAGTTCGCCTTGCTGCGTCCGTTCTCGGACGCGGTCGAGCGGGTGGGCAAGATCCATTCGGTGCGGGTCACCGTGTTCGAGCCCGAGGACAAGGTCTTGCTGGCCGTCAGCTTCGACGGCACCTGGGAGGCCTACATCCGCGTGCTGTGGCAGCGGGTCGGTGCGTTGCTGGACGCGATCTTCTGCAACACCGAAGGCTACGTCCTGGCCGCCGAGAGCCCCTATGAGGCCTGGGCGGCCTGGGTCGACAAGGTCCAGCGCGAGACCTGCTTCTAC
Organism: Ideonella sp.; assembly: GCF_035254525.1. Lineage (GTDB taxonomy): Bacteria > Pseudomonadota > Gammaproteobacteria > Burkholderiales > Burkholderiaceae_C > Ideonella. The sequence goes on along the minus strand of NZ_DATFAN010000141.1, from coordinate 37,403 downwards.
TACGGCATGCCCGGCCTGACGGTGGACGATGTGCATGCGTTGCGCAAGGAGGAGGCCCTGCACCGGCGCCGCCCCGCGTCCGAAGCCATGGATGTTGCCGCCACGCGGCAGACGGTGCGCAGCGCCGAGGACCAGGCCTGGGATGCCGCCCGCCACACGTCGCCGGCAGCGCTGATCGAGACCGGGCGCCAGGCCCTGCAATCGCTGTCGTTCGTGCACCGCCTGACCAGCTTGTACCCACCCGGCACGCCCGATGGCCGCTGCCTGAAGCGCGCCGCGCGCGAGCTGCTGCGCGAGTTCATCGGCCTGGCCGAGCGCAGCCACCTGGCCGACGTGGTCATGCACACCGGCATGAAGCGCTTCGACGAGCAACTGGCCTGGCTGCTGACCCCGGACGAGCCGCCGCGCAGGGTGCCGGCGCTGCCCGCAGCCGAGCCGGCTTACGACAAGCACGACGTGCAGGCCGGCATCGTCGGCGGTTATGCCGACGTGACCCATGGCTGCCTGGCGCTGCTGCGCGTGGACAGCCGCGCGGGCGCCGCCGCGCTGCTCCGCCATCTGCGCGCCTGCGTCACGCCGTCGGACGTGGCCCCGGGGGCCTCGCAAGCCTACGTCAACGTGGCTTTCACATACGAGGGCCTGCGCGCGCTGGGGCTGGGCGAGGCCGAGCTGGAGACGCTTCCGCTCGAGTTTCGCCAGGGCATGGAGGCCCGCGCGAGCATGCTCGGCGACTTTCGCCACAACCACCCGCGGCGCTGGCGAAGGCCGCCGCGCTGGAACGGGCTGACCAGGCCCACGGCGCCCTCGCCGGGCAGCGACGGGGAACGGGTGGACCTGGCCACCGTCCATGCCGTGGTCCAGTTCCGGGCTCGCCTGGCCCAGGTTGACCTCGAGCGGCCCGACGATGACTGGGTGACGGACAAGCTGCACGCCATCGGCGCCGGGCTCGCGGCGCTCGACGCCGTGCACGGCGACGTGCACATCGTGAGCATCGAGCCGATGCGCCGGCACCGCATGACCGTGAACGGCGCATCGAAGGTGCGCGAGCACTTCGGCTTCGCCGATGGCGAAAGCGATCCGTCGATCGCGCCGACGCCGGTGCCGCACGTCTACGACAACCAGGTCCACCTGGGCGAGCTCCTGCTGGGCTACGACAACCAGGCCGATTTCGCCGCCGACGCGCCGGTGCCGCCCTTGCTGAAGAACGGCAGTTTCCTGGTCGTCCGCAAGCTGCGGCAAGACGTCGCCGCGCTGGACGAGGCCCTGTCCAGTGCCGTGCAGAACCTGCCCGCCGGTATCTCGCTCGGCGAGAAGCAGCTTCTGGAGCGGATGATGGGCCGCGCGCAGGACGGGCAACCCCTGGTGCCCGGCCGGGGCGGCAACGACTTCGACTTCGGCGACGACCCGATGGGCCGGGCCTGCCCCTTCCATTCGCACGTGAGGCGCGCGAACCCGCGCCCGCTCGGCGACGAGGAGCTGCCGATGCCGCCCGGCGAGCGCTTCCCGCGCCTGGCCCGCCGCGGCATGAGTTACGGGCCCACCTACGACCGCAGCCCCGCGCCGGATCCAAAGCGAAACCAGGCCGAGCGCGGCCTGGTCTTCATGGCCTACAACGCCCGCATCGGCGAACAGTTCGAGGTGGTGCAACGCTGGCTGACCGGCGGCAACAGCTCGGGCGGCTACTCCGGGCAGAGCGACCCCTTCATCGGCGTGGCGCCGAACGGGCAGAAGCGCTTCTTCCGCTTCGAGGACGGGGGCCGGGTCGTCAGCATCGCGCTGGACGGGGCCGAGCAGCCGCTGTGCGACCCGCGCCCGTTCGTCCAGGTCGAATGGGGTGCCTATCTGTTCGCCCCCTCGATCTCGTCGCTCGACCGGCTCGGCAACGCCGCCCTGGGCGCCGGCGGGCCGGTCTGGTCGGCGCAGCGCGGGCTGGAGCTGCTGGCGGCGCTGCCCTGGTCTGATCCGCGCCACGCCAGCGCCAAGGAGATCGACGACTGGAAGGCCGCGCTCGAGGATGCCGAGGCGGTCGAGAAATTCCAGTCGGCCGACCTGTGGGCCGCCATGCGCGGCGAAGGCGGGCGCCAGCTCGTCCGCCCGGGGGCGGCCGCGGTCCCGCTCGACGGCGTGCTGCGCAGCCCCTACGGCGTCCTGGTGACGCGACCGGAGCTGGCCCGGCAGGTCCTGAGCGAGCCCGCCTGCTACAGCGTTGGCGGCTACCGCGAGCGCATGGCGGCGTCCATCGGCGAGATCTTCCTGGGCCAGGATCCGGACACCGCCGGCCCGGCCGATCCGAAGGTCAAGGCCACCAACCAGGCCATCATGGCCCTCACGAGCGCAGAGGGCTTCGAGCTCTGTTTCGCGGCGGTGTCGGCCACGCTGGCCCGGATGACGGCCGAGGAGCGGGGGCTGGCCGGGCAGACGAACCGGCCGCGCTGGGAGTTGAACCTGAACCTGCGCGAGGTCACCGACGAAGCCCTGCAGCGCCTGTGCCAGGAATGGTTCGGCCTGGAGCCGCCCGAGTTCCTGCCGGGTGCGCAGCGCTGGGATCTCGACTTCCACACCGTGCCCCGCTACCCCGGGCACTTCATGCCGCCGTCGCGCTATATCTTCCAGCCGCACCCGGGCGACTTCGTCGTCGCCAGGGGCCAGGCGGTCGGGCGACGCCTGACCGAAGCCATGCGGGCCCTGGTGCAGCGGCACCACGATGCCGGCACCCTGCCGCGGCGCTCGGGCCGCCCGCGCACGCAGGCACCGATCCCGAAGGTCGTGTTCGCGCAGTTCGCCGCCGACTTCGACGTCGATCAGGTGGCGCGCTATCTCGTGGGCGTGCTGATGGGGATGCTGCCGACCCTGGAGGGCAACCTCGGCCGCGTGATGGACGAGTGGCTGCGCGATGGCAGCTTCTGGCGACTGCGGCAGCAACTGCTGGAGCTGGCCGTCCCCATCGATCTGAACTCGGCGCGGCGCGTGCTGCTCGGTCCGCTGGCCGATGCGATGCGCCTGCGCCCGTCGCCCGAGCTGATCTGGCGCACGGCCACCACCGACACATTGCTCGGCGGCGTCGAGGTCAGGCGGGGCGACAAGGTGGTGGTGTCGCAGGTCGCCTGCACGCACGCCCAGCTGGCCGGCGGCTCGGCTGCCGACCTGTCGGCGGTCTTCGGCGGCCACCGCAAGGCAGCCGTGCAGCCGGCCGGCGAGCCGACCCATGCCTGCCCGGGCTACATGGCCGCGATGGGCGCCTTGCTCGGCACGCTGGCCGGGTTGCTGGGCACCGCCTTGCCGATGCGGCCCAGCCCCGCCCGCCTGGCGGTGAACTTCGAAGGCCCGACGTTCCCGGCGCCGCCGGTGGCCGCCCCGCCGAAGCCGCTGGTCGATCGCGACGCCGATGCCCAGATGCACCGGATCAAGCAAGCCGGGCAGGCGCCGGCCCAGGGCTGGCTGCTGGCAGAAGGCGATTCCTGGTTCGACGACATCGCCCGTCCCGATTCCGGCCCCGTGGCGAGCCTGCTGGGGATGCTCGAGCAGAACCACCAATACCGTGCCGAGAGCCTCGCACAGGCGGGCGACAGCTTGAAGGACCTGCTCTGCCGTCCGCAGATCGATGCCTTCACCGCCAAGCTGCGCCGCATGGTGGCGCTCGGCCGGCCACCTCGGTTCATCCTGCTGTCCGCGGGGGGCAACGACGTGGTGCAGGAGAAGCTGCTTCCGCTCGTCCACGAGCGGTCGAAGGTCCAGGGCACGCAATGGCTCGTCACGGACGTGGTGGAGGCGACCGTCGGCGTGAACATGGCTGCCGATCTGAAGACGCTCATCGGGCACTACATCGCCATCTGCCGGTCGATGGTCGATGCCCCCGTGCCGATCTTCATCCACGGCTACGACTACCCGGTGCCCGACGGTCGCAACCTCGTCGGCGTGGCCAAGAGCAGCATCTCGTGGCTGTACCCCGTGCTGGCGACACGGCTGCACTACGGCAAGCTCGTTGAACGCAAGGCCGTCATGCAGGACTTGATCGATTGCCTGAACGTCATGCAGGACAGGGTGGCCAACGAGCTCACGCAAGGGGGGTGGCCGGTGGGGCACATCGATCTGCGCGGCACCTTGGACCGCGGCGCCGGCTACCAGCTGGACTGGGCCAACGAGCTGCACCCCACCGCAGGCGGCTTCGCCAAGCTGGCCGCGCGGGTGTCCGACTGGCTGGACAACTACCTGCTCAGCACGCGCCTGTACGCGTCATGAACCCCGCAGTGCGCGGGCTTGAGCCAGGTGCCAGGCCATGCCCAGGCGCTCGAAGCCGGCGGCGGCCCGGTCCAGCCAGGCGGCGGCATCGGCGGGGCGGTCCTGCGCCCGGGCCAGCTCGGCGCGGCACAGCGCCGTCTTGGCGTGCTCGTGTGCGGCGCCGCGGGCGTCTGCGGCCCGATCAGCCTGGGCCAGCCAGCGATCCGCCCGCGCCGGCTCGCCGGTGATGCGCGCCAGCGCCCGGCAGCCTTCCGCCTGGCCGAGGTGGTCGCGCTGCCGGGCACGTAGCAGCAGCCGCGCCGCGTGTCGCCGTGCCTCGGCCTGCAGGCCCCGGCTGGCGCAGGCGTCGACCAGATGGCCGTAGTTCAACGAGGTCACCAGCCCGCCGCGCCGTTCCTCGATCCACGCGATCGAGTCGCGCATGGCCTGCAGGTCGTCGTCGCGGCCGTGGAGCACCCAGCGGGCGTGGCCGCGCAGGGCCCGGCTCATCGCCAGCAGCTGGCGGCTCCTGACCCGCTCGGCCACGCCGACCGAGGTCTCGGCCATCGCGGCCGCTTCTTCCCACCGGCCTTGCCATTGCCAGCAGCAACTGATCCAGTTGCGCACCGAGCTGGCCACCTGGTGCGGCGTGTCGCCGAGCAGTTCCATGGCTTCGGCAAAACACTCGTCGGCGAGGTCGAAACGGCCCTGGTCGCCGAGCAGCGCGCCCTTGCAGGCCAGCGCATAGGCCGAGCCCACGGCCACGCTGCTGCCGGGCCGGCGCTGGCGGCGCTTGCTGTCGATCGCGCTGTCGAGCAGGGGCAGGGCGCGGGCGTAGTCGCCGGCGGCGTGCAGCACCTGCCCGAGCGTCGCGCGCACCTGCGCGGCCAGGCGCTCGTCGCCGAGTTCGGCGGCCAGCGCGAGCGAGGCCTCGCAGTGGACCCGTGAGGGCCGTGCGATGCCCCGGGCGTACAGCAGGTAGCCCATCCAGTATTCGGCGCGGGCGATGGCCGGCACCGAGCCGCCGGCCCGGGCCAGCGCCAGCCCGCGTTCGAACAGGCCGAGGCCGTCGCCGAGCGCCAGGGGGTCGAAGACGCAGGCCATGCCCAGCTTCTCGGCCACCGCGCACCAGCGCAGGCATTGCGCGTCGGTGTGCGGCTCCAGCGCATCCAGCGCCTGCAGCGCCGCGGTGTACTGGCTGCGGGCCCGGTCCAGCGCGGCCGCGGCGGCCGCCTTGTCGCCGGCCCATTCGGCGTAGCGGGCGGCGTCTTCGTGCAGCGCGCCGGCGCCGCAGTGGTAGGCGAGGGTCTCGACGAACTCCTCCGGCGGCGTCTTGCCGGCGGCCGGCGCCAGCGCCTCGGCCACGCGGCGGTGCAGCGCGGTGCGTTGCTCGAGCGCGATGCCTTCATAGACCACGTCCCGCGTGACGCCGTGCTTGAAGCGCAGCCAGCCCGGTTGTTCGGCCGGAAAGATCAGGTCCAGCTCCGCCAGCCGCATGATCTGCGGGCCGCCAGCCTCGATGCTGCACAGCCGCTCGAGCAGCCAGGCCGGAAAGGCGTTGCCGATGACCGCGGCAGCCTGCACGAGGCCCAGCTGGTCCGCCGACAAGCGCGCGACGCGCGAGGCAATCAGGGCACTGAGCCAGGCCGCGCCGCCCGGCGAAGGCTCGGGCGCATGGCGCTCGGCGGCATCGTGGGCGATGTGGCACAGCTCCTCGATGAACAGGGGGTTGCCGCCGGCGTGCTGGTGGATCTGGGCGACCAGGAAGGGGTCTGCCCGCGGCAGCAGGTGGCGCATGGCCGCCTGCGCTTCGGGCAGAGCGAGCGGCGACAACGCCAGCGCGGTGGTGCCGGCGTCCAGCACCGTGTCGCCGCCGCTGCGAACCGCGAGCAGCACCAGGAGCGGCCGGCCCAGCGAGCGCAGCGCATCCAGCGTGTGCTGGCTGGCTTCGTCGGCCCACTGCCAGTCGTCCAGCACCAGCAGCAGCGGTTGCAGTGCCGCACAGGCGTCGAAGGCGTCGCGCAAGATCGTCATGGCGCCGCCGCCGGCTGGCGCCAGCCGGCCGGTGCCCGGCTGCACCAGCGGGACGGCCCGCGCCAGCGCGTCGCGTGCGGCGCGGCCTTCGTCGCCCAGTGCGCCGAGCGCGTCCAGCACCGGTGAAGCGGGCAGGGCCGACCCCGGTGACGCGAGCGGCAGCCCGAGCAGGCCGCGCAGCATCTGGAGGAAGGGCTGCAGCGGCTCGGCACCGAGGTAGCTCTCGCAGTGGCCCATCAGCACCCGCCAACCCTGCAACTCGGGTTGGCGGACGAATTCCTCGATCAGGCGGGTCTTGCCGACGCCGGGGCCGCCGCAGACGGCGACGCAGGCCGGCCGGCCGCCAGCGGCCCCGCGCAACGCTGCCAGCAGCGCCGACAGCTCCGACTGGCGCCCGACGAAGGGGGCCAGGCCACGCTGCCGGCGCGCTTCGTAGCGCCGCTGGAGCGCGGCACGGCCCAGGATGCGGTAGGCCGGCAGGGCCTGCTTGCGGCCGCGCGGCGTGATCCATTCGCGCTCGCCGAGCGAGAAGAAGTGCATCTGCGGCCCCAGGGTCTCTTCGCTGACCACGATCTCGCCGCGGCGGGCCACATCCGCCAGGCGGAACGCGATGTTGGGCACGCTGCCGAGCAGCTCGAAGCGGCCGCGTTCGACGTCGCCGTCGGAAACGAACACCAGGCCGGCGTGGACGCCCGAGTGCAGGCCCAGCGTGCCGGCACGCACGACGCTGCCGTCGACCGCGACACGCCCGATGGCCTGGTGCAAATCGAGCGCCGCCTCGATTGCGCGGCGGCCGTCGTCCTCGTGGGGATCGGGATAACCGAAGATGGCCAGCATGCCGTCGCCCTGCAGCCGGGCGATGCGGCCACCGTGGCGCGGCACGATGTCGCGGCACAGCGCGCGCAGGGCGCCCAGCATCGCGGCGTAGTGCTCGGCTTGCAGCAGGTCACCGAGCTGGGTGGAGCCGGACAGATCGGTGAAGAGCACCGTCAGGTAGCGGCGGCGGCCGATGCCGGCGATTTCGGTGGGCTCGCGAGTGACCTGCATACAGCTCCCTCGGCCATGTCGGCCACTGCATGGGCTGGCTCCGCGGCCAGTGTAGGCGCGTCAGCCGGCCGTGGCCAGGGCAGACGCTATCCGCCGTCGCGCCACCGTCGGCCGCGGCACCTTGCCGCGCACTTCGGTGAACCAGGCGCGCACGTCCTCGTCCAGGCCGATGCCGTGCATGTAGTTGTAGATCGCCTTCTTCAGCCCGCGGCCCAGCGCGTCGTGGTCGGTGCCGGTCGGGTCGATGAAGCCGACGTCGTTCTTCGCGAAGGGGCTGTCGGGCAGCGGCAGCAGCGTGATGCCGTAGTCGCCGGGGTTCTTGCCGACGGGCGAGTGCACGGTGCAGGCGAAGCGGTGGAAGAAGCCCGAGTGGATGCAGCCGTTCTCGAACAGCTGGCGCACGTATTCCAGCGCATCGACCGTGTCCTGCACCGTCTGGGTCGGGAAGCCGTACATCAGGTAGGCGTGCACCAGGATGCCGGCGTCGGCGAAGCCCTTGGTGACGCGCGCCACCTGCTCGACCGAGACGCCCTTCTTCATCAGTGCCAGCAGCCGGTCGGAGGCGACCTCCAGCCCGCCCGAAATCGCGATGCAGCCGCTGTCGGCCAACGCCTCGGCCAGCGCCGGGGTAAAGGTCTTCTCGAAGCGGATGTTGCCCCACCACGAGATCTCGACGCGGCGGCGCTGCAGCTCCTCGGCCAGCGCGCGCAGCGCCTTGGGCGGCGCGGCCTCGTCGACGAAGTGGAAGCCGGTCTGGCCGGTCTCGTCGACGATGCGCTCGATGCGGTCGACCAGCGTGGCGGCCGAGGCGGCCTCGTAGCGCGAGATGTAGTCGAGGCTGGTGTCGCAGAAGCTGCACTTCTTCCAGTAGCAGCCCTGGGCGACGGTGAGCTTGTTCCAGCGCCCGTCGCTCCACAGCCGGTTCATCGGGTTGAGCATGTCCAGCAGCGACAGGTAGTCGCCCAGCGGCAGGCCGTCCCAGGTGGGCGTGCCGATCTCGTCGAACGGCACGTCGGGCTCGGGCCAGTTCGTGTACTGGACCTGGCCGGTGGCGGCGTCGCGGTGGAAGGTGCGCACCAGGCGCGAGGCCGCGCGCTCGCCGGCCAGGTGCTCCAGCAGCGCCAGCAGCGGGCGCTCGCCGGCGTCGAGCGTCACGTAATCGATGGCCTCGAACAGGCGCGGTTCGGCCAGCTCGCGCAGCTCGGTGTTGACGAAGCCGCCGCCGAGCACCGTGACGATGGCGGGGTCGCTGGCCTTGATCGCTTGCGCGATGCGCAGGGCGGCGTACACCGCGCCGGGGAACGGCACCGACAGCAGCACGACCTGCGGGCGATGGCGTTCGAGCGCCTCGTGCGTCAGCGCCTGCAGCGTGCGGTCGATCAGGTTCGGCGGCGCGGCCAGCGCCCCGGCCAGCGGGTCGAAGCTGGGCTGGCTGGTTGCCAGCGATTCGGCGTAGCGCACGAACTCGAATCGCGGGTCGACGGCATCGCGCAGCACGTCGGCCAGGTCGTTCAGGTACAGCGTGGCGAGGTGGCGCGCGCGGTCCTGCAGCCCGAGCACGCCGAAGGCCCAGCCGAGTGGGTCGGCGTCTTCGGGGTAGAGCTCGCCGTAGATCTCGAGCGAACGGAAGCGCTCGCCCTCGGGCAGGAAGGCGCGGGTCGCGATGCGGTGGGCGAGCGTCGCATCGCGGCCTTGCAGGAAGGCGATGACACGCCCCACCGTCGCGAGATAGCGCGGGTACTCGTCGGCGAACTGGCGGGTCTGCGCGGTCTGCCGCGCCGGCGGCAGCGCGGCGGCCTCGTCGCGCAGCAGCGCCAACCCCTCGGGGGTCAGCAGGCGCAGCACCAGCGCCAGCGCCAGGTCCTCCTGCACCGCGGGGACGCCGCGCGAGCGCAGGAAGCCGGTCAGGTAGGCCGTGGACGGGTAGGGCGTGTTCAGCTGCGTCATCGGCGGGATCACCGACAACACCCGCAGCGCGCTCACACCCGTCGTGGCCATGGCATGGGGGCCGTCAGCGGCCGTAGATGTCGCGGTACGACAGGTAGACCGTGAGCCCCATCAGCGGCAGCAGCACGATCCAGCCCAGGCCGAACGGGATCGACGCGATCACGCTCGCCACCAGGCCGAGCACGCCGTAGACCAGGAAGGGCATGACGTTGCGCAGGCAGGCGGCGAAGCTGGCCTTGATGGCATCCACCGGCGCCACGCCGTCGAACACCACCAGCGCCGGCGCGAACCAGAAGGCCATCGTGATCGGCACGAACAGCGCGAGCCCGACCAGCAGGCCGATCAAACCGGCGCCCATGGCCGCGAGCGCGCCCATGCCGCTGTGCATGCCGGCGCCGACGCCCATGCCCATCACCGCGCCGAAGCCGAACACCCCCATGATGACGAACACCACCGCCGACGCGGCCAGCGACAGCGCGCCCAGCACCAGCAGCGGCGTGAGTTGCTGGCCCTGGAAGCCGAGGAACAGGTCGCCTACCTCCAGCGTGCCGCCGCCCTCGAGCTTGCGCGCGGCCAGCATCCAGCTGCCGATGAAGGCCGGCATCACCAGCGCGAAGGCCAGGCCGCCGATGAACGGCACGAAGTTCAGCACCACGCCGATCACGATCACCACCAGGCCCAGCACGATCCACATGCCCGGGTTCTTCATGAACAGGGCCCAGCTGTCGGTCCACCAGTTCACGCCGCGGCCGGCATCCACGCTCTTCGAATCCATGTCCACCTCCTTGTGAAGGGCAGCACGATAGCCGGTTTCAGGCCGTAATTCGATGGCCGAACCGGACATGCATCGATCCCCTAGCGCCCGGGATGGGCGCTCACCGCGCCCGCGCCCACACTGGCGCCGCCGGGCCACCGCGCCCGGCACCCCTTGCAGCACCGGGAGTCACCCCATGAACCACAGCCATCTCATCGCCACCGGCCTGCTGGCCCTGGCCGCCAGCGCGCAGGCCACCTCGCCGGCGTCGATCTACTGCCCGCCGATCGGCTTCGTGACCGGCAACACCGCCTTGAACGCCAACTTCGAGAACGCCCAGGCGGGCGTGCCGGTCGGCACCACCACCTGCTGGACGCCGCGCTCGGGCTCCACCGATTCGGCCGCCGCGAACTGGACGATGCACAGCAGCAACGACGGCGACAAGGTCTGCTCGACATTGGTGCCCTCGAACGCCCCCTACGCCAAGGGCAGCCTGATGCTGAAGTTCCAGGCCGGCGGCAACGAAGGCGGCGTCTTCCAGAGCATTCCCGCCGTGCCGGGCAAAACCTACATGTTCTCGGCCTGGGTCAAGGTCAGCAAGGGCCAGGTCGCCATGCAGTCCAGCGCCGGCAACACCGGCCCGGTGAGCTGGAGCACCAAGCACGGCGAATGGGAAGAGCTGCGCGTGTGCACCGATTCGACCGGCGCCACCGACACGATGGTCATCTACAACCAGGACCCGAACGGCGGCGTGTTCTACGTCGACCGGGTCGAGCTGCGCGAGACCGTGCCGGGGCCCTGACGGTTCGCCCGCCCGGGTCAGAACAGGCCCGGTTGCTGCGCCGATGCGCCACCCAGCGCGGCGCCCTCGAGCTGCAGCAGCATCAACTTGGCGTGCAACCCGCCCGGGCCGGAGAAGCCGCCGGCCTGGCCGCGGGCGGCCATCACGCGGTGGCAGGGCACCAGCGGGGCGTAGTGGTTGCGCGCCAGGGCCTGGCCGACGGCGCGGGCGACCGCCGGGCCGCCCAGCTCGGCGGCGAGCTCGCCGTAGCTGCGGGTCTGCCCCGGCGGAATTCGCCGGGCCAGCGCGTAGACCCGGCGGTGAAACTCGGGCACGTCGGCATCGGCCAGCGGCACGTCCTCCAGCGTGTCCGGCGCGCCTTGCAGCGCGGCGGCCAGGCGCCGGAACACGTCGGCCATCGCCGGCGGCGGCTCGACTTCGGCCAGGTGCGCGTAGCGCTGCTGCATGCGCCGACGGGTCAGCTCCGGCGTGGCCTCGGGCAGCTGCCCGCCGCAGACGGCCAGCGCGTCGTTCCACGCCAGGCCGACCAGGCCCGCCGGGGTGTCGATGAACGCGAAGCCGGCCCTCACCTCGTCTCCCTGACCTCGCATTCGGCCGCTCGCGACGAGGACCGCAAACCCAATCAAGCGGCGTGCGCGGATCCGGCTTTGCCGGTCCGCTGCGCGAGCCCCCACGGGGGGCAGCCCCCGGAAGGGGGCGTGGGGGCAACGTTCACTGGGGAACGAAGCCGGTCGCCTTGATGATCTTGGCCCAGGTGGCGGTGTAGGCGCGTTCACGCGCGCCGAGCTGCTCGCCGCTCATGTGGCCGACCGTCAGGCCCATGGTCGTCAGGCGGTCGTGCACCGCGGGCTTGGCGATCACCTTGGCCAGCGCGGCCGAGAACTGGTCGAGCGCCGCCTTCGGCGTGCCGGCCGGCGCGAAGACGCCGTAGTAGGGCACGTCCTCGAAGCCGGCCAGGCCGAGCTCGGCGAAGGTCGGCACGTCCGGCAGCGCGGCCTGGCGCGCGCCGCCGAGCACCGCCACCATGCGCAGCTTGCCGCTGCGGTGGTTCTCGATGAAGTCGGGCACCGAGCCGACGCCGGCGGCGATCTGGTTGCCCAGCATGTCGGACATCATCGGCGCGCTGCCGCGGTAGGGCGCGGCCACCAGATCGAGCTTGTACTTCTCGCCGATCACCTTGACGAGGAATTCGGGCACCGAGGCTGGCGCCGGCACGCCGACGGCGCCCTTGCCGCCGGCCGAGCGGACCCAGGCGACGTAGTCGTTGAACGACTTGCCCGGCGTGCCGCCCGAGAGCGCAAACGCGTTGACGAAGGTCGCGAAGCCGGCCACCGGCACGAAATCGGTCGCCGGGTCGAAGCCGGGCGCCTTGACGACCTGCGGCAGGATCGAGATCGAATGGTCGTGGCTGAGGAACACGGTGGTGCCGTCCGGCGCGGCGGCCTTCAGCGCCTGCGCGGCGAGCTGGCCACCGGCGCCGGGCTTGTTCTCGACGATCACCGTCGCGCCGAGCTCGTCCTTCAGGCTCTCGGCCAGCACGCGGGCGATCGCATCGGTGCCGCCGCCGGGCGGGAAGCCGACCAGGATCTTCACCGTCTTGCCGGTCAGCGGCTGGCCCTGCGCGAGGCCGGTGAAGGCCGACGCGGCGACCAGGGCCAGGGTGGCAACGAGGCCGCGGCGGCGGCTGAAACGGGGCAGGCTGGGCATGACGGGGCTTCTCCTCGCTCGGTACTGTTCGGGATGAAGGCGACAGCGTAACCTGCCCACCCCGTGCGCCACAATCGGCGCCCCAGCCCCGGGCCCCATGCCATGACCTATCCCCAATTCGACCGCGCCTCGAACAACTCGCCGCTGACCGACGACGAGCTGCAGGCCTTCGACGAGCTGCTGCAGGCCCTGCCGACCGACGGCGCGATGAACGTCGAGGGCGTTGACGGCTACCTGACCGCGATGCTGCTCGCCCCGCCCGAGTGGCTGGACCAGTGGCCGAGCGCCGACTGGCTGCCGCTGATCTGGGGCGGCGACGGCCCCGATGGCCAGCCCTTCGCGAGCAACCGTCAGCGCAAGCGGACCACCCTGTTCGCGCTGCGCCACCTGCAGTCGATCGCCTGCGTGCTGCGCGACCAGCCGCGGCTGTGGGAGCCGCTGTTCAGCATCGTCGAGGCGAACGGCGAGGAATGGATCGACGCGCAGGACTGGTGCACCGGCTTCCTGCAGGCGATCGACCTGCAGCCCGACGCGTGGCGCGCCTGGCAGGCCGACGCCGAACTCGGGCCGGCGCTGCACACCATCGCGCTGCTCGGCGGCGAGGCCGATCCGGCGCCCGGCTCCGATGAGGCCGCCGCGCTGGCCGACCCGGCCGAGCGCGACGCGTTGGCGCGCGAGGTGGTCGAAGGCGTTCTCGCGATGCAGGCGCGCCGAACGGCGGTTCCGGGCGCTGCTGGCGGGGCCGGCGGGGCGGCCTGAGCCGGCCCCGGCAGCGTCAGTTGTCGGCCTTCAGCCCGGTCTGCCACAGCACGGCCGCGGCACCGAAGATCGACGGCCCTGCCGCGAGCGCCGCGCCGTCCCCGGCGAGCCGCACCCAGGCCAGGGTGTCGTGGTGGCTGCCAGGCTGCAGGTCGCGCGAACGCTCGCCCAGCAGCCAGGCATGCAGCGGGGCGTAGGCCTCGGGGTGGTGCTGGCGCGTCCATGCCAGGCCGACGAGGTCGCCGTAGCCTTCTTCGCGCCGCGTTGCCTTCATGTCCAGCCAGGCTTCACGCAGCTCGGGGCTCAGGCCGGCGGGCGCCGCGGTGACGAAACCGGCTGGCAGGCCGCGCCAGGCGCCGTCCAGGTAGCGCCGGCAGTGGCCGAGCTCGTGCGCGGCCATCAGCTCGAGCGTGGGCCCGAGCCAGCGCGGCTCGATGCGGCCCAGCGTGGCCTCGGCCTCGGGATTGCCGCGCATCGACAGCACGAGCTTGCAGCGCCCGTCGACGAAGCCCAGCGCCAGCGGGGCCTTGCCCGGGGTGGGCTGCGGCTGCACGACGATGTCCAGCGGCAGCTTCTGCTGCTCGGCGAAGGCGATCACCGGCCAGGCGCCCTTGAGCCAGCGCTGCTCGGTATCGGTGAGATCGGCCGCCCCGGCCCTTGCGGCCGAGGCTCCCAGCGCCAGGGCGCAGGCAAGAACGGGTTTCCAGTACACGGCAACAAGACTCCTGTTGCCGCATCTTCGCCACCCGCGGCCGTGGCTTGAGTCGTGCGCGGCCCGCCAAGGGCCGCCAACCGTGCGCTGATTGGCAATCCGGGCGGGCTTTACACGGTGGCACTGCACGACACAAGCAAAACGGGCCAGCCCCGCAGGGGACTGACCCGTTTATTCTTGTGTTTGGTGCCGGTGAAGAGAGTCGAACTCCCGACCTTCGCATTACGAATGCGCTGCTCTACCAACTGAGCTACACCGGCGAAAGCGCGCATTCTAGCAGAGCGATTTCGCCGGTGCCGGGGGTCAGAGCGGGTTCAGGGATTTCTCTCGCCGGTAGTGCAGGTAGCCGACGCTCGCGCCGGTGCGCAGGCCCACGCCGAGGCGGATCGGCGCCAGCGTCACCCCGTCCAGCCGCTGGTAGTTGATGCCGACGCCGCCCACGAAGTAGAGGCTGCCGTCCACGCCGGGATAGCGCTTGAAGATCGCATCGACGCCCGGCAGCTTGTAGACCAGCACGAACACCTTGGACGCGTTGGCGCCGGCGTCGAAGCCGACCGACGGGCCGGCCCAGTAGACCTTGGTGGCGGCGCCGCGCTTCATCGTCAACTCCCCTTCGCCGTATCGCAGGCCGACAGTGAGCGCGCCCGAGACCTCTTCGCCCCGGATGTAGCCGTTGGGCCGGCCCTGCTCGCGGAATGCCTTCTCGATGACCTTGGCCAGGCCCTCGGTGGTCTGGCCGAAGAACTCGGTCGCGGCGCGCAGTGTCGATTCCTGGTCGTAGGTGTCGTCTTCGGGCGCGGCAGCCCAGGCCGGCAGCGCACTGGCCAGTGCGCCGGCACCCAGGCCGCCCATCAGGCGGCGGCGGGCGGGATCGTGGGCGTGCCGGGCGCCGCGGGAATCATCGTTCGTGAACATGGCCATCCTTTCGACGGGCGCGTGCTGCGCCGATGCGACGAGACCATAACGCGCGGGATGCATGGTGTCTGTCGCCCGATGGCGCAGTCTCGTGTAGGGCGGCGCCTACGCCCGGATCCGCCGGACCAGGGCCGTCGTCGAGTACCCGTCGATGAAGGGCAGGGCGAGCGAGCGGCCCCCCCAGCTCTGCACCAGCGGCGTCTCGGCGAGTTGCGCCATGTCGTAGTCGCCGCCCTTCACGTACAGGGCGGGCTTGAGCTTGGCCAGCACCGCCAGCGGGGTGTCCTCGTCGAACAGCACGACCGCATCCACGCTTTCGAGGCCGGCCAGCAGGAACGCGCGGTCCTGCTCGCGGTTCAGCGGCCGGTCGGGGCCCTTGCCGAGCCGGCGCGCCGAGGCGTCGGAATTCACGCCGACGATGAGGCGCTCGCCCAAGGCGCGTGCCGCCGCGAGGCAGGCCACGTGGCCGCGGTGCAGCACGTCGAACACGCCATTGGTGAACACGGTGCCGGGCTGCGCGCCGTAGCGCGCCGCGGCTTCGTCCTGGCTCAGCAGCTTGCGGGCGGGGTCGAAGCGGTCGAGCGGTTCGGGTGCGGCGGTCGTCATGCCGCCCATTGTGCCGATCCGTGCCGATCCGGCGCCGGGGCTTCAGGCGAGCTGGCGCACCAGCGCCGCGTCGCGCGTGGTGCGCTCGACCATGCCGGTGTCGGCCTGCTTCACGTGGCCGTGGAACAGCAGGTTGCGGTACTTGGCCACCTGCAGCAGCTCGGCGTGGAAGTCTTCGCCGATCGAGCCGTTGTCGAGCAGCGCCGCGGCCATCTGGCGCACGCTGCTGGGGCCCTTGCCGTCGTCGCCGGGCTCGGCGCCCAGGCCCTGGCGCTTGATCTGGTCACGCAGCGCGCGTTCGAGCTGGCGGAAGGCCTTGAAGAACACCTCCGCCGAGGTGACGGTGCCCGGCTGGGCGGCGACCTGCTGGTGTTCGAGCTCGCGCTCGGCGGCCTTCTGGTAGCGCCGGGGGTCGATGATCGTGACGACGAAGGCCAGCCCGGCCACCATCGCGACGATGTCGGCCAGCGCCGCGAAACTCATCATCCACGGCGGCGCCGTGTGGTCCGAGCGGTTGACCCAGACCACCAGCAGGCTCAGCAGCACGGCCAGTGCGGTGAGCCAGGCCAGCACCGTCAAGCGCGCGTGGTAGCTGGCGCGCAGCACCGTGTGCAGCTCCTGCAGCGAATCGTCGCGTTCGCGTGCTGCCTCGATCTGCGCCAGCACCAGCGCATAACCGGTCAGCAGCAGCGCGACGAAGGTCGACACGCACTGCGCCGCGGCGGTGAAGGTCCAGTAGACGTAGTCCGTGCTCATCGTCGCATTGTCGGGCGCCTGCTCGAGCCGCCGCCGCAAGCTACCCAGGGTTTGCCCGGAGCGGGCTTGCCCGGGCAGTTGCTGCTTCGTCAGAAACGTGTAAGGCTTCGCGAAAGAAAGTCCGGATGAGATGGATGAGAAGACCATACTCGTTGCCGACGACGAGCCCAGCATCGTCGTTTCGCTGGAGTATCTGCTCGAGAGCGAGGGCTACCGAGTCAGGGTCGCACGCGATGGCAACGAAGCCCTCGCGGCGGTGCAGGAAGCGCTGCCCGACCTGATCCTTCTGGACGTGATGCTGCCGGGCATGAATGGCTTCGAAGTGTGCAAGAGGGTTCGCGAGACCGACGGCGGACGCGGTGTCCGCATCGTCATGCTGACCGCGAAGGGCCGCGACATCGAGATCAGCAAGGGCTTGGCGCTCGGCGCCGATGCGTATGTCACCAAGCCGTTCTCGACGCGCGAGCTGATGACCACCGTGCGGGAGTTGCTGGTGGGCGAGAGGTGATCGTTCCAACAACCGTTCAGACAACCTGAGGAGATTCCATGGCAGATGCAACCACCTTGGCGGCCGGTGCGCCGCGGGGAATGACCAAGGACGAGCGCAGAGTCATCTTCGCATCGTCGCTCGGCACAGTCTTCGAGTGGTACGACTTCTATCTCTACGGGTCGCTTGCGGCGATCATCAGCAAGCAGTTCTTTGCAGGCGTCAACGAGACGACCTCCTTCATCTTCGCGCTGCTGGCGTTTGCCGCCGGCTTCGCGGTGCGCCCCTTCGGCGCGATCATCTTCGGCCGCCTGGGCGACATGATCGGCCGCAAGTACACCTTCCTGATCACGATCCTCATCATGGGCCTGTCGACCGCCATCGTCGGCATGCTGCCCAGCTACGCGTCCATCGGGGTGGCCGCACCGGTCATCCTGATCTCGCTGCGCCTGCTGCAGGGCCTGGCGCTGGGCGGCGAGTACGGCGGCGCCGCGACCTACGTGGCCGAGCATGCCCCGCAGGGCAAGCGCGGCTACTACACGAGCTACATCCAGACCACGGCGACCCTGGGCCTGTTCCTGTCGCTGCTGGTCATCCTCGGCTGTCGCCTGGCGCTGGGCAAGGAATTCGACGAATGGGGCTGGCGTGTGCCCTTCCTGCTGTCGATCCTGCTGCTGGCGATCTCGGTCTACATTCGGCTGCAGCTCAACGAATCGCCGATCTTCCGGAAGATGAAGGAAGAGGGCAAGGCCTCGCGCGCGCCGCTGACCGAGTCGTTCCTGCGCTGGCCGAACCTGAAGATCGTCATCCTGATCCTGCTCGGCGGCACCGCCGGGCAGGCGGTGGTGTGGTACACGGGCCAGTTCTATGCGCTGTTCTTCCTGCTGCAGACGCTGAAGGTCGACGCCACCACGGCCAACCTGCTGATCGCCGGGTCCCTGGTCATCGGCACGCCGTTCTTCCTCGTCTTCGGCTGGCTGTCCGACAAGATCGGCCGCAAGCCGATCATCATGGTCGGCTGCCTGCTGGCCGCGGTGACCTACTTCCCGATCTTCAAGGGGCTGACCGAATTCGCCAACCCGGCCATCTTCGAGGCACAGGCCAAGAACCCGGTCGTCGTGGTGGCCGACCCGAGCCAGTGCTCGTTCCAGTTCGACCCGGTGGGCAAGGCGAAATTCACCAGCTCGTGCGACATCGCCAAGAGCGCGATGGCCAAGCGTGCGATCAACTATCGCAACGAGCTGGCGCCGGCAGGCACGGTGGCCTCGATCAAGATCGGCAGCGAAACGGTCATCCCCGCGTTCGAGGGCACGGCGCTGCCGCCGGCCGAATTCAAGGCCAAGGCGGCCGAGTTCGACAAGGCCGTCAATGAGGCGGTCAAGGCCGCGGGCTACCCTGCCAAGGCCGACCCCGCCAAGATCAACTTCCCGATGGTCCTGGCGCTGCTGACGATCCTCGTCATCTACGTGACGATGGTCTACGGGCCGATCGCGGCGTGGCTGGTGGAGTTGTTCCCCACGCGGATCCGCTACACGTCGATGTCGCTGCCGTATCACATCGGCAACGGCTGGTTCGGCGGCTTTCTGCCGACCACGGCCTTCGCCATGGTGGCCGCTACCGGCGACATCTACTTCGGCCTGTGGTATCCGATCGTGGTGGCGCTGATGACGGCGGTGCTGGGCACGTTCTTCCTGCCTGAGACCAAGGATCGCGACATCCACCACGGCAGCTGAAGCGCTAGAGTGCCGTGGGGCATGGCGCCTCACGGCATGGCGATGAAGCTGGCACTCCTCGCGGACATCCACAGCAACCTCGAAGCGCTCACGGCGTGCCTGGCGCACGCGCAGTCGCAGGGTGCGCAGCGCTTCGCATTCCTGGGCGACCTGGTCGGCTATGGCGCCGACCCCGGCGCCGTCATCGACGTGATCGCACAGCACGCGGCGCAAGGCGCTGTCGTGGTGCTGGGCAACCACGACGCCGCCGTGCTCGGCCGCCCGGTCGATCCGATGGCCGGGAGCGCACAGGCCGCGATCGACTGGACGCGCGTGCGCCTGAGCGACCGGCAGCGCGCCTTTCTCGACGCCTTGCCGCTGCTGGTGCGCGAGGACGACAGCGTCTTCGTGCACGCGAGTGCCGCCAGCCCCGAACGCTGGGACTACGTCACCAGCGAGGTCCAGGCCCAGGCGAGCATGCGCGCGGCAAGGGCCGTCTACACCTTCTGCGGCCATGTGCACGAGCAGGTGCTGTACTACATCGGCGCCGGCGGCCGGCCGCTGCCGTTCGAGCCGGCGCCCGGCACGCCGATCCCGATCGGGCGGCACCGTCGCTGGTTGGCCATCGTCGGCTCGGCCGGGCAGCCGCGCGACGGCAATCCCGCTGCCTGCTACGCCCTGGTCGACCTGGCCCGGGCCCGCATGACCTTCTTTCGCGTGGCCTACGACTACGCCACGGCAGCGGGGAAGATCCGTGCTGCCGGCCTGCCCGAACGGCTGGCGTGGCGCCTCGAGCATGGCCAATAGCCCCACTGGCGAGCCGCTGCGCGAGGGAGACGAGGTCGACGGCTTCCGGCTCGGCAGAAGGCTGCACCTCGGCGGAATGGCGGCGGTGCATCGTCTCGTCGGGCCCCGGGGCCCGCTGCCGCTGATCATGAAGATCCCGCGGCTGGGCATCGGCGAGTCGGCGTCCAACGTCATCAGCTTCGAGGTCGAGCGCATGGTGCTGGGCGTGCTCTCGGGGCCGCACGTGCCCACGCTCGTCTGCACTGGCGACGTGGAGACGCGGCCGTATCTGGTGATGGAGTACGTGGAGGGGCCGCCGCTCGAGGACTGGGTGGCGCGCGCGCCGCTGCCTGCGCAGGAAGTGGCCCGCCTGGGTGCGGCCGTGGCCGCCGCGCTGCACGAATTGCACAAGCAGGACGTGGTGCACCTGGACCTGAAGCCGGCCAATGTGCTGATGCGCCCCGACGGCAGCGCCGTGCTGATCGACTTCGGGCTCGCGCACCACAGCCGCTTCCCCGACCTGCTGGCCGAGGAGTTCCGCATGCCGGTGGGCAACTGGCCCTACATGGCGCCGGAGCAGATCATGGGCGTGCGCTGCGACCCGCGCAGCGACGTCTATGCGCTCGGCGCGATCCTCTACGAGCTGACGACCGGGCGCCTGCCCTTCGGCCTGCCGAAGTCGATACGCCGCCTGCGCCAGCGCCTGTCACGCGACCCCGTGCCCCCGCGCGCGCTGGTGCCCACGACGCCGGAGTGGCTGCAGGAGATCACGCTGCGCTGCCTGTCGGTCCAGGCGGTGGACCGCTACGCCTCCGCGGCGCAGATCGCGTTCGACCTCAGCCATCACGACCAGGTGGCGATCACCGAGCGCGGGCGGCGCCTGCGGCCCGCGGGCTGGCGCGTGCGCCTGCGCCGCTGGCTGTGGGCCGCGGGCTTCGAGCCAGGGCCGTGCCCGCCCCCCTCGGTGCAGGTCAACGCCGCACCCATCGTGGTCGTCGCCATCGCGACCACGCACACCGACGAGGCGGTGTTCGAGGCCTTGCGCGATGCCACGCGCCGGCTGGTGGCGGCCGAGAACCAGTGCCGCATCGCCTGCGTCACGGTGACCCCGCCGGAGCCGGCGCTGGGCGCCGAGCGCATCGAGGACGCCGCCACCAGCGTGCACATCCGCCACCTCGTGCAGCTGAGGCACTGGGCCAAGCCGCTGCAATTGCCTGAAGATCGGCTGACCTTCCACGTGATCGAGTCGAACGCGCCGGCGGCCGCGCTGATCGACTACGCCAGGGTCAACAAGGTCGACCAGATCCTCATCGGGGCGCCGCTGTCGCGCGGCCTGACGCCGTGGCGGGGCCGCATCGCGACGCAGGTGATGGCCGAGGCTTCGTGCAGCGTGACGGTCGTGCGGCCGCGGGCGGGCGCCGAGAGCCCCGTCGAATGAGCCGGCGGTGCCGCCGCGGGCGGCGACGGCACCGCGCCTTCGTCAGGCGGCCGCGTCGTGGTGGTACGAGGTCACGAGCTCGAC
Source organism: Ideonella sp. (assembly GCF_035254525.1). GTDB lineage: Bacteria > Pseudomonadota > Gammaproteobacteria > Burkholderiales > Burkholderiaceae_C > Ideonella. Next base: position 16,639 of record NZ_DATFAN010000141.1, on the reverse strand, counting down.
TTCGTTCCTCGAGCCGAGCACGACGCTGACGCGCTCGTGCAGCTTGGTGGGCGTCAGGTCCATGATGCGCTGGCGCCCATTGGTGGCCTTGCCGCCGGCCTGCTCGACGAGGAAGGCCATCGGGTTGGCCTCGTACATCAGGCGCAGCTTGCCGGGCTTGTCGGGCTCGCGCTTGTCCCAAGGGTACATGAAGACGCCGCCGCGGGTGAGGATGCGGTGCACGTCGGCCACCATGCTGGCCACCCAGCGCATGTTGAAGTCCTTGCCGCGCGGGCCTTCCTTGCCGGCCAGGCACTCGTCGATGTAGCGCTTGACCGGGGCATCCCAGTGGCGCAGGTTCGACATGTTGATCGCGAACTCCTTGGTGTCCTCGGGGATCTGGACATCCTCGGCGGTCAGCACCCACGAGCCCTGCTCGCGGTCGAGCGTGAACATCGCGACACCGCGGCCGACGGTCAGCACCAGCGTGGTCTGCGGGCCGTAGACGCAATAGCCGGCCGCGGCCTGCTGCTTGCCGGGCTGCAGGAAATCCTCCTCGCTGATGCCGCGCTGGTTGTTCACCTTGCGCAGCACCGAGAAGATCGTGCCGATCGAGACGTTGACGTCGATGTTCGACGAGCCGTCGAGCGGGTCGAACAGCAGCAGGTACTCGCCCTGCGGGTAGCGGTTCGGCACGACGTGGATCGAATCCATCTCCTCCGACGCCATCGCCGCCAGGTGGCCGCCCCATTCGTTGGCCTCGATCAGCACCTCGTTGCTGATCACGTCGAGCTTCTTCTGCACCTCACCCTGCACGTTCTCGCTGCCGGCCGAGCCCAGCACGTCGCCGAGCGCGCCCTTGTTGACCGAGATCGCGATGCGCTTGCAGGCGCGTGCGACGACCTCGATCAGCAGGCGCAACTGCGCCGGGATGTGACCGTGTTCGCGCTGCTGCTCGACGAGGTACTGGGTGAGGGAGATCCGTGAACTCATGAGGCGGGGCTTTCGTTCCTGGGAAGGTCAGTCTTGCAGCGCGCGCTGGACGATCTCGGCCGTGTCGCCCGACAGGTCGGTCTTGGCGGCCACGCGCGCGATCGCCTCGCGGGCGGCCGAGCGGTACGGCTCGGCCAGCGCCCGCCAGCGGTCCAGCCCGCGGGCGAAGCGCGAGGCGATCTGCGGGTTGATCGCGTCGAGTTCGACCACCTTCTCGGCCCAGAAGACGTAGCCGGCCGCGTCGGTGCGGTGGAAGGCCGCCGGGTTGAACATCGCCAGCGAGAACAGCAGCGCACGCGCCCGGTTCGGGTTGGCGAGCGTGAAATCCGGGTGCTTCATCAGCTGCTTCACGCGGGCGAAGACGCGGCCGTCGCGCTCGGGTGCGCGGGCCTGCAGCATGAACCACTTGTCGAGCACCAGCGCGTCGCTCTTGAACAGGGCGTGGAAGCGTTCGAGCGCCGGCGCGGCCAGCTCGGCATGGGCGTTGACCAGGGCCTCGAGCGCGCCGAGGCGGTCGGTCATGTTCGAGGCGTCCTTGAAGCGCTGGTAGGCGCGGCCGGGCCAGACCGTATCGGCCGTGGCTGCCGCATGGCGCACCAGCATCGCCAGCGCGAGGTTGGCCAGCGCGCGCTTGCCGCTCTGCTCGGCATCGGGCCGGTAGCCGCCCTTGACCTGGTGCGCGTCGTAGGCCCAGGCCCAATCGGCCTGCAGCCGCGCGGCCAGGTCGTCGACCAGGGCCTCGCGCACCGTGTGGATGCGCTGCGGATCCACCGGGCCGACCTGCTCGGCCACGTAACCTTCCGACGGCAGCGTCAGCGCGAGTTCCCTGAACGACGCATCGAGCGATTCGTCGCGCAGCAGGCGGCGCATCGCGTCGACGAAGGCGTCGTCGAGCACCGGGCGCCCGGTGCCCTCCAGCGCGGCAATGATGCGGGCCAGGCCGAGACGCTGGGCGGCTTCCCAGCGATTGAAGGCATCGGTGTCGTGCGCCAGCAGCACCAGGCGCTCGGCGTCCGACAGGCCGTCGTCGAGGACCACGGGGGCCGAGAAGCCGCGCAGCAGCGACGGCACGGGCTCCTGATCCAGCCCGGTGAAGACGAATGCCTGCTCGGCCTCGGTCATCACCAGCACGCGCTCGGTGCCGGCCGGCACCGCCTCGCCTTCGAGCTGCAGCGGCAGCGGGCGGCCGTCACGGCCGACCAGGCCGAGCGCGACCGGCAGCAGGTGGGGCAGCTTGACCGGCTGGCCGGCCGAAGGCGCGTTCGACTGCGTGAGCGTCAGCGTGTAGCTGCCGGCGGCCGCGTCGTAGCGGCCTCGCGCCGAGACGCGCGGCGTGCCGGCCTGCGCGTACCAGCGCTTGAACAGCTCGAGGTGGTTTGCCAGCGTGCTGCCGGGGTTGGCGTCGGCGATGGCCTGGGCGAAGTCGTCGCAGGTCACGGCCTGGCCATCGTGGCGCTGGAAGTACAGCGTCATGCCACGCGCGAAGCCGTCACGGCCCACGAGCGTGTGCATCATGCGCACGACCTCGGCGCCCTTTTCGTAGACGGTCGCGGTGTAGAAGTTGTCGATCGCCCGGTAGGTGTCGGGGCGCACCGGGTGGGCCATCGGGCCGGCATCTTCGGGGAACTGGCGCTCGCGCAGCACGCGCACGTCGGCGATGCGGCGCACGGCGCGGGCCGAAGCCGAGCCGGCCATGTCCATCGAGAATTCCTGGTCGCGGAAGACCGTGAGGCCCTCCTTCAGCGAGAGCTGGAACCAGTCGCGGCAGGTGATGCGGTTGCCGGTCCAGTTGTGGAAATACTCGTGACCGACCACGCTCTCGATGCCGTCGAAGTCGCCATCGGTGGCGGTGGCGGCGCTGGCCAGCACGAACTTGGTGTTGAACAGGTTCAGGCCCTTGTTCTCCATCGCGCCCATGTTGAAGTCGTCGACCGCGACGATCATGAAGCGATCCAGGTCCAGGGCCAGCTTGAAACGGGCTTCGTCCCACACCACCGAGGCGACCAGCGAGTTCATCGCGTGCTCGGTCTTGTCGAGGTCGCCGCGCTTGACGTAGACCTGCAGCAGGTGGTCCTTGCCGCCGCGCGTGCGCACCCACTGCTCGCGCGCGACGAGATCGGCCGCCACCACCGCGAACAGATAGCTCGGCTTCGGGAACGGGTCGTGCCACTTGGCGAAGTGGCGGCCGGCCTCCAGTTCGCCTTGCTCGACCAGGTTGCCGTTGCTCAGCAGCACCGGGTACTTCTTCCTGTCGCCACGCAGCGTGACGGTGTAGATGGCCATCACGTCCGGCCGGTCGAGGAAGTAGGTGATGCGGCGGAAGCCCTCGGCCTCGCACTGGGTGAACAGGCCCGAGCCGGAGGCGTACAGGCCGCTCAGCTGGGTGTTCTTCTCCGGGCAGATCGTGTTGCGGATCTCGAGCGTGAAGGTGTCGGCCGCCGGCGCGTCGATCACCAGCATGTCGTCCTCGTGGCGGAACGAGACGCTCTGGCCGTCGACCAGCACGCGCAGCAGGTTCAAGTCTTCGCCGTGCAGGCGCAGCGGCTGCACCTCCTGCGCGGGGTTGCGTTCGATCGCGAGCTTGCTCGCGACGATGGTCTTCGCGGCATCGAGGTCCAGCGTCAGGTCGACGCGGCGGATCCAGTAGGCCGGCGCGAGGTAATCCTCGCGGCGGACCAGGGGGGCAGCGCCTTCACGCATCATGATGGGCGGTCCTGTTCTTCGTTCGGGTGGTTCGTGAGAGGGCGGCTGGCCGGATCGCGGTCAGAGCCCCTGCTTCAGGCTGGCCGCGATGAAGGCATCGAGGTCGCCGTCCAGCACCTTCTGGGTGTTGGAGATTTCGACGTTGGTGCGCAGGTCCTTGATGCGGCTCTGGTCGAGCACGTAGGAGCGGATCTGATGGCCCCAGCCGACGTCGGTCTTGGTGTCTTCGAGCTTCTGCTGCTCTTCCATGCGCTTGCGCATCTCGTGGTCGTACAGCCGCGAGCGCAGGCGCCGCCAGGCGACGTCGCGGTTGCTGTGCTGGCTGCGGCTGTCCTGGCATTGCACGACGATGCCGGTCGGGATGTGCGTCAGGCGCACCGCCGAGTCGGTCTTGTTGATGTGCTGGCCGCCCGCGCCGGACGCGCGGAAGGTGTCGGTGCGCACATCGGCCGGGTTGATGTCGATCTCGATCGAGTCGTCGATCTCGGGGTAGACGAACAGCGAGGCGAAGCTCGTGTGGCGGCCGCCGGCCGAGTCGAACGGGCTCTTGCGCACCAGGCGGTGCACGCCGGTCTCGGTGCGCAGGTGGCCGAAGGCGTAGTCGCCCTCGACCTTGATCGTGGCGCTCTTGATGCCGGCCACGTCGCCGGGCGTCTCGTCTTCCATCGTGACCTTGAAGCCCTTGCGCTCGCAGTACTTGAGGTACTGGCGCAGCAGCATGCCGGCCCAGTCGCAGGCCTCGGTGCCGCCGGCGCCGGCCTGGATGTCGATGAAGCAGTTGCTCGGGTCGGCCGGGTTGCTGAACATCCGGCGGAACTCGAGCTTCTCGACGATCTCGCGCAGGGCGGCGGCTTCGGCCTCGATGGCCTCGAGGCCCGCGATGTCGTCGTCCGCCTTGCTCATCTCGAACAACTCGGTGTTGTCCGACAGGTTGCCCGTCAGGTGGTCGATGGTCTCGACGACTTCATCGAGCGCCTTCTTCTCCTTGCCGAGTTCCTGGGCCCGCTTGGGGTCGTTCCAGATGTCGGGGTTCTCGAGGGTGGCGTTGACTTCCCTCAGCCGCAGGACCTTGCGGTCGTAGTCAAAGATACCCCCTGAGCGCCTGGGTGCGCTCGGACAGGTCTGCCAGCGTGCTGCCGATGGCGTTGATGCGTTCGATGTCCATGGGTTGCCTCGAGTTCTTGGGGGTGAAAATCCCGAACCGGCAATTTTCTCATGGACGCACAATGGCGGCAGGGCCCGCTGGCGTGCCCACCACGACAAGAGGCACGGCCTGACGATGCGGACGAGCGAAGGACAGCAATGAATTGGCGTTGGCCGCGCCCGGCACGCCCGCTTCCGCCGTCGGTGCTGGCCAGCCAGGCCTTTCGTGGGCGGCTGAACCGCATCTACCTGCTGTACGCGCTGTGCTTCGCCGTGTTCGTCGGCACGATGCTGGCGCTCGAGCACATCGGCCTGCCGAAGAAGTGGATCGGCTTCATCTTCCTGGCGGCGCCCGTGGTGATCTACGCCGCGATCGGCATCGTCTGCCGCACCTCGGACCCCACCGAGTACTACGTCGCCGGCCGGCGCGTGCCGGCGGTCTACAACGGCATGGCGACTGCGGCGGACTGGATGAGCGCCGCCTCCTACATCGGCCTGGCCGGCACGCTGTACCTGTCCGGCTACGACGGCCTGGCCTTCGTGCTGGGCTGGACGGGCGGCTACTGCCTGATCGCCCTGCTGATCGCGCCCTACCTGCGCAAGTTCGGCCAGTTCACGCTGCCGGATTTCATCGGCGCGCGCTACGGCAGCCAGCCGGTGCGGGCCATCGCGGTCGGCGCGACGGTGCTGTGCTCGTTCGTCTACGTGGTGGCGCAGATCTACGGCGTGGGGCTGATCACGACGCGGTTGACGGGCGTGGCGTCGTTCGAGATCGGCGTCTTTCTCGGGCTGGGCGGGGTGCTGGTGTGCTCGTTCCTCGGCGGCATGCGCGCGGTCACCTGGACCCAGGTCGCGCAGTACGTGGTGCTGGTGATCGCCTACCTCGTGCCGGTCGTCTGGCTGGGCCTGAAACAGACCGGCAACCCGCTGCCGCCGCTGGCCTACGCGGCGCAGCTCGAGCAGGTGGCGCAGGCCGAACGCAAGCTGAAGGACGACCCGCGCGAGCGCGAGGTGATCACGCTGCTGGCCGCGCGGGCCGACGAGCTGACGGGCAAGCTGCTGGACGTGCCGGCTGCGCTGGCCGAGGACCGCGCTGCGGCCGAACGCGAGGTCAAGGCGCTGATGGCGGCCAACGCGCCGCTGCGCCATGTGCAGGCGGCCGAGCGCCGCCTGGCGGCGCTGCAGCGCGACCCGGCGCAGATCGCCGCCGACTGGGCGCGCGAGCGGCGCATCACCGAGGAGCGCGCCCACCCATTGGCCGGCATGCCCGAGCATGCCCGGCCGTTCGCCGGCAACCCGGACGGCACCGAGGCCGAGCGCCACGCCTTCGACGATTCGCGGCGCAACTTCCTGGCGCTCGTGTTCTGCCTGATGCTGGGCACGGCGGCGCTGCCGCACATCCTGACGCGCTACTACACGACGCCCTCGGTGCGCGAGGCACGCGAGTCGGTGACCTGGTCGCTGCTGTTCATCGTGGTGCTCTACCTGTCCGCCCCGGCGCTGGCGGTGCTGGTCAAGTTCGAGGTGTTCACGGTGCTGGTCGGCACGCCTTTCGACCAGTTGCCGGCCTGGATCGGCAACTGGGCGCGGGTCGACCCCACGTTGATGTCGGCCACCGACATCAACGGCGACGGCCTGCTGCAACTGGGCGAGATGCGCATCGGCGGCGACATCATCGTGCTGGCCATGCCCGAGATCGCGGGCCTGCCCTTCGTCATCTCCGGCATGGTGGCGGCCGGTGGCCTGGCCGCGGCGCTGTCCACCGCCGACGGCCTGCTGCTGACCATCTCGAACGCGCTGTCGCACGACCTGTACTACAAGATGATCGACCCGAACGCCTCCAGCGCCAGCCGGGTCCTGATCAGCAAGGTGCTGCTGCTGGCGGTGGCGCTGGCGGCGGCGTTCGTCGCGGCGCAGAAGCCCGGCGACATCCTGTTCCTGGTCTCGGCCGCGTTCTCGCTGGCGGCCGCTGCCTTCTTTCCCGCGCTGGTGCTGGGCGTGTTCTGGCGCCGGGCCAATGCGGCGGGTGCGGCGGCCGGCATGCTGGCCGGGTTGCTGGTGACGCTGTACTACATGACCATCACCCAGAGCTGGATGCGGGGCGTCTTCCACGTCGAGCGTCCGGTCGAATTGTGGTGGGGCATCCAGCCCACGTCGGCCGGCGTGTTCGGCGTGCCGGTGGGCCTGGCGACCATCGTGCTGGTGAGCCTGCTGACGCGGCGGCCGCCCGCGCCGAGCGACGAATGGGTCGACCACGTGCGTTACCCGGGTGTCCATCACGACGGCTAGACCGACATGTTGCTGATCGTCCTGTCCCTCAAGCTGGTGATCGAGATCGCGCTGCTGGCGCTGGCCGGCCAGTTCGTGCTCGGCCTGCTGGCCGGCGCCGGCCGTGAGAGCAATGTCTTCTACCGGCTGTTCCAGGTGCTGACCGGGCCCTTCGTCAAGGGCATGCGCCGGATCGCCCCGCGCATCGTGCTCGACCGGCACCTGCCGCTGGCGACTTTCGTCTTCCTGCTGACGATGTGGCTGGTCGTGACCCTGGTCAAGATCAATCTGTGCCTGCAAGCGGGGGCCCAGGCATGCCGGTGAGCGGCGTGAACACGGCCTACCTGTGGCACAAGGGCCGGGCGATCGCCTGGCTGGTGCTCGGCCGCCATGCGCGGGCCGAGCAGGTGTTCGATGCGATGCTCGCGCACTGGCCAGGCGATGCCTACGCGCTGGCCAGCCGAGCCCACCTGCGCGGCCAGCGTGGTGCGCTCGAGGCGGCCATGGCCGATGCCCAGGCGCTGGTCGCGGCCCACCCGGCGCGCAGCGCGGCCGACTGGTTCAACCTCGGCTACCTGCTGCAGGAAGCCGGCCGCCACGGCGAAGCCGAGAGCGCCCTGCGCCGTGCCGTCGCGCTCGACGAGCGGCTCGACCGCGCCTGGTACGGCCTCGGCCTCGTGCTGATCGCCCAGGGCCGGTACGACGAGGCCGTGCAGGCCCTGCAGCGCAACACCGAACTGCAGCCCATGAGCCCCTACGGCTGGTACCAGCTGGCGCGGGTGCACATGGATCGGCACGCTCCGGACGAAGCGCGCAAGATCATCTGCCACCTGCAGGGCTTCGAGCCCAAGGTGGCGGCCCGGCTGCTGCGCGAAACCGGAATGAGCCAGCCACCGAGGTCGGAGCAGACACGATGCAGCTGACGCCGATGCAGAAGCGCTACTGGCGCAGGAACCTCAGGATCACATCGGTCTTGCTGGCCATCTGGTTCGTGGTGACCTTCGTCGTCGCCTACTTCGCCCGGGAACTCGACTTCACGTTCCTTGGCTGGCCGTTCAGCTTCTGGGTCGCGGCCCAGGGGGCGCTGATCGTCTACGTCGTGATCATCTGGTACTACGCCCGCGCCATGAACCGGCTGGACCAGGAGCACGGCGTTGCCGAGGAGGAGTGACGAGGTGCCGATCCGCCCGGAACAATCGCAACGCCTGGTGGCGTTGTTCGCGCTCGGCCTGCTGCTGTTCTCGTTCCCGCTGCTGTCGCTGTTCAACGTCGGCGGCACGGTGCTCGGCGTGCCGGTGCTGTATGCCTACCTGTTCGCGGCCTGGGCGGTGCTGGTCGTGCTGATGATCCTCGTCGTCGAGCGGGACCCAGGGCGCAAGGGGCCACGCTGATGCTGCTCGGCGGCGTCATCCTGCTGACCTCGTTCGCCTACCTGGGCATCCTGTTCGCGATCGCCTACTGGGGCGACAAGCGCGCCGACGCCGGCCGCTCGATCATCGCGAACCCGACGATCTATGCGCTGTCGATGGCGGTCTACGCGACCTCGTGGACCTTTTACGGCAGCGTCGGCCGCGCGGCGGTCAGCGGCGTGGGCTTCCTGCCGATCTACCTCGGCCCCACGCTGATGGCGGCGCTGTGGTGGCTGGTGCTGCGCAAGATGATCCGCATCAGCAAGGTCCACCGCATCACCTCGATCGCCGATTTCATCGCCGCGCGCTACGGCAAGAGCGCGCTGCTCGGCGGGCTGGTCACCGTGATCGCGGTGATCGGCATCATCCCGTACATCGCGCTGCAACTGAAGGCGGTGTCGAGCAGCTTCGTGATCCTGCTGCAGTACCCCGAGGTGGTGATGCCGCCGAAGGGCCATGCCGTGGCGTTGCTGCAGGACACGGCGCTGTACGTGGCCCTGCTGCTGGCGGCGTTCACGCTGCTGTTCGGCACCCGCCACCTCGAGGCCACCGAGCGCCACGAGGGCATGGTCGCGGCGATCGCCTTCGAATCGCTGGTCAAGCTGCTGGCCTTCCTGGCGGTCGGGGTGTTCGTGACCTTCGGGCTCTACAACGGCTTCGGCGATCTCTTCGCCCACGCCGCCGCGCTGCCGAAGCTCAACGAGATCCTCACGCTCGGCGGGCCGGCCGGCACCTACGGCTCCTGGGCGTCGCTGGTGTTCCTGTCGATGCTGTCCATCCTGTTCCTGCCGCGCCAGTTCCAGATCAGCGTCGTCGAGAACGTCAACGAAGACCATGTCGCGAAGGCGATCTGGCTGTTTCCGGTCTACCTGCTGGCGATCAACGTCTTCGTGCTGCCGATCACCTTCGCCGGGTTGCTGCAGTTCGCGCCCGGCCAGGTCGACGCCGACACCTTCGTGCTGACGCTGCCGATGGCCCACCGGCAGGAGGCGCTGGCGCTGTTCGTCTTCATCGGCGGGCTGTCGGCGGCCACCGGCATGGTGATCGTCGAGACCATCGCCCTGTCGACGATGATCTGCAACGACCTCGTGATGCCGGTGCTGCTGCGCTGGCGCGCACTCGCGCTGGCCGAGCGGCGCGACCTGACCGGGCTGCTGCTGGGCATCCGCCGCGGCGCGATCGTCGCGCTGCTGATGCTGGGCTACCTGTACTACCGGGCGGCCGGCGAGGCCTACGCGCTGGTCTCGATCGGGCTGGTCTCGTTCGCCGCGGTGGCGCAGTTCGCGCCGGCCATGCTGGGCGGCATGTACTGGAAGCAGGGCACGCGGCGCGGCGCGCTGGTCGGCCTGTCGCTCGGCTTCGCGGTCTGGGCCTACACGCTGCTGCTGCCCTCGTTCGCCAAGTCCGCCTGGCTGCCGATCTCGTTCATCCGGGAAGGGCCCTTCGGCATCGCGCTGCTGAAGCCGCTGGCGCTGTTCGGCCTGACCGGCCTGGACGACATCAGCCACGCGATGTTCTGGAGCATGCTGGCCAACGTGGGCGGCTACGTGGCCGTGTCGCTGGCCGGTACGCAGGGCCTGCGCGAGCGGGCGCAGGCGGTGCTGTTCGTCGACGTGTTCTCGAGGAACGAAGTGCCGTTCCCGAGTTCCTCGACCCCCCGCGGGGGGCGGGCCGGGAGCAGCCCGGCCCCGGGGGCGGTCGGGATGGCCGTGGCCCGCTCGGCGCCCTGGCGCGGCAGTGCCTCGGTGCAGGAGGTGCGGCAGCTGCTCGCGCGCTTTCTCGGCAGCGCGCGCACCGACGAGGCGCTGGCCGATTACGCGAAGGTGGGCGGCCTGGCGTCCATCGACCGGATCGTGCCCGATGCCGAGCTGTTGCGGTTTGTCGAGAACCTGCTGGCCGGCGCGATCGGCGCCTCGTCGGCGCGGGTGATGCTCGCTTCGGTCGTCAAGGAAGAGCCGCTGGGCATGGACGAGGTGCTCAACATCCTGGACGAGGCCTCGCAGCTCATCGCCTACAGCCACCAGCTCGAGCAGAAGTCGCGCGAACTCGAGGCCGCCACCGCCGAGCTGCGCGCTGCCAACGCCCGCCTGCAGGAGCTGGATCGGCTGAAGGACGATTTCATCTCCACCGTGACGCACGAGCTGCGCACGCCTCTGACCTCGATCCGCGCACTGTCCGAGTTGCTGCAGGCCGACCCGGCGATGGCCGAGGCCAGGCGCACCCAGTTCGTCTCCATCATCGTGAAGGAAAGCGAGCGCCTGACCCGGCTGATCAACCAGGTGCTGGACCTGGCCAAGCTCGAATCCGGGGGGGCCGAGTGGCACCCGGCCGATGTCGACGTGAAGGGACTGATCGAGGAGGCCGTGTCGGCCACCGGCGCGCTGCTGCGCGAGAACGCCGTGGCGCTGGCGCTGGCGCTGCCCGACGATGCGCCGCCGGTGCGCGCCGACCGCGACCGGCTGATGCAGGTGATGCTGAACCTGATCTCGAACGCGGTGAAGTTCTGCGACCGCGAGGCCGGCCGCATCGGCATCACGCTGAAGGTGCTGCCGGGCGCACTGCAGGTCGACGTGAGCGACAACGGGGCCGGCATCGCCGGTGCCGACCAGGACCTGATCTTCGAGAAGTTCCGCCAGGTCGGCGACCCGCTGACCGGCAAGCCCCAGGGTACCGGCCTGGGTTTGCCGATCAGCCGCCAGATCGTCGAGCATTTCGGAGGCAAACTCTGGGTGGAAAGCCAGCCGGGGCAAGGGGCGACCTTCTCGTTCACGCTGCCGCTGAGGTGAGCATCCCGATGCCCAAGACCATCTTGATCGCCGACGACGAGCCGAGCATCGTCCTGTCGCTCGAATACCTGCTCGAGCAGGCCGGCTACCGAGTGCTGGTGGCGCGCGACGGGCAGGAGGCGCTCGATGCGATCGCCCGCGACGTGCCGGACCTCGTGCTGCTGGACGTGATGCTGCCGCGGGTCAGCGGCTTCGACGTCTGCCAGCGTGTGCGCACCCACCGCGACTGGTTGCACATGCGGATCCTGATCATCAGCGCCAAGGGCCGCGAGATCGAGGTGGCCAAGGGCCTGGCGCTGGGCGCCGATGCCTACGTGACCAAACCGTTCTCGACGCGCGAGCTGCTGGCGCGGGTGCGTACGCTGCTGGGCGACGAGGCGGCACCCGGCGCGGGCTGATCAGCGCTGATCCAGGAAGGCGGCGACATGCTGCGCCAGCCGCTGCGGCTGGTCGTGGTGCAACATGTGGCCGCATTCGGTCAGCAGCACCCGCGCGACCTTCGGCACCACCGCGAGGCGGGCTTCGAAATCATCGCGCGGGTAGCGGTGGCCCCACCACTTGGTCACGTCGGTCTCGTTGCCCTCGACCCACAGCACCGGCGCGGTGATCAGCTTCCAGGCCTCGAGGATCTCGTCCTTGCGGTAGAGGATCGGGTTGGCGCGCTTGTGGGCCGGGTCGCCGAGGATGTGCCAGCGGCTCTCGCCATCCTGGCCCGGGCGTTCCTCGGCCCAGTGCTGGGCGAGCCAGGCCGCGTGCGCGGCATCGAGCCGCGGGTTGTTCTTCAGCAGCCGCTCGGCCACCGCCTCGACGCTCGCATAGTCGCGCAGCGACACCTCGGTGCGCAGCTCGTCCAGCCACTGGCGCAGCCGCTTGGGCGCATGGTGCGGCCTGGTCTCGGGCAGGCCGAAGCCTTCGAGGTTCACCAGCCGCCTGATGCGCTCGGGCCGCACGCCGGCATAGCTCATCACGACGTTGCCGCCCATGCTGTGGCCGAGCAGGTCGAGCGGCGCATCACCGTTCAGGCCGAGATCGGCGTGGTGCAGCAGCGCGTCCAGGTCGCCGAGATAGTCGGCGAACCAGTAGCTGTCGGTCGGTGGCACGCGGGTCAACCCGAAGCCGCGCCAGTCGGCCGCCACGATGTAGCGAGACTCGCCTTCGAGCGCCGCCAGCGCGTCGACGACGAACTGGAAGGAGGCGCCCACATCCATCCAGCCGTGCACCATGAACAGCGCCGGCCGCTCGGGTGTGACCAGCGACGCATCGCCCCAGGTGATCACGTGGTAATCCAGCCCGCGCACCGGCACGAAACGATCGGTGCCGGGGCGGCGAGGGGTGTAGGCGGCGGTCGTGCTCATCCGGCCACTGTAGGGCCTGGCCCGCCGCTGCGCTGCCGCGGGGGTGACAGAATCGTTCGCATGACCGCTGCCCCTTTCACCCTGCGCGCCGCCGAGCCGCGCGACACCGGATCCATCGTCGGCCTGATCCGCGAGCTGGCCGAGTTCGAGCACCTGACCCATCTGCTGCAGGTGACGCCCGAGACGCTCGCGCCCCACCTCTTCGGCCCGAAGCCCGTGGCCGAGTGCTGGGTGGCCGAACTGCCCGGCGGTGAGGTCGTCGCCTTCGCGCTGACCTTCACCAACTTCTCCACCTTCCTCGCCCGGCCGGGGCTGTACCTGGAAGACCTGTACGTGCAGCCCGCGCACCGCAGCGCCGGCATCGGCAAGGCGCTGCTGCAGCACCTGGGCCGCATCGCCGTCGAGCGTGGCTGCGGCCGCTTCGAATGGAGCGTGCTCGACTGGAACGAGAACGCGATCCGCTTCTACGAGAAGATGGGCGCGACGGTGATGCCGGATTGGCGCATCTGCCGGGTGACGGGCGAGGCGCTGGCCCGCTTCGGCGCTGTGCCATAGAGACTGGTTTGCGCCAAACGCCGGACAAGAAGGGAGGATTAGTGAAGAGGAAGGTCAGGCTGCGACTGCACGCTGCTGCATTCAGGAGAGCCACGCGTCGCGCTCAGAGAGGGGCCGTCTATACCGGCGCCGTCGATGCCATCGCCTACCTTGTCATCGGTGGTGTCGCGCTCGTCTTGCTCTTGCTCGTCGCGGCTTCCATCGTTGGCCTGGCCAAGGGCCGGGGCATTGTTCGTTGGGTCATCGTGCCGCTGGCCATAGCTGGGTGGGTCGTTCCGCTGTGGGATTGGACCAACCGTGCTGCAACCGAGAAGCAGGCTGAAAGTGAAAAGAAGGCACGCTGGATGGCTGCTCGACAGATGTGCAAAGGCGAACTCGCCAGACTCCCTGAGTCCGTGCCTGCTCGCGGCCTGCTCGACGACGGCAGGGGCGTGCTGATGGACGGGTGGCGTGGGCTGCTCGGGCAACGTGACATCGGATTCATTGAATTTCGATTCCGCGAGTCGGGCAACACCGGCCGCCTCTTGGTCTATGCCGACGGCTCCGGCGCGGGGGGCAGCCTGCCGATCGACAGGCCAAGCGGCAGTTTGGTGCGCGTGTCCCTATCGTCCGATAGCGATCCTGCCTGTATCTCCGACGAGCGCTATGGAAGCAGGGCTGCAGAATGGTTCAGAACGCCGCCGTTTCTCCCCGATACCTGCGTGGCCGTGACTTTCCCGGCGCAGCCAGAGGCCGAACTTGCGTTGTTACTGAGTGGACCGGATCAACCTACCGCCCCATTTCACCGTTGGCAGTTGGTCGACCGGGCGACGGGCCGCATTCTGGCTGGCCTCACATCTTCCACCGAGTATTCCGATGACCGGTTCGTGACGACGTACAGCAATGAATTTCCGAGTCGCGATCCGGGCCGACGAAACAGTTGCTCAGAACCTCGCAATGTTCTGGCGGGCCGCTTGGTGCATGCCACGAACGCACCTGCATCACCCCAGGTCGTTCGCATGCACACCGTGCCGGCACAGGTGCAGCCCGATGCGCTTGCGCCTCAGCGGCCCGCGCGCGTGAAACTGCAATCGGAAGTCGGCCCATCGGAAGCGCTCTCGAGCATCGATTTGGGGGCGGACGGGTTGCCTGCATGGCAAGCAGCTGTCGAGGCCGCTAAGCGCAACGGGCGTGCAGCCTATGGACCTTGGACGCTCGACTGGTCAACGCGAGAGATGAAGCGAATCTCGTTCGACGCCGAGCAATCAAGCTATGGCCGCTGGACTTTCCAAGCAGCCCATGACGGCTACTACATGTGGTCGCTGTGGCATCCGGGCGTTCAGAAGCCTCCAATGACTTTCGCGCACTACCGCCGCGATGGCGCGCTGGACTGGGCGGTTCGGCTCGAACCGACGGGAGAGCAGGAGGATCTGGAATGCAGCTGGCACAACCCGACTCAGTTGGACGCTGGCGCGGATGAGATTTCCTTGGTCGGTGTCGGCTGGTGCGGCGAGGCGAGGGAACGGCGCAAGCTGACTTGGACCATCGCAAGGCGCGACCTGCCTCATTGAGCGCTGTCATCAAGCTGCGCGACCTGCCCACCTCTGCCGGCAATGCCTGTCGGCCGCCAGCGCTAGGCAGGGCTACGCCCAATGGGGCGGCGCGGCCCCGGGACTTACGCTCGGGCCATGAACGACAAGCAGGCATTCGACCGCCATGCGATCTGGCATGGCCAATTTCGCTGGCGCGTGCCGGCGCACTTCAACATCGCCGAAGTGTGCTGCGGCCGATGGGCGCGCGAGCGGCCCCGCGCGGTGGCGATCCGCGCCGAGCGCGAAGACGGGTCGCTGACGCTGCATCGCTACGGCGAGCTGCAGGCCGCGGCCAACCGGCTGTCGAATGCGCTGAAGCGGCTCGGCGTCGGGCCCGGCGACCGCGTTGCGGTGGTGATGCCGCAACGCGCCGAGACCGCGGTGGCCAACATTGCCTTGTACCAGCTCGGCGCGGTCGCGATGCCCTTGTCGATGCTGTTCGGGCCGGATGCGCTCGAGTACCGGCTGAACGACAGCGAGGCCCGCGTGGCGATCGTCGACGAATCGGCGATCGCCAACCTGCTCGCGGTGCGCGGCCAGTGCCCGGGCCTGGCCACGGTGATCGCGGTTGGCGGCGCGGCCGGGCGGGGCGACATCGACTGGGACGCCGCGCTGGCGCGCGAGGCAGCTACCTTCACCGCCCGCCGCACGAAGGCCGACGACCCGGCGGTGCTGATCTACACCAGCGGCACCACCGGCCCGCCCAAGGGTGCGCTGATCCCGCACCGGGCGCTGATCGGCAACCTGACCGGATTCGTCTGCAGCCAGAACTGGTTGCGCAGCGGCAGCGGCAAACCGCCGAAGAAGAAGCTCGGCCCTGGCGGCGTCCCCGCCGACGCGGTGTTCTGGAGCCCGGCCGACTGGGCCTGGACCGGGGGGCTGATGGACGCGCTGCTGCCCTCGCTGTACTTCGGCGTGCCCATCGTCGCCTTCCAGGGCCGCTTCGCGCCCGAGCGCGCGTTCGAGCTGATGCAGGGTCACCGCGTGACCAACAGCTTCCTGTTCCCGACCGCGCTGAAGGCGATGATGAAGGCGGTGCCGCAGCCGCGGCGCCGCTACCGCCTGAACCTGCACTCGGTGATGAGCGCCGGCGAGGCCGTGGGCGACGCGGTGTTCGCCTGGTGCCGCGACGAGCTCGGCGTGGTCGTCAACGAGATGTTCGGCCAGACCGAGATCAACTACGTCGTCGGCAACTGCGGCCAGTCGCTCGATGCCGCCGGCCGCCCGGCGCCGGGCTGGCCGGCGCGCCCCGGCAGCATGGGCCGCGCCTACCCGGGCCACCGTGTCGCGGTGATCGACGACGACGGCCGCGAGTGTCCGCGCGGCACGCCCGGCGACGTGGCCGTGCACCGGCGCGACATCCACGGCGACCTCGATCCCGTCTTCTTCCTCGGCTACTGGAAGAACGCCGACGCCACGCGCGCGAAGTTCACTGGCGACCCCGACGACAGCTGGTGCCGCACCGGCGACACCGCGGTGATGGACGACGATGGCTACCTCTGGTACCAGGGGCGCAGCGACGACGTGTTCAAGGCCGCCGGCTACCGCATCGGTCCGAGCGAGGTGGAGAACTGCCTCGTCAAGCACCCGGCGGTGGCCAATGCCGCGGTGGTGCCCAAGCCCGACCCGGCGCGCGGCGCGGTGGTCAAGGCCTACGTGGTGCTCGCACCCGGGTACGCGGGCGACGCGGCGCTGGTCGATGCGCTGCAGCAGCACGTGCGCGGCCGTCTCGCGCCGTACGAGTACCCGAAGGACATCGAATTCATCGACGCGCTGCCGATGACGACCACCGGCAAGGTGCAGCGCCGCGTGCTGCGCCTGCAGGAAGAGGAGCGCGCCCGCGCCCGGAAACCCGAAGCATGAACCCGCTGATCTCC
>NZ_DATFAN010000140.1:0-17339 GCF_035254525.1 Ideonella sp. | reverse complement strand
CGCTGACGATCACCTTGGCCACCGGCTTCACGCACTTGGGCACGCTGATCTCGCGCTCGTGCACGTCGCTGGCATCGGCCAGGGCCAGCGGGACGGCGAACGCCGCAAGAATGCCGGCGGCAAGCTTGGCGGTCATGTTTTTTTCCTCCTGATGTATGTGATGAGCCCAGCCGCAGGGCAATACGCGCGGCGGAGTGCGCACCATAGGGAGACGCCGCGTCGCGGGCCATCCCCTGGAAGGCGGGACTGTGTTGCTGGATGTCAGCAGACCGTCGCATCTACGGCCGAGGCTCAGCGCGTGCTAGCAGCAGTGGCCTAGCGTCAGCGATATCGCCGGTAGCTGGTCCTGCTGACTGCGAGCGGCGCAAGTGAGAGTTCACCTGAACCGTCGGGGCCCTTGACAGCGATCGGTATGAAAGAGTCCGCGAACGTACTTTCGCCTTGGCCGAGATTCCCCCGGAGACCGCTGCCCCAGACCAGCACGTTGCCATCTGAGGTGAGTGCCAAACTGTGACCGAACCCGGACGCTAATCCGACCATATTGCTGAGTTGCCCGGTTCCGTTTTCACTGACAACGGGCGCCGGCAACAAGCCTTGATTGACTCGCGGATGATTGGCGCCGTCGCCCAATTGACCATTTTGCGAGTATCCCCAAGTGAAGGCGTTTCCGTCGGCATCCAGTGCCAACGCGTGGTTGCCTCCCGCGCTGATCGAGGCAATATTGGACAGTTCCCCGCTGCCTGCAGAGTCCTTCACGATGACCGCCTGTCGGTACGTGCCCTGCTGCACGCCTTGCCCGATCTGGCCGAAGGGATTGGCGCCCCACGCGTACACCTTGCCGTCTGCCGCAAGTGCCATCGCGAAGTTGTAGCCCGCCGACAGCGACACCATGCCCGACAATGGACTTCCATCGAGGGCTCGGGTGATAAAGCGCGGCAATGGTTGGACCGGTATGGTGGAGGATGCGCCTGTCACTCCACTGGAGTTGAAACCCCAGGCCACGATGCGTCCGTCTTGCATGAGTGCCAAGCTGTAGTTCCAGCCGGCAGCAATCGCAACCACTTCGTGCAGAACGCCCGAACCATCGGGCGTCTTTACCTTCAATGGGTAGACCACGTGGTCCGCGCCTGAACTCCCTTGTGCCGCGTAATTGCCCCAGGCGTAGATGGTTCCGTCATCAGCCAGCGCGACGCAATTCGAGTCGCCTGCACTGACCGCCACAATGTGATTCAACGAACCGTTGTTGGCAGCATTGGGCATCTTTGCGGGCAGGGAGATCTGGTCTTGCTGCGTGAAAGCCACCGTGGCGCCTTGACCCCAGACGTACACTTCTCCATCCTCCGTCAACGCCAGAACTGAGCGGTTACCGGCTGAGGCGGCCACGATGCCGTTTAGCTCACCGGTACCAGTGGGATTCTTGACTGGAACAGGTAATGCCTTGTACGCGAGCGCGTCTTCGTTCAGCCCCTGCCCCAAGACACCAAATGAGTTCGCGCCCCAGGTGAACAACTGACCGCTCGGCGCAATGACAGCATTGAAGCCACCAGATCCCGTCGAACCGGTCTGATTGGTGGCGATCGTGGCTCGCTGCGGTATCACCTTGATGGCGACATCCCGACTGACGCCTCCCCCGCTCACGGTAATGTTGAAGGTTCCCAAGCGATAGCCGGTCATCGTGCTGCAGTCGCCCGACAGCGCGATGGTGGAAGCGTCCGCAGTGGAACACGAAGGGTGTGGGATGAGAGTGCCTGTTCCATCCCTGAGTGATACCTGCAGCGATGTCGCGCGGTTCCATTCAGCACGGCCATCCGCTGGCGCCACCAAGGTCGCCGTCGCCTGAGATGACGTGGCCTGACCGGATGCCGACGCGGGCGCGCTGGCGCCACCGCCCCCACATGCAGACATGACAAAGCTGGCGGCAAAAGCCACCCGCAATTGATAGCTCATTGAAACTCCCTCGCTGTCTTCGACGCTCTCGCGCACTGCTAGAGAACGCGAGACTACGGACTCAAGCCAACGGCGCACACCCCATGACAGGGGATTGACCGTAACCGCTTGAAAAGAGGCACCCGCTCAACTCAGCGCGAGGGCGATCGCCATGCCGAGTCGCAGTCCGAATTGCTTGATCGAACCAGCGCGCAACTCGACGGCCACCGCAGCTCCCGCGCACGCGGCAGCGCGCCAAGGCCTCAGGTTCGACACCATCTTGATGACGGTGCCGTCGCGCCGAAGGAATACCACGTCGATCGGATAACGCATGCCGAGCGTATGCACAGACGCGCAGGGTGTGATCCACAGCCCGCAAGAATCGTCCAGGGAGGCTGTGGCCAAAAGGCCAATGGCACGCGACCACCATGTGTCGGCGCGGCGCACCCGATGTTGCGTCACCTCGCCGTCTATCCGTAGCCTGATGCCGGCACCACCCACTACAGGCCCGAACTCAGAAATTTCACAACGATCGGAAAGCCAATCACGACGAAAGTGCACGGGAAAATGAAAAGGATCAACGGGCCGAGCATCTTTACCGGCGCTTCCATTGCGAGCTTTTCGGCGCGTTGAAAGCGCTCGACGCGCCGCTGGTCGGACTGCGCGCGCAAGATGGGGCCAAGGCTCGACCCCATCAGTTCGCCTTGCACGAGCGCGCTGGTGAGGCTCGAGATCGGCGCGTAGTCGAGCCGGTCGGCGAAGTCGCGCAGCGCCTCCACGCGCGGCTTGCCGGCGCGCACGTCGCGCAGGACGCGATTGATCTCGAGCACCAGCGGGCCGGGCTTGCACTTGTCGACCGCCTTCTGCAATGCGCCGGTGAGATTGAGGCCGGACTCGATCGACAGCGTCACGATGTCGAGGAAGAAGGGAAGCGCCTTGAGGATCGCAAGGTTGCGCTTCTTGGTGTGGTCCTTGAGCCAGAGTTCGGGGTAGGCGAAGCCGAAGCCGCCACCGACCAGCACGCCGCTCCAGAAGTGCTCCGAGCCGCCGAGCGCGATGCCCATGAGCGCGCCGACGATCAGCGCCACGATCTTGCCGCCGAAGAATTGCTGCGGCGTCAGGGCGTACTCCTGACCTGCTCGACGCAAGCGCGCCAGCAGGGCCGCGTGGCGCTGCGGCGTCAGCATGAAGGCGAAGGTGTTGCCGAAGATGTTGACCAGCGGCCACAGCATGCGAAAGCCCCGCGGCGGTCGATCGCGGTACGCTTCTTCGGCGCGTCCGAGCTCAACGACGAGCCGGTAGACGGCGAAGGCTGCGGTGGCGAGCGCCAGGCCCACCATAATGGCGACGACCAGGGTGTTCATACGTCGATGGTGACGATCTTGCGGATAAAGAAGCCGCCCAGCAGCAGCATCACGAAGACGCCGGCCATCACGCCCCAGCCGTACAGCGTCGTGAACAGCGGCATCATGGCATCGGGGTCCATCACATACAGGATTCCCGCCAGGAACAGCGGCAGCATGCCGACGATGATGCCCTGCAGCTTGCCCTGCGACGTGAGCGCCTTGATCTTGCCTTCCATCGCCGCCTTGGCGAGCAACGTCGACGCGAGCCGATCGAGGATCTCCGACAGATTGCCGCCCACTTCCTTGGCGATGCTCAGCGCCGAGACGAAGAGATGGATCTCCTCGGCGCCGAGGCGTTCGGCCATTCCATGCAGCGAGTCTTCGAGCGCGAGCCCCAATCGCTGCTCGCGCAGCAGCAGCGAGAACTCCTGCGACAGGGGCGCCGGGCTTTCCTGCACCACCATGTCGAGCGCCTGCTGCAGGCTGGCCCCTGCGCGCAGCGAGCCGCCCATCATGGTGAGGCCATCGGGCAACTGCGCGACCAGCTTGGCAAGTCGCCTGCGCCGCAGCACGCCCCAGGCCGCCCGCGGCACCACGCCGCCTGCGATCGCCGCCATCACCGCGAAGAACGGCGTGCCCGTGACGAACCACGCGAGCATTGGCAGCAGCAGGAAGGCCAGCAGCGTGCCGCGAAACACGGAGCGCGGATCGACGAAGACAAACATGTCTTCCAAGGACAGCTTCGCCTGCTCGGTGAAGTTCGCACGCCATCGCAGGTAGGCCGCGCGCATAGCCCACACCGCCGCGAACACGGCGCCGAAGATCATCGCCGCGACCAGTGCCAGCTCGCCTTTCACCCGCCGATCCTCGCGCCCAGACTCTTGGTGCCGGCCATCCCGTCGTTGAAGATGGCCAGGTCCAGCGGCACGCCGATGCGCGCGAGCTCCTCGTAGAACTCAGGCACCGAGCCGCGGCCGGTGAAGTGACCGGCCGTCTTGCCGTCGGGTCCGACGCCGGTCTGCACGAAGGCGAACATCTCCTGCAGTTGGATCTTGCCGCTCTCCACGCCCGTCACCTCTACGATGCTGGTGATCTTGCGCGTGCCACAGGCGAAGCGTGTCTGCTGCACGATGATGTCCACCGCCGAGGCGACCTGCTCGCGGATCGCCGTCACCGGTAGCTCCATGCCGGCCATCAGGACCATCACCTCCAGCCGCGCGAGCATGTCGCGCGGGCTGTTGGCGTGCGCGGTGGTGAGCGAGCCGTCGTGGCCGGTGTTCATGGCCTGCAGCATGTCGAGCGCCTCGCCGCCGCGGCACTCGCCCACCACGATGCGATCGGGCCGCATGCGCAGCGAGTTCTTGACCAGGTCGCGGATGGTGACGCTGCCCTTGCCTTCGATGTTGGCCGGACGCGCCTCCATCGACACGATGTTGGCGTGGTGCAGCTGAAGCTCTGCCGCGTCCTCGATGGTGACGATGCGCTCGTCGTCGGGGATGAAGTTAGACAGGATGTTGAGCAGCGTCGTCTTGCCCGAACCCGTGCCGCCGGAGATCAGCACGTTCTTACGGTGCTCCACGCAGATGCGCAGGAACTCGACCATCGCGGCACTGGCCGAGTTGAAGTGCAGCAAATCCTCGGCGCCCAGCTTGCGCTTGGAGAACTTGCGGATCGTGATCGACGGCCCCTTGAGCGCCAGCGGAGGAATCACCGCGTTGACGCGCGAGCCGTCCTTCAGGCGCGCGTCGACCATCGGGGAGCTCTCGTCGACGCGGCGTCCGATCGGGGCGACGATGCGCTCGATGATGCCCTGCACCGCGCGGTCGCTGGTGAAGCTCACCGGCCAGCGCTGCAGCCGACCGGCACGCTCCACGAACACCTCGTCGGCGCGATTGACCATGATCTCGGTGATCGACGCGTCGGCCAGCATCGGCTCCAGGGGGCCGAGGCCGATCGCTTCGTCGCGCACCTCGGCCAGCAGCCGATCGCGGTCAATGGCCTTGGGCAGGTCCTCGAGCTTGTCGATGAGCTCCAGGATCAGCCGCTCCGTGAGCTGCCGCAGGTTGTCGTCTGTCATGCGGTGCGTGTCGGTGCGGCGCACGTCGAACGCATCGAGCAGGCGCTCGTGCAGGATGCGGCGCAAGCACAGGAACTCGGCGTCGTCCTGCGGTGGCGCGGCGGTCACCGCGTCGCGCCTGGCGGCGGCCACCGGGTCGCCCTCGCGCGCACGCGGCGCTGCCTTGGTCGCCGACGCCGCCTTGCCGTTGAGGCCGATGCCCTGCCCGAATGCCTCTGCGCCGCCCGAGGCACCGTGGCCGCTGTCGCCACCGTGACTTGGCGCGGCGCCGTTTGGCCGCTGCCAGCGCACCCGCAGGGCGTGGCCACCGATGCGCAGCTCGTCGCGCTCGTCGATCGGGCGTGCTTGATCGACTTTCTTGTCGTTGAGCAGCGTGCCGAAGGTCGAGTCGAGGTCGCGCACGAACACCCGGTCGTTGGAGACGAACACCTCGGCGTGACGCTTGCTCACCCGCCAGCCGGGCAGCGTCACCTGGCAGCGCTCGTCCTTGCCGATCAGGGCGCGCCCGCCATCGACCTCCAGCCGGCGGCGCCCGTGGGTTTGGTCGTCGAGAAGAATGATCAGCATGGCGTCGTCTCAGGGGCCCGCGCCCGACGCGGCCGGGGCCGGCGGGGTCGGACGCGACAGCAGATCCGCTGGCGCGGGCTCGATGCGCTCGGAGAGCTTGTCCTCGGTGGCCTGGCGCAATTCCTGCCCGCGTTCGATCGCCACCTTGTTCAGCGCGCTCTCGGGGGTCACGACGCGAGGGTTGACCACGAGGAACAACTCCGTCTGCTCCAGCCGCGCCTCCTTGGCCCCGAACAGGTAGCCGACGACGGGAATGCGCCCCAGGCCGGGCAGCGCATCTGAGGACTTATCCACCTTCTGTCGCAGCAGGCCCGCGATCACCAGCGGCTCGCCCTGCTTGAGCGCGACCTGCGTCTCCGCGCGGCTGCTGGTGAAGGCGACGAAGCCCTGGTTAGTGTTGCGCGGATCGGGCTCGCTCACCTCGATGGTGATCACCGATTCGATGTTGCCGCTGCCGTCGGCGACCGGCCTGAACTCGACCACCACGCCGTACTTCTTGTACTCCACGCCGATGGAGCCGTTGCCTTGCGCCACCGGGATCGGGATCTCGCCGCCGGAAAGGAATTTGGCCTCGCCGCCGCTGCGGCAGCTCAAGCGCGGCTCGGCCAACGTCCAGGCGTCGCCCTTCTCCTCGAGCAGGCTGAGCGCGGAGGTGAGCTGCGTGGCCAGGCCGACGTAGCTGGCGATCGCATGCGAGGTATTGACGGCCGGGAAGCCGGCATTGTCTGCCGGGCGCCAGGGCGTGTTGGAGTAGAACAGGCTGTTGGTCGCGATGGTTGGTCCGTTCGAGGTCGTGGCCCACTTGATGCCGAGCTGATCGAGTGCGCGCTTCTTCACCTCGACCACGCGCAGGTCGAGTTGCACCATGCGCTCGAGCTGCAGCGGATCCGCATCGGCTGGCTTGGCAGGAACCAGGTTGAGCACCTGTGGGAAGGTGTCGGCCAGCGCCTTCACCTTCACGGCGGTCTCGGTGTCGGGATAGCGGCCTTCGATGACGATGCGCTCGCCGACCATGCGCGTGTGCAGCGAAGGGGTGTCCTTGAGGAAGCCGGTGAGATCGGCGAGCAGCTTGTCGTAGCGCACCGCTTGTACCTGCACCGCGTACGCGATCTGCCGCCCGTTCTTCAGCCACACATGCATGGTGGTGTCGCCCGGCGTCTCCGCCAGCAGGACGATCTGGTTGTCGTCGACCACCGTGGCTTTCACCACCTTGCCGTTGCCGATGGCGATGCGCGAGACGTTCGGCAGCGAGATGGTGCTCACCTCGCCCACGGTCATGACACGGCGCGACCCGGCCTCGATGACGGCAGGGACGCCGCGCGCCACGCCGGTCGCGCGGGCCATCGCCACGCGCTGTGTTTCGATCATGCTGCCGCTCACCGACGGCGCCGTCGGCGTCTGGGCGACGGCGCCCAGCGCCACCATGGAAATGCATGCGACGGCGAGCCGCGGTCCGTGAGCTGACAAGGTGTCCTCCAACGAGTGGTCGTTATGCGGCGCACGCCGTGCGCATCAGGGATCAGTGGATCGCGGGGGTCGACGGCTTCGCATTGAGATTGGGCGCGAGGCGCGCCAACTGCACTTCGGCGGGTCCGCCGCCCGAGCCGCCCACGATGTATTCGACGAGCCGCCCCTGCGGCGCAGCGCCGTTCGTGCGGCCCAGCAGGCTCATGGTGGTCAGCGCATGCGTGCCGTTGGTCGCGCCGTCGTCCGGATGGCGCAGCACCGCCGTGATCTGGCCCGAGGCCTTGGCGACGATGATGCGGTCCGCATCCAGCGGCGAGACCTCGAGCGTGATGGTCGAGAAGCTGCGCTCCTTGCCGTTCTCGTCGGCGCGCTTGGTCACGGTCTGGTCGGTGGCCAACACAGTGACGTTGGACAGCAAGGGCATGGTCATCTCCTCGCCGTTCTGAGCCCCGCGCGTGCTGTAGATGAGGTCGATGCGGTCACCCGGGCGCAGCATGCCGGAAATGGAATTCACTGCGTCGACTTCGAAGGTCAGCGCGCGCAGGCCCTTCTTCAGCGTAGCCGAGAACACGCCGGCCCCATGGCCCTCGGCGTAGGCAGGCAGCAGCGGCTCGCCGCGTCGCAAGGGCAAGGCCAGGCGCTGCCGCTCGAAGGCATCGAACTCCTGCGGCCGCACCGCCGAGGTATGCACGAACTCCTTCGGCACGCGGCGCACCGCCACCACGTCGGACGACAGCGTCTCGCCCCGCTCGAGGTCGCGCTTGGCCACCACCACGTCGACCAGTTCGTGCCCTTTGCTGGCAGCCGCCTCGAGCTCGCTCATGCGCCGCTGGATCAGCGAGTTGCTGAGGTAGACGGCCCCCGCGCCCAGCAGCACGGCCGCGCCGAGCAGCAGCCAGTTGGTGTTGATCTTCGGTTTGGAAAACGCCATGGCAGGCCTCGACTCAGGGCAATGACAGGAAGTAGGTCAGGTTGCGGAAGAACAGCTTGATCATGTCCGCCAGGAACTGCGCTCCAGTGCGGCCGCCGAACTGGCCCAGGGGGACGAACAGCGCGCCCACCAGCACGATGGCAATCACGGCGTACTCGACCATTCCCTGGCCGCGTTGCATGCGCCGCGCCGGCTGCATGGGCTTCATCGTGCCGCTCCTTGCGTCGTGCTCACGAGGTTGGCCGAAATGAAGGTGCGCCGGTCCGACTCGCGCCAGGCGATGGTCATGTCGATGGCCTCGTCGGCCCTGTCGAAGACGCCGACCCAGGCTCGCACGCCGGGGGCCGGCTGGCTGGCATGCTCCTGCGTCAGCGCAAAGCCGCGCCGCGCCCACTCGTCGCGAAAGCGCCGCAGGTTCAGCTCGAAGCCGTCGTCGCTGACCATGCTCACCAGCCAGCTGTGCTTGGGCCCGTCCAGCGACTCGGTGACCTGAGTGACCCGTGTGTTCGGCCAGGTCGGCCAGTTGCGCGGGAGATAGTCGGCCTTGAAGTCGCCAAAGTCGGCGACGCTCAGCATTCCTTCGCTGCCCTGCGGCGAGCGGGAACGCACCTGCACCACCATCTGGTAGCGGTCCTGCAGCATGGCGATGCTTCGCCAGCCCGCGGCCGACGTCTCGCGCGGCACCAGTGAATTGGCCGAGCGCGACCAGCGGCTGCGGTAATGGTCGAGCACCTCGTCGGGCGACAGTTCGGATTCGAAGTGCTCGATCCGCGATGGCAGGCCGTTCACGCGAACGTCCCGCCCGACCCATTCCACCTTGGAGCGCGGCGGGTCTGGAAGCTCCGGCCATCCCGACCCGGCGGCGCACGCCATGCCGGCCAGCAGGCCGAGCGGCAAGAGCGCGACCCGGCGCATGCTCACATGCATCCTTCCGGCGAGGCATACGGCGAAAGCCGGTTGTTAGGCACCACGTCGGGCTTGATGCAGCCGAGCTCGGGGCCGGCGGGCTCGAACAAGCCCATGATGAAACTGAGCCCGCCACGCAATCCGCTCGGAAGTCGCGCCAAGGGCACCACCGTGGCCGCAGCGTCGCGCGTGCCGCGCGAGCCCGAGCTTCCTAGGCCGTCGCCGGCGGTGGCTGTCGCCGCCGCGATCTTCAGCGGGCTCGGGCTGCTGGTGGACAGGTCCAGCTTGTTGGCCAGAGTCACCTCGACCTGGGCCACGGTGGCAGGCCGGTACGTCTTGCCTGCGCTGCTCGTCATCACGTTCATGAAGCGCCCGGCAGCCGCCAGGTTCAAGTTCGTGGTTCCGAATGTCAGAGAGACGTCGTTGGGCGAATTGAGCAGCCTGGTGCCGCTCAGGTCGTGCCACAGCGGCGGCGCGTCGGTGCCGTTGGCATTGACGGCCGTGTCGTCCGACTGGAGGCGCCCGTTGTTCCTGCCTCCATATAGGAAGAAGCGCGCGCGCATCTGGTCTCGCAGCGTGTTGTCCGAGGGTGTGCCGTTAGGCTGCATGGCCCGCTGGAATGCCGCGTACCGGCTTGCCTGGACTGCAGACTGCTGCACGTCGCTGTAGCGCCCGGCGTAGCTCACCGCGAGGAACAAAGGCAGCAGCACCGCCAGCGCGACCAGGAACTCCACCATCGACTGGCCGCGTTGATCACTTCGACAGATCACGCCGTTCATCAGTGGCTCCCAAGAGGCGACTTCGTGGGTTGATGCAGGAAGGCGACCGCCTGGGGGCGCGTGAAGCGTTCGGCCGGTATGGCTGCGCCTTCCGACAGGCTCACCAGCTGGAGGTTTCCGAATGCCGCGATCTCGGCAACCACGGCCGGAAGATGCTGGCCTGTCAGTGAGCGGTCGTCGCTCCTGCGCTCGAGTTCCACGGGTCGCCCATGGCCCTTGAAGAAGTGATAGGGGCGCTTGTCGTACAGGCACGAGTCGAAGCTGCCGTCGCTTGCGGGAGGCAGCGAGCCCGCCCGCGCCGCGATGGCGCTGTACCAGATGCACCGCGCACCCTGGCCGGCATCGTCCCTGGGCAGGTTGGCGATGTTCAGGGGCGGCGGCTGACGGCGGCATTCATCCTCGGCGCCCCACGGGCTTTGCTGCACATCGCCATCGCCCGCTTCGGCAGGAGCGCCGCTCAGCATCTCGGCCAGCGGCGCGTTCGATCCCTTCAACATGTTCTCGCAGGTCCGATCGATCTGCACCGACCGCGAACTGAACACCGCCAGCTGGCAGTGGTTGGCGGGATCGGCACCGATCGCGCGGTCCACTTCGAACTTCGCCCACAGCGCTCCGTCGAAGATCTCTTCCTCCTCGTGCACCACGAGCGAAGCCAGGACGGCGTCCGACGGCATCGGCGCCGGCACGATCGGCCGCCCCAGCGACGCCAGGCAGCCGCCGTAGCGCAGCTCGATGCTGTTCTTCATGCCAGCGAGGTCCGCATGCCCGGCACGCACGACGCGCAGCGGCGGGAGGCGGCTGCCATCGGCCTGCACCTTGTCACAACCGGTCGCTGCGAAGACCGCCAGCGCGCATGCGGCGGTCCGAAGCAGCCAGGCCGCCGTCATCGCTGCCCTCCGGGTGTGAAGCGCACCAGCGCGGCGTTCGCGGGCGGGCCCACCAGCGCCATCAGCGCCGCCTTCTCGCCTTGGGTGAGGTCGGTGACGCGCGCCTGCCAATAGGGGCTGAACAAGGAGCCGTACTCCTTCGCGCCGTCCGGGCGCCAGAGCGAGCTTGCAGTCGCATCGTTGGCGAGCCCGCGCTGCGGGCGCTCGAAGAACACCACACCCTTGGACAAGGCGCTCAGCTTGTTCGCACTGAGCTGCTCGTCCATTTCGGACGAGCCCGAAGGCGACGCGTGGGCCACGCCCATGCCCATCTCGTGGCTGGTCATCGTGTTGGCCTGCGGCCGCTGCACCGCGACAAGGAAGTCCAGGTGCAAGCTGGCGCGGTTCGCGGCGCTCTTGTCGCGGATGTCGTAGACCGACGGAACGCCGGTCCAGCTGCGGTGCGAGTGGCCGCGCGCGCCGTCCTGGTAGGCCAGGGCCTGAACGGTGTGACCCGGCGACCAGGTGCTTCCCGCGCTGCCGCGCCGGTCGGCATTGGCGCGTCCCCAGCCCACCGGAATGCCCCAGTCCCAGCGCATCTTGCCGAAGTTCCAGGTGCCGATCTCGAGCGTGTCCTCGGTCTCCCAGCGGTCATAGTTCACCAGCGCGGAGCCGCCTCGCTTCTGCTCGTTGGCGACGAAGGGGATCGTGATGTTGAGCAAGGCCACGCCGGGACGGCTGGTCGTGAACTGATCGCGCGAGTCGAGCAGCACCTGCTTCGTGTCGCCGCGCCGGTTGGCCGTGTACCAGGTCGTGAAGCCGAGCCATTGGCGCTCATTGGCAAGGAAGGTGGCGGTGCGCACGCCGGGGCTGTTGTCGATCTGCAGACCCGCGTCGCCGTGGCCGTTGAAGTTGGCACGATTGGCCTGCACCACGGTGCTGGCCGCGTTCTCCGCCAGCGGGCCGCAGGCGCCGATCACCGTCAGGTGCGCCACGCGAAAGCCATCCTTGATCAGCTCCATCGCAGGGATGAGCCAGTTCGTGAAGGTGGTGACGCCGCTGCGCAGGTTGCCCGCGATGGTGGACGCCTGCTGGAACACGCGGGCGATCGCGGGGCCCACGTACGGGATGAAGTTGGTGACGATGCCGATGTTGCGGCCCGTGGTCTGAGCGTAACCCAACCACGACTCCAGGCTCAGCGTCTGCGCGATGAAGACCTCGTTCGCGATGATGGAGCGGTTGTTGTATGCCACGAGGTTGAGGACCCGCGCCTCCACGGTGGCGCCGGCCAGCGCCGCAGCGTCGGCGGCGTTGACCGTCTTCTCCTTCGCAACGGTGAGCTGGCCCACGTTGTACACGCCGTACATGACCGCGACAGCGGCCGCCATGGTGCCCAGCAGCCAGACCATGGCCTGCCCGCGCTGGCGCAGCGCAGCGCGGCGTGGACAACGCATCGATCCCAGTTGCGCTATGTTCATCGTGCTCGCTCCCGTGTGTCGCATTGCCATCGGGTCGCTGCCGGCGTCAGGACGCCTTCACCAGGTCCACGCGCCGGTTCTGTGCGCGTCCTGCCTCGGTGGTGTTGTCGGCCACCGGCTTGTCCGCGCCGTACCCCGCCGCGCTCAGCCGCTTGGCGTCGACGCCTTGCGCCACCACGGCCTTCATCACGGCCTGCGCGCGGGCCAGCGAGAGCTGCTGGTTCGATTTCGCCGACCCGACGTTGTCGGTGTGGCCCTGAATGGCCAGCTTCAGCGCCGGATCGCCCTTGAGCAGCGTCGCGATCTCCTGTACTACCGTCCGGCCGTCGTCCTTGAGCTCGGCCTTGCCGGTGTCGAACTTGATGTGCAGCATCGCGACGCCGGTCTTCTTGATCTGCTCGGCCATCTGCCCTGCCTTGACCGACTGGTCCATCACCTGCGGCTCGACGATGGTCAGGCGGTAGTTGTAGGCATTGGTGATGTTGAGCACAGCGATCGGCGGCTGCGCTGCCGACGACAGAGTGAACAGGTGGTCGCCGGTGCTGAGCCCGATGGGGCTGCTCGCATCGAAGCCTTCGTTGAGCTGGCGTCCGCCCAACTGCTTCGCCGCATTGAGGTAGTTGCGATAGATCTTCAGTTCGCCGGGCGGCGTTCCCTCGAGCGTGCCGTAGTCCATGGTCGTGACGCGGCCCTCATAGGTCACGCTCGTCTTGCCGACCAGTCTGCCCGCGGGCGAGACGGTCACGACACCAAAGTCCTGCGTGGACTTGCTGGTCAACGTGGTGCCGGCCACGCGCGACAGCAAAGGATGGTCCTTCTGCTCCTGTGCCGCCGCCGACGCGCACAGCGCGACGCACGCCAATGCACTCCACCACACACGACGCCAATGAAAGAGGAACTGGTTCATATAGTGCTGTTTAGCGTGGCAACAGAAAGCGAAACGACGGCCCAAAGCCGACGTTTCGCTCCCGCGTGATCTCTCAGTGGTTGCCGACGTTGTCGGAGAACTGCGCCAGGCCCCGTTGACGTGCAGCGTCGGTCTGGGCAGCCTGCCCAGCCTGGGTGGCCTGCGTCTGCGCCTGCGTGGCCTGGGCTTGTTGGCCCGCCAGGCCGGCCGCGATGGCGCCCGTCTGGTTGCGCACGGTGCGGCCGAAGAAGTTGTAGACACCGATGGCGGCGATCGCAATCAACGCCACGATGATGATGTACTCGGTCATGCCCTGCCCGCGGATGCGGCGCGATTTGACGAAACGTTTCATGAGGAATCCTCTCTGGGTGGATGGACGCATTCGCTGGAAATGTCGTGACCGGCGCACGCCTTTTCCGGCGCCGCGCGACGTTAGCGCTACGAGTTCTCGTGACCCATCCCCCTAACGGGGTGACTTTGCAACGGAACGAAATTGTTTGTGACCGGTTCGCTTTTGATCGCCGAATGTCTTGAGCGTGACCGGGTGCTTGTGGATACTGCGCGGCCACACAGGAGAGGCTCACAGCAACCAGCACGTCGCGCCGTCATGCCCAACGTCGTATTCGCGGCGTCGCTGACGCGATGGCGTGACCCCGCCCGCTGTCCAAGCAACACGCCGCTATGTCGCTCAAGGTCACACGTCCCACGCGCCGTCGCTCGGGCGACCTCTTCGCGGCAGCCATCTGCGGCGGCGTCGTGGGCCTGTGCTGCGGCGCGCCCGGCCTGTGGCCCGCCTGCCTCGCAGCCCTGGTTGGCTTGAACGCACTTGTCATCGTGAGCTCGCGAGGCACCCATGGCCGATCGCTCGCGATCGTTGCCGTGGCATGCGCGGCCTGGCATGGAGGCGCCGCATGGTGGGCCCTGCTCGCGGTCCATGAAGACGGGACCTGGATGCCACGACTGTGGCAGGTCGTGATCGTCGCCATCGTCATGGGCTCTCAGGCTTTGTGGTTCGCCGGCTCGTGGCTTGCCGTGCGCACGATGCTCTTGCGCAGCGGCCCTGCCCTCCCGCCGTCCGCGTCGTCGGCCGGCTGGGCCTGGTGTCTTGCCTTCGCGAACGGTGATGTACTTCGCCAACTCGGCTGGACCGGCGATCCGTACGGAAACCTAGCCGTCGCACTGGTCGACGCGCCGGGCGTGGCGGGACTGCTGCCGTGGGTGGGCGGCCAGGGCGTCACGTGGATCGCAATGGCGCTCGCCACCGCGCTCGCCATCACCGCTTTGCAGTGGATCCAGACCGGAGCACCGCGCATCACACCGCTTGCGTGCGCATCGATGGGGTGGTCGGTTGCTTTGGCGGGCGTCGTCGTCGGATGGCTGCCGTCGACCGCCGAGTCGACCTTCACGCACGAGCGCGACTCGCGCCTGCAGATTCTGGCCGTACAGCCGGTCATCGCGGGCCGGGGAAGCTGGTCGCGCGAGCTTCGCGACAAGGCCATCGCGTTGCTCGACGATGCCATCGCCCAGGCGGCCCCGGGCACCGTGATCGTCACCCCCGAGAGCTACCTCGCGGAGCCGCCGCCGGATCATGCCGAGGGCATGTGGGCGGACTTGCAGCGGCAGATAGCGTCCCACGAGGTTCATCTTGTCGTCGGTATGCCGCAAGTCGCGCGCGACGAAAGCGGCACGCATCTGATGAATGTCGCCTTGCACCTGGCGCCGCAGCGTCAGTCAATCTACGCCAAGGAGCGCCTCGTCCCTGCAGCCGAATACCTTCCATGGCCCGACCTGTTCGGCGCGTTCTATGCGCGCGTGTTCAAGGGGGCGCGACAGGGCGAGTGGCCAGCGCCGCCCGAGCTCACCGCGCCCTTGTATGTCGGCGGCGTCGAAATCGGCATGTCGATCTGCCATGAACTGTCTTTCGCCTCGACGATGGTCGAGCGGGCAGCCGACGCAGGCATGCTGGTCAATTTGTCGCTGGACGGATGGATTCCCAGCGCCGCCTACCGGCAGCAGATGTTGAGCACGGCCCGGGTACGCGCCATGGAGCTCGGCAAGCCGGTGCTGCGGGTCGCCGACGCAGGCGGCTCGGTGCTGTTCGATCAGCGAGGGCATGCCGTGCCGCCGGCGTGGCGCCATCCGGACCTGGCCTCGTTCGCCGACGTGAAGGCGCGGGACGGCCACACCGCCTACCAGCGCATCGCGGCCTGGCTTGCCGCGGCGCCCGTCGTTGCCACAGGCCTCGTCCTTGTCGCGGCCTTCATCCGACATCGCAGCGTCATTCTCCGGAGCTCCACCCCATGAGGCCTTCAGCCATCGGCGCCCAGCGCGGCGTGTCTCTGATCGAGTTCGTGATCGTGTTTCCGCTCGCGGCGCTGTTCGTGCTGGCGCTGATTCAGGTCGGCTTTCTTTTCATGGCGAAGTCGACGTTGAACCACGCCACCTTCATGGCCGCGCGCGCCGGATCGCTGAACAACGCCGATCCAGGCATCATCAGGACGGCACTCGCGCGCGGGCTCAGCCCTTTCTACCAGGACGCCAGCATCGGCAACGATCTCCAGCGCATGACGCTCGCTTACATCAATGCCGACCCGCTGAAGGACAGCGCCTATCGGGACGTGTACCTGCCCGTGCCGTGGAAGACGCAGATCGACATGCTGAATCCTTCGGCCGACACCTTCGCCGACTACGGCGTTCGCGATCCGGTCAAGCGCGTGACCTACATCCCCAACGACAACATCGAGTGGCGACGCACCGACGTCACGGGCAGCGGCACAGCCATCGCCGCTTCGCGCTCGAAGGTCAACATCCGCGACGCCAATCTCCTCAAGCTGCGGGTGGTGTACGGCTACAAGCTCAAGGTGCCACTGGTTGGTTACGTGCTCAAGCGCCTCATGTGCAGCGGCGACACCGGTGTCACCGAATGGGGAAACACGAGCATGGTCGACGCGCTCGAGCGGTCGCATCCCACGGTGTGCGCCAAGTACTACATGTCGGATCCGAACGGCGATGTGCGCGTGCCGATCGAAAGCTTTGCCATCGTCGAAATGCAATCGCGGGCGGAGAAGCCCTGAGAGAGGAGCTCAGTGAACAAAGCAATGTGGTCCAAGGCGCGCGTCGCCCTGGTGGCGGCATCGGCCGCGTGGCTGGCGGCCTGCGGCGGGGGCGGCAATGAGTCCGGGCCGCCCGACCAGATCATGCCGTCGACGACCTCCGTTCATGTCACGGGGCCGGCAGGAGGCTGCGCGACGGGCACCGGCCCCACCGTCTACCTCTTTGGCGGACAACCGCCTTACCGCTTGAGTAACGGCTATCCGAGCGGCATGCAACTGGACAAGACGCAGGTCGACCAGAGTGGACAAGGATTCACCATCACCTTCATCGGCGGCGCATGCATGAGCACGGTGCCGATCACAATCGAAGACACGATGGGCCGGCTGGCCACCGTCCAGGTCACCAATGCGCTGGGCACCTGAAGCGATCCGGCAGGAGCGGTCGGCGCGAATCGTGTCCGGCGCTGTTGCTCGCGTCCTCGCTCGTGTCGCCGATCTCTGTGAGGGTGGCGGACGTCTCGGTCTGCCGGGTCGGCAAGATCGAATTGACCTGGGCGCAGCAGGGGAGCACGCCGGCGACGGCCTGCGCTTCAGGGATGACGCGAGCCGCGCCCCTCTTCAACGCAGGCGCTGCGCGATTCGCTTCGAGTCGAGTCAGCTGAACAGCCTTCGCGCCGCCGCCGACCCTGCCGCCAAGTCACGCGCCTGCAGCTTTTCGTAGAGCTGCCCGAGTTCGCCGCCGATCGCGGCGAAGCCCTCGGGGCTCAATGCTCGGCCGTGGTCGTCGACGATGGCCGCGTCCATGCCGAGCGACAGTGCCTGCGCGCTCGCTTGCCAGGCGGCGAAGGGCTCGGCCTGCGGATCCGTTTGCGGGACGTCGAAGCTCAGCGTCACGTCGCGCACGGCGGCCTTGTTGGGATCGTCGGCGAAGGCCGCCTGCGAGTCGAAGGTGAGGATCAGCACCGGCGGCGCCCCGTCTTCGGTCGAAGGCAGCACGAGCCGGCCGGGGACGACCCCGGCGACGAATCCGTGGCGG
>NZ_DATFAN010000139.1:0-15955 GCF_035254525.1 Ideonella sp. | reverse complement strand
CGACGACAGGATGGTCCCGACACCGAATTCGCACGACCTCGCGCGTCGGCTTCCGAACAGCACCCTGGTCATCTACCCCGATGCCGGCCATGGCGGCTTGTTCCAAAACCACGCTGAGCTCGTGCCCGAGGCACTCGAGTTCCTCGCACGCTAGGGCTGGGAAACCGCCTCACACCACCGGATCACTACGCAAGATGAATTGGCGCCGATCGCCGAGCGCGACGCGAATCGCCATCTGGCCGCGTCCATTGATCGAAACGGGATTCAACGCGAAGTCGACCACGGTGGCGCCGAAGACGGTGTCGCCGAGGCCGAGGAGCCTGTGCCGGATCGGATCTGTGCCCGTATAGAGGCCGAGTCGTCCGCCTGCGGGCGTTCCATAGAAGGCGACCGGCCCGCCGTTGTTGATCAGGACGCCGCGAAAGCTCTCGAACCCTGCTTCGGCGTCGACCACGCAGGTCAGCCGGCCTGAGGCCGCACTGAATATCCCCCATGCCCCGGAGGTGCGCCGGGCGGCAAATGCGACATCGCCCCGGTCGTTGATGATCGGAAAGCGCGCGATCTCTTCGAAATCGTTGCCCGTCATCGCGACGGCGGCACATTGCTCATCCCGGTGGACGAAGATGCCTTGGCGGTCGTCGGGCAGATCCGCCCGGAACACGACCTGCCCGTCGTTGTTGACCACGGGCAGGCCTTCGAACCGGCAGAACCGATCGCCTGCTTCGGCGATCGCATGGAGTTGGGCGCCACGCCGCACAGCAATGCATGCCCGTCCATATTGCGAGGTCGCACGGACAGCGACGTCGTCGTGCTCGTTCATGGTCGGCCCCAACGGGCCGATCCCGCTGAACCCGTCCCGCGCATCCGTGGCCGCCATGCCGCCATCGGGGTGCATCAGCAGGACGGCCTCCTCGCCGCTCTTGAGCGTTCCGTAGACGGCGACCTTGCCTGCCTGGTTGAGGTCTGGGTGGCTCGAGAACAACCGCGCCGGACAGGCGGTGGACGCGGTCACGGCGACGTCGGTGATGGACTTGCCGTCGCCCGTGAAGACGCCGCTGTGCCCATCGCCCAATGTCGCCTGGAAGGCAACGACCCCATCGTCGTTGATGGAGGGTACGTAGGGAGCGAAATCGACGAACCGGCCATCATTCGCGGCGATTCGCGTCAACGTGTAGGGCCTGAAATGCAGTGTCATGCCTTCCTGCAGATTTTGGTGAACGCTCGGGCGTTTACGACAGTCTATTTCTTGACGGGGCCGATCTCTCGTGTCGATTGGCGGTCGGCTCGTTCGTCGTCACGCTGAGGCGCCATCTGCCGCCTCACCGCGCTGCACGGTGGCAGCTTTCACGCAGGAGCGACGTCATGAACTCATTGCCGACCCGTCTGGTGCTGCTCGTGGCCACGCGCAAGGGCGCCTGGCTGTTCCACGGGAACCCGCAGCGCGACGCCTGGACGGTCGACGGCCCCCACTTCCTGGGCCATACCGTCAGCCACGTGCGGCTCGATCCGCGCGACGGCCGCACGCTACTGGCCGCGGCGAGGACCGGCCACCTGGGGCCGACGGTGTTCCGCTCGACCGACCTCGGCAGGACCTGGAAGGAGGCACGCCGGCCGCCTGCTTTCGACAAGCCGCCGAACAGCCTGCCGGCGCGCACGGTGGACCACACCTTCTGGCTGACGCCAGCTCACGCCAGCGAACGCGACACCTGGTACGCAGGCACTTCGCCGCAGGGCCTGTTCCGCTCGGAGGACGGCGGCGACAGCTGGACGCCGCTGCCGGCCGTCAACGACGATCCGCGGTTCCGCGAGTGGATGGGGACGGTGCAGGACGGCACGCCCGACGGCCCCAAGCTGCACTCGATCATCGTCGACCCACGCGAGCCGGCGCACCTGCTGTTCGGCATGTCGGGCGGCGGCGTGCACGAGTCGCGCGACGCGGGGCGCAGTTGGTCAACGCTGATCGAGGGCATGGAAGTGGTGGAAGGCTTCGACGCCGCCACCGTGACCTTCCACGACCCGCACTGCGTGCGCATCTGCCCCGGGAATCCCGATCGCCTGTACCAGCAGAACCACTGCGGCATCTACCGGCTCGACCGGCCGGGCACGGCCTGGCAGCGCATCGGCCGCAACATGCCTGCGGATGTGGGCGACATCGGCTTCCCGATGGTCGTGCACCCGCGCGATGCCGACACCGCCTGGGTGTTCCCGATGGACGGCACCGACGTCTGGCCGCGCACCAGCCCTGCCGGCCGCCCGGCGGCCTACGTCACCCGCGATGGGGGTCGAACCTGGCAGCGGCTGGACCAGGGCCTGCCGCAGCAGCAGGCCTGGTGGACCGTCAAGCGCCAGGCGATGACCGCCGATGCCTTGCCGGCGCCGGCGCTGTACCTGGGCACCACCAGCGGCGAGTTGTGGATCGGGCACGACGGCGGCTCGCGCTGGGTCAACATCGCCCGCCACCTTCCGGAGATCTACGCGGTCGAAGTCGCGGAGCTGACGTGAAGGTGCTGGTGCCGAGCGCGCTGCGCTCCTACACCGGCGCGCCGCAGGCGGAGGCGGTCGGTGAGACGCTGCTCGCGCTCTTTGCCGACCTCGACCAGCGCTACCCGGGCCTGCGCTTTCGCGTCGTCGACGAACAGCAACAACTGCGGCCGAACATGCGCATCTTCGTCAACGGCCAGGGCGTGCGAGACCTTGGCCACGCGCTGCAGCCAGATGACTTCGTGGCGATCGTGCTGGCGCTCAGCGGCGGCTGAGCGCACCTTCCGGCCCAACCGTCAGCCAGAAGTCGCTGCAGGTGCCGGTCCGGCCAGGGCGCTGGTCAGGCCTTCAGTCGCCAGCCCGTTCTGAAGATCCAGACCACGATCGCCAGCGAGACCAAGAGGAACAGCATCGTCACGCTCACGCTGATACCGACGGCCACGTCGGCCTGGCCGTAGAAGCTCCAGCGGAACCCGCTGACGAGATACACCACTGGGTTGAGCAACGCCACTTTCTGCCATGCCGATGGCAGCATGTCGATCGAGTAGAAGCTGCCACCCAGAAAGGTCAGCGGCGTGATGATCAGAAGCGGCACCACCTGCAGCTTCTCGAAGCCGTCGGCCCACAGGCCGATGATGAAACCGACCAGGCTGAAGGTCAGCGCCGTGAGCACCAGGAACACGAGCATCCAGACTGGGTGCAGGATCTGCAGCGGCACGAACAGCGCCGCTGTGGCGAGGATGATCAAGCCCAGGATGATCGATTTCGTGGCAGCCGCCCCGACATAGCCCAGCACTGTCTCCAACGGCGAAACGGGCGCCGACAGCAGCTCGTAGATGGTGCCGCTGAAGCGCGGGAAATAGATGCCGAAGGACGCGTTGGACACACTCTGCGTCAGCAGCGACAACATGATCAGGCCGGGCACGATGAAGGCGCCGTAGCTGACGCCGCCAACGCTCTGGATGCGCGAGCCGATGGCCGCGCCAAAGACGACGAAATACAGCGATGTGGAAACCACCGGCGAGATCACGCTTTGCATCAGGGTGCGGCGCGTGCGCGCCATCTCGAAGCCGTAA
Source organism: Ideonella sp. (assembly GCF_035254525.1). Taxonomy (GTDB): domain Bacteria; phylum Pseudomonadota; class Gammaproteobacteria; order Burkholderiales; family Burkholderiaceae_C; genus Ideonella. The sequence continues at coordinate 12,398 of NZ_DATFAN010000139.1, read as the reverse complement.
ATCGCGCGCACCGCGTGATGATTCATGCCACACCGCCCTCGACCAGGCTGACAAAGATGTCCTCCAGGGAACTCTGCGTCGTCTGCAGATCCTTGAAGGCGATACCGGCTTGGCTCAGCGCCAGCAGCAACTCCGCAATGCCGGTGCGTTCACGGTCGCGGTCGTAGGTGTAGACGAGTTCGTGGCCACCTTTGGACAGCTCCATCGCGCTGGGCGGCACGCCGTGCAGCTCGGGCAGTGCGGCCAGCGGCTGATGCAGCGCCAGTGTCAGCTGCTTGCGGCCCAGCTTGTGCATCAGCACTGTCTTGTCCTCCACCAGAATCAGCCGACCCTTGCTGATGATGCCCACGCGGTCGGCCATCTCTTCGGCTTCCTCGATGTAGTGCGTGGTCAGGATCACCGTCACGCCGGTTTCGCGCAGGCCGCGCACCAAGGCCCACATGTCGCGGCGCAGCGTGACATCCACGCCGGCGGTGGGTTCATCCAGGAACAACATCTGCGGCTCGTGCGACAGCGCCTTGGCGATCATCAAGCGGCGCTTCATGCCGCCGCTGAGCGTGATGATCTTGCTGTCGCGCTTGTCCCAAAGCGATAGCGAACGCAGCACTTGCTCGACGTGGGCAGGGTTGGGTGGCTTGCCGAACAGACCGCGGCTGAACGTGACCGTCGCCAGCACGGTTTCGAATGCGTCCGTGGTCAGCTCTTGTGGCACCAGGCCGATCAACTCGCGTGCGGCGCGCCAATCGCGCAGGATGTCGTGGCCATCCACGCGCACGCTGCCGCTGCTGGCGTTGACGATGCCGCAGATGATGCTGATCAGCGTCGTCTTGCCGGCGCCGTTGGGGCCCAGCAGCGCGAAGATCTCGCCGCGCCGGATGTTCAGGTCGATATGTTCAAGCGCGTTCAGGCCGCTGGCATAGGTCTTCGAGACCGCGTCGACCTTCAGGATATCGGGCATGCGCATAGGATATCCCGCGCCGATTGATGGTGACCGGCCGGACTGACCCTCCACCGCCAGGCCGCCACGGCCGCCCGTTCAGCTCTTCTCGCGGTCGTAGTAGTCCACGGTGTTCTCACCGCGGAACATCTTGCGCAGATCGCGCGCGCCGCGCTGCCCGGCGACGACCAGCACCTTGCCGGAATCGGGGTACTCGCAGGCCTCGACCTCGACCAGCGTGGACAGCGCGAGGTAGCGCATCGTGGTGCTGCCGGTGTTGATGATCTGGTGCGCCACCTCCGGGCCGCCGGGTGGGCACGCGATCACGTCGTGCCGGCGGATCGGGTAGCGGTGCTCGCCGAAGCGCAGCTCGCCCTCGCCCTCGAGGATCAGGAACATCTCCTCTTCGCCATGGTGGCAGTGGAAGGGGCACTGGGCCTTGCCCGGCGGCAGCACCGTGAGGTTGTAGCCGAGCTTCCTGGCGCCGATGTGATCGCTGATCTGGCCCCGGCTGGACGTGTAGTAGCCGTTCTCCTCGACATCGTCGAACGCCACCTCGTCGAGGTTCATGATGGGTTGGGTCATGTGATCCTCCTTGCGGCCTACTCCTCGAAGCGACCGGTGGCGTCGCGATCGCGCTCGTACCGTCTCGTGAGCGGAAACGGCGGCAACCAGGCCTCGCGACGGACGGTCCAGAGTTCGTAGGTCGGCATCAACTGGTCAGGGGCATCCAGGGATCCCAGGTTCACCTCGATCTCGTCGCCGGTGCGTGCGAACACGGGCGATCCGCAGCGGGGGCAGAAGAACCGCCCGGCGTAGTCGCGTGTTTCGCCATCGATCGTCACCGCGTCCTGAGGGAACACCGCGGAAGCGTGAAACAGGGCGCCGTGATGCTTGCGGCAGTCGAGACAGTGACAAAGGCCGACCCGGTAGGGGCGCCCCGACGCCACCATCCGGACCTTGCCGCACAGGCAGCCGCCGGTGAATCGGTCCATGCTGCGTCTCCTTCCGAAGTCAATCGCCTCAGCGCTGCACCAGCTGCTGCCACTGCTCGGGGTAGCGCGCGCCCTGCACGGTGATGCGCGCGGCGGCGGTGTCGATCTCCTGCATGTCCTCGGCCGTCAGCACGAGCTCGGCCGCCGCGATGTTCTCTTCGAGCCGGTGCAGCTTGGTCGTGCCGGGGATCGGCACGATCCACGGCTTTCGCGCCAGCAGCCAGGCCAGCGCCACCTGGGCCGGGGTCGCGCCCTTTCGCTCGGCCATGCCCTCGAGCAGCGCGACCAAGGCCTGGTTGGCCTGGCGCGCCTCGAGGGTGAAGCGCGGCAACCCGGCGCGGAAATCCGACGGGTCCAGCGGGGTGCTGGCGTCCATCCGGCCGGTGAGGTAGCCGCGCCCCAGAGGGCTGAACGGCACCAGGCCGATGCCCAGCTCCTCCAGCGTCGGCAGCACCTCGGCCTCGATGTCGCGCGTCCACAGCGAGTATTCGCTCTGCACCGCGGCCACCGGCTGCACGGCATGCGCGCGGCGGATCGTGGCGGCATCGGCCTCCGACAGGCCGAAGTGCCTGACCTTGCCCTGGCGGATCAGATCCTGCACCGTGCCGGCCACGTCTTCGATCGGCACGTTCGGGTCGACCCGGTGCTGGTAGAACAGGTCGATGGTGTCGATCTTCAGCCGCTTCAGCGAAGCGTCGGCCACCGCGCGGATGCGCTCGGGCCGGCTGTCGACGCCGGGCATGGCCTCGACCTTGAAGCCGAACTTGGTGGCGATCACGAGGTTCTGCCGCACCGGCGCCAGCGCCTCGCCGAGCAGTTCCTCGTTGGTGTAGGGGCCGTAGATCTCGGCGGTGTCGAAGAAGGTGATGCCGCGCTCCACGGCCGCGTGCAGCAGCGCCACCATCGCCGCCTTGTCCGGCCGCGGCACGTAGGCGTGGCTCATGCCCATGCAGCCCAGGCCCAGCGCCGAGACTTCGAGGCCGCTCTTGCCGAGTTGACGTTTCTTCATGCGGTGCTCCTTGTCGGGCGCTCTTATGCCACAGCCGGATTGGCGGCGCGACGAGCAGGGGCTCCTGCGGCGCGCCGGGCGCGCGGGATCACTCCGCCGCGCTGAACTGCGCCTGCTGCAGCCGCGCGTAGTGTGCGCCGCGCGCCAGCAGCTCGGCGTGGCGGCCCTGCTCGACGATGCGGCCCTGGTCGAGCACGACGATCAGGTCGGCGTGCTCGATGGTCGACATGCGGTGGGCGATGATCAGCGTGGTGCGCCCGGCCATCAGCTCGGGCAGCGCCTGCTGCACCTGGCGCTCGCTTTCGTTGTCCAGCGCCGAGGTGGCCTCGTCGAGGATCAGCAGCGGCGCATCCTTCAGGAAGGCGCGGGCGATCGCGATGCGCTGGCGCTGGCCGCCCGAGAGGTTCAGGCCGTTTTCGCCGCAGGGCGTGTCCAGTCCCTGCGGGGCGCGCTCGATGAACTCCCAGGCGTGGGCGGCGCGGGCGGCGCGCTCGATCGCTTCGCGCGGCACGTCCGGCCGGCCGTAGGCGATGTTGGCGGCCAGCGTGTCGTCGAACAGCACGACCTGCTGGCCCACCAGCGCGAGCTGGGCGCGCCACTCGGCCAGCGGCAGCGCATCGATCGGCGTGTCGCCCCACAGGATCTCGCCGCGGCCGGGCAGGTAGAAGCGCGCCAGCAGGTTGGTCACGGTCGATTTGCCGCTGCCCGAGGCGCCCACCAGCGCCACCGTCTGGCCGGGGCGCAGCACGAGGCTGAAATCGGCCAGCGCCGGCTTGTCCTGGCCGGCGTAGCTGAAGCTCACCCGGTCGAAGACCAGCGCCTGCGGCAGCCGGTGCACCCCATGGCCGGGGGCGGGGCCGGCGGGTTTCTCGTCGGGCTCGAGCGGCTCGTCGAGCAGCCCGAAGATGCTCTCGGCCGAGGCCAGGCCGGCCTGGATCGTCGCGTTCACGTTCGTCAGCCGGCGGATCGGCTCGAACAGCATCGACATCGCCGTCACGAAGCCGAAGAACGCGCCCGGCGTCAGCAGGTTGCGCGACGACAGGGTGGTGACGAACAGGATCATGCCCGACACCACCATGGCCGCCAGCACCTGCACCAGCGGCACGTTGGCGGCCTGCACGCGGATCGTGCGCATGGTGGCCTTGCGCAGCCGTTCGGCCAGCGCGTTGAAGCGGCCGGCCTCGTAGGCGCGGGCGCCGAAGATCTTGATCTCCTTCACGCCGACCAGCGAGGATTCGACCTGGCCCGTCATCAGCCCGGCCAGCTGCTGCATCTCGCGGTTCGATCCGCGCAGCTTGCGGCTGGCGGCGCGGATCGCCCAGGCGATCAGCGGCGCGACGACGACGATCAGCAGCGCGAGCTGCCAGGCGGTGTAGATCAGGTAGCCGGTCAGGCCGACGACGAACAGCGTGTCGCGCACGACGATGATCCAGGCGTTGCTCACCGCCTGGCCGACCTGCGGGATGTCGTAGAGCACGCGCGAGAGCATGCGGCCGTGCGTCTGCGCCTGGTGCGTGGCCAGCGGCAGGCCGGTCTGGTGGTCGAACACCTGCTGGCGCAGATCGGCGATCGCGCGCTGCGCGACCCATTGGCTGGCGACGTTGGCGCTGTACTCCGCCACGCCCTTGCCGAGGAAGACCAGCATCATCAGCAGCGGCACCTGCCAGCCGGCGACCGGATCCTTGCCGATCAGGGCCTCGTCGGTCAGGCGCTTGAGCAGCGCGGGCAGCATCGGCTCCAGCGCGGCTGCGGCCACCATCGCGAGCAGCGAGACGGCGACGACGCGGCGGTACGGCAGGGCGTAGCCGAGCAAGCGGCGGTAGATGTGCCAGGCGGCTTTCATGGGTGGCTGTGCTTTCCTACTCCCGGTGCAGCACCTTGTCGAGGATCCAGTCGCCGATGCCGTTCTCCTTGCGCAGGCGGTGGAAATCCTGGTGCAGCGCGACCTTGTCGTAGCGCGTGTGCACCCAGTCGATGAAGCTCATCGGCTCGACGGCGCTTTCTGCGATGTAGCGCGAGAAGAAATAGTCCAGCACGGCCGTCTTGCCGAAATTGAAGTGGCCGTAGCGCCAGCTCAGCTCGCGCACGGCCTGCCCGATCGGCTCGCCGAGGCGGAAATGCCGGTACAGCACCGCGCCCAGGCCCGCGCGGTCGGCGCCGGATTTGCAGTGGATCAGCGCGGGGTATTCGATCGACTCGAACAGCGCCTTGGTCTCGTCGATCACCGCCACGGTGGGCGGCTGGCGCGAATACATCCGGTGGTCGACCAGCCGGATGCCCAGCGCGCGGCAGGCCTCGACCTCCATCGCATAGGAGCCGTAGCCATGGTCGCCGCGCAGGTTGACGATGGTCTTGATGCCCAGGTCGCGCTGGTAGGCGCGGATCTGCGCGGGGCTGGGCTGCGAGAGCCGGTACATGCCGCCGCCGAGATCGTGGAAGTTGTTGTAGACCGCGCGCACCAGACCGTGGTCCACCAGGTGCATGCTGAGCCAGGCCCGGAGCCGGCCGAGGCGGGTGGTGAGGTTCTGGGGCATCGGCGCGGTGGTGGGGGCGGCGCCCGGCGGGCGCCACGCAGGGCAGGCAACGACAGGGATTCTAGGTGGCGGGCCGGGCCGGCAGCCTAGCCCGGATCGACGGCGACGCGCGCTGCGCCGGCCAGGTGTTTGGCAATCACCGGCGGCAGGCGTTTGGGCGACCGGATGCGCAGCTGCTTGTTGACGTTGAAACGACCGAACACGACCTCGATGTCCTTGGCCGTCACCCCGAACTCAATCGCCAGGAAGCGAACCATGTGGTCGGTCGCGCGCCCGGCCACGGGCGCCGCGGTGACGCTGATGTTGAGCTGATGGCCCTTGACCTTGCCGATGGCGTCTTTGCCCGCACCCGGCGTGCCGAGCACATTGAGAACCAGTGTCTCGCCGTCCCACGCGCAGAACGGCTCCATGGCGATTCCGACGCGCCCTTGCCTGGACCTGACACGCGCGACCTTCTTCATGGGTGGCGGGCGTGCGTCATCGCGCCGCAGTGCTCTCGAACACCTGGACGACGCCCTGCCACCAGCCGGTGCGGATCTCGCGCTCCTTGAATGCGCCGCCGGTGTACTCGCTGATGACGCTGCGCCAGAAGGCCTGCGCGGGAAGGTTGTCCGGCATCTGGCCGACCTCCCAGCGACCGGGCACGGCCGCGAACACCGACTTGGCCAGCGATCGACCGATGCCTTGGCGCCTGTACTTCTTGAGGACGAAGAACTGGTCCATCCAATAGCCCTCCGTGCCGATCCGGACGGCCTGATTCACCAGCGCAAAGCCAGCATACTTGCCGTCGACGGTGGCAACGAAGGGATGGAATCCCTCGGTGTCCCAGTACCGGTCAAGCGCGTAGCCATATTCACCATGGCAGTCGAGATCCTGGTCCCAGATGTCTGACAGGTCATGCTGGTAGAGCTCGAGCATCCGCTGGATGGGCAACCGATCCGTGGGAGCGGCGATGCGGAATTCGGTATGGCTCACGATGGAATGTGAAGGTGGGTGTCCTGGAGAAGGGCCCCGAGACTGTGCCACGAGAGCGCGCGGGCGTGGCAGGCTGGCGCGGCGCGGCATGCCACGGGCCCGGCGTGTCGAATGTCAATGGCCACGGGGCCAAATTGCCCTACAAGCGATGCGCTGAACATCTCGATTCAGGGGGTGACACATGAGCTCGATACTTCGCCGGGCCCTGCTCGGCATCAGCCTGACGGTCATGGCCGTGTCCGCGGTGATCGCCGCCCAGCCCGTGGGCCAGCGCCTCGCCGTCGCACCGACGATCACGCGGTCCAAGTACGGCATGGCGGCCGACACCTATCTCCCCAAGGTCAATGTGGTGACGGTGCTCCCGTTCGACGTTGTCCGGTTCGAAGAGAGCGCAGACATCTCGTTGACGGCGGACGGCATGATGCAAGTCAATGTCGACGGCCTGTACTACATCCACCTCGGCCTGGACTGGAAGGGCCAGGCGCAGACCGACATCGACACGCGCATGTACGGCATCCGCCGCAAGGCGGCGGGGGACCCGACCCCACCGAACCTGAAGGACGAGCGCCTGGCCTCGTTCGACCACCCGGGCTCGGAAAGCCCCCAGATCGCCCGCTACCAGGGCGAATGGTCACCAGGCGTGGTTCCCTATCGCGGCACGGTGGCGACCGATGTCGTCGTTGCCCCGAGCAACATCGTCAGGATCGGCGACCTCGCCCAGGCATCGCTGTCGAGCGTGACCGACAAGAACCTCGGCGTCGCCAGGAACACGGCCTTGCAGATCCAGGCCCGCATTGTCGCCGCGGACACGGTGCGCGTCGTCTTCTACAACCCGACGATCAACGCCGGCATCGCCATTCCGACCGGCACGCTCAACGTGCTGGCCCAGTCCGCCACCTTGCATCGCGGCGATTCGAGCGACGCGTGGAACGTGCTGTCGACGCCGCTCACCCAGCTGAACGCCGGGGACAAGATCTACATCGTCGGCAAGAACCAGGGCGTGGCCAACGACTACGTCCAGGCGTCGCCGTACTCGACGTTCGTGCAGTTCGAACGGTTCATCGGTGCCGCCCCATGACAGCCTGACACCCGAGGGCACGCCTTCGGCGAACGCAACGCCCGGCAAGTGCCAGGGCGGACGCCGGCAACCACACCCAGAGGAGTTCCGAGGCGAGGACGGGTATGGCTGCCGAGGTGAAGAAGCGACGGACACTGAGCGGAGATGCCTCGATGACCTGAGCGGGAAAGAAGAGCCGGTCATCCGAGACGGGCCACCAGAGCGAGATGCCCATGCCGCCCGTGGTGCACATGTCGAGGAGCGGATGGGAAACACCCGCCACGAAGACAAAGCAGAAAACCACCCAGGGCCTCGAGCCCAGCCGCCGCGCCCACAGGCAGGCCAGCGCCGCCATGGCCAGGGCGAAGGCGATGGAATGTGAAGCGCCACGGTGGCCGAGCTCATGCGGGTAGTCGATGCCCACTCGGACTGCGAGGACGTCGAAATCCGGCAGCACCGAGGCGAGCATGCCGGCCACCAGCAGTGGGCGAGGAACCACGCGGGCGCCCAAGGTCACCCCCATGGCCGCCGGAATCACCGGATGAGTGAAGATGGTCGGCACGGGATCAGGGACATAACGTTTAACATGAGCGAATTCACTCGCCGCCCTCGACGGGGGAAATATCGAAGTGAAGCACGTCTTCCCGGGCGCCCAGCTTCGTATACAGGGCGATGGCCGCATCATCACCCCGATCTGCCTGGACATAGATCACGTAGGCGCCATGGGCGCGAGCGCATTTCTTGAGTTCTTCGATCAACGCGGTGGCCACGCGTTGGCGACGATGTGCGGCGTCGACCGCCAGGTCGTAGATGTAGACCTCGGTGCGAGCCTGCTCGAACTTCGGAAGCGTGTACGCAGCGAGCCCGCCGACGACCTTGCCCTTTGACAGGGCTGCCACGGCAATGAATGCCGCGCTGGAGAGCAACTCGCCTAGATAAGCGTCGTCGGGCTGGGCCTGTGTGTAGGTTGCCTGATCACCAAACGCCTCGCCGAACACGGCGAGCATCGCTCGCATCTCGGCAACGTCGTCGTTGCCGAGAACCTGAACGCGGATGTCGGGCCGATCCGTCACAGGGCGAAGGGCTTGCGGCCGCCGGCGCTCCGCCTACTGCCTCGACGGAAACACGCCTTCGACGCAGATGCAGTAGGAGGAGCCAGGAATCGGCTCCTTGCCGGCCAGGTTGGGCAGCGCGAAGTTCGTTCGCCCGTCTCCACCGTACGTGGTGCCCACCAGCGCAAAGACGGCCGTGTACTGACTGATCGGCAGGCTTCTTCCGTCACAGGGCATCCACCCCATTGGGGCGAAGTTGAAGGCAAAGAGCTGAATCTGGCCGAGGAACGCGTCCATGGGGTACTCCTGCGGGGTTGAGGAGCGCACGGTACGTCCGCCAAGGCGTCAATGCAACTTCAATCTTCCCGACACGCGCCGCTGCAGCAGCCGCGCCAGCGCCAGCACGAAGGTGCCGCCGGTGCCGAGGATGGCGCGGTGGTGCATCAGGTGCAGCGACATGTACATCCACTTGGCGATCAGGCCCTCGACGAAGAAGTTGCGGCCGGCCAGGCCGCCCATCAGGTTGCCGACGCCCTTGTTCTCGCCCAGCGATACCAGCGAGCCGAAATCGCGGTAGATGAACCGGCCGCTCGGCGCGCGTTCGTGCAGCAGGCTCCTGAGCGTGCCGACGAGGAAGCTCGCCTGCTGGTGCGCGGCCTGCGCCCGCGCCGGCACCAGCTTGCCTTCGACCCAGGGGCAGGCGGCGCAGTCGCCGAAGGCATAGACGCCCTCGGCCGAGGTCTCGAGCTGCTCGTTGACGACGAACTGGTTGGACTTGGTGGTGGCCAGGCCGAAGCCGGCATTGGCCTCGGCGGCCTTGATGCCGGCGGCCCAGACGATCAGGTCGGCGCGGATCTCGCCCTGGTCTGTCAGCAGGCGGTCGGGCTCCAGCGCCTGCACGCGGGTGTTCGTCAGCACCCGCACCTGCTTGCGCTCGAGCGCCGTCTTGGCCTGCGCCGAGATGCGCTCGGGCAGGCCGGCCAGGATGCGCGGCGAGGCCTCGACGATGGTCAGGTCGAGCCGGAAGGCCTGCTCCGGGTCCAGGCTGGCGAGCGTCTCCTGGTGCGCCTCGATCAGCTCGGCCGAGAGCTCGACGCCGGTCGCGCCGCCGCCGACGATCGCGATGCCCAGTCGCTTGTCGGCCGCGAAGGCGCTGCGCGTGAACGCGGCCTGCAGGTGGCGGCGGAAGCGCTCGGCATCGGCCGCCTGCTCCAGCACGTAGGCGTGCTCGGCCCCGGGCGTGCCGAAGAAGTTGGAGCCGCTGCCGACCGCGAGCACCAGCCAGCGGTAGCTCAAGGTGCGCTCGGGCACCAGCAGCTTGCCCTGCTCGTCGTGGATCGCGCCGAGCCTGAGCGTGCGCTGCGCCGCGTCCAGCGCCCGCATCTCGCCCAGGCTGAAGCTGAAGTGGTTGCGCCGGGCGAGCACGGTGTAGCTCAGGCCCTCCTGGTGCGAATCGAGCGTGCCGGCGGCCACCTCGTGCAGCGTCGGCTTCCAGATGTGGAACACCGAGCGGTCGACGAGCAGCACGCGCCGCGGCCCCAGCTTGCGCCCCAGGCTGCGGCCCAGCCGCGAGGCGAGCTCCAGCCCGCCCGCTCCCCCACCAACGACCACCACGTCATGGTGCATGGTTCCTCCGGATTTCCATGGGAGCCTGATGCTAACGTGCGCGCCTTCGTGACTCCCGCCCGGGCCCGATGCAAGCCGTCGCACCCACTATCGACGAACGCCGCAACCGCGGGCTGGACACGCTGCGCGCGCTGGCCATCACGCTCGTCTTTGTCTACCACTACCAGGTCTTCGTCAGCCACGGCCCGACCTTTGGCTGGCTGGGCAACGTGGGCTGGACAGGCGTCGACCTGTTCTTCGTCCTCAGCGGCTACCTGATCGGCCAGCAGGTCTTCGCCGGCGTTGCGCGCGGGCAGGTGCTGTCGCTGCCGGCCTTCTATGCGCGGCGGCTGTTGCGCACCATGCCGGCCTTCTGGGTCGTGCTGGCGCTGTACTTCCTGTTCCCGGCGGTGATGGGTGGCAAGACGCCGCCGCCGCTGTGGCGCTTTCTGACCTTCACGCAGAACTGGGGCCTGCAGCCGGGCACGGCGTTCTCGCACGCCTGGTCGTTGTGCATCGAGGAGCAGTTCTACCTGCTGCTGCCGCTGCTGGTCTGGGCCGGGCTGCGCGCGGCCGCGGCCTGGGGCCTGACGGTGCGCAGCGCGTGGGCGCTGATCGGGCTGGGCACCCTGGCTGCGATGGCCTGGCGAGCCTGGCTGTGGCTGCAGTTCGGCCGCGAGGTCGAAGCGGGCGGCGCCGGCACGGCGGGCTACTACCCGATCGCCTACTACGGCACGCTGGCCCGGATCGACGAATTCCTGCCCGGGCTGGCGGTGGCCCTGTGGCGGCAGGCCCACCCGCTGGCCTGGACGCGAGCCACCGCCGCCGCGCGCACGTGGCTGCTCGGCGGCCTGCTGGCGGTCTGCCTGGCCTGGTGGGGTGTCGAGCGGCACTACTACATCGACGGCTACGGCTACGGTGCCTTCATGACCATTGCCGGCTACTCGCTGGTGGCCTGGGCCTATGCGGTGCTGCTGGTCGGTGCGGTGGCCTTCGATTCACCGCTGCGCGAGGCGCGGGTGCCGGGTGCGAAGACGCTGGCGGCGGCCTCGTACTCGATCTACCTCACGCACAAGGCGGTGGCCGTCAACGTGGCGGCCATGCTGACGGGCCTGGGCTGGCCCGAGCCGCTGCGCGTGGCCGTCATCGTGGTGGCCTGCTTCGCGGCCGGCTGGCTGCTGTACCGCCTGGTCGAGAAGCCGGTGATGCGCTGGCGCGACCGGGTGGTGCCGACATTGTTTCCCGTGTCGGCCCGGCGCGATGCGCCGTCGCCGGCCGTCGGATCAACCCCGTAGCTCGGTTTCCAGGAAGCGCTGCGCGTCCAGCGCCGCCATGCAGCCGGTGCCGGCCGAGGTGATGGCCTGGCGGTAGACGTGGTCCTGCACGTCGCCGGCGGCGAACACGCCGGGCACGCTGGTCATCGTGGCGAAGCCGGTCTGGCCGGTGCGGGTGGTGATGTAGCCGTCCTTCATCGCCAGCTGGCCTTCGAAGATGGCGGTGTTGGGCTGGTGGCCGATCGCGATGAAGCAGCCCTTGAGCGCCAGCTCGGTCTTGGGCCCGCCATGGGCGTCGGCCAGCCGGATGCCGGTGACGCCGCTGGCGTCGCCCAGCACCTCGTCGAGCGTCTTGAACAGGTGCAGCTCGATCTTGCCGGCGGCGACCTTGTCCATCAGCTTGTCGATCATGATCGGCTCGGCGCGGAACTTGTCGCGCCGGTGCACCAGGTGCACCTTGTCGGCGATGTTCGACAGGTACAGCGCCTCCTCGACGGCGGTGTTGCCCCCGCCGACCACGGCCACGGTGTCGCCGCGGTAGAAAAAGCCGTCGCAGGTCGCGCAGCCGCTGACACCGCGGCCCATGAAGGCTTCCTCTGACGGCAGCCCGAGGTACTTGGCCGAGGCGCCGGTGGCGATGATCAGCGCGTCGCAGGTGTAGGCGCCGGAGTCACCCTTGAGCCTGAACGGGCGCTGCGACAGGTCGACCTCGTTGATGTGGTCGAACACGATCCGGGTCTGGAAGCGCTCGGCGTGCTGCAGGAAGCGCTGCATCAGCTCGGGGCCCTGCACGCCCATCACGTCGGCGGGCCAGTTGTCCACGTCGGTGGTGGTCATCAGCTGGCCGCCCTGGGCCAGGCCGGTGACCAGCAGCGGCTTGAGGTTGGCGCGCGCGGCGTAGATGGCGGCCGAGTAGCCGGCCGGGCCGGAGCCGAGGATCAGGACTTGGGCGTGGGTGGT
>NZ_DATFAN010000138.1:0-8137 GCF_035254525.1 Ideonella sp. | reverse complement strand
CGCGCGCCGGTGAACAGCTCCGCGCCGTGCGCGTGGGCATCGGGCAGGTAGTTCATCAGGGTCGTGTTCTTGGCCCCCACGTTGCAGCCGCTGGTGCAATCGCCGCACAGGGTGCACTTGGGCTGCACCACGCCGAACGGGTTCTTCTGATCGACGAAATTCACGGCGATGGGCGGCCGGTAGAAGGGCTGGCGCATCGCCTGCGCGGATGCCTGCAGCGCGCCGAGCTTGTTCAGGGGCGGGAACTCGCTCGGGTAGGGGCTCGGATCCAGCATCGCCCGAGCCCGCTCGGCATAGGGCGCCAGCAGGTCGGGATCCTGCCTGAAGGGCTCGGGCCAGTCGGCGCTGAGAAACAGGCGCTTGTCCATCTCCAGCACGACGTTGGCATTGATGAGCGAGGTGCCACCCAGGCCGGCACCGACCAGGGCCAGCATGTCGGGGTTCACGTGCAGGTTGTACAGGCCCTGCTCGTCGCCGATGCGGCCTTCGGCCGTGTCGATCTGCAGCTCGGCCTGCACGCCCGCGAGCGTGTCGGGGTAGGCGCCAGGCAGGATCTCGCGGCCGCGCTCCAGCACGCACACGGACACACCGGCGCGCGCCATGCGCGAGGCTGCCACCCCCGCGCCGTAGCCGGAGCCCACGACCACCACGGTGTAGTGGCCCTTGATCTGGCCCAGTGGGCTGGCGATGGTCTTCATCATGACGTCTGTGCCTCCCGTGACGGCTCTGCGCTGCGGCCCGGCGCGAAGAACTCGTCCAGCAGCCACGTCGATCGCTGCTCGATGGCGGCCTGGGCATGGCCGCTGAAATCAGCCCACAGCGCGGCATCGGGCTCGATGGCCTCGGCCAGCGCCGCCAGCAACGGGTTGGCCGCGTCGCGAAAGCCCCCCAGGCCGGCCACGTGAACGGGCTCGAGTCGACCGTTGGGCGCGTCGTTGAACAGGCGCAGCGCCGCCACGTCGAGCCGCTCGTCGATGAACAAGGCGCTGGCGCCTTGGCTGTCGACCAGGGTCGGCTGATCCACGACCCAGCCGCCGGTGTTGTAGATGGCCAGTGGCTGCCCGTAGCCGGGCACGGCGAGCTCGTCCTGGAACGGCTTGTGGGTGTGGCCGTAGACGAAGGCCGTGTCCAGCGCCGCGGCAGGCAGCCCGGCCGCCCGCGCCTGCTCGAACAATGGCCCGGCCAAGTACCAGCGCAGGTCATCCAGCGCCGCTGGCGTGGTCAGCGAGACGTTGGCATAGCGCTGCGATTGAGCGCCGCGCCCGAGCGAGGCATCGGCCACGCCAGCCAGCAACTGCCCGATCGTGAAGCCCTTCATCAAGACGGTGTCGGGATCCATGCCCAGCCCACTCAAGCGCCCCATCACCGCGTTCAACAGCCTGAGCGAGAACTGCCGCGAGGCGCCTGCATCGCACAGCACCTCGTACAGGGTCTGCATGGCCTGGCCCGATGAGCCCGCGGCGCCGAGATCCGACCAGAGGAAATCCACCCACGGGCCGTTCTGCCGCTCGATCCGGTCGATGCTCGTGGCCGCGGCACTCGCGCCCAGCACCATGTCGCTGAACGAAGTCATCACGCGATAGGTCGCGTCGGCGTAGTGCCCGTGGTGCATCAGTACGCAGCGCCCGGCCGCCGCATCGAACAGGCCCAGGTTGGGGTAGGCCACCTGCACACGGGCCTGCGCATCGCCGCTGGCCAGGCGCGTCAGCCGGGTCAGCAAGAGGCTGTCCAGCGGCGGCTCGGTGCCATCGAGCAGCAGCGGCGTGACATCCAGCGGCTGCATCGTGTCGACCAGATGCTGGTCCTGGCACATGCGCCAGAGATGGTGGTCGTGGTTGCCCGGCACGAAGACGATCTGCGGCGAGAAGACCGGTGGCGCGCTGGCGGGGAACAGCGCCTCGATGAACCACCGGTACCCGGCCTGGACATTCGCCATGTCGGCCAGCCCCATGTCCAGCACATCGCCGAGCAGGATCAACCGGGGCAAGGCGCCCGATGGGGCCGCCTCGACCATGCGGGCCACGCTGGCGCGCAGCGCACGCGCCAGCGCGACGAGGCAGGCACTCGGCCGCTCAGGGTCTGCGCGCCCGCTCGCGGTGACCTGGGTCAGCAGGCTGTTGGCTGCGCCGAGGTGCAGATCCGACAGGCAGACGTAGCGCAAGGGCGGTGGCGTCGTGTTCACGCGGGTCCTCCGTGGGTGTTGTCGTCGTCGATGTGCGCGCGGGCAATGTAGATCGCGCCCCGGCACGGCGCAGCCCGCACCGGCGCCGGGCTCACGCGATTTCAGAACGTTTCAGGCCAGCCGCGACGCGCGCCCGCGTCGGCTGCCGGCGCGCTTCAGGACGCTTCAGGAACGGCTCAGAAGCCTTCAGCCCCGAGCGGGCCTGCCCTTGGAAGACTGCAGGCCATGGAGGCGGCAACGCCTTCATGCACAAGCCGCGCACACAGGCCCGATCCGGGGCCCCACGCGGCCATCCGTCACCCACTCCGACCAACGAGGCACATCATGAGCGACAGCAAAACCTTCAGCGGCGTCACGCCCGCCATCTTCAGCTGCGTGAAGACCACGTCCGCAGAACAGCACGGCACGACCTACGACCCGCCCAATGCCAACCAGGGCATCAGCACGACGAAGGGCACGGGCTGGATCGTGAAGCTGAAGTTCGAGTTCGACCCGGCCGACGGGGACCTGAAGTACACGGTCGTCGAGAAGAGCTGGATCGTCCCCATCAGCGCGGTCTGGAACGGCATCGGCGACACCATCAACGGCTGCCGCAAGAAGGCCGCGTCGGCCTGACGCGGGCCCACGGCCATGACCTCGATCGACGAGACAACTCAACTCACGCCACTGGGAGCCACCATGACAACCGATTCCAACCGCCCGCCCGTGGAAAGGGCGTGGATGTCCGAGCTTCGGCATACCGCCTCGAGCGAAGGTTTTCTCGCCGCCTGGTCCATGTACCTGCATGGCGCCAAGGAGGTCATCGGCCTGGGGCAGGCCGCGCCGCACATCACGCTCGACCAGCTCCACGAGCTGGTCCTGGCCGATGACGCGCTGGCCTCGCACGTGGGCGGCCTGTCGGGCAACGGTGGCCAGGCGGCCGACCGTGCCAGCGATGCCCCGCGCAGCCCACCCGCAGCGCCCGCAGCACCCGCCCCCACCGCCGACCTGCTCGTTCCGAGCGACTTCATCGAAGGCAACGGCCAACCCGTCGAGCGGCTGCCAGACCTGGCCTTTCAGAACTGGGGGCGCACGGTGTCGAACACCCCCGCCTTGACCTGCTTTCCCAAGACCAAGGCCGGCCTCTGCGCGATCGTGCGTTGGGCCGCAGCCAACGGCAAGCGCGTGCGCGGTGCCGGCTACCGCCACACCTGGACGTCGCTGTATGCCGCCGACGGCGAGGTGCTGGTCTCGATGCTGCCCTTGCCGGTGGTGACCGAGCTGCCCGCCGTCGAACCGCCCATCGACCCCGACGACGAACTCCAAGGCATCGCCATCACCGGCTACATCGAAGAGCAAGGCGTCAAGAAGGCCTTGTGCCGCATCGGGGCCGCCACCACCAACGAGCAGTTCCGCCGATGGTGCCTGAGCGGACAAGGCGGCGATTGGAACTGGACGCTGCCACTGAACGTGATCATGGTGGAGATCACCTTCGGCGGCAGCAACGCCCCGGTCTGCCACGGTGCCGGCTGGCGCAACCAGACCCTGAGCGACCTCGTCACCGAGATCGAATTCGTCAACGCCCGAGGCGAGCTGCAGACGGTGAACGACCCCGAGCTGCTGAAGTCGGCCGCCGGCGCGTTCGGCCTGCTGGGCATCGTCACCGCGCTGACGATCAAGCTCGATCCGATGACCTACGCCGCACTCGAGCCCCGCCGCCAGCGCCTGGCCCTGGCCGTTCCGCCACCCGAAGGCTTCGCCGTGCCGGCCCAGGTGGACATGAGCGGCGTCACGCCGCAAGACCTGGCGCAGGCCCGTGCCGACTTCGTGTCGCGTTGCGAGAACGACTACTACGCCGAGTGGTTCTGGTTCACCTTCCAGCCCGATTGCTGGATCAACACCTGGCGCAACGACGGCCAGCGCCAAGACGCCGTCGACTACCCCAGCCCGCTGGACACCGACGCGCAGGAACTGCAGGAGTACCTCGCCGGCCTGCTGATCGACACGCGCCTGTTCAACGCCCTGCCCGAGGCCGTGCAGGCCATGGCGCTGGGCAGCAGCGCGATGGCGTTCCTGCCCACCAAGGGCGCCACCACGCCGCTGATCGACGGGCTCCATTTCCGCCGCGGCATCCAGAACATGCGCGTGCTGGACATGGAGTTCGAGATCCCCATCCCCGAGCGCGCCGACGCGCCGGGCCAGCCCGACTGGGCCTTGTGCCAGCGGGCATGGTGGGACGCTATCGCCACCGTCTACGCGGTCTTCGAATCGCAGGGCATCGTGCCCATGCGCCTGACCATGGAGATGCGCGTGATGGGAGGCTCCGGCATCACCATGGCGCCCCAGCGGGGCAACGATCTCGGCACCTGCTCGATCGAGGTGCTGACCACCTTGAACACGGATCCGGGCGACTGGGCCAAGCTGATGCAGCAGATCACCGATGCCTGGGCGCGCTACACCGACGCACAAGGCCGGCCGCTCAACATTCGCCCCCACTGGGCCAAGCAATGGCAGGGCCTGAACCTGCGGGGCCAGGCCATCGAAGACTACCTGCGCACCGTGGCCTACAAAGACGAACTCGAGACCTTCCGCGAGGCCCTGGTCAGCATCGCCGGTGCAGGCGGCTACTCACTTGCCGACATCCGGCAGCGCTTCTCGAACCCGCTGATCGACAAGGTGTTCGCGCCCGCGCTGCAGGATGGACCCGGGTCTGAGTGATGCCTCAGTGCGTGGCCACGGGGATGAGCACGAAGTGCCGCACCCGGCCCTGCACGGTGTCAAAGCCGTAGGCGAGGATCTGGCCCTTGTCGTTGATCGACTGGGCCGTCCCGAGCGTGACGCCCGTCGGCAGCTTGACCTGCTCGTTCAGGTCGCTGATCACGCCGTTCGTCCAGATCACGGCGCGATCGGTAGAGGACGGATAGCCTGCGCGCCCGACGGCAACGTTGCTGTTGTTGATGTCGAGCGCCTCGCTCCACGATCCGGCCACCAGCGGGGGCAGTTCGTCGATCACGCCGTCATGCCAGACGCAGCCATGGGTCAGGAAATTCGCCACGGAGCAATAGCCCGCCACCCAGCCTGCGTCGTTGATGGCGAGGGCTCCATCGCCGTACGCATCGGTGTAGCCCAGACCGCCGAGATCGATCAGCACGCCGTTCACCCATTTGACGGCATGCGTGCCGGAATTGCGAACACGATTCGAACCACCGGCGATCGCACCGGCCGCGTTGATCGCGCCCGCGTAGGTGAACCTTCCGCCGAGTGCTGGCAGCTCGGTGAGGACGCCCGCCTCCCAGCGGAACGCATGCTGGCGGTAATCCGCCGTGACGAAACTGCCGGTCACCACCCCGCTCGTGTTGACGTCCCAGGCATAGCTGCCGATGGTGTCGTCAGCGGGGAACAGCGCGATGGCCGCCTTGCCCGCCGGTTTGTAGAAGGCCATGTCCCCCGGCGAGTTCATGGCGTAGCCGACGGTATCGCCAAGGTCGTTGATGCCGTAGGTTCGGCTGTAGGCCGCGCCGAAGGGCTGGAACTGCGCGTAGCCCCTGCGCGCGTTCAGGATGAAGGAATCGTTCAGGAACGCATTGTTCGGATCATCGGTATGGCCGGCGACGCTGCCGGTATTGTTCATGGCATACGGCCACACAGGCGGGCTGCCCACCGGGCCGAGCACCTCGCGTGCGCGATAGGCCGCCGCGGCGTGGGCTGCGCCGGCGATGGCCAGCAACAGTGCGAGGCTGGCGCGCACAGCAATGGAACGGGTCATGGCCGACATCGAAATCTCCCTGGCTTGTGATCGTGATGGTGTCCGCATTCTTGCCGAGCCGCACGCAACGTCACGGCTTTTTCGCGTCCTCCACGCTGGCGGCCGCGGCAGGCGCCGGCCGGGCGGCCGGCTTCTCGGCCGCATCCCAGTGCTCGGCGATCTTGCCGCCTTCGATGCGGAACATGTCGAACCAGGTGGTCGTGTACTTGCGGCTCGCATCCTGCGGATCGGGCAGCTCGCGCACGAAGCCGAGCACGACGAGGTCCCCTTCGGCCGTGATCGAGACCAGCGGCGCCGCCACCTTGGCCTGGATGGGGCCGGGCTTCTTGAACCGGCCGAAGAACTGCACGAAGGCCGCGCGCCCAGTGGGCACGTTGGGGTTGTGCTGCGCGTAGCCCTCGGCCATGTACTTCTCGGCCAGCTCGAGGTGGCCCGCCTCGAACACCTCGCGCCAGAAGTCATAGACCAGGCGCTTGTTCTGCGCCAGCTTTGGATCGGGGCTGGCGAGCAGCGCGCTGTGATCGGTGGTGGGGACGACGGGGAGTTGGGCGTGTGCCGCGCTGGAGAGGCCGAGGGCCAGGGCTGCGAGGGCGGATGCGAGCGCGATGCGATGCAGATTCATGCGGGTGCGGTGCGGAGCCGATCAAGGCGGTGGATTCTGCAGCGTTCCGCATCACAACACCTAATCCGCGAAGGGGTGGGTGCACCACTGCTGCTCGCAGGGCTCGCCGTCGTGGTTGCCATCCATCTGCACACCAGGGCAGTTCTTCAGGAAGAACTTGGCCTCGGCACACGAGGTCATCTGCGAGCAGTGGGTGCGGCCGTCGCAATGGAAGCGCTCGCTCGGCGACGGTGCAGCCTCTTCCGCCGCGGCAAATGGCGCTCTCTCACTCAGGCTCTGGACGCCGCGCGCTCGCGACTCGTAGTGCCGCCAGCCCCAACCCGCGAGCGCAACCACCATGACCAGCGCGATGACCGGCACGCCGACGGACCTGCGAGCGCTGCGCGGTGGATGCGATCGACGCGGCGCGTCAGACGGCGCACCGACCGCCTGCCGCATCACCTTCACAGCCTGCGGATTGCCATCCCGGCCCCGGCCCAATTCGTAGGTCACCGTCTCACCGACAGTCGGCCGCGTGCCATCGCGCGGCAAGGCGCTGATGTGCACGAAAACTTCAACGCCGCCGTGCCGCGGCGCAATGAAGCCGAAGCCGCGGTCGTCGTTCCAGGATCGGAGGGTGCCGGTCAAGCGCATAGGTGATGCGTTGGTGTTGGCGAAGCTACCGCCTTGGAAGAAGAACACTGATCACCGTTGATTCAACGGGGAGTCCCTGTAAGGGGTTAGGCCGCTCAGTCCCAATGTTGAAGCACGACAGCTTTTGGATGGGCAAACCTGAAGGATCGAGTTGAGCCATCGGCTTCAAACCTTGATGCGAATTGACCGAAAGATGCGTCGGAGTATCGGTTCCAGCCGTTAAGCATGGAGCCATACATTGCTGGCTTCGCAGATTCTGAGCCTTGTATCAGATAGAGCGTCGAGCGGGCAAACGGATGCTCCTCCCCAAACGTGTAGTTCGGCAGACGGGATGCTGCGAGGATAGCCTTAGGAAAGATCTCAAATGCGGTGTTCACTGGGCCTTGTATTTGATGCGCGATGCTTTCCAAGAACTGGTGCAGTTCTCTGGAGCATAGGAGAAGGAATAGCAAGATCTCCCATACCAGTGCCGTGATGGAGAACACCTGCTGATCTTTGTGGAAGACGCCGCTCGGGCATAGGGCACCGCCTTCGACTCCTTCAATGAAGTAGCCATGCAAGCAACCATTGTTGCCTGCATGGCTGTACTCCAGAGAGAAAAGCCTGATTCGAGATTGTTGATGCTTGATTGCATTTGCGAACGCAGAGATGAAGCGCTTGTGTCTCTTGATCTCTTTCTGCAGTTTTCGATATGACGCATTCTTGTCGCGGTGCGATGTGCTTACGAAGAATCCCGACGCTATGGAGTCAATGTCGTCCACGTGCTCAGCGGCAGCGTAGACGGACAGTTCAACGTAGTCGATGATTTGGTTCAGCGTCGTTGTCTCATGCTCGAGTGGTTCAAGTCGGGTCGATGCTCGAAAGTAAGTATCCAGCCGTTGACAAAGTGACTCTGTCTTGTTGCAGACGCGCGAAACCGATGTGTTGTAGATTCCAAGGGGCAGTCGCAAGTTTC
>NZ_DATFAN010000137.1:0-101298 GCF_035254525.1 Ideonella sp. | reverse complement strand
CGCATCGTGCGCATCGATGCCGACGCCGAGCTGTCGGTGGTGCGCGCTGCGGTGCTCGAGGCGCTGGCCCGCATCAGTGGGCGCGCGGAGCCCGGCGATGCTTGACGAGCGCGACCTGCCCTGGCTGGCGGCGCCACTGGCGGAGCTGCGCGACCATGCGCGCAGCCATGCGCTGATCCTGCACGGCGGCGCGGGCTCCGGGCAGTGGGAACTCGCCTGGCGCGTGGCCCAGGCCTGGCTTTGTGAAGGTGCCTCGCGGCCCTGTGGCGAATGTCCGAGCTGCCACCTGGCCACAGCACACAGCCACCCCGACCTGAAGGTGCTGATGCCCGAGGCCATGCAGCACGCGCTCGGCTGGTTCGAAGGCAGCGCCACGGCGGACGACGGCGAGGCCGACGCGGGCGAGGGCGGCAAGGGCAAGCGCAAGCCCAGCCGCGAGATCAAGATCGATGCGGTGCGCGCCGCGATCGACTGGGCCCACACCAGTTCCAGCCGCGGCCGCGGCAAGGTGCTGCTGTTCTACCCGGCCGACGCAATGAACGCCACCTCGGCCAACGCGCTGCTGAAGACGCTCGAGGAGCCGGCCGCCGGCACCCGCCTGCTGCTGTGTGTCGCCGATCCCGAGCACCTGTTGCCGACCGTGCGCAGCCGCTGCCAGCGCGTCCGCCTGACCCCGCCGGATGCGGCCACCGCCGAGGCGTGGCTGACGAAGCAGGGCGTGGCCGGCGCCGCGGCGCTGCTGCGCGCCAGCGGTGGCGAGCCGCTGGCCGCCCGAGCGCTGCTCGACGAGGGCCTGGATGCGGCGACCTGGTCGCAACTGCCGGCCCAGGTGGCGCGGGGCGACACGCGCACGCTGGCCGGACTGCCTTTGCCGCGCGTGGTGCGCGTGTTGCAGCAGGTCTGCCACGATGCGATGGCCCAGGCCGCCGGCGGCCCGGCGCGCTTCTTCGAGCCGGGCCAGGTGCCGCCCGGTGCGCACATGCCCGAGCTGGCCGAATGGGCCCGGGAACTCGCCCGCGTCGCCCGCCACGACGAGCACCCCTGGAACGTGCCATTGCGTGTCGAAGCACTCATTGCGCAGGGGCAACGCGCCTGGAGCACCGCGTGACGCTGGCATCGCTGGATACACTGTGACCATGAGCGACGTCGACGGCCGCAATCCTGCTTCCGCACCAGCCGGTGCGGCACGCCCCAGCGTGATCCAGCTCGTGTTTCGCGAGAAGGGTGCGCTGTATGCCGCCTACGTGTCGGTCTTCTCCGAGGGTGGCCTGTTCGTGCCGTCGACGCGTGAATACCAGCTCGGCGACGACATCTACCTGCTGCTGTCGCTGCCGGGAGACCCGCAGCGCTACCCCGTGGCCGGCAAGGTCGGCTGGATCACCCCGGCCAACACCTCCGGCGGCCGCACCCAGGGCGTGGGCGTGCGTTTCCCGAGCGACGACAAGACCCGCCAGCTCAAGCTCAAGATCGAGGAGATCCTGGGCACCTCGATCCAGTCCGCCAAGCCGACCCAGACCCTGTAGTGTTCGTCGACTCGCATTGCCACCTGAGCTTTCCGGAGCTGCATGGCAGGCTGCCGCAGATCCTGGCCGAGATGCACGAGGCCCGTGTCGCGGCGGCGCTGTGCATCTGCACCACGCTCGAAGAATTCCCGACCGTGCAGGCCCTGGCCGCCGCGCACCCGAACCTGTGGGCCAGCGTCGGCGTCCACCCCGACACCGAGGGCCTGGCCGAGCCGAGCGAAGACGAGCTCTGCCGCCTCGCCGCCCAGCCCAAGGTGATCGCGATCGGGGAGACCGGGCTCGACTATTTCCGCCTCAACGGCCGCAGCATTGCCGACATGCAGTGGCAACGCGACCGCTTTCGGGCCCACATCCGCGCCGCGCGCCGCACCGGGCTGCCCTTGGTCATCCACACCCGCAGCGCGAGCGACGACACCTTGGCCGTGCTGAAGGAGGAGGGTGCCGGCACCGAGGGCAGTGGCATCGGCGGTGTCTTCCACTGCTTCACCGAGACGATGGACGTGGCCCGCGCCGCGCTGGACCTGGGCTTCCACATCTCGTTCTCGGGCATCGTGAGCTTTCGCAACGCGGCCGACCTGCGCGAGGTCGCGCGCTTCGTGCCGCTCGATCGCTGCCTGATCGAGACCGACAGCCCCTACCTCGCGCCGGTGCCCTACCGCGGCAAGACCAACAGCCCCGCCTATGTGCCGCATGTGGCAACGGTGCTGGCGGCCGAGAGGGGCGTCGGCGTCGATGAGATCGCACAGGCCACCACGCGCAACTTCGAGCGCTTGTTCCAGGTGACGGTGCCGGCGCTGGCAGCCGGGGGCGCACCTTGAAGCCGGCGGGCCTGATGGCGCGCCGCCGCGCGCTGCTCGGCATGCTCGCCGGTTGTTCCGTCGCCAAGCTGGCGCGCGCCGGCTCCTACGACGACTTCTTCCTCGGCATCGCGCTGGACCGGCCGGGCATCGTCGCGCCACTGCTCGCCCGGGGCTTCGATGTCAATGCCCGCAGCCCGGAAGGCCAGCATGGCCTGTACCTGGCATTTCGCGAGAACGCCGACGCCGTGGCCGAACTGCTCCTTGGGCGTCCCGACCTCGATCCGAACGCCGGCAACGCGGCCGGCGAGACGCTGCTGATGATGGCTGCGCTGCGCGGCCGCCTGGCGGCGATGCGGCAACTGATCACCCGCGGGGCCCGGGTCGACAAGGATGGCTGGACGCCGCTGCACTATGCCGCGTCCGGCAGCGAGCCGCAGGCTGTGGCCCTGCTGCTCGACCAGGGCGCCGAGATCGACGCCCGGGCGCCCAACGGCAACACGCCGCTGATGATGGCGGCGGGCTTCGGCAGCATCGACGCGGCCGATCTGCTGGCGCGCCGTGGTGCAGACGTCACGCTGCAGAACAAGTCGGGGTCGCGCGCCAGCGACTTCGCCCGGCACGCCGACCGCGACGAGCTGGCGCAGCGGCTCGACACCCTGGCGGCCAAGCGCGGGCGCTGACGGGCCGCGCGGCCTGCGCCGTCGCGTTTGTCAGGCTTTTTCCGACAAGCGCCTTGTCGCAAGGCCGACTTTGGTCTCGAGGGCGGCGCGCCTACAGTCCGTCACATGGGTTTCAACCCGAAGCCCACCCGATGCGACCCATCTGGCACCCGACAGGAGAACCGCCATGCGCGAAGCCCAAAGCCGCTTGAACCCGTTCACGATGATGACGGATCCGGAGGCCATCCTGCAGGCGGTGGAGCGATCCGAACGCCTGAATCGGTTGCAGCGCCGCATCTGCCGCCCGCTGGACCGGCCGCTGATTCCGAAGAAGGGCAGCGCGGCCGAACTGGCGGCCTTCGATCACGAGATCGACGCCGCTGAAGACGACGCCGGCGACCTCGCCGTCTGACAGGCTGGCCGCTGGCCGGCCATCGCCTCCCGCTGGGCTCGACCGCGCGCTACGCGCGCCGCGACTCCACCGGTTGTATGTTCAGAAACAGCGGCTGGTTGCCCCGCAGGATGCGGATCACGCACTGCTTGCCGATGCGCGATTCGTCGAGCAGCCGCTGCAGGTCGTCGACACTGCTCACCGGGGCACCGTCGATGCCGACGATCAGGTCGTCCACCTTGAGCCCCGCCGCGCCCGCCGGCGAGCCCATGTGCACGTCGGACACACGCACGGCGCTGCCCTGATCCACCCCCAGGAACCGCGCCACCCGACGTGAAATGGGCACCGTCGAGCCGGACAGGCCGGCGAACGCGCGCCGCACGCGACCGTGCGTGAAGAGTTGGGTGACCACCCATTTCGCGGAGTTCACCGCCACGGCGAAGCAGATGGCCTGCGCCCCCGGGATGATCGCGGTGTTCACGCCGATGACCCGGCCGCGCGAATCCAGCAATGGCCCGCCGGAATTGCCCGGGTTGAGCGCGGCGTCGGTCTGGATGATGTTGTCGATCATGCGCCCGGCCGTCGAGCGGAACGAACGGCCCAGCGCCGAGACGATGCCGCTCGTCACGGTGTGGGCGAAGCCGAGCGGGTTGCCGATGGCGATGGCGATCTGGCCGACACGCAGCCTGGCCGAATCGCCCAGGCTCAGATGGGTCAACGTCCGGCTGGCGCCGATGCGCAAGACCGCCAGGTCCGTCTCCGGGTCGTCGCCGACGAGCTGCGCCGGCGCCTTCGTGCCGTCGGGCCGCGTCACCTCGATCGACGACGCGCCGTGCACGACATGGCTGTTGGTCAGCACATAGCCGTCGGGCGTGAAGAGAAATCCGGAGCCCGAGCCGCTTTGCCGCCCGCGAGGCCCGGCCTGAGTGACGGCGATGAAGACAACGGCATCCTGCGCGTGCTCCACGGCGCCGGCGACAGTCTCGGAATACACATCGAGCAGGTCGTCGTCGTTCGCCGGCGGAGCCGCCGTCGTGTGGCTGGGGAGGTCTGCTCGTGCGTCCATGGTCGAAACCCTTGAGCCGCATGTGGCGGCGGCGCACGACAAAGCAAGCCCTGCCGGCTGACCCCGATGCCACGGGTCTTCAGTCGACGCGGATCACGATGGCCGCGCCCGTGTCACCGGCGGCGCAGCCGGTGAACACCCCCGTGCCACCGCCGGCCTCGCGTAGCGCGTGCGCCAGTTCGGTGATGCCGCGCAGGCCGGTCGGCCCCTGGGGGTGGCCGTAGATCAGGCTGCAGCCGTACGGGTTCATGCGCTCGAGCGGAAAACCCGTCTGCTGCGCGAACCACAGGTCGTTCACCGCGAACGGGTTGTGGCTGACGACGAAGCGGGCCTCGCTCAGCGCGATCCCGGCTTCCTCGGCCGCCCGCTGTGCGGCCAGCGTCGCGGCTTTCGGCATGTGGCCTCTCTCGGCGCGAGCGAACGCAGCCGAGAGCAGCGTGATCACGCCGCCGCCGGCGCTCAGCGCGCGAGCGCGCGCGGGGTCGGTGACCAAGGCACCGGCGCAGCCGTCGGCCGGGTGCGTCTGGCTGCCGAAGGTGACGACGCCGCCTTCGTTGACGACGGGCTTGAGCGCCGCGAGCCCCTCGGCGCTGTAGGGATGCACGCCCTCGTCGGTTTCCACGCGCAGCACCTTGCCTTTGCCACGCGGCAGCGCCACGGGTTGCAGATAGCCGCGCTGGAAGCGCCGATCGTCGGCGAGTGCGCGCTGGTACTGCTCCCAGCGCAGCATCGTCAGGTCGTCCAGCGCCTGGCGGGTCATGGCGCCGTCGCGGGCGACGTTCTCGGCCGTTGCCACCATTGGCTGGCCGGTGTTCGGGTCGGCAGCGAAGCTGTCGAGCACCCAGTGCTCGGTGGCCGGGCTGCCGCCAATGCCCTGGCTGCGCGGATAGATCAGCAGCGGCCCATTGCTGGTGCGGTCGGTGGCCACGAACAGCGTGAGCCCGTCGGCGCCCGACTCGAATTCAACCGCGGCCGAGACCAGGCCAGCCACCGAGGTCGCACAGGCCTGGGCGACGATCGGGCCGGTGACGCCCGGCATGCCCAGCCGGGCGGCGAGCCACGGGGGTGCGTAGAAGGCATGGGGCTGCGGGATCGTGGTGCCGACGACGAGCCGGCCGATCGCGTCGCGGTCGACGCCGCGCTGCGCGAGCGCATCGCCGGCGACGGCCGCGGCCAGGTCGATGCTGGACACATCAGCCAGGCTACCTTGCCAACGGACGAAAGGCGACGACCAGAGCGACGTCAAGGGAAGGGCAGTGCGATGGAACTTCATGGCGTCTGTGAAGGGGTTCTCAGCGAATCGGCTCCAGCACGAAGCTGTGCCGCATGTTCGGGCCCTTGCCGTGAGCAAGGATCTGCCCCTGGTCGTTGATGGCGATCGCCACGTCCAGGTAGACCCCCGTGGGCAGTTCGGTGATGGCGTTGAGATCGCGCATCTGGCCGCCCCGATAGACGAATGCGGCCTTCCCGCCGGTACCGTTGTCGGCTCGGCCGACCAGCACGCCGGCGCCGTTGATGCCGAAGGCCTCGCTGGACCCGCCCGACAGCGTGCCGAGGTCGATGACCTCGTCACCCTGCCAAACACAGGCGTGCCGCCGGGAGTTGCGCACGGCACACGACCCCGCCGCGACGCCGATTGAACTGATCGCATAAGCGACGTCGCCTGGATCCTGCGCCGTGATGGACGACAGCATCGTCATCTGCCCGTTCTCGTAGCGGAAGGCGCGCAAGAGGCCACCCGCGATGGAGGCGGTTCCGACGATGGTCCCGGCATCATTGATGGCATGGGCATTGCCGTAGGCGCCGCCCAAGCCGCCGAGCAGCGTGACCTGGCCATCGTGCCAGGCAAACGCTTGGGGTTGGTCCGTGCCGGCAGGCTGGACGTTGCCGACCACGACACCGGCGTGATTGATCGCGTTGGCGCCGCTGCTGAAGGTGTGATCGACGTCGAACAAGTCGATGGCCGACTCGTCATGACGGCGAATGAAGGCCTGCACGAAACCGGGCTTGGCACCATGGTTTCCGACCACATCCCCGGCGACGTTGATGCCCGCAGCGAAGCTGTAGCGCGACGCGAGGATGGCCTCCTGCTCGTAGCCATGCCGGCTGGCCACGAATGCCTGGGCACTGCCGACGAAGCGCTTGGCATTCGTGCGCCCTGCCACGAGACCGTCCGCGTTGATCGCGCCGGCATACAGCGTGCGCCCTTGCGGGTCCTGTATTTCCCTCGCCTGGTATTGGGGCCCGGCGGCCGCCAATACCGGCCACACCAGCAAGGCGGCAGCCAAGCGCCGAGCGAATTCGAGAACCCCATCAAGAAGCGCGGTCTGGGTCATGCGGTGGCCTCCGTGTCAATGAGTGGACGCGATTGTGGCCGCGAAGGTCACGCTTGCCCGCATGCCACAGACCTGCCCGTTATGCCTGGAGCGCACTCAGCACCGCGGGGGCCGCCTGCAGCGCCGCCCGGCGATGGTAGAAGTTCAGCGCGCGAAGCCCGCCCAGTTCTTCGCCGCCGCCGGCGCGCCCGGGGCCCCCGTGCAGCGATTGCGGCATCACGTTGCCGTGGCCGGTGTGGGTGGCCGCCACATCGGGGCTCACGACGTGCACGCGGCCGTGGTGGCTGGCGAGATCGAGCGCGCTGTGCGCCAGGGGCGCGGCGTCGGCGCCGTAGAGCGAAGCAACGAGCGAGCCCTGGCCACGCCGGACGCCCGCCAGGGCCTGTGGCAGCGTACGGTAGGGCAGCAGGGTGGCGACGGGGCCGAAGACCTCGACGTCGTGCAGCACGGCGGCCCCGTCCACCGCCTCGGGTGTGTCCGCGCCCAGCAGCGTCGGCCCGATGCAGCAGGCCACGGCCGGGTCAGCGTCGATGAGCGGCTGGGCAGCCCCGTCGTGCAGCACCCGCGCTTCGGTCCGCAGCAGGGCGAGGCCCTGTCGCACGCTGTCGAGCTGGGCGCGACTGACCAACGCCCCCATGCGGACGGCTTCATTGCGCGGGTCGCCGACGCTGATGCGGGCCAGGCGCGCGGCCGCCGCCTCGGCCACCGCGCCGTACACCACCTCGGGCACGAAAGCCCGGCGAATGGCCGTGCACTTCTGGCCGGATTTGACGGTCATCTCGCGCACCAGTTCCTTGACGAACAGCTCGAAGGCCGGGCTGCCCGGCGTGGCATCGGGCATCAGGACGGCGCTGTTGATGCTGTCGGCCTCCACGTGCATGCGCACCGAGCGCCGCGTGATGGCGTCGTGCGAGCGCAACCGCCCCGCGGTCTCGGCCGAACCGGTGAATGACAGGACATCGAACGGCTCCAGCGCATCGAGCAGGCCGGCGGGGCTGCCGCAGACCACCGACAGGGCGCCTGGCGGCAGCACCCCCGCGTCGATCACATCGCGCACCATGCGCTGAGTCAGCCAGGCCGTGGCCGTGGCCGGCTTCACGACCACCGGCACCCCGGAAAGGAGCGCCGGGCCGGCCTTCTCCCACAACCCCCAGGCCGGGAAGTTGAAGGCATTGATCAGGAGCGCCAGGCCCGTCGATGGCACCAGCAGGTGCTGGCTCTGGAAGGCGCTGCCCTTGGCCAGCGCAACCGGCTCGCCGTCCGGCATGAAGCGGGCGTCGGGGAGGGCGGCAGCGAGCCTGGCGTAATGGCCGAGCGTGTAGATCGCGCCGTCGATGTCCACGGCCGAATCGCTCTTGACAGTGCCGCTGTTGGCGGTCGCGATCTCGTCGTAGTCCTGGCGCCTGGCCTGCAGCACGGCCACGATGGCCTCGAGCAGCTTGCCGCGCTGGCGATAGGTGAGCGACCGCAGCGCCACGCCGCCCGTGTCACGGGCGAAGGCAAAGCCCGCCGCCAAGTCCAGCGAGCTGGCATCCACGCGGACCAGGGGTGTGCCCCGCACCGGGTCGAGCAGGACGGCGCCCTCGCCGGTGCCCGTCTGCCAGCGGCCTTGCAGATGGTTGGGTAGCAATTCGGGCATCGCAGTGGTCTTTCCGTGGGTGACATGCAGTATTTTGCGTGCTGCACTGTAGGCGCGTCGATCTCAGCCTGTCAAGCACCATAGTGCATCTTCTGCCGATGATCTGTGGCCCAATTTCGGATCGTTAAGTGCACTATACTGCCCATCAAGATGCCCTGATCTTCTCTCTCGCGTCCGACGCAACGACCATGCAAACACTGACCATCGAATGCCGAGCCACCGGCGTGGCCTGGGTGACGATGTCTCGTCCCGACGTGTTCAACGCGTTCGACGAGGCCATGATCGCCGAGCTGGATTCGGCCTTCTCCACGCTCGCCGGCGACGCCGGCGTGCGGGTGATCGTGCTGGCCGGCAGTGGCCGGCATTTCTCGGCCGGGGCCGACCTGAAATGGATGCAACGTGCCAGCCAGGCAGACCAGGCGTGGAACCTGCAAGACGCGCGGCGCTTCGCAGCCATGCTGGCGCGCATCGAGGCTTGCCCCAAGCCGACCGTCGCGCGCGTGCAGGGCGCCGCACTGGGGGGAGGGGTCGGCTTGGCAGCCGCCTGCGACATCGCCGTAGCGGCCGGCAATGCCAGCTTTTCGGTCAGCGAGGCCCGGTTCGGCATTCTTCCGGCGGTGATAGGCCCGTACGTCACCAACGCCATCGGCAAGCGGCAAGCGCGCCGACTGGCGCTGACCACCGCACGCATCGGTGCGGTGGAGGCGCTGGCGATCGGGCTCGTGCAGCAGGTGGTGCCATTGGCCGAGCTCGACCAGGCGATCGACGCGGTGCTGCGGGATCTGCTGCAAGGGGGACCTCACGCGCAGCGGGAAATCAAGCAGCTCTATGCACAGTTCGAGGTGGGGCCGATCACGCCTGAAATGCGGGAGCTGACCGCGACCACGATCGCACGCGTGCGAGGTACCGAAGAGGCCCGCGAAGGTTTTGCCGCCTTTCTCGGCAAGCGGCCCGCCGCCTGGGTGAACGAAGCATGAGGTTCGCCGAGTTCCAGGTGGAGCAGCGCATCGTCGCAGGCCCGTATGAGGTGTTGGAGGACGAGGTGCTGAGCTTCGCTCAAGCCTATGATCCGCAGTGGTTCCATGTGGATGCGGGGCTGGCATCGCAAGGGCGCTTCGGCGGGCTGATCGCGAGCGGCTGGCACACTTGCGCGATCGCGATGCGGCTGGCCGTCGACGCCGCTCTTCAGGGCTCGGAGTCCTTTGCCTCCCCGGGGGTGTCGCGGGTTCGATGGCCATGCCCCGTGCGCCCGGGGGATCGGCTGCGCCTGGTGGCAACGGTCCTGGCAACCCGGCGTTCGCGAAGCCAGCCCGATCTGGGCATCCTCAGCTGGCGCTGGCAACTGTTCAATCAGTGCGACCAGGAGGTGCTCGATCTCGAGGCCACCAGCCTGTTCGACCTGGGTTCCAAGGAGACAAGATCATGACCCACGCCTACATCTGCGACGCCATCCGCACTCCCTTCGGCCGCTACGGCGGCGCCTTGGCGCCGGTGCGCGCCGACGACCTGGCCGCCGTGCCGATCAAGGCGCTGATGGCGCGCCACCCGAACCTCGACTGGGCGGCCATCGACGATGTGCTGTACGGCTGCGCCAACCAGGCGGGCGAGGACAACCGCAACGTCGCGCGCATGGCCGCGCTGCTGGCCGGATTGCCGGTCGGCGTGCCGGGCGGCACCATCAACCGCCTGTGTGGCTCGGGGATGGACGCGGTCGGCTCGGCCGCACGCGCCATACGCGCCGGTGAAGCCGGGCTGATGATCGCCGGCGGCGTCGAGAGCATGAGCCGCGCGCCGTTCGTGATGCCCAAGGCCGGTTCGGCTTTCAGCCGCGACAACGCGGTCTACGACACCACGATCGGCTGGCGCTTCGTCAACCCGTTGATGAAAGCGCAGTACGGCGTCGACTCGATGCCCGAGACGGCCGAGAACGTCGCAGCCGATTTCGGCATCTCGCGCGACGACCAGGACAAGATGGCGCTGGCCAGCCAGCGCAAGGCGGTGGCGGCGCAGGCGCGCGGCTTCTTCGATGCCGAGATCACGCCGGTGACCATCACGCCAAAGAGGGGCGAGCCGATCGTCGTGGCCAGGGACGAGCACCCGCGCGAGACCTCGCTGGAGGCGCTGTCCAAGCTCAAAGGTGTCGTGCGGCCCGACGGCACGGTGACCGCCGGCAACGCGTCCGGCGTCAACGACGGCGCCTGCGCGCTGGTCCTGGCCAGCGAGGCGGCCGCCGCCCGTCACGGGTTGACGCCGCGCGCGCGGGTGGTCGCCATGGCCACGGCCGGCGTGCCGCCGCGGGTGATGGGCATCGGCCCGGCGCCGGCGACGCGCAAGGTGTTGGCGCTGGCGGGGCTGTCGCTGTCGCAGATCGACGTGATCGAGCTGAACGAGGCATTTGCCGCGCAAGGCCTGGCGGTGCTGCGCCAGCTCGACATCGCCGACGACGACCCGCGCGTGAACCCCAACGGCGGCGCGATCGCGCTGGGGCACCCACTGGGCGCCTCCGGCGCGCGGCTGGTCACCACCGCGATCAATCAGCTTCACGCCGGCGGCGGCAAGCGCGGCCTGTGCACGATGTGCATTGGGGTCGGCCAGGGCATCGCGTTGATCGTCGAGAGAGTCTGATCAGGAACGGGAGTACCTGCGATGCGCGACAATGTATATTATGTCAAATGACTGACGCGAAGCCGGAATGACAAGGGGCGCTTTGCGCGCCCCTGAGCATCTCTCCGGATCGTTCGCCGGGCACGACGCCGGCAGACCTCACTTCCATTCGAACAGCTGGCCCTTGGTGTGGCCCTGGGCGTCCACCTCGTATTCGAACAGCGCCGCAATGCTGGTCAGACGCGACCAGGTCGGCGACTTGCTGTCGAAGTAGATCGCGCCACGGTACTTGATGCTGCCGTCCTTCTGCGGCAGCCCCACGCCTTGGCCGGTCCAGCTCGCCACTTCACCTTGCATGCCCATCACGAGCCCCTGGCCCTGGCCGAACAAGGTGCCGTCGGGCCGCAGTTCGGCGCTGTAGGTGCCGGTCTCGTTCGAGGCCAGGCCCATCAGCTTGCCGCTGCCCTGAAAAGTCGTTTCCATCTTCGGCGAGCCGCCGGGGTTGGGCAGCACGCGCTGCGAGATCACCTTGCCGGAGCCTTCACCGATCTTTTCACCAAGCATGTCGTCCTCCATGGCCACCGAGCGAGGCAGGCGGCGGGAAAATGCTCGAAGCCTCGTCCTGGCGGCGAGCGGCAACCCGGTGGGGTTGCCTGGGTCGTCACCCAAGCCCGGGAACGCAGAAGGCTTCGATCGACGGCTGGCGAGGAAGGCGCAATTCGCCCCGGGCACCGCATGGCCGGCGGTGACGGCTGCTCGTGGCAGGACACGCCGGTCATGTGGAGCGCACGGTAGACCCGTGGCATGGCAGGCACAAGGCCTAATGCGGCGGCCGCGTGGTTATTCCCGCGCGGCGATGACCCGGGGGATCTTCCCGCTGCGCCCGCGGCGTCCCGGCTCGCCGCTGCGGCAGTGGATATGCATGGGTGCCACACCCTGGGTGGCGAGGAAGCCGGCGAGTGCTTCGCGCGCGCGGCGCAGTCGTCGGCTGGCATCGCCTCCACGCTGTCCCGTGCACAGCAGCAGGTCGCTCGGCCCTTGCTGGCGCAGCTGAAAGTCGAACAGGCCGGCTTCGTCCTCGAGCACCGTGCTGATCGCCAGCGGCGGCACCGGCACGTGGCGGCGCCGTATGCCCGGCAGATGCAAGGTGTCGTCGCGCCGGCCCTGCACCTCGACGAGGGGCAGCGGTGATCCGCAGGCGCAAGGCTCGGCAGCCAGCGTGACGCGATCGCCAAGGTCGTAGCGGATGACTGGCTGAACGTGGTTGGCCAGGTTCGTGAGCAGCGTGGTGGCGCTGGGCCGGCCGGCGGGCACCGGGTGGCCGCGCCCGTCGACCGGCTCGAGGATGAACCAGTCGGTGTTCAAGTGCATCCGGCCGTGGCCGCACTCGCTGGCCAGCGCGAGGAACTCGGACGCGCCATAGCTGTTGTGGACCTGACAGCCGAACCCGCGCCCGATGCCATGGCGCATTGCCGGGGTCAAGGTTTCGCCGCCGGTCCAGACCTGTTGCAGATGCAGATCCAGCCGCCCTTCCCTTTGCTCTTGCGCCAGCAACAGGGCCTCAGTCGGGTAGCTGGCAAGCACGTCGGGCTGTAGCGCCCGCAACTCGGCGACCAGTTGATCGATCGGCTGCAGGAAGGACAGGCAATGGACGTTGTGGGCGAAAGACGGGTTCAGACGGCGCACCCGCTCGATCGACACGATGCTCGCGAAATGCCCGCCGATGGCGCCAACAAAGGCGATGCGCTGGCCCGTCAACCATGGATCGGCCCAGGCGTGCCACGCCGGAATCGCCGGGCGGCGAAGGCCTTCGAGCGCGTCGTAGACGGCCATCGCGGCCGCGTCCTGCACGAACACGCCCGGCTCCCCGCTGCTGCCCGAGCTCTCCCACACCATGTAGCGGCCCAGGTAGGGCTCGGCGATGTTCGAGCGGTCTGCGGTGAAGCGTCGCAGCTCATCCAGCCGCAACGCGGGGTCGGCCACCCAGTCGTCGAAGTGCTGCATCAGCGTAGCCTTGCGCGCCACGGGCAGCGCGCTCAGCGGGATGCTGGCGGGATCTGCCGTGCCGAGGATGCGGCGGTACAGCGGCGACCCCTCGGCTGCCGCCGCCAGGAGCTGGCGAAGCCGGCGTGCCTGCCTGGCCGCCAACGCCTCGGCGCTGTCGCGCGACGCTGACCAGACATCGGCGGCCACCGTGCCGGTGAACCAAGGATCGAAGGGCGGGAGCATCTGTCGACTATCGTCTCGGCGACCGCTTGCGGGAAGAGGCCGTGGCAAAAAGACGAAGGGGCGCCCGGTCAACCCGGGCGCCCCTCATCACTTGCTTTTGGCGGAGACGAAGGGATTCGAACCCTTGATGGAGTTTTAAGCCCCATACTCCCTTAGCAGGGGAGCACCTTCGGCCACTCGGTCACGTCTCCAGCCGAAGCCGGCATTCTAGCCTGATCAGCGGGCCCTTTTTGTGCCCGGCCGCGCGTTTATTCCTCGTCGTCGCCCTCGTTCTTCGCGTTCGGATCGTCGAGTTCGAACACCTTGTGCAGCGCGCGCACCGCGAGCTCCATGTACTTCTCGTCGATCACGACCGAGGTCTTGATCTCGCTGGTGCTGATCATCTGGATGTTGATGCCCTCTTCGCTCAAGGCGCGGAACATCTTGCTCGCCACGCCGACGTGGCTGCGCATGCCGATGCCGATGATCGAGACCTTGCAGATCTTCGGGTCGCCCATGACGGTGGCCGCACCGGTGGCCGGCTGGACCTTGTTCTTCAACAGGTCCATCGTGCGCTGGTAGTCGTTGCGGTGCACGGTGAACGAGAAGTCGGTCTTGCCGTCGTGCGAGACGTTCTGGATGATCACGTCGACGTCGATGTTCGCGTCGGCCACTTCGCCGAGGATCTGGTAGGCGATGCCCGGCTTGTCGGGCACGCCCATCACGGTGACCTTGGCTTCATCGCGGTTGAAGGCGATGCCCGAGACAACGGCTTGTTCCATCTTTTCGTCTTCCTCGAAAGTGATCAGGGTGCCCGACTTGGCTTCCTCGTTGATGTCGATGTCCCAGGGCGTGAAGCTGGACAGCACGCGCAGCGGCACACGGTACTTGCCGGCGAATTCCACCGAGCGGATCTGGAGTACCTTCGAGCCGAGGCTGGCCATCTCCAGCATCTCCTCGAAGGTGATGGTGTGCAGGCGGCGCGCCTCGGGCACGACACGCGGGTCGGTCGTGTAGACGCCGTCGACATCGGTGTAGATCAGGCATTCGTCGGCCTTCATTGCGGCGGCCACGGCCACCGCCGAGGTGTCGGAGCCGCCGCGACCCAGCGTCGTGATGTTGAGGTCTTCGTCGACACCCTGGAAGCCCGTGATGATCACGACCTTGCCGGCGGCGAGGTCGGCGCGCACGCGCGCATCGTCGATGCTCTGGATGCGGGCCTTGGTGTAGGCCGAGTCGGTCTTGATCGGCACCTGCCAGCCGTTGTAGCTGACGGCTTCCATGCCTTCGGCCTGCAGCGCGAGCGACAGCAGGCCGACCGAAACCTGCTCGCCGGTACAAGCGATCATGTCCATCTCGCGCAGCACCGACGGGCTGTGGCTGGCCGGGGCCACCTCCTTGGCCAGGCCGAGCAGGCGGTTCGTCTCGCCGCTCATGGCCGAGGGCACGACCACCATCTGGTGGCCGGCGCGGGCCCATTTGGCCACCCGCTTCGCGACGTTGCGAATGCGCTCGGTGGACCCCATCGAGGTGCCGCCATACTTGTGAACGATCAGTGCCATGGGCTCGGGCTCTTCGGTGTGTGTTTCAGTGTGGTCTTGCGGTGGCTGCACGGGCGCTGCCGGCTAGGGAACGGCCAGCGCAAACCGACGAATTTTAGCTGCTGCGGTGCAGCACGCCCAACCGAGGCTGACACCGCTCAAGACGCCGGATGCCAGCGGATCAGTAATTGCGGCTCGCCCGGCACGGCGAGTGCGCGCGCGTCGATACCCAAACCGGGGACGAACACGGGGTGCGCCTCGCAAGCGATCACCGGGCCTCCGCGCAGCCAGGCCGGCACGGCCCGCGCCTGGTATTGCTTCTTCAGGCTGCGCGCGGTGCTGCGGGCGCTGAACTGAAAGGTGTCGCCCGGCGCCCGCGCGCGCAGCGCCGCCCGGGCGAGCAGGCCGGCAGCGACGCCGCCCTGCTCCACCGCTTCGAGTTCCAGTCGTCCGCCCCAGTCAGGCAGGTCCATGACGCCGGGTCGATCGAGGCGCATCGGGGTCGGCGCCGGCGAACGCGCGTGCCGGGTGGCCACCGGGCCCACCGTCAGCCGCCCTCGGTAGAGGCGCAGCTCGCGCACGCCGTCCAGCGGCCAGCGCGCGGTGCGGCTGGCGGCCAGTTCGTGGCCAAGCCGGTCGATCAGGCTGTCGCGGACGCCATCGCTCACCAGCGGTGCCAGCCAGCGCCGCAAGACCGCCACGCGACGTGGTGCTGGCAGCGCTTGCCAGGCCGCTACGTCGATAACTCGGTCCCCCAGCCCGCTAGGTGCCGCCGCCCGCACGGCTGCGAGATCGGTCTCGGCGACGTCGTCGATCAGCTCGATCGCCCACTGTGCCTGGTGCGCGGCCAGGGCCAGCGTGGCCTCGGCATGTGGAAACGCGGCGAGCAGCGCGGGCCAGACGTCGTGCCGCAGGCGATTGCGGTCGAAGCGGCGGTCCCGGTTGCTGTCGTCGTCGATGTGGCTCAGGCGGTGGCGGGCCACGTAGGCCCGGATCGCCTCGGCCGGCTGGTCCAGCCACGGGCGGCACCAGAGCAGCCCGTCGCGGATCACCTCGCGCGGCATGGCCGCCAAGCCGGCCGGCCCGGCACCGCGCAGCGCCTGCAGCAGGAAGGTTTCAGCCTGATCCCGCCGGTGATGGGCCAGCATAACGACGCCGGCGCCAGCCTCCCGCGCCATCGCGGCCAGCGCCCGGTAGCGCTCGCGGCGGGCCCAGGCCTCGACACTCTCGCCGCGTGCTGGCGAGCCGTTCAACCGATGCGTTAGTAGCGCGACGGGCAAGCCCGCTCGGGCCCAGCGCGCGCACTGACGCTGCAGATGCTGCTGCCAGCTGTCCGCCGCAGGGTTCAGGCCATGGTGGACGTGAAGCGCGATGACCAGGAGCGCGGTTCCACGGGCTGCGTGCACCGTGGCGTGCAGCAAGGCGGTCGAATCGCGCCCGCCGCTCGCCGCCACCGCGACGATGGGTGTGGCACCCGCGCGGCGCATCGGCGAAGCGAGCGGGCCGCCTCGGCGCTCAGCGCGCCGTCGTGTCGTTGAAGCGGCCGTAGCTCTTCAGGCGTTCGTAGCGGCGCTCGAGCAGTTCGGGGATCGACAGGTCGGCCACCTGGCGCAATGCGTCGACCAGGCCACGCTTGAGCTGCGCGGCCATCTGCTTCGGGTCGCGGTGCGCGCCGCCGACTGGCTCGTTGACGATCTTGTCGATCAGGCCCAAGGCCTTCAGCCGGTGCGCCGTGATGCCCAGGGCCTCGGCGGCGTCGGCGGCACGCTCGGCCGTTTTCCACAGGATCGAGGCGCAGCCTTCTGGCGAGATCACCGAATAGACCGAGAACTGCAGCATGAGCAACTGGTCGCCCACGCTGATCGCGAGCGCCCCGCCGGAGCCGCCCTCGCCGATGATCGTCGTGATGATCGGCACCTCGAGCTGCGCCATCTCGAAGATGTTGCGGCCGATCGCCTCGGACTGGCCACGCTCTTCGGCGCCGACGCCCGGGTAGGCGCCCGGCGTGTCGACGAAGGTGAATACCGGCAGGCCGAACTTCTCGGCCAGCTTCATCAGGCGCAGCGCCTTGCGGTAGCCCTCGGGGCGCGGCATGCCGAAGTTGCGCAGGCCGCGCTCCTTGGTGTCGCGGCCCTTTTGCTGGCCGATCACCATGCACGCCTGGCCGTTGAAGCGCGCCAGGCCCCCCACGATGGACAGGTCGTCGGCAAACGCGCGGTCGCCGTGCAGCTCCTGGAACTCGGTGAAGATCTCGTTGACGTAGTCCAGCGTGTACGGCCGCTGCGGGTGGCGCGCGATCTGCGTGACCTGCCAGGGGTTGAGCTGCGTGTAGATGTCCTTCGTCAGCTGCAGGCTCTTCTTGTCGAGCCGCTCGATCTCTTCGGAAATGTCGACCGCGGATTCGTTCTGCACATAGCGCAGCTCTTCGATCTTCGATTCGAGCTCGGCGATCGGTTGCTCGAATTCAAGGAAGTGGCGTTTGCTCATCGGGTTCCCTCGCGATGGTTGCAGATCAGTATTCAACGGGCAGCGGATCGAGGCTGCGCCACAGGTACCAGGTGGCCACCGAACGGAACGGTGCCCAGCCTTCGCCCAGCTCGCGCGCCTCGGCACGCGACACCGGCTCGCCGCTGAAATAGCTCACGGAGATGCCCTTGAGCAGGCCCAGATCATCCAGCGGCAGGACGTTCGGGCGCATCAGGTGAAAGATCAGGAACATCTCGGCCGTCCAGCGACCAATGCCGCGAATGGCCACCAGTTCGTCAATGATGGCCTCATCGTCCATCTGCTGCCATTGCCTGACGTGCACGGTCCCGTCGGCGAAATGATGCGCCAGGTCGGTCAGGTACTCGGCCTTGCGCGCTGACAGGCCGGCGCCGCGCAGCGTTGGCGCGTCGAGCGCCAGCACGTCGTCGGGCGTGAGGCGCGTCGGCGGCCCGCCGACGGCCGCGGCGAACTTGTCCCACACCGACTGCGCGGCCTTCACCGAGATCTGCTGCCCGACGATCGAGCGTGCCAGTGTCGTGAACGCATCGCCACGGCTTTGCAGCCGCGCCTCGCCGAACTGGGGGATCAGTTTCTTCATCACCCGGTCGCGCTTGGCCAGGTGCTTGCAGGCATCGTCCCAGTAGTCCGGCGTCACGCCGGCCATGTTGCCCTTGGCCGCCATCTCAGGATTTGATCCAGGTGGTGCCTTGTGGCGTGTCTTTCAACATCACGCCGGCGGACAGCAGCTCGTCGCGAATCCGATCGGCTGCCGCGAAGTCGCGCGCCTTCTTGGCTGCGTTGCGCGCCTCGATGCGCTCGTTGATCGACGTTTCGTCCAGGCCCGAGCCGGCACGCAGGAAAGCGGTGGGCTGCTGTTGCAGCACGCCGAGCGTGCCGCCCAGCGCGCGCAACAGGCCCGCGGCTTCGCGCGAGCCGCCACGGTTGACCTCGGTGGCCAGCTCGAACAGCACGGCCATCGCACCGGGCGTGTTGAAGTCGTCGTCCATCGCCGCCTTGAACTCGGCGGCGCGGCCGGTGGACCAGTCGATCTTGGTGGCTTGCGGCGAGCCGGCGGCCTCCAGCGCGGTGTAGAGCCGGCGCAGCGCGCTGCGCGCATCATCGAGGTGAGCGTCGCTGAAATTGAACGGGCTGCGGTAGTGCGTGCGCAGCATGAAGAAGCGCAGCGTCTCACCGTCGTAGCGCTTCAGCACGTCGCGGATGGTGAAGAAGTTGCCGAGCGACTTCGACATCTTCTCGTTGTCGACATTCAGGAAGCCGTTGTGCACCCAGACGTTGACGAACGGGTGGCCGAGCGCGCCCTCGCTTTGCGCGATCTCGTTCTCGTGGTGCGGAAACTGCAGGTCCATGCCGCCGCCGTGGATGTCGAAGCGCTCACCCAGCAGCGCGCAGCTCATCGCCGAGCATTCGATGTGCCAGCCCGGGCGGCCCGGGCCATAGGGGCCGTCGTACTTGGCGTCGACCGGCTCTTCGGGCTTGGCCGATTTCCACAGCACGAAGTCCAGCGGGTCCTCCTTGCCTTCAGCCACGGCGACACGTTCGCCGGCGCGCAATTCGTCGATCGACTTGCCGCTGAGCTTGCCGTAGCCCGGGAACTTGCGCACCGCGTAGTTCACGTCGCCGTTGCTCGCGCGATAGGCGAGGCCCTTTTGTTCCAGCGTGCCGATCATCGACAGCATCTGCGGCACGTAGTCGGTGGCGCGCGGCTCATGCGTGGGCGCCGACACGCCGATGGCGCCGATGTCGGCCCGCATCGCCGCGATCATCTCATCGGTCAACGCCCGGATGCTGATGCCGCGCTCCACCGCGCGCTTGATGATCTTGTCTTCGATGTCGGTGATGTTGCGCACGTAGGTGACGCGCAAGCCGCTGGCCAGCAGCCAGCGATAGACGACGTCGAAGGCCATCATCATGCGCGCATGGCCCATGTGGCACAGGTCGTAGATGGTCATGCCGCAGACGTACATGCGGACATGCCCGGGTTCGATCGGAACGAAGTCTTCGACCCGGCGGGTCAGGGTGTTATAGATGCGCAGGGCCATCAACGAAAGGCTTCAACGGGCGCGGTGGCGTCGCTTGAGGAAGCGGTGGCTGCAAGCTGGTAGGGGCTCGGCCGTGCGCCCGTTGTGCGGGGGGTCGGTAGAATCGTCTGAGTATAGCCAAGGAGACTTTTGACGTGACAGCGACCGCCACCGGGGCAACTACCATGGTCCGCCGATTCGCTCGATACGCCGCGCAGCTTGGCGTGGGCGTGGCCATCGGCGCGCTCGCCGCCTCGCCGGCGCTGGCGCAGAAGGTGCGACTGGCCACGAGCGTGGGCGACATCGTGCTGGAGCTCGACAAGGACAAAGCGCCGAAGACGGTCGACAACTTCGTCCAGTACGTCAGGGCCGGCCACTATGACGGCACGATCTTCCACCGCGTCATCCCGGATTTCATGGTCCAGGGTGGCGGCATGAAGCCCGACATGAGCGAAAAGCCCACGCGCCCGCCCATTCCGCTCGAAAGCCGCAATGGCCTGAGCAACGTGCGAGGCACTGTGGCGATGGCGCGCACGATGGTGCCCAATTCGGCCACCGCGCAGTTCTTCATCAACCTGAAGGACAACAGCTTCCTCGACCAGCCCAACGCCCGCGATGGCGAGGGCTACGCGGTGTTCGGCAAGGTGATCGACGGCATGGATGTCGTCGACAAGATCAAGGCCGTCCCCACCGGCAACAAGGGGCCGCACCAGAACGTGCCGGTGCAGCCCGTCCTCATCAAGAAAGCGACGTTGGAGTAACAAGCATGACCAAGACCGTTGAACTGACCACCAGCGCCGGCGTGATCCGCCTCGAGCTCGACGAGGCCAAGGCGCCGCAGAGCGTGGCCAACTTCCTGGCCTACGCGAACAAGGGCCACTACGACGGCACCGTGTTCCACCGGGTGATCAAGGGCTTCATGATCCAGGGCGGCGGCATGACGGCCGACATGAAGCAAAAGCCGACCGACGCACCGATCCAGAACGAGGCGAACAACGGCCTGAAGAACGACAAGTACACCGTCGCCATGGCGCGCACGAACGCGCCGCATTCGGCGACCGCGCAGTTCTTCATCAACACCAAGGACAACGGCTTCCTGAACTTCACCGCCGAATCGCCCAGCGGCTGGGGCTACGCGGTCTTCGGCAAGGTCGTTGCCGGCCAGGACGTGGTCGACACGATCGAGAAGGTGCGCACCGGCAACAAGGGCTTCCACGACGATGTCCCGCTGGAAGCTGTGACGATCGAGAAGGTCACTGAGATTGCCTGAGTGGCGCCCCCGGGCGCAGGGCACTGCGCCCGCCCCCCACGGGGGCACCGCGGCCGCTTCGGAGCGGCCGTACGCTGGCCGCGAGCCGGCCCCGGCACGAGTCGACCTGGCACCATCCGCACGGGTCGTGGATTTCATCTCCGACCTGCACCTGAGCCCCGAGTTGCCGCGCACGCTGGCAGCGCTCGAGGCCTACTTGGCCTCGACCTGCGCTGACGCCGTCTTCATCCTCGGTGACCTGTTCGAGGCCTGGGTGGGTGACGATTCGATCACCCTGCCCTTCGAACGCCGCTGCGGCGACATGCTGGCGGCCGCCGGGCGCCGGCACCCGCTGTACGTGATGCGCGGCAACCGCGATTTTCTGTTCGGCGCAGCTTTCTTCGAAGCCACCGGGGCGGTCGATCTGCCCGACCCGGTGGCGTTGCACGCGCCCGGCATCGCCCCCGCGCCGGTGCTGCTGAGCCACGGCGACGCGCTGTGCATCGACGACACGGCCTACCAGCAGTTCCGCGCGCAGGTGCGCCAGCCTGCCTGGCAAGCCGCGTTTCTTGCCAAGTCATTGGCCGAACGCCAGGCCATAGGCGCACAGATGCGCGCCGCGAGCCGCGAGCACCAGCAGCGTGCCGAGCCGGTCACCTACGCCGACGCCGATCCGACGCTTGCGCGGCAGTGGCTGATGGCTGCCGACGCCCGTGTCCTGGTCCATGGCCACACCCACCGCCCGCAGTCCGAGCGCCGCGACGGCGGCTGGCAGCGCCACGTGCTCAGCGACTGGGACCTCGACCACGCCACGCCGCCCCGCGCCGAGGTGCTGCGCTGGACGGCGCAGGGCTTCACGCGGCTGGATCCTGCTCAGGCGGGTTGACCGTCATGGTGCTCCCACGGCTGTGGCGTCGCGTCAGCGGCTGGCGCGAGGCCCGGGCCCTGCAACGGCACGCGATCCCCGACGCGCTGTGGGCCACGGTGCTCGCCGCCTACCCCTTCATTGCCACGCGGCCGGCGGCCGACCTCGAGGCCCTGCGCACGCTCACCAGCCTGTTCCTGTCACGCAAGGAGTTCCATGGTGCGCAGGGTCTGGTGGTGACTGACGAGATGGCGGTGGCGATCGCCGCGCAGGCCTGCCTTCCCGTCCTGCGGCTGGGCATTCAGGCCTATGACGGCTTCGTCGGCATCGTCGTCCACCCGGACGAGGTGGTCGCCCCGCGCGAGGTGATGGACGAGGACGGTGTCGTCCACCAGTACGACGAGGTGCTGTCTGGCGAGGCGATGGGCGGTGGCCCGGTGATGCTGGCCTGGGCCGATGTGCTCACCGCGGGCGAGACGGCCGAGCTGGCCTACAACGTGGTGATCCACGAGTTCGCCCACGTGCTGGACATGGCCGACGGCGAGGCCGACGGCGTGCCGCTGTTGCCGAACGCGCGGGCCCGAGACAGCTGGATCGACTGCATCGACACCGAGTACGAGCGTTTCACGGACCGCATCGATGCCGGCGCCGAGGACACCGCGCTCGACCCCTACGGTGCGGAGGGCGTCGAAGAGTTCTTCGCGGTGGCCGTCGAGGCCTTTTTCGTCGCCCCGGATGGCATGCGCCGCGAGCACCCGGCGCTTTACGAACTCTTCGCCGGCTACTTCAGGCAGGACCCAGCCGCCTGAACGGCGCGCGCCAGCGTGTCGGAGGGCCGTTCGCCGAACTGGTGGCGGTAATCGTGCGCGAACTGGCTCAGGTTCCAGAAGCCCCAGGCCGCGGCAGCCTCCCGCACATTGCGGGCCCCGCCGCTGCGCAGCGCCCGCCGGGCGCCGTTGAGCCGAAGGCTGCGCAGGTAGGCGTTCGGCCCCAAGGCGGTCTCGGCCTCGAAGGCGTACTGCAGCGTGCGGCGGCTGACGTGCAGGCGCTCGCACAGTGCGGCCACGCTGGGTACCGTCTCCGGCTGCGCGGCCACCATTTCGTACACCTGCCGCACGACGCGCCGCCGTTCGGTCGCGTTGCTGCGCGCGTCGTGCGGCGCTTGTGGCGCAGCCAGCAGGTCGAGCACGACATCGAGCATCGCCTGCTGCAGCGTCTCTCGCGCCGCCGCGGCCCGATGGTGCGCCTCGCCGGCCGAGGCCGCCAAGGCAAGGATGGCGCGCAGGCGAGACAACGCCAGGCGGCGGCGTTCGGCCGCCACCTCGAGCCACGGGGAACCATCCACCAGCGGCCACGCCAGCGGCAGGCGCTGCGCCATGGCCTGACGCTCCAGTTCCCCGCGGCCGACGACCACGCCGAGAAGGTCGTGGCCCGCCGGGCTCACGAGTTCGAACCGGCCCGCGCGGCCGCAGACCATCACGCCACTCGGGCCGACCTGGCGGCCGTCGATGCGCGAGCCGTCGTGCACCGCCGTGAGGCCGCACCACACCGAGTCGGCCCAGACCTCGCACTGCTGGTGCAGCGCCTGGCTCGTCCTCTCGCGGTAGACCTGTGCGGTGCCGGTGGCCACCTCGTCGAGCTGGCCGCTGAAGGCGCCTGGCGTGAGCTGGTCGTAACGCTGGCGCCAGCCGCTCAAGCGTTCGGCATGCTCGTCCACATCGCGGGCGAGCAAGGCCTGGACTTGCCAGCCCGGGCGCCAAGACGGTGCATCTAGACCTGACATCGTGTCCATGAACTTTGCCGATTCCCGCTATCAGGCTCGCCGCCGCCGCTCATACGCTTGCGGCCAGCGCCGGCGACCTTGTCGGAGCAATCGCCGGGCCACTGACCCGCCCGGCCGGACGACCCGCTCTCCCGGAGAACCGCATGGAACATACCGCCAGCCCGTCGCTGAACAAATCCCTGAGCACCCTGCAGTTGTGGGGCATCGCTGTGGGTCTCGTCATTTCTGGCGAGTACTTCGGCTGGAGCTATGGCTGGGCCTCGGCAGGCACGCTGGGCTTTCTCGTCACCGCGAGCTTCGTCGCGCTGATGTACGCCACCTTCATCTTCAGCTTCACCGAGCTGACCACCGCCATTCCGCATGCCGGCGGCCCGTTCGAGTACAGCCGCCGCGCCTTCGGCCCGACGGGCGGCTACCTGGCGGGCTACGCGACGCTGGTCGAATTCGTCTTCGCGCCGCCGGCCATCGCGCTGGCGATCGGCGCCTACCTCAACGTGCAGTTCCCGGCACTGTCACCCAAGCTGGCGGCCGTCGGCGCCTATGCGGCGTTCATGGCCCTGAACATCGTCGGTGTGCAGATCGCCGCCACCTTCGAGCTCTTCATCACCCTGCTGG
Source organism: Ideonella sp. (assembly GCF_035254525.1). Lineage (GTDB taxonomy): Bacteria > Pseudomonadota > Gammaproteobacteria > Burkholderiales > Burkholderiaceae_C > Ideonella. Next base: position 77,493 of record NZ_DATFAN010000137.1, on the reverse strand, counting down.
CCATCTTCGAGCTGCTGGTGTTCATGGGGGTCGTGGCGCCGGGCTTCTCCATCGCCCATTTCGTCAAGGGCGGCTGGGCAGGCCAGGATGGCTTCAGTGCCGCGGCGGTCCCCGGCATGTTTGCCGCGATTCCCTTCGCGATCTGGTTCTTCCTCGCGATCGAAGGCGTGGCCATGGCGGCGGAAGAAGCCAAGAACCCACGCCGCTCGATCCCCATCGCGTACGTGGCCGGCATCCTGACGCTGGTGGTGTTGGCCGCTGGCGTGATGGTCTTCGCCGGCGGCGCGGGCGACTGGGCGCAGCTTGCCAACATCAACGACCCGCTGCCGCAGGCGATGAAGCTGATCGTCGGCGCGCAGAGCGGCTGGCTGCACATGCTGGTCTGGCTGGGCCTGTTCGGGCTGATCGCGTCATTCCACGGCATCATCCTCGGCTACTCGCGCCAGATCTATGCCTTGGCCCGCGCCGGCGTGTTGCCCGGCGTGCTGGGCCGCGTCCATCCGCGCTTCCATACCCCGCACTGGGCCATCCTGGCCGGCGGCGTGGTCGGCATCGCGGCGATCTTCAGTGACGAATTGATCACCTTCGGCGGGCAGACGCTGACCGCGAACATCGTGACGATGAGCGTCTTCGGAGCGATCGTGATGTACATCGTCAGCATGGCGAGCCTGTTCAAGCTGCGGCGCACCGAGCCGGGCCTGGAGCGGCCGTTCCGGGCGCCGATGTTCCCCGCCTTCCCGGCGTTCGCGCTTGCCGCAGCGCTGGTCTGCCTGGCGACGATGTTCTATTACAACCGCCTGGTGGGCGCACTGTTCGTGGTTCTGGGCCTGCTCGGCTATGCCTGGTTCACCTTCGCCACGCGGCGACGCACGGTTTCGGTGCCAGCCAAGGCAGCAAGCGCCTGAGAACGCTAGAGTGCGGCCACCCTGCCCTGTTGTCGCGCCATGGCCAGCTTTCATCACCGCATCGGCGCCCGCAGCTACCGCTTTGACGGCCTGGCTGCGCTGTTGGCCCGCGCCTCGCCCGAACGATCGGGTGACCACCTGGCCGGGGTGGTGGCCGCGTCTGCCGAAGAGCGGGTCGCCGCGCAGATGGCGTTGGCGGAGGTGCCTCTCGCCCATTTCCTGCAGGAGGCGGTCGTGCCGTATGAAACCGACGAGGTCACGCGGCTGATCATCGACGGCCACGATGGCCTTGCCTTTGCCCCGGTCTCGTCGCAGACCGTGGGCGAGTTCCGCAACTGGCTGCTCTCGGATGACGCGGACGGCCCTGGCCTGCGCGCCCTGGCGCCCGGCCTGACACCGGAAATGGTGGCGGCCGTTTCGAAACTGATGCGCAACCAGGACCTGATCCTGGTCGCCCGCAAGTGCGAGGTCACGACCCGGTTCCGCGGCACCATCGGTCTGCCGGGCCGGTTGTCCACCCGGCTGCAACCGAATCACCCGACCGACGATGCCGCCGGCATCGCCGCCAGCGTGCTCGACGGCCTGCTCTACGGCAGCGGCGACGCGGTCATCGGCATCAACCCGGCCACCGACAGCGTCCCGCAGGTCATCCAGCTGCTGCGGATGCTCGACGCGGTGATCGGCCAGTACGAGATCCCCACCCAATCCTGCGTGCTGACCCATGTGACCAACACCATGCAGGCCATCGAGCGCGGCGCGCCGGTCGATCTGGTGTTCCAGTCCGTCGGCGGCACCGAAGCAACCAACCGCAGCTTCGGCATCGACCTTGCGCTGCTGGCCGAGGCGCGCGCAGCGGCGCTGGCCCTCCAGCGCGGCAGCGTCTTCGCCGACGGCCAGCGCGGTCGCAACGTCATGTACTTCGAAACCGGCCAAGGCAGCGCACTCTCGGCCAACGCCCACCATGGCTGCGATCAACAGACGATCGAGGCCCGGGCCTATGCGGTGGCGCGCCACTTCGAGCCGCTGCTGGTCAACACGGTGGTCGGCTTCATCGGGCCTGAATACCTGTACGACGGCAAGCAGATCATCCGTGCCGGGCTGGAAGACCATTTCTGCGCCAAGCTGCTCGGGCTGCCGATGGGGTGCGACATCTGCTACACCAACCACGCCGAGGCCGATCAGAACGACATGGACGTGCTGTTGACGTTGCTGGGAGTCGCCGGCTGCACCTTCATCATGGGCATTCCCGGCTCGGACGACGTGATGCTGAACTACCAGACCACCTCGTTCCATGACGCGCTGTACGCGCGGCGCGTGCTCGGGCTGCGGCCCGCGCCTGAATTCGAGGCCTGGCTCGAGCGCATGCGCATCTTCGAGCCGGGCGGCACGGCTCGCCTGGCCGAGGCAATGCCGGAACGTTTCGCAAACCGGTTGCCGGCGCCATGAAGTCGAACGTCGTCGACAACGGCTGGGCCGCGCTGCGCCGCCACACCCCGGCTCGGATCGCGCTGGGCCGTGCCGGTGTCAGCCTTCCCACCGAGCCGCACCTCGCCTTCCAGCTTGCCCATGCGCAGGCTCGCGACGCGGTCCACCGGCCGTTCGATGCAGCAGCGGTGGCGTCGGCGCTCAGCGAGATCGATTGGCCAAGCCTGACCCTGCACAGCGCCGCGCCGGACCGAGGCGCCTATCTTCAGCGGCCCGACCTGGGGCGGCGGCTGTCCGACAAGTCCGCTGCCCTGCTCCGGCGCAATGGCGACGCCACACCAAACGACCTCGCCGTCGTCGTGGCCGATGGGCTGTCGGCGCTGGCGGTCGAGCGGCATGCCGTGCCGTTCCTGGCTCGCCTTCGCGAGCTTCTGCGTGACGATCCGGCGGCGTGGCGCCTGGCGCCGGCTGCGATCGTGCACCAGGGGCGCGTCGCGATTGGGGACGAGGTTGGCGCGCTGCTCGGCGCCCGCCTCGTGCTGGTGCTGATCGGCGAACGGCCAGGCTTGAGTTCGCCCGACAGCATGGGGCTGTACCTCACCTGGGCGCCGCAACCCGGGCGCACCGATGCCGAGCGCAACTGCATCTCGAACGTGCGGCCCGAGGGCTTGGCCATTTCGGAAGCGGCGGGGCGCACCGCGTGGCTGCTGCGCGCTGCACGCGCTCGCGCCATCACCGGCGTGGGATTGAAGGACGAGAGCGTCGTGCAACAGCCGCTATCCGCTGGCGGCTCCGCGCCATTCGCGCTGGTTGGCGAATCCCGCCGCTGAAATGCGAAGGCGCCGCTCGCGCGGCGCCTTGGTGGTTTCAGTCGTTCAGCAGCCGGTCCCTCACAGGGCGGTCGCCTCGGCCTTGGTGGGCTTGTCGCCGCTCTTGCCCGGCGGCTGAATGTCGAGCACGGTGTGCCCTTCCGCATCCACGTCCACCGTCAGCCGGCCACCGTCGACCAGGCGACCGAACAGCAACTCGTCAGCCAGTGCGCGACGGACCGTGTCCTGGATCAACCGTTGCATCGGTCGAGCGCCCATCAGCGGGTCGAAACCCTTCTTGGCCAGGTGCTTGCGAAGCGCGTCGGTGAAAGTCACCTCGACCTTCTTCTCGGCCAGTTGCTGCTCGAGCTGCAACAGGAACTTGTCGACCACCCGCAGGATGATCTCCTCATCCAGTGCGCGGAAGCTGACGATCGCATCGAGCCGGTTGCGGAACTCGGGCGTGAACAGGCGCTTGATGTCGCCCATCTCGTCACCCTGCTCGTGCCGCGTGGTGAAGCCGATGGTCGACTTGTTCATCGTCTCGGCGCCCGCATTCGTGGTCATGACGATGATCACGTTGCGGAAGTCGGCCTTGCGCCCGTTGTTGTCGGTCAGCGTGCCGTGGTCCATCACCTGCAGCAGGACGTTGAAGACATCCGGGTGCGCCTTCTCGATCTCGTCGAGCAGCAGCACGGAATGCGGCTTCTTGGTCACCGCCTCGGTCAGCAGCCCGCCCTGGTCGAAGCCCACGTAGCCCGGGGGCGCGCCGATCAGCCGGCTGACCGCATGCCGCTCCATGTACTCGCTCATGTCGAAGCGGATCAACTCGATGCCCAGGATGTAGGCGAGCTGCTTGGCCACTTCGGTCTTGCCGACGCCGGTGGGGCCGCTGAACAGGAAGGCACCGATCGGCTTGTCGGCCTTGCCCAGGCCCGAACGTGCCATCTTGATCGCGGCGGCCAGCGCGTCGACCGCCGGATCCTGGCCGAAGACAACGCTCTTCAGATCGCGCTCCAGGCTCTTGAGCTTGCCGCGGTCGTCGCTCGACACACTGGCCGGCGGAATGCGCGCGATCTTGGCGACGATCTCCTCGACCTCGGAGCGGGTGATCGTCTTCTTCTGCTTGCTCTTGGGCAGGATGCGCTGCGCGGCGCCGGCCTCGTCGATCACGTCGATCGCCTTGTCGGGCAGGTGCCGGTCATTGATGAACTTGGCCGAGAGCTCGGCCGCGGCCTGCAGGGCGCCCAGGGCGTATTTGACGCTGTGGTGCTCCTCGAAGCGCGACTTCAAGCCCTTCAGGATCTCCACCGTCTGCTCGACCGAGGGCTCCACCACGTCGATCTTCTGGAAGCGCCGCGACAGGGCCGCGTCCTTCTCGAAGATGCCGCGGTACTCGGTGAAGGTGGTCGCACCGATGCACTTCATCGTGCCCGACGAAAGGGCGGGTTTCAGCAGGTTGCTCGCGTCCAGCGTCCCGCCAGAGGCCGCACCGGCGCCGATCAAGGTGTGGATCTCGTCGATGAAGAGAATCGACTTGGGGCTGTCCTTCAGCTGCTTCAGCACGCCCTTCAGGCGCTGCTCGAAGTCGCCACGGTACTTGGTGCCGGCCAGCAGTGCGCCCATGTCCAGCGCGTAGACGGTCGCATCGGCCAGCACCTCGGGCACGTCGCCCTCGGTGATCCGCCAAGCCAGGCCCTCGGCGATCGCCGTCTTGCCGACACCGGCTTCGCCGACCAGCAGCGGGTTGTTCTTGCGCCGGCGGCAAAGCACCTGGATCACCCGCTCGACCTCGAGTTCACGGCCGATCAGCGGGTCGATCTTGCCCTCGCGGGCCTGCTGGTTCAGGTTGGTCGTGAACTGGTCCAGCGGCGAACCCTTGCCCTCGCCACCGCTTTCTTCCTTCTCGCCATCGCCGGAAGAGCCTTCATTGCCCTTCTGAGGCTCGGGCGGATCGGACTTCTTGATGCCGTGGGCGATGAAATTGACCACGTCCAGCCGCGTCACGCCCTGCTGATGCAGGTAGTACACGGCGTGCGAGTCCTTCTCGCCGAAGATGGCCACCAGCACATTGGCGCCGGTCACTTCCTTCTTGCCGCCGCCCGTGGACTGGACGTGCATGATCGCGCGCTGGATCACGCGCTGGAAGCCCAGTGTCGGCTGGGTATCGACCTCTTCCGAGCCGCCCACGGTGGGCGTGTTCTCCCGGATGAAGGCGACCAGGCTCTTTCGCAGATCCTCGATATTGGCTGCGCAGGCGCGCAACACCTCGGCCGCGGAGGGATTGTCCAGCAGCGCGAGCAGCAGGTGCTCGACGGTGATGAACTCGTGTCGCTGCTGGCGTGCCTCGACGAACGCCATGTGCAGGCTGACTTCCAGTTCTTGGGCAATCATGCGGCCTCCATAATGCATTGAAGCGGGTGCCCTGAGCGACGCGCGGCGGCGAGCACCAGCTCGACCTTGGTGGCCGCAACGTCCTTCGAAAAGACGCCGCAGACGGCCCGACCCTCATGGTGAATCTTTAACATGATGAGGGTGGCGGCTTCAAGATCAAGCCTGAAGTATTCCTGCAGCACCATCACGACGAATTCCATCGGTGTGAAGTCGTCATTGAGCATGACGACCTGGTACATGCGAGGCGGCTTTGTCTTGGCCGCCTTGCGCTCGGCAACGACCGACCCGTCGCCCTCGTCTGGCCGTGAGACCAAGGGCGGCGAAGCAGGTGGCTTGGGCGCTTTCGAGGGCATGAATTCAGTATAGCCAGTTGGCCGCGACGGCACAGGAGGCCTCGATGTTCGCCGGAGCAAGAGGCGGGCCATTGAGCGAAAAACCGCCATCCGCAAGCCCTAATGCGCCGGCCCGCCCGCCTGCCGTTGCGCTCGTGTCGCCATACCGGCCCGCTTGCCATTGACAGGCTCGGAGCCGGGCCTCAAAAATAGCCGCATAAGCCCTCCCAAAAAGGGCGTCAGGAGGAATTCGACATGGATCTGGTGGGCACCGTCAAATGGTTCAATGACGCCAAGGGTTTCGGCTTCATCGAACCGCAGGGAGGCGGAGACGACGTCTTCGCGCACTTCTCAGCCATCCAGATGGATGGCTTTCGCACCCTCAAGCAGGGCAGTCAGGTGATGTTCGAACTGGTGCAGGGCCCGAAGGGGCACCTCGCGCAGAACATTCGGGCTGTTGCCGGCGCAGTCGCGGGGTCGTCAGAGCGTTCGGCCGGCTGAGCGCAGCGCCCCGGTCCGCCGGGCGGAAGCTTGCACCGCGGGTTCTGGCGCCGCTTCGTCAGAAATGATTCTCGCCGCCGGATGCAGGCGGCCAGAGGGCGTCTGGGCGCCCGATACCCGGTAAAAAGCCCCTGGTTCGCTTGGCGAGACCGGGGGCTTACATCAGGTCACGCGGCACCGCCGCGTTGCCTTACATGTTGTCGATCATCACCTGGCCGAATCCCGAGCAGGAGACCTGCGTTGCGCCATCCATCAGGCGGGCGAAGTCGTAGGTGACCTTCTTGCTCTGGATGGACTTTTCCATCGAGCTGATGATCAGATCGGCGGCCTTGGACCAACCCATGTGGCGCAGCATCATCTCGGCCGAGAGGATCTCGGAACCCGGGTTGACATAGTCCTTGCCGGCGTACTTGGGCGCGGTGCCGTGGGTGGCTTCGAAGCAGGCCACTGAATCCGACAGGTTGGCGCCCGGGGCGATGCCGATGCCTCCGACCTGCGCCGCCAGCGCGTCGGAGATGTAGTCGCCGTTCAGGTTCAGCGTGGCGATCACCGAGTACTCGGCCGGGCGCAGCAGGATCTGCTGCAGGAAGGCGTCGGCAATCGAATCCTTGACGACGATGTCCTTGCCGGTCTTCGGGTTCTTGAACTTGCACCACGGGCCGCCGTCGATCAGCTCCGCGCCGAACTCGCGCTGGGCCAGCGCATAGGACCAGTCACGGAAGCCACCTTCGGTGAACTTCATGATGTTGCCCTTGTGCACGATCGTGACGCTGGGCTTGTCGTTGTCGATGGCGTACTGCAGGGCCTTGCGCACGAGGCGTTCGGTGCCTTCGCGTGACACCGGCTTGATGCCGATGCCCGAGGTATCGGGGAAACGGATCTTCTTGACACCCATTTCCTCGATCAGGAACTTGATGATCTTCTTCGCCTTGTCGCTTTCGGCTTCCCACTCGACACCGGCGTAGATGTCTTCCGAGTTCTCGCGGAAGATCACCATGTCGATCTTCTGCGGCTCTTTCACCGGCGAAGGCACACCGGCGAAGTACTGCACCGGGCGCAGGCAGACGTAGAGGTCGAGCTCCTGGCGCAACGCGACGTTCAACGAGCGGATGCCGCCGCCGACCGGCGTGGTCAGGGGGCCCTTGATCGACACCACGTAGTCGCGCAGTGCAGCCAGCGTCTCTTCGGGCAGCCACACGTCCGGCCCGTAAATCTTGGTCGACTTCTCGCCGGCGTAGATCTCCATCCAGTGGATCTTCTTCTCGCCGCCGTAGGCCTTCGCGACCGCCGCGTCCACCACCTTGATCATCACGGGCGTGATGTCGAAACCGGTGCCATCACCCTCGATGTACGGAATGATCGGGTTGTTCGGGACGTTGAGCGAGAAGTCCGCGTTCACGGTGATCTTCTGGCCGCCCTCGGGCACCTTGATGTGCTGGTACATGTCGCTTGGCTCCGCGCTTCGTGGTGGTAGGTTGTGAAAAGGGATTTCGGAAACTGAAATTCTAGTGCAGCCCACCTGTCAGTCGGCTGACCACCCTGACGCAGGCGGGCCTACGAGACGCAAAAGGCGATGGCTTGACGGATCAGGTCATGGCCGAGCGCCCAGGCCGAGGCGGCGGCGAGCAGCCCGCCGGCCACGCGAACGGCCCCACCGGTGACCCGGGCCGACAGGACCTGCGCCGACGCGCCCTGCCCGCTCGCCCAGCGGCCCCAGAGCCAGGGCGCCAGGCCCAAGGCCGGGGCCGAGGCCACCGCAAAGACCCCCATCACCGCCGCCCCGCCGGCGGCACTGTTGGCCAGTGCCGCGACCATCAACGCCGATTGCAGCAGGCCGCAGGGCCAGGCCACCCAGGCCAGACCCGCGGCGCCCGCCTTCGCCGGCCCGTGCACGCGCTGCCAGCCGCTACCGGCCGGCGCGGCCGAGCGCTGCGCGCCCCGGCCGATCCGCTCCAGCCACTCGGGCTGTCGGCCACGCACCAGCAGCCAAAGGCCGAGTGCCAGCGCGGCAATGTGCAGCAGTGTCCATAGCGGACGCAGCGCCGGGCTCCATGCGCTCCAGCGGGCGAGTGCCCCGACGCTTGCGGCGGCGACCGCCCCGGCCAGCGCGTAGCCGACCAGCCGCCCGACATGAAAGGCTGACCAGGCATCCCGCCCGCGGCCGGCACCGGTGCAAGCGCGAACCGCCGCGGCGCTCGGTGCCGCACACATCGCGACGCAGTGAACCGAGCCGGCCAAGCCCAGCAACAACGCCGTGAATGCCAGCGCCAGGTCCACGCTAGATGATGCGCGAGAAGCGCTCGCGCACCTTGTCCGCTCGCAGGTGCTTGTCGAAGACCATCGCGATCGCGCGCACGAAGAACCAGCCGGGCGCGGTCACCTGCACCGCTGCGGGCTCGATCGTGACCAGCCCTTGCTCGGCGAACGGCTCGAGCTCGGCCAGCTCGGTGCGGAAGTACTCCCGCACGTTGACCAAGTAAGCCAACTCGACCGATTCGAACTCGAGTCGGCCCTGGCACATCAGCGCCATGATGACAGCGCGACGCAGCAGGTCGTCGCGGGTCAGCGCGAGCCCGCGCACGACCGGAAACTGGCCTTGGCGGATCGCGTCGTAATACTCCGGCAGCGTCTTGGCGTTCTGGCTGTAGGTCGCACCCATGCGGCCGATCGCCGACACGCCCAGACCGACCAGGTCGCAGTCCGGCTGGGTGCTGTAGCCCTGGAAATTGCGGTGCAGGCGGCCCTGGCGCTTGGCCGCGGCGAGCGAGTCGCCGGCCAGCGCGAAATGGTCCATGCCGATGTAGGTGTAGCCGTGCGCCAGGAACCCGTCGATCGCGCCCGACAGCATCGCCACCCGGTCTTCCGGGGGCGGCAGTTGCTCGGCGTCGATGCGCCGTTGCGGCTTGAAGCGCTGCGGCAAGTGCGCGTAGGCGTACAGCGCGATGCGGTCGGGGCGCAGTTCGCTAACCTGTGCCACGGTGCGGGCGAACGACGACGGCGTCTGCTTGGGCAGGCCGTAGATCAGGTCGACGTTGATCGACTCGAAGCCGAGCCGCCGTGCGTCCAGCATCAGGTCGCGCACCATCTCAAACGACTGCACGCGGTGGACGGCCTTCTGAACCTCGGGGTCGAAGTCCTGGACTCCGAAGCTGACACGGTTGAAGCCCATGCGGCGCAATGCCTCCAACCGGGCGGCCGAGACCGTGCGGGGATCGACCTCGATCGACACTTCAGCGCCCGGCGCGATGCGGAACGCCTTGCCGATGTCGGCCATCAGCCCGCCGAGCTCCTCGTCGCTCAGGAAGGTCGGCGTGCCGCCGCCGAAGTGCAGCTGGGAAACGACTTGCGGTGCCCCAAACGCGTCGGCGTGCAGCTGGATCTCGGCGCGCAGGGCCTCGAGGTACTCGACGGCCCTGCCGTGCTGGCGGGTGATGACCTTGTTGCAGGCGCAGTAGTAGCAGACCGATTCGCAGAACGGGATGTGCACGTACAACGACAGTGGCGTCTTACCGCCGACCGTGGCCCCCTCGGCACGCTGGCGCAGCGCACGCAGATAGTCGGCCGGGCCGAAGGCTTCGACAAATCGGTCGGCAGTCGGGTAGGAGGTGTAGCGCGGGCCCGGCACATCGAACCGGCGCAGCAACTCGATCGGCAACCCCGTGGCGTTTTCCGGCCGGGCTCCGCCCGGTGTGGCGGCGCGTACATCGTCAGGCATGGTCAGCATGGGGCCGATGGTGCCTTCGAAGGCAGGGGGTGGACCTTGATCTGGCTCAAGCCCTATCCAGCCGCAAGGGCCAAGAATACCCCGACCCTTGAGAAGGATCATGTCCTTGCACGACCCCATGACAGAAGCCACCGCCCGCGCGAAAACCCAGGCCTTCAAGGTCGCCTGCTCCAGCTGCAACCTGCGCGAGCTCTGCTTGCCCGTCGGGTTGAGCCGGGAAGACCTGGAACGGATGGACACGCTGGTGGCCACGCGCCGCGGCGTGCCGCGGGGCGAAACGCTGTTTCGTGCCGGAGACGAATTCGAGTCGCTCTATGCGGTGCGCACCGGTTTCTTCAAGACCTGTGTGTCCTCGGAAGATGGGCGCGACCAGGTTACCGGCTTCCAGATGGCGGGTGAGTTGCTGGGGCTGGACGGCATCAGCAACGACCACCACTCGTGCGACGCGGTCGCGCTCGAGGATTCGCAGGTCTGCGTGATCCCCTTCGAGCAGCTGGAAAACCTGTCGCGCGAATTCACCGACCTGCAGCGCCAGTTCAACAAGATCATGAGCCGCGAGATCGTGCGCGACCATGGCGTGATGCTGCTGCTGGGGAGCATGCGCGCCGAGGAGCGACTGGCAGCGTTCCTGCTGAATCTCACCCAGCGTTTGCAGGCACGGGGCTTCTCCCCCTCGTCGCTGATCCTGCGCATGACGCGCGAAGAGATCGGCAGCTACCTGGGCCTGAAGCTCGAAACGGTGAGCCGCACCTTCTCGAAGTTTCAGGACGAGGGCCTGCTGGAAGTGAAGCAGCGTCAGATCCGAATCATCAACCAGGCCGGCCTGCAGCAGTTGATCAACGGCGCGGCTTGCTGAAGGCCCCCACGCTCCCTTCCGGTCGCTGCCCGCCGGGGGGCTCTTGCGGCGGACCGGCTGAGCCGGATCCGCGCAAGCACCCTGCCTTCAGTCACCGTGCATCGGGATGCACGAGGAACTGGGTGATCGATGACGCCAGTGAGATCACGACCCAGAAAAGCAGGAAGGCCACGGAATAGAGCGTCGTCGGCTGCCACTCGATCGGCGTGCTGCCGAACCACTGCAGGTGGTGCGGGTCGACCACCGCGAAGACCACGGTCTCCAGCACGCCGGCCATCACGAAGGCGGGCCAGAGGATGCACAACGCTCGGGTCGATTTCTCGGTCGGCGGTGTCGTCATGTGGAGCGTCCGGCGGCGGTGATGGCGGCGTGGGGATGCGTCAGCGCTTGGGCGTGGCGGCGTGATTGCGAGCCTGCAGTGCCGGCGTCATCGCGTCGGGCGTCGACGTACGTTCGCTCACACTGCCTCGCTCGCCCGGCCCGAGCACCGGGTCGGCTCCGCGCACCGCAATCACAGCGGTGGCCAGGCTGGCCACCACGACCGTCAACGGCCCGCCGATGACCAGCCACACCATCGGCACGCGCCACCACGAGGTGGGCTTTTCCTTCCCGGCATCTGCCGGGGTGGCGGGGAGTCGTTCGATGGCTTGCATGATGTCTGTCCTGCTTCCGTCTGAGTATCGCCGCATCAGCGCGGCACGATGAAGGTGGATTTCTCGGTGACCTGAACGACGCTGCCGTCATCGCCGAGGCGGTCGACGTGGAACTGGATCGCGTGGGCGCCGTCGCCGGCCTGCATCGCCGCCTCGGGCGGAATCTGCACGCCCAGCGTCAGCCAGCGGGCTTCGGCCGGCTGCACGCTGAGTTCCGCCTCGCCGGCTACTGCGATGCCCGGCAGGCCGCTGACGCCGACCCGGTAGCGCTGCGGCTGCTCGGTCGCGTTCATGATCTGCAGACGGTAGACGTTCTCGATCCGGCCTTCATCCACCAGCCGCGCCAGCGTGGCGCGATCGCGCACCACGTCGACCCGGAAGGGGCTGCGCAGCGCGATGCTGGCCACGAAAGCAGCGCAGATCAGCACGAGGATCGAGGTGTAGACCAGCACCCGCGGTCGGACGATCCGCTGCACGATCTGCCGCCACCGCAGGTGTTCCTTCAGGCTGTTCTGCGTGGCGTAGCGGATGAGCCCCCGTGGGTAGTTCATCTTGTCCATGATGCCGTCGCAGGCGTCGATGCACGCGGCGCAGCCGATGCACTCGTACTGCAGGCCCTTGCGGATGTCGATGCCAGTCGGGCAGACCTGCACGCACAGGCTGCAGTCGATGCAGGTGCCCAGGCCAAGCTGCTTGATGTCGGCCTTGCGCGGGCGCGAACCGCGCGGCTCGCCGCGCTCGGTGTCGTAGCTGATGATCAGCGTGTCGTGGTCGAACATCGCGCTCTGGAAGCGCGCATACGGGCACATGTACTTGCAGACCTGCTCGCGCATGTAGCCGGCGTTGCCATAGGTGGCAAAGCCGTAGAACAGCACCCAGAACCACTCCCACGGGCCGAAGCCGAGCGTCAGCGCCTCATTGACGAGTGTGCGAATCGGCGTGAAGTAGCCGACGAAGGTGAAGCCCGTCCACAGGCCGATGGCGATCCAGGCACCCTGCTTGGCTGTCTTGCGCCACACGCGCTCCAGGGTCCACGGGCCCGCGTCGAGCTTCATGCGCCGGTTGCGGTCGCCTTCGATCTTCTCCTCGACCCACATGAAGATCTCGGTGTAGACCGTCTGCGGACAGGCATAGCCGCACCAAAGGCGCCCGGCGACCGCAGTGAACAGGAACAGCGAGTAAGCCGAGATGACGAGCAGGCCCGTCAGGTAGATGAAGTCCTGCGGGTACAGGACCAGGCCGAAGATGTAGAACCGGCGCGAGGCCAGGTCCAGCAGCACGGCCTGCCGCTCGTTCCAGGTCAGCCAGGGAAGGCCGTAGAACAGCAGCTGCGTGAACCAGACCAGCGCCCAGCGCCAGGTGGCGAAGGTGCCCGAGACGGCCCGGGTGTAGATCTTGCGCTGCTTCTGGTAGAGCGAAACGACCGCTTCTGATCCATCGTCGCCTGCGGCGGGGGCCGCAGGCGCTGGCGTGGCAGTGGTGGCCGTTTCGCTCACGCCGCTCACTTACTTCTCGGCGACCTGGGTCGGGTGCGACAAGTTCCAGACGTAGGCGGTCAGCACCTTCACCTGCTCGGGCGTGAAGCGCGGGCCCTGCGGCGGCATCACGTTGGTCTTGCCGTTGTTGACCATCGCGATGATCGCGGCCTCACCCCAGCCGTGCAGCCAAACCTTGTCCGTCAGGTTGGGCGCGCCGATCGCTTGATTGCCCTTGCCGTCGGGTCCGTGGCAGGCGGCGCAAGCAGCGAACTTCGGCTTGCCCAGCTGGGCGGCCACCGCGTTGTGCGGGCTGCCCGACAGACTCAGCACATAGTTGGCCACGTTCTTCACGTCGTCCGAGGTGCCAACTGCGGCAGCCATCGGCGGCATCATGCCGGTGCGGCCATCCAGTATGGTCTTGTGGATGTACTCCTCGCCGGTGCCGCCCAGCCAGTCGCCGTCGGTCAGGTTCGGGAAGGACTTGCTGCCGCGCGCGTCGGCACCGTGGCACTGGGCGCAGTTGTTGACGAACAGCCGCTCACCGATCGCCATCGCCTGCGGGCTCTTGGCCAGTTGCTCGGCGCTCTGGTTGGCGAACGCGGCATAGACCGGCGCCATCGCGGCACGCGCCTTGTCCTGCTCGGCCTGCCACTGGCCGGCGCTCGACCAGCCGAGGCTGCCTGCCATGCTGCCCAGGCCGGGGTACAGCGCCAGGTAGATGGCCGAGAAGATGACCGTCACGACGAACAGGCCCATCCACCAGCGTGGCAGCGGGTTGTTCATTTCACGCAGGTCCTCGTCCCAGACGTGCCCGGTGGTGTTGTCATTGGCCATCACGCGGCGGCGGCTGGCCACCATCAACAGGATCAGGCAGAAGACCAGACCCGCGATGGTGATGCCGCCGACATACACGGACCAGCCGGCGTTGAAGAAGTCGCTCATTGCTTGTTGCTCCGTTGCGAGTCGTCAGTGGTGTCGTCGCCAGCCCATGCCGGCCCTTCGTCGGCAAACGGCAGATGCGCCGCTTCCTCGAAGGCCGGCAGGCGCCGCCGATTCATCGTCCAGGCGATCAGGCCCAGGAACAGCACCAACGACAGCACAGTGATCAGACTGCGCCAGGTGTTGACATCGAATTCCATGCTTCGGCTCCCGTCACTTGCGGGCAGTGCCCAGCACCTGCAGGTAGGCGATCAGGGCGTCGAGTTCGGTCTTGCCCTTGACTTCGTCGCCGGCCTTGGCGATCTCGTCGTCGCTGTAAGGCACGCCGACCACGCGCAGCGCCTTCATCTTGGGCGCCATGTCGGACGGGTTGATCGTGCCTTGTGCCAGCCACGGGTAGGCGGGCATGTTCGACTCCGGCACCACGTCACGCGGGTTGTTCAGGTGAACCTTGTGCCACTCGTCGCTGTAGCGGCCGCCGACCCGTTGCAGATCCGGCCCGGTTCGCTTCGAGCCCCACTGGAAGGGGTGGTCGTAGACGAACTCGCCGGCCACCGAGTACGGGCCGTAGCGCAACGTCTCGGCGCGGAACGGGCGCACCATCTGCGAGTGGCAGTTGTAGCAGCCCTCGCGCAGGTAGATGTCGCGGCCGGCCAATTGCAGCGAGGTGTAGGGCTTGAGGCCCTCGACCGGCTGCGTCGTCGAGCGCTGGAAGAACAGCGGGACGATCTCGACCAGGCCGCCGAAGGCGACCGCGGCCAGGATCAGCACGATCATCAGGAAGTTGCTGGTCTCGATCTTTTCGTGACCGCCAACGTTGTGGGCATGTGCCATGTGGTGTTCTCCTTGTTTCCTCAGGCGGCGGCGGCCACGGCGGGGATGGTCGCCGGTTGCACCTTGCCGCTGCGGATGGTCATCACCGTGTTCCAGCCCATGATCAGCATGCCGGTCAGGTACAGCAGGCCGCCGAGCACGCGGATCACGTAGAACGGATAGGTCGCCTTCACGCTCTCGACGAAGCTGTAGACCAGCGTGCCGTCGGGGTTGACCGCGCGCCACATCAGGCCCTGCATCACGCCGGCAATCCACATCGCGGCGATGTAGAGCACGATGCCGATAGTGGCAATCCAGAAGTGCAGCTCGATCGCACGGGTGCTGTACATCGTCTTGCGGCCCCACATGCGCGGGATCAGGAAGTACAGGGCACCGATCGACACCAGGCCGACCCAGCCGAGCGCGCCGGAGTGCACGTGGCCGACGGTCCAGTCCGTGTAGTGCGACAGCGCGTTGACCGTCTTGATCGACATCATCGGCCCTTCGAAGGTCGACATGCCGTAGAACGACAGCGAGACGATCAGGAACTTCAGGATCGGGTCGTCACGCAGTTTGTGCCACGCACCCGACAGGGTCATGATCCCGTTGATCATGCCGCCCCAGGAAGGAGCCAGCAGCACCAGCGAGAACAGCATGCCGATCGACTGCGCCCAGTCCGGCAGCGCGGTGTAGTGCAGGTGGTGGGGGCCCGCCCACATGTACGTGAAGATCAGGGCCCAGAAGTGAACGATCGACAGGCGATACGAGTACACCGGGCGCTCGGCCTGCTTCGGGATGTAGTAGTACATGATCCCGAGGAAGCCCGCGGTCAGGAAGAAGCCCACCGCGTTGTGGCCGTACCACCACTGGACCATCGCATCCTGCACGCCCGCGTAGGCCGAGTAGCTCTTCGTCAGGCTGACCGGGATCTCGGCGCTGTTGACGATGTGCAGCAGGGCCACGGCGATGATGAAGGCGCCGAAGAACCAGTTGGCGACGTAGATGTGCTTGACCTTGCGCGTGCCGACGGTGCCGAAGAACACGATTGCGTAGGCCACCCAGACGACCGCGATCAGCAGATCGATCGGCCATTCGAGCTCGGCGTATTCCTTGCCGGTCGTCAGCCCCAGGGGCAAGGTGATCACCGCGAGCACGATGACGAGGTTCCAGCCGAGGAAGGTGAACATTGCCAGCTTCGGCAGGAACAGCGTGGTCTGGCAGGTGCGCTGGACCACGTGGTAGCTGGTGGCGAACAGCACGCTGCCGCCGAAGGCGAAGATCACTGCGTTGGTGTGCAACGGGCGCAAGCGGCCGTAGCTGAGGAACGGTATCCCGAAATTCAGTTCGGGCCACGCCAGCTGCGAGGCGACGATCACCCCCACCAGCATGCCGACGATGCCGTAGATCACCGCCGCCAGCGCGAACCCGCGCACGACGGTGTCGTTGTAGGCCGGACGCACCGGCGCTGAAGCAATTGCCATCGATTGACTCCTCATGCCCGCGTCTTTGCAGGCCCTGCGGGATTGTTCGGCGAGGTAACCTGAAACCACTTGATCGGTATCAACCGTTGTCGGGCTCGTCGAAGATTCGCTCGCCTTCGCGTTGCAGATCGTCGAACTGCCCTCTGTGCAAGGCCCAGCCGAACAGGCCGATGATCGCGAGCACGAGCACGGCGGACAGAGGGATCAGCAGGTACAGGATGTCCATCGATTTGCTCGGTTGTCAGTTGCGTGAAGGCTCGCGGTTCCCCGAAAGGCGCAGCGAATTCATGACCACCAGCAGCGAGCTGCAGGCCATGCCCAGGCCCGCAGCCCAGGGCGGCAGGTAGCCTGCGAGCGCAAGCGGCACGCAGGCGAGGTTGTAGGCGGCGGCCCAGCCGAGGTTCTGCCGCGTGATCTGCAGCATGCGTCGGGCGAGCCGCCGTGCGGCCACGAGGTCGGCCAACCGGTTCGAGACGATCACCGCATCGGCATGCACCCGCGTCACCATCGCGCCGCGGCCCATCGCGAACGACACGTCCGCCTGGGCCAGCACCGGCGCATCGTTGACGCCATCACCCACCATGCCGGCGCGCTCGCCGGCCGCCTGCGCCGCAGCCAGCGCTGCCAGCTTGGCCTGCGGGGTCGAATCGCCGCGCGCATCGGTCAGGCCCAGGCGCGCCGCCAGTCGCTCGGCACGGGCCTGGCTGTCGCCCGACAGCAGCGTCAGCTTCACGCCCTCTTGCTGCAGCGCCTGCACCGCTCCGGCGGCATCGGCGCGCAGACGCTCGTCGAAATCGAAGCGCAGGCACAACTCGGCGCCCGCCGCACCGAACCAGACGGCCGGCAGGGGGCTCGCGCCCTCGCCCGCCCCGGCCCGATCGCCACAGACCCACTGCCGGCTGCCCAGCCGCCAGGCGCGGCCGCTCGCATCGCGCGCTTGCAGGCCCTGGCCCGCCAGCTCGTGCACCTGCGCCCAGCCGGGTGATGCGGCTGCGGGCGGCGGAGCCGCCGCCAGCGCCTGCGCCAGCGGGTGGCTCGACCAGCGTGCCAGCGCGATGGCCGCGGCCACCTGGGTCGGTGGCGCCACGTCGCCCAGCGGCGCATTGCTCGAGTCGACAAGCTGCGTGCCGACCCAGGTCGGCTGGTCCTCCGTCAAGGTACCGGTCTTGTCGATGAACAGGCGGTCGATGCGTGCCAGCGCCTCCAACGCATCGAGGCGCTGCAACATCACGCCACGGCGCGCCAGTGCCCCGGCCGCGGCCACCAGCGAGGACGGCACGGCCAGCGACAGCGCGCATGGGCAGGTGACGATCAGCACGGCGACAGCCACCCCGATCGCGCGCGACGGCTCGATCCAGCTCCACGCCACGGCGGCGACGGCCGCCGACACCAGCACCGCCCAGAGGAACGGCCCCGCCCAGGCATCGGCCTGGCGTGCCAGCGCCGGTCGCTGGGTCAGCGCCTGGCGCATCAGGCTGACGATCGCGCCGTGTCGCGTGTCGGCGCCCACCCGCTCGACCCGCACCAGCACCGGCGCGCCCAGGTTGACGCTGCCACCGACGACCTCGTCGCCCTCGCCGCGCGGCACGGGCAGCGACTCGCCGGTCAGCAGGCTTTCGTCGACCTGGGTGCAGCCGCTTTCCAGCCGGCCATCGGCCGGGAAGCTGGCACCCAGCGCAACCTGCACCCGGTCGCCTGGACGCAGGCGGTGCACGCTGATGGTCTCGGCCGCGCCGGTTTCGCTCAGCCGTTGGGCCGTTTCCGGCATCGCCGCCAGCGCCTGTTCCAGGCTTTCCGCCGCGCGGTGGCGCGCCAGTGTTTCGAGATAGCGCGCGCCCAGCAGGAAGCTGACGAACATCGCCAGCGAGTCGAAGTACACCTCGTGGCCGAAAACGCCGCCCGGATCGAAGGTGGCGCCGCTGCTGGCGACGAAGCTCACCGCGATGCCCAGCGCCACCGGCACGTCCATGCCCATGCGTCGCTGCCGCACCGCACGCCAGGCGCCCTGGAAGAAGGGGCCGGCCGAGAACAGCAGGACCGGCATGCTCAGCAGCCAGCTGCCCCAGTTGAGCAACTGCCGCAGGTCCGGCGCCAGCTCACCCGCGCCCGCCACGTAGCTGGGTGTGGCGAACATCATGATCTGCATCGCGCAGAAGCTCGCCACGAACAGGCGCCACAGCGCCGTGCGGCGCTCGCGCTGGCGCAGTGCGCGGGCCGGTGCGGCCGCATCGGGCAAGGCGTCGTAGCCGGCAGCGCGCACCGCCTGGATCACGGTCGACAGCCGGGTGTGCTCGGGGCACCAGCGGACCTGCGCGCGCTGCCCGGCGGCGCTGACCTCGGCGCGCTCGACGCCGGCCACCTGGATCAGCGCCGATTCGATGATGCCGGCGCAGGCGGCGCAGTGCATGCCCTCCAGCAGCAGGCTGGTCTCGGCCACGCGCCGGCCGGCGCTGTCTGTCTCCCAGCGGGTGCTGGCCTGCTGTTCGATCGGGTCGTCGAGCACCGCCAGGTCGTCGTTGGCGGCCGGGGTGGGCATGGCGGCCGCGTCCAGCGCCGGGGCGAAGGAGGCGGCGGGCTGGTTCATTGGAACGGCGGAGCGGTTTGGCGGCGAGATGTTCGGACGCAGCCTGTCGGCGCCATGCCTCCTGCTGCGTTCGATAATCTACCGATCGACCCCCACCCCCGACATGACATTGATCAAGACACGCCGTGTTCCTGCTGCCT
This sequence comes from Ideonella sp., assembly GCF_035254525.1. Lineage (GTDB taxonomy): Bacteria > Pseudomonadota > Gammaproteobacteria > Burkholderiales > Burkholderiaceae_C > Ideonella. Next base: position 58,459 of record NZ_DATFAN010000137.1, on the reverse strand, counting down.
TGTTGGCCGGCCTGGCCGCCCTCGCGCTCAGCCATTCCGCGCCGGCCGCGCCGGATGGCCAGCCGCAGCAACTTCCGACCGTGACGCTGCACGCCGGCATGCACAACATCGTCGCCCAGGTGGCCAAGACCGGCGAGCAGCGCCAGACCGGGCTGATGTACCGCCAGCAGATGGCCGGCCACGAGGGCATGATCTTCGTGTTCGAGAGCCCGGCCACCCAGTGCTTCTGGATGCGCAACACGCTGATCCCGCTGTCGGCAGCCTTCGTGGCCGACGACGGCAGCATCGTCAACATCGAGGACATGAAGCCGCTGTCGGACGAATCGCACTGCTCCAGACAGCCGGTGCGTTTCGTGCTCGAGATGAATCAGGGCTGGTTCGCCAAACGCGGCCTGAAGACAGGCTCGCGCCTGACGGGGCCGCTGTTCAACTGACCCCCCTCGGCCGGCCTATGCGGCCAGCGTGATCGTGAAGCGCAGGCCGGCAACATCGGGCCGCGACGCGGCGTCGATCCGGCCGCCCAGCCGCAGCACGACCTCGCGGGCGATGGTGAGCCCGAGCCCGGTGCCGCCGTCGTTGCGCAGGTCGGCCCGCTCGCCGCGCCAGAAGGGCTCGAACAGCCGCGACAGCTGATCGGCCGGCACGCCGGGGCCGTCGTCCTCGACCTCTACCACCGCCCCGCCTTCGGCCCGAGGCGCCACGCGCAGCGTGACTCGGGGGCCGCCGTAGCGCAACGCGTTGTCCAGCAGGTTGTTGACCACCTCGCCCAGCCAGATCGGATGGGCCCGCGCCGGCACCGGCGCCTCGGGCGCCTCGAGCACGATGCTGCGCCCCTGGCGCAGCGCCTGCAGCACCAGCGGCTCGGCCGACTCGCGCAACAGCGGCACGAGGTCCATGGTCTGGTGCTCGCCGTCCATCGACAGTGCGGTCTCGGAGCGCGCCAGGCTCAGGAGTTGCCCGATCAGGCGCGACAGCCGGTCGGTCGAGCGTTCGAGCTGGGCCAGCATCGGGCGCCAGGAGGCTTGGTCGCCGGGCGCTGCAGCCAGTTCCTCGGCCAGGTTCTGCGCCAGCACGCGAATGCCGGCCACCGGCGTGCGCAACTGGTGCGCCGCATCGGCCACGAAGCGCCGTTGCAGCTGGACGGACGACTCGACGTTGGCGAGCAGGCTGTTGATGCGCTCGATCAGCGGCACCGCCTCGCGCGGCACGTTCTGCAGCGGCAAGGGGCGCCAGTCCTGCGCGTCGCGCAGAGACACCTCGGTGGCCACGTCGCGCAGCGGCTGCAGGCCGCGGCGGATGCCCCAGCCGATCATCGCGAAGGTCACGGCGCCCAGGGCGAGCGCCGGCAACACGATCGACAGCTGCAGGTCGCGCATCAGCACCGTGCGCTTGTTCTTGGTCTCCACGACGATCACCGAGACCGAGCGGTCCAGCATCGGCGACTTGAGCGAGAACACCGCGCCGCGCACGGGCTCGCCGTCGAACTCGGCGTCGAACAGGCGCGGCTGCGCGAAGCCGGCCTGGCGCAGCCGCGCGTTCGGCACCGGCACGTGCGAATCGCCGGCAAGCGTGTTGCCCTCGACGTCGACCATCGCATAGCCGTTGCGATCGTCGCGGTCCCAGGTGACGATCTCCATCGCCTGGCGCGACAGATCGAGCAGCGGCCCGCGGTCGGACCAGGTCACCTTGGCGGCCAGCGCGCTGACCTCGTCCTGCAGGCCGCGGTCGAAGGCGACGTTGGCGCTGGTGCGCGCCAGCCAATAGGCCCCGATGACCGCGGCGAGCAGGCCGATGCCCCAACTCCACAGCAACGGGCGCAGGAGCGCCCGCCGCACGCTCGGGCCGGCAACGGCCGGCTCAGGCGGGCGAGCCATGGCTGCCGGAGGCGGCCTCCATCAGGTAGCCGAAGCCGCGCACGGTGCGGATCACGACGCCAAGGTCGGCGAAGCGCTTGCGCAGGCGGTGGACGTAGACCTCGACCGAGTTCTCGCTGAAATCGGCTTCCCAGCTCGACATGCGGGCGACGATCGAGTCCTTGGGAACGACGCGGCCGGCCTTCTGCATCAGCAACTCGGTCAGCGCCAGTTCGCGCGGGCTCAGCGCGATTCGCTGGCCCTGGTGGGTCAGCTCACGGTGGGCAAGGTCGAGCTTCAGTTCGCCGCACTGCAGCACCTCGTCGATCCGGCCCTGGGCGCGGCGCTTCAAGGCCCGGATGCGGGCCAGCAGCTCGGGCAGGTCGAAGGGCTTGACGAGGTAGTCGTCGGCACCGGCGTCCAGGCCCTGCACGCGGTCGTGCAACTCGTCGCGCGCGGTCAGCAGCAGCACCGGCATGCGGATGCCCTTGGCGCGCCAGTGGCGCAGCACCTCCATGCCGTCGCGCCGCGGCAGGCCGAGGTCGAGGATGCCCAGATCGTACTGGCCCATCACGCCCTCGGTCATCGCCTGCTCGCCATCGTGCAGCACGTCCACCTGCCAGCCCTCGCGCTCGAGGCCCCGCGCCACGCCCAGGCTGAGCGCCGGGTCGTCTTCCACCAGCAGGATCCGCATCTGTCTCCTCGTCGATCTTGTCGTCGTCCGTGGGGCGCGAGCGTAACAAAAACAAAAGCCGGCGCGGGGCCGGCTCGGTGGTCGATGCGTCCTCGGGTCAGCCGAAATTCTTCTCCGCGAACGACCAGTTCACGAGCGAGTTCAGGAAGGTCTCGACGAACTTCGGGCGCAGGTTGCGGTAGTCGATGTAGTAGGCATGCTCCCACACGTCAATCGTCAGCAGCGGCTTGTCGCCGGTGGTCAGCGGGGTGCCGGCGGCGCCCATGTTGACGATGTCGACCGAGCCGTCGGCCTTCTTCACCAGCCAGGTCCAGCCCGAACCGAAGTTGCCGACGGCGCTCTTGGCGAAGGCTTCCTTGAAGGCCGCGTACGAGCCCCACTTGGCGTTGATCGCAGCGGCCAGCGCACCGCCGGGCTCGCCACCGCCGCCCTTCTTCAGGCAGCTCCAGAAGAAGGTGTGGTTCCAGATCTGGGCGGCGTTGTTGTAGATGCCGCCACTGGACTTCTTGACGATGTCTTCGAGCGGCATCGATTCGAACTCGGTGCCTTTCTGCAGGTTGTTCAGGTTCACCACATAGGCGTTGTGGTGCTTGCCGTGGTGGTACTCGAGCGTTTCGCGGCTCATGTGCGGGGCGAGATCGTCCAGGCCGAACGGCAGCGGCGGCAGGGTGTGTTCCATGCTTTTTTCCTTTCGAGGTGGGCGCGGCGCCTTGTCCAGCGCACGGCAGTGAGGTTGAGCGGCGGCATTGTAGGCAGCGCTTGCCGCCTGACACGGGGCTAAGGGTGATCGGCGGCCGGGGCGCCAAGGTTCACTTCATCGACGGTCGCGCGCGCGGTGCCGTCGGACCACACAGCCCTCAGCGTCTGCCCGGCTTGCAAGCTGTGTGCCGAGACGATGGCCCGTCCATCCTCCGCTTCGACCCAGGCGTAGCCGCGCGACAACACCCGCCGCGGGTCCAGCGCCGCCAGGCGGGCCGCCTCGGCCCGCAGCCGGTCGGCCTGGCGAGCCTGCGCGCTGCGCGCCGCCTGCACGAGGCGCTGGCTGCGATGGGCGAGCGCCACGCGCTGCGCCTCCAGCGAGCGACTGAGGGTGGCGCCGTGCCGCTGCGCGAGGGCGGCCAGCCGGGCCTGCTCGGTGCCCAGGCGCTGCGCCGGGCGCTGCAGGCGCAGGGCCAGTGTGTCGAGGCCCTGCGACGCACCATCGAGCCGCTGGCGCACCCGGCGCGACAGTGTCTGCGCCCTCGCCTGCAAGGCCTGCAACAGGGCCTCGCGCTCGGGCGCAGCGAGCTCGGCCGCCGCGGTCGGTGTCGGCGCGCGCAGGTCGGCGGCGAGGTCGGCCAGCGTCACGTCGGTCTCGTGGCCCACGCCGCAGACCACCGGCAGGTGCGACGCCCGCACCGCCCGCACGACCCGCTCGTCGTTGAACGCCCACAAGTCTTCCAGCGAGCCGCCACCGCGGCACAGCAGGATCAACTCGACATCGGCAAGCCCGTTCGCCTGCGCGAGCGCCTGCACGATCGCTTCGGGCGCCTGAACGCCCTGCACCAACGTGGGGACGAGCACCACACCGACCTGCGGCGCCCGGCGCGCCAGCGTGGTCAGCACATCGTGGATCGCCGCGCCGCTGGGCGAGGTGACGACGGCCAGCCGACGCGGAAAAGCCGGCAGCGGCCGCTTGTACGCCATGTCGAACACGCCCTGCGCCTCGAGCCGGGCCTTCAGGCGCAGGAACTCCTCGTACAGGGAGCCGACGCCGACCCGCTGCATTGACTCGACGATCATCTGCAGCTCGCCGCGCGCCTCATACACCGCGAGGCGGCCACGCAATTCCACCTGCTGCCCGTCCTGCGGGTTGAAGGGCAGCATCAGTGCGGCGCGACGGAACATCGCGCAGCGCAGGCCGGCGTTGGCGCCGGAGCCGTCCTTCAGCGTGAAATAGCAGTGCCCGCTGCCGGCGCGGCTGAAGCCCGACAGCTCACCGCGCACCGCGACGGCGGCAAAGCGCGCCGCCAGCGCGTCCGAAACGGCCAGCAGGAGGCCGGCCACATCCCAGACCCGAAGGCCGGGTACTGCGTTGGGTTCCATCGGGTTGTTCACCGGCGCCGGAGCGCCTGTTTTTTGTGCAACGCGTCGGCAGGCCGCGCCGTTGCAGGCTTCGTGAAGGTTGCGCGCCGCTTGCCCACAGTGTTTTCCACACACGCTGTGGAAAGCTGAGTGGCCCCGGGGCGAAGGCCGCGACGAACGATCAGTTCATAATCGCGCGTCTTTCGTTTCGGGCCTTGGCGCCTACAGGCATCTTGCTGTCGATCATACAAGCCGCCGGCTGGCCGATCTGGCCCCTGCTACTGTGTTCCGTGGCCGCGCTGGCCCTCATCATCGAACGGGCTGTCGCGCTGCGCCGCGCGCGCGTCGCCCCCCCGGGGCTGGTCGACGAGGTGCTGCAGGTGCTGCGCCAGGGCGTGCCCTCGGCGGATGTGCTCGGCAAGCTGGCGTCAAACTCCACGCTCGGCCTGTTGCTGGCGAGCGGCATCCGGGTTGTCGCGCAGGACCCGCGTTGCAGCGAGACGCTGCTGCGTGACGCGTTCGAGGCCGCCGGCCGCAACGCTGCGCACCACCTGGAGCGCTATCTGAACGCGCTCGCGACCATCGCCTCCGCGGCGCCCCTGCTCGGCTTGCTCGGCACGGTGATCGGCATGATCGAGATCTTCGGCTCGCAGTCGCCCGGCTCGGGCAGCAACCCGGCGCAACTGGCACATGGCATCTCGGTGGCGCTCTACAACACGGCCTTTGGCCTGATGGTCGCCATTCCGTCGCTGATGTGCCACCGCTACTTCCGCGGGCGCGTCAACGACTACCTGCACGACATGGAGCAAGGCGCCGAGCGCGTGCTGCACCACATGCTGTTGCGCCTGGCGGCGCGCAGTTGAGCGCAGGAGACCGGCGATGGCGATGAATTTCCGCGGCGACCGCCACGACGAGCCCGAGATCAACCTGATCCCGTTCATCGACGTGTTGCTGGTGATCCTGATCTTCCTGATGCTGTCGACGACGTACTCGAAGTTCACCGAGTTGCAGTTGACGCTGCCGGCTGCCGACGCCGACGCGGCGCGCGACAGGCCGGCCGAGATCATCGTGGCCGTGGCCGCAGACGGGCGCTACCTCGTCGACCGGCAGCCGGTGGAAGGCCGCAGCGTCGAGCTGCTCGCCGCCGCATTGCGCGCCGCGGCCGGCCAACGCCAGGACCCTTTCCTCATCATCTCGGCCGACGCCACCGCGGCGCACCAGTCGGTGATCAACGTGCTGGATGCCGCCCGCCGCGCCGGCTTGGTGCGCGTGACCTTCGCCGCCCAGAGCTCGGCGCAGGCCGGCACCTCGCCTTGAGCCACCGCTGGGCCGAGGCCCTGCAGGCGCACTGGTGGCGCCCACGGGCGAGCCTGGCGATGCGCTTGCTTCAACCCTTGTCGATGCTGTATGGCGCGCTGGCCGCCGGCCACCGCGCATGGCAGCGATGGCGCGCACGCCATCGGGCCGCGCCGCTCGGCGGCTGCCCCGTCATCGTGGTGGGCAACCTGGTCGTCGGCGGCGCCGGCAAGACGCCGACCGTGATCGCACTGGCCGAGTGGCTGCGCCGTGAAGGCTGGCGGCCTGGGGTGGTTTCGCGGGGCTACGGCCGGATCGATGGGGACGCCATCGTGGATCTTGGCGCCGACACCCCCGCCGCTGCAGCCGGCGATGAACCGCTGCTGATCCACCGCCGCACCGGCGTGCCGGTGGTCGTGGGTCGCGACCGCATCGCCGCCGCGCGAGCGCTGCTCGATCATCACCGCGAGGTCGACATCCTGCTGTCCGACGACGGTTTGCAACACCACCGCTTGCCTCGTGACGTGGAGATCGTCGTGTTCGACGACCGCGGCGCCGGCAATGGCCTGATGCTGCCGGCCGGACCGCTGCGCCAGCCGCTGCCCGCTCACTTGCCGGCCCAGATGCAGGTGCTGTACAACGCCACGCGGCCCAGCACGCGACTGCCCGGCACGGTGGCCCGCCGCGCACTCGCCGGCGCGATGCCGCTGGACGCGTGGTGGCAGGGCCGCCGCGAGGCCGTGCAGCCGCTGGATGCGCTGCAAGGCCGCCTGTTGCTGGCGGCGGCCGGCATGGGCGACCCCGAGCGCTTCTTCGGCATGCTCGAGGCAGCTGGGCTGACCATCCAGCGGCTGCCGCTGCCCGACCACGCCAGCTTCGCGCCCCTGCCCTGGCCCGCCGACACGTCCGAGGTGCTGGTGACGGAGAAAGACGCCGTCAAGCTGCCGCCGGAGCGCGTGGGTGCCACCCGCGTGTGGGTGGTGGCGCTAGACTTCGCGCTCCCTCCCGAGTTCACGGCGGCGCTGCGCCAGCGCCTGCCCGATCCGGCCGACCGCGCCACCCCCTCACTGCCACGATGAACATGGATCACCGCCTGATCGAGATGCTGGTCTGCCCGGTCTGCAAAGGCCCGCTGCAATTGCGGCGCGACGAGACCGCGCGCCCGGTCGAATTGCTCTGCCCGGCCGACCGGGTGGCCTACCCGATACGCGACGGCATTCCGGTGATGCTCGACAGCGAAGCTCGCCACCTGGCGCCTGAAGAGGAGTGATGGACTTCACCGTGCTGATCCCGGCGCGGCTGGCGTCGACGCGCCTGCCGAACAAGCCATTGGCCGACATCCACGGCAAACCGATGGTCGTGCGGGTCGCCGAGCGCGTGGCCGAAGCGGGCGCCACGGCGGTCTGGGTGGCGGCCGACGATCCGAAGACCGTTGCCGCCTGCGAAGCGCATGGCGTGCAGGCGCTGCTGACCCGGCAAGACCATGTGAGCGGCAGCGACCGCCTGGCCGAAGCCTGCGAACAACTCGGCCTGAGCGGCGACGACCTCGTCGTCAACGTCCAAGGCGACGAGCCCTTGATCGACCCGGCGCTGGTCAGCGCTTGTGCCAGCCTGCTGGCCGAGCGGCCCGATTGCGCCGTGGCGACCGCCGCCCATGACATCACCGATCCGGCCGATTTCGTGAACCCGAATGTCGTCAAGGTCGTTTGCGACCGGGAAGCGCGCGCGCTGTATTTCAGCCGCGCCCCCCTGCCCTGGTGGCGCGATGCGTCGAGCCCCGGTGCGCCGGCGCTGCCGCCCGGCCAAGCCTTGCGTCACATCGGCCTGTACGCGTACCGCGCCGGCTTCCTGCGCCGGTTCCCCACCCTGGCCGCCGCCCCGATCGAGCAACTCGAGTCGCTCGAGCAGCTGCGCGTGCTGTGGCATGGCGAGCGCATCGCCGTGCACCGCGCAGCCCAGGCGCCCGCGGCCGGGGTCGACACGCCGGAGGACCTGGCCCGCGTGCGCGCCCTGCTGCGTCCGCGCTGAGCCGGCCCGGCCTGTCAGCCAGGCGCAGGTTTGCACATGCTATCCTGCCCCGCAACAGTGCGGCGGGCCGCCCGCGCCCAGCGCCGGGCCCATCGAGCACTACAGCCGTCCGGCACGGCTGTCACAGAATCATCTTCACTGAGACAACCACCATGCGATTGATCCTGTTGGGCGCACCCGGCGCCGGGAAAGGAACCCAGGCGGCTTTCATCTGCCAGAAGTACGGCATCCCGCAAATCTCCACCGGCGACATGCTGCGAGCGGCCGTCAAGGCCGGCACGCCGCTCGGGCTGGCCGCCAAGAAGGTGATGGACGCCGGTGCGCTGGTCAGCGACGACATCATCATCGGCCTGGTCAAAGAGCGCATCGCGCAGCCGGACTGCGCCAAGGGCTTCCTGTTCGATGGCTTCCCCCGCACCATCCCGCAGGCCGAGGCGATGAAGCAGGCCGGCGTCAAGCTCGACCTCGTGCTGGAGATCGACGTGCCCGACGAAGCGATCATCGAGCGCATGAGCGGCCGCCGCGTGCATGTGGCCTCGGGCCGCACCTACCACGTCAAGTACAACCCGCCGAAGGTCGCCGGCAAGGACGACGCGACCGGCGAAGAGCTCATCCAGCGCAAGGACGACGAGGAAGCCACCGTGCGCACCCGCCTGCAGGTCTACCAGCAGCAGACCCGCCCGCTGGTCGACTACTACAGCCAATGGGCCGCCACCGGCGATGCACAGGCGCCCCGCTACGCGAGGATCTCCGGCCTCGGTACGGTCGAGGAGATCACGGCCCGGGCCCTGCAAGCGCTCGGCTGAGTGCACCGCGGCGCGCCGCCGCGGACCCGTTGATCAGAGGCGGCCGCATCTCGGCCGCCTTTTCTTTTGACGCACAATTGACGTTTACGTCAACGTCAATCGGGCCCTCGGCCCCCTCGAACATCAGGAGCATTCATGGACATCTCCGGCAAGGTCTTCATCGTCACCGGCGGGGCATCGGGCCTGGGCGAAGGCACGGCGCGCATGCTGGCGGCCAACGGCGGCAAGGTCGTCATCGCCGACCTTCAGGCTGACAAGGGCGAAGCGCTGGCGAAGGAACTCGGCGGCGTGTTCGTGCGCTGCGACGTGAGCCAGGAAGCCGACGGCCGCGCCGTCGTCGCTGCCGCGACGGGCCTGGGCAAGCTGATGGGCCTGGTCAACTGTGCCGGCATCGCCCCGGCGGTGAAGACCGTCGGCAAGGACGGCGCCCACCCGCTGAACACCTTCACCAAGGTGGTCACGGTAAACCTGATCGGCAGCTTCAACATGATCCGCCTGGCCGCCGAGGCCATGTGCAAGAACGAGCCGGAATCCACCGGCGAGCGCGGCGTGATGATCAGCACCGCCAGCGTCGCCGCCTACGACGGCCAGATCGGCCAGGCCGCCTATTCGGCGAGCAAGGGCGGCGTGGTCGGCATGACGCTGCCCATCGCCCGCGACCTCGCCCGCAACGGCATCCGCAACATGACCATCGCCCCGGGCATCTTCGGCACGCCGATGCTCTTCTCGATGCCCAAGGAAGTGCAGAACGCGCTGGCCGCCAGCGTCCCCTTCCCCAGCCGCCTCGGCAAGCCAGAGGACTACGCCAAGCTGGTGCACCAGATCATCACCAACGACATGCTCAATGGCGAGGTGATCCGGCTGGATGGGGCGATCCGGTTGGCGCCGAAGTGATCAGCGGATCGGTTGGACCGGACCCTGCATGGATGCTCACCAGGCCGGCGATTGGAGATGCCAGGCGATCGGCATCCCCAGTTCCGGCGCCGACATCACATTGCAGCTGACGGCCCGACCCGGTCGCGCGAGCCTGGCCCTCAAGGCGGCAACCGAGGATTCGTCCAACGCGGCTGCCGAGAGCGCACGAAGGCGAACCTGTTCCATTCGGGCCTGCGAATGCAGCCACTGCAGACCAGCGCGCGCATCAGGCTCCAGCATCATGCGCGCCACCAAGCCTGAAATCTCCTCGACGACCCCCTGACCCTCGTGTTGGAGCCTGAGCGCCTTCAATTGGCCGGCCAGGTCGTGGCGCGTCGCTTGGTCTCTTTCTCGGCCCGCATCGACTGCAATCCGCGCGGACTGCACTATCCCCCCCTCGGCGAGCAGGCCCTCCAATGCCAACAGGCGCTTCCTGTTCTGGTCCAGCACCACACTGTCCGCGTGGTGGGCGATGATCATGAAGGAGCCCCGATCTGACAGAACCCGCAGCAGTTCGTCCACGGCCTCCATGCCAACGTATTCGATCGAGAACTGGCTCGTCACTGCATCGAAGTGGCCATCGACAAAGGGCAGCGCCCTCATGTCCACCCGCCCCCTGTACTCGATTCCTGGGTCGTCGTTGACCGGCACGACATCGGCGTAATCGACGCCCACGAGCTTCAACCCCAGATCCAGGCTTGCTGCCAATCGCGGCACTGCGCCGCCGCCGGTGCCCAGGTCCAATACCAGCGCCCCACGCGGCAGGCTGCGAAAGTACGCGCTCCAGCGCGATTCGAAAAGCCCTGCAATCGACCCGGGCAGACCCGGCAGGCAGCCAGCAGCTTCGGGTGCAACCGCCGCCCAGTATCGCGACCAAGCCTGCTGGTCGGTGGCCGGCAAATCGGTGGAGGGAAGTGGTGTCATTGCGAAGACTTCGATGGCGATTGGACAATGACCGCCAACTGCCCGCGTGACGAGCCGTGCACAGGTCAGCTGCGGCAGGCCGACACGCTATGATGCCTGAGTCGTATGCCTAATTTCGCCGAGTTTCTCGCGCCGTTCGACCCAGTCGAGTTCAAGAGCCACTATTACGGCAAGAAGCCGCTGCACCTCGATGCTCGCGGGCGCACCCTCGACAATCCACTGACTTGGCGACGCCTCAACGACATACTCGAACTCACCGCCTTTTGGAATGAAGACACGCTGAAGGTCTTCTATCAAAACAGGCTCGCCCTGCGCGACAACTACTGTGATGTCGGCGAGATCGCGCCCGGCGAGAAGGCACCCGCCAATCCGCGCAAGGTCAAGGCGCTGCTTGGGTTTGGTGCCAGCCTCGTGGCCAATCAGATCCAGCGCGTGTCGCCTGATGCGGCTCATCTGGTGCAAATGCTGCAGCGGGAGTTCGCAGCCAGTGCCGGTGCGAACGTGTACTGCTCGTTTCAGGGCGTGCAGGCGTTCAATACGCACTACGACTTGCACGACGTGTTCGCCCTCCAAACCGAGGGCGAAAAGCTCTGGCGCATCTACGAGGCGCGTGCGGACAACCCGATGGCGAGCCTGCCGCCTGGCGACGAGGCGGAGAAGTGGCTCGTCGCCAGCCGAGGCAGGGTCCTGCAGGAAGTTCTGATGAAGCCCGGCGACTTGTTGTACCTGCCGCGGGGGCAGTATCACGACGCAGTCACCGGCGCCGATGCATCGCTGCACGTGACGTTCTGGGTCAAACCCGCTACCGGGCTGTCGCTCTTCAAGTTGCTTGAAGCAGACGCTGCCCTGGACAGCGAATTCAGGGCATACCTGCCGGATGCGAGTAACGCCGCCGAACTCGGCAGGCACCTTGCTCGATTGGCGCAACAACTCGAACGCTTGATGACCTCGCCCTCGTTTGCCGTCGAGGTCCGCAACCATCAACGATCGCTCGCGACGTCATCTGCCACGTTCGAGTTACCGGCACGAACGCGGGCGCAGTACTACTCGACCACCAAGAGGGGCCGGGTTGAACGCCGTCACGAAGGCTTCAGCGTGCAGATCGACCATGCGCGGATCGACGTCGGCGCCTGCTACCAGGCGGTCAGCTGGTTGCTGCAACAGAAGCTCTTCTCGGGCGACGACTTGATTGCGCGTTTTCCGTTCATCGACGAACGCGAGCTGCAAGCCGTGTTGCAGCAGCTCCTTCAGGTTGGCGCCATCGTCGAAACCGAGATGCGCTGACCGATGGCCCCGCTGATGCCTGCCCCCGACTCGCCGGGCCTGCCCGCACGATCGGCACTCGATGCGACAGGCCTGCACCTTGCGCTTGTCGATATTGCGCGCGATGAACTGCGCGACCCTTTCCTGCAGGACACGGTACTCCGCCTGCGAGCCACGCACTCTGTGATCCATGTGCCGAAGTCGCAACTGGGTCGGCCGCTCTCCTCCACCGCCCCGGCGGGCGTGATCTTCCACGTTGCACGCTGCGGATCGACGCTCGTTTCCCAGTTGCTGAAACTGCGGGGAGAGTCGGTCGTCTACTCCGAGCCCCTGGCGGTCAGCGAACTGCTCGTTCCTCCACACGCCGGAACACGCGATGAATTGGTGGCGGCATTACGCACCGTCGGTCATCACTTTGCCGTGCACGCAGGGTCGCCCTATGTGCTCAAGCTCTCGAGCTGGAACACGCTCTTCTGCGACATCGTGGCTGAGGCCTTCCCTCGAACGCCATGGGCACTGTGCATCCGTGATCCGCTCGAAGTCTGTGTATCGCTGCAGCAGCGCCAGCCAGGTTGGTTGCGCGACCGGTACGCGGCGTTGTTCTCGGGATTCGTCGCTCCCGGCGTCGAGCCACGAACTGCCGAACACGAATTGGCCAGCGTCTTCGCGGCGTTCTGCGATGCCGCAGGCCGACTCGATCCGACACGAGGCGTACTGATGCCTTATGAATCGCTGCCGGATGCGGTGTGGAACCGCCTGGCAGCTCACTTTGGTTTGCCTGTTGCCGATGCTTCCAGGCAAACCATGATGATCGCGTCTCGACACCACTCGAAGTCGCAGGTCGGTCGGCCAACCGACGTGTTCGTTCCGGACGGTGAACGCAAGCGTGCCGAGGCCACGCCCGAACTGCGCCGGGCCATTGACGAGATCGCCAGGCCGGCATACGCCCGGCTGATTGACAGAATGTCGCCCACGGCCTGAGGGGCCATGCCCCGCAAAAAAAAAGGGGGCGCCCATGGCGTCCCCTTTTCCTTGTGACCGGTAACCGCCGGTTCAGATCAGAACTTTGCGTTCAGCGTCAGCGAAACGCGACGACCCAGGGCGTCGTACACCACCGGGTAGGTGTTGCCGTTCGTGAAGCCAGCACCGTTGTTGCGGATCGGCGGGTCGGTGTCGAGGATGTTGTTGATCGCGGCAGACAACGTGATGTTCTTCGTCGCCTTGTACGAAGCACCCACGTCGAAATAGCTGATGGACTTCAGTTTCGCGACCAGCGGGTCGACTTCGCCGTTCAGCAACGGGTTCGAACTCATCCCTTCGTTCTTCACCGAATCGATGTAGCGCCAGTTCAGAGACAGGTCCAGGTTCCACGGCGAGCGCCAGGTCGTGCGCAGCGAGTGCCGCCACTTGGGTGCCGGCGTTCCGCAGGTGCCGCCGTAGTAGCCAGCGCAGTCGTAGGAGCCGAATCCCGGGGCGTCCTCCGCCTCGAATTTGCTCAGCAACGTGCCCTTGAAGGTGAAGTCAATGCGCCCCATACCTTCCAGCCGGAGCTGGTAGTCGGCGCCGACGTCGAAGCCTTCGGTCTCTTTGAACGACAGGTTGCTGTTCGTGGCAACGATGAAGCCACCATCCGGCGGCGTACCCGTCCACAGATCACCGGTCAGGCTGCTGCGGTGCACCAAGTTGCAGTAGAACGAATCGCCGGTCTCCAGACACTGGTTCAGGATGCTCGTGGCCGGGATGTTGCCGATGATGTCATCGACACGGATGTGGAACCAATCCAGGGTCAGGTTCATGTCCCTGATCGGATTGACCACGAAGCCGACGGTCCAGCTCTTCGAGGTTTCCGGCGAAAGGTTCGCGTTGCCACCAAAGATGGCGTTGTACTGACCGGCCGGGTTTCCACGAATGTGACCGTACTGCGCCGCTGACACCCCGGTGCGGGCGCACTGTTCAGCTGTCGCGGTTGGTGGCGGAGTGGACGTCCCGGCGTCGAAGTCACCGGCACAAGGATCACCTGTCTCGTTGTCATAAAGACCCAGAGCCGCCTGCGAGAACAGTTCGATGATGTTGGCGGCGCGCGAAGCGCGCTGGGCGCTGGCACGAACCTTGAACTCGTTCATCGGAGCCCATTCGACGCCCACACCCCAGGTGCTCGTCTTCTTGCCAGTGCTGTAGTCCGAATAGCGGTAGCTCGCATTGAGCGCCAGCAGTTCGGCGAACGGAGCCTTCTCGATCAGCGGCATGCGCATTTCGGTGAAGACGTCGGTCACGTCAAACGCGCCGCCCACGCCGATCGTCGGGCCACCTTGGCCGGCCAGGTCGCCGGTGGTGAACGCGGTGTCGGTGCTGAGGTCCATCTCTTCGGTGCGGTGCTCGACACCGAGCGCCACGCCGAGACCGGACTTGGCCCACGGCGTCTTCACACCATAACCCGTCAGGTCACCGTTGACGGAAGCCGAAATCACTTCGGTCGACGTGAAGCCCTTTTGGAACCCCGGCGTCTGCAGGTAGGCTAGCGCCTGCGGCGTCACGCCGCCGATCGACCAGATGTTGTACGGCACACAGTTCGGGTCGGTGCCATCGAGGGCCGAGCGGCAGACCGCGTTGCCCGCGCCGTCGTCGACCACGTCCAAGGCGCGCAGCAGGCGCGTGTTGGAGAAGTCGTTCTTGTAGGTTTCCTGGTAGAGCACCTTGCCGACCAGGGCCGACACGTCATAGCTCCATGCGTCATTGATGTCGCCCTTGACGCCGATCACGCCGCGGTAGGAACTGTGGCGAATGTCGTCCTGCCGACCGCCGCCTTCGACGTTGCGTCGACCGATGAACAGATCAGCGGTGTCGCCCGAAGCGGTCAGATTCAGCGCAGCCTTCCAGGCATCGGACAACAGTGGGTTGTCGTAGTCGACCGTGGTCACGAAGCCACCGAGGAAGATGCCGCTCGGGGCAATTTGAGCCACGGTGTGATCGTCGTGGAACGAGAACTCACCGTAGACACGCGCGTAATCGGCTAGATCATAGTGCGCCAGCGCCTGGACACTGTAGCGATCAGACGGTCGCTGGAAGTAGTTGGACGGTGCGTAGTTGTATTGATCGCGCGAGCCCACCCAGGGACGGGGAGCGCCGTCGGGGCCCAGGTTCCAGTCACCACCGTCTTCGGCAAGGTCGATGAACCGGCCGGGGTAGGCAGTTGACGAACCGCCGCACGTCCATTGCCCGCCAACGGCGAGCAGCGCGCAGTTCGAGAAGTCCCGCTGGTCCTCACGCAACGCGTCTTCCGTCTTGTGGGCGAAGAACAGGACCGCATTGCCCTTGCCGTCGGCGAAGTTCCCGCCCAAGGTCAAGTTGAAGTCGGTGACCTTGCCATCGGCGCCCTTGTCGCCCGGCAGCGCGAATTGGCGGGCCGCGTTGGCGTCCTTGATGCCCTGGGACGCGTGCTGCTGGTGGTTGTAGAACTCATGGTTCAGGTCGATCTGAACGCCCTCGAACTTGTCGTCGAGGATGAAGTTCACCACACCCGCCACGGCGTCAGAACCGTAAATGGCCGAGGCACCACCGGTCAGGATTTCGACGCGCTTGATCAGCGAAACCGGAATCTGGTTCAAGTCAGTGGAAATATCGCGCGGGCTCCCGCCAGGCAGGCGGCGGCCGTTGACCAGGACCAGAGTCCGGTTCGAGCCGAGGTTGCGCAGGTTGACGGTCGCAGTACCCGTTGCGCCGTTCGACACGCTGCCGCCCTGATCGGCGAAGACCTGCGGCAGGTTGTTCAGCAGTTGCTCGGCGTTGCGCACGCCCTCGAGCTGAATTGCTTCCTTGCCCAGCACGACCACCGGCGACGTGCCTTCGGTCTGAACGGTCTTGATGCGCGAACCCGTGATCTCGACGCGCTCTTGCGCGGAGGCCGAGCCGGACGCCAGGATCATCCCGCCACTGAAGGCGAGCAGCAAGCTCGTGCAGAGCTTTGTTTTCTGGAACATACGTACCACTCCTGAGTAAGGGAAGGTTGATCGATAGACCCTGCTTCGAAGCAAGTCACATGCCGGTCTTGTGAAGCCAGGATGTACTCACCTCAAAAACATGTGTCCGGATTGTCACTGAACCCTTTTCTGGCCCCGCTCCCGGGAAACCCTCTAGGCCCGTTTTGGAGGGGAGTCTGTTGTGTTTACGCAGCAACTTCGTCAGCGAAGATCAACTTGTCTAGTCAATAGCTCGACCGATGCTCCGGGCGCCAAAAAACGAAGCGGCCCGTACGCTCGCGCGCCGGACCGCTTCACTCGCCTGTTAGGTCAGTAAAATCTAGCGTTAACCCTTCCCTAGATAATCAATCAAACGGCCGCGGCCACCAGCCGCGGCACCGACGCGATCAGTTTGCGGGTGTAGGCATCCTTGGGCCGGCTGAGCACATCGTCGCTCGAGCCCTGCTCGACGATGCGGCCGGCGCGCATCACGGCGACCTCGTCGGCGATGTATTCGACCACGCCGATGTTGTGGGTAATGAAGAGGTAGGACACACCCAGCTCGCGCTGGAGCTCGCGCAGGAGATTCAGGATCTGGGCCTGGACGGAAACGTCGAGGGCCGAGGTCGGCTCATCGCAGACGATCAGCTTGGGCTGCACGGCCAGGGCGCGGGCGATGGCGATGCGCTGGCGCTGGCCACCCGAAAATTCGTGGGGGTAGCGGTCCAACGCATCCCGACGCAGGCCGACCTGGTCGGCCAGACGTTCCAGGCGTTGCCGGCGGGTGGGCGCATCGAGATCCGGCTGCAGCGCCTGCAGCCCCTCCTCCAGGATCTCGAAAACCCGCATTCGCGGGTTGAGCGAGGCAAACGGATCCTGGAAGATGATCTGGATATCGCGGCGGGCGTTTTGCAGCGTCTCGCCCTGCAGCTCGAACAGGTTCTGGCCGTTCAGCAGCGCATGGCCCTCGAAGGTGGCCTGGTGACGCAGCAACTGGACAATGGCCTTGCCGGTGGTCGTCTTGCCGCAACCCGACTCGCCGACCAGCGCCAGCGTCTGGCCGGCCTGCACCTGGAACGAGATGCCATCGACAGCATCGAAATAGCCGTGCACCCGCTGCAGGATGCCCTTGCGGATCGGAAAGCGCACACGAAGCTTGTCCACCCGCAGCAAGGGCGTTGCCGTGGCCGACACCGTTGCCTGGGCACGCTGAACCGTCTTGTCGGCCGGCACGATGTTGATCACCGCTTCGGTCGCCTGCGGGTCGTGCCCCGGTGCGTAGCGCAGGCAGCGCACCGAACGAGTGCCCGCCAGCGTGTACAGCTCGGGCAGGGTCGTCTTGCAGGCCGGCTCGGCGCAATAGCAGCGCGGTTCGAAACGACAGCCCTCGAACTGCGTCGACAACGGCGGCACCGTGCCGGGAATGGCGGCCAACGCCTGGCCACGGCGCGTGGCATCGGGCAGCGCCCGCAGCAGCGCCTTGGCATAGGGATGCTTCGGCGCGGAGAAGAACTCGTCGGCCGTCGCCACCTCGATGATCTGGCCGGCGTACATCAGCGCCACGCGGTGGGCCATGCCGGACACGACCGCCAGGTCATGGGTGATCAGCAGCAGACCGAGGCCATGTTCGGCCTGGAGCTGCTTGAGCAGGTCCAGCACCTGGGCCTGGATGGTCACGTCCAGCGCCGTCGTCGGCTCGTCGGCGATGATGTAGTCGGGCTCACCGGCCAGCGTCATCGCGATCATCACGCGCTGCTTCTGGCCGCCGCTCATGCGGAACGGGTAGTCGTCGATGCGGCGCTCGGGCTCCGGGATGCCGACCTTGCGCAGCCAGTCGAGCGCCTTGGCCCGGGCCGCCTCGCCGCGCAACGCGGTGTGGGACTCGATCGCCTCGACGATCTGGTCGCCGATCTTCATGACCGGGTTCAGGCTCGTCGACGGTTCCTGGAAGATCATGCCGATCTTGCCGCCGCGGATCGCCCGCATCTGCGACTCGGGCAGCGCCAGCACGTCCTGCTGGTCGACGAGGATGTCGCCCGAGACGATGGCGCCGTTTTCCGGCAGCAGCCGCATCAGGGCCAACGCGGTCATGCTCTTGCCGCAGCCCGACTCGCCGACGAGCGCGAAAGTCTCGCCGCGCTGCAGCGTCAAGCGCATGCCGTCGATGGCACGCACCAGGCCGGATTCGGCGTCCAGCTCGACCTTGATGTTCTTGATTTCCAGCATGGCGGGCAGGGCCTCAGGCGGGCTTCTTCTGGTGGGTGATCGGCCGCGGGCGGAAGATGCGCGCGCGCGGATCGAAAGCGTCGCGCACCCCGTCGGCAAACAGGTTGGCGGCCAGCACCAGCGTGACCATGAAGATGAACGCAGCGGCGAACGGCCACCAGACCACCGGGTCGCGGCTCATCTCGTTGCGCGCGAAATTGATCATTCCGCCAAAGCTGTTCATCGACGGGTCCACGCCGACCCCGACGTAGGACAGCACGGCTTCGTAGAGGATGAGCGCCGAGAACTCGAGCACCGTCACGATCAGCATCAGGTGCGCGACGTTCGGGAAGATGTGGCGGATCATGATCCGCCCCGGGCCAACGCCGAATGCATTGGCCGCCTGCACGAATTCGAGCTCGCGCAGCTTCAGGGTCTCGCCGCGCAGCAGCCGGCACAGGCCCGCCCAGCCGGTGAGCCCCAGCACCGCACACAGCAGGAACAGCTTCAGGTCGGCACGCTCGACGCCGGTTTCGAACAGCTCGGGGTGCTTGTCGAGGAACACCTGCACCATCAGCACGCAAGCCGCGATCAACAGGATGTTCGGGATCGACGACAGCACCGTGTAGAGGTACTGGATCACTTCGTCGACCCAGCCCTTCAGGTAGCCGGCCATGATGCCCAGCACCACCGCCAGCGGCAGCGTGGCCAGCGTGGCCAAGGTGCCGATCACGAACGCGGTGCGGATGCTCTTGAGCGTCTGGTACATCACGTCGTTGCCCGTGATGTCGGTGCCGAACACGTGGTAGTGGCCCATCAGGGAAACCAGCACGCCGATGGCCAGCCCGAGCCCGAAGAGCGTCCAGACCGCCGTCATCCACGGCACGGGGGTTTCGGCGCGCCGAACCTTGGCCAGGGTGACCGACATGGCCTCGCGCCGGCCGCGCGCGACAGCCAGCAGCAGCAGCGCGCTCAGCACGGCCGCCCCGGCGGCTCCGCCGGCCAGTCCCATGACGATGCGTTTCGCTACATCGCCGGCCCACTGGCTGGCCGGGTCCTTCAGGTGTGCCCCGCCGAAATTCAGGCGCGGCGCCACGCGCTGCACCTCACCGTTGATCTCTTGGGATTCCTTGGTGAAACTGACGTAGTCCAACGGCCGCGAGTAGGTGGATTCGCGCGATTGCACGACTCGCGCCAGGGCCCTGTCGAGCAGCGACTGCACGCGCACGTCGTAGGCCACGCTGCCCGCCGGGGCACCCGCAGCCGGCGGCAGCATCGCGCGAAAGTGCACGCTGTCGAACAGCGTGACCAGCAGGCAGGCCAGCAGCACCAGCGACGACGCAAGCGCCGGCGCACTGCGGAACACCTTGCCCCAGTTGGCAGCCAGATTGGCCTTGCGCGAGACCGCCCAGCCATAAGCCACCATCGCAATGACCAGCAGCCAGATGGCCACGTCGGTCCACAACATCACAAACTTCGGCATCACCATGAACTCCGTCAGGCCAGGCGCACGCGGGGATCGGCCCACGAGTAGGCAATGTCGATCAGGATGTAGGTCGCGATGTAGAGCAGCGAACCCACGAAGACCATCGTGCGAACGATCGCGAAATCCTGCTTGCCGATCGCCTCGATCACGTAGGCGCCGAGCCCCGGGATGCCGAAGAAGCTCTCGAACACCAGGCTGCCCATGAAGACGTACGGCAAGTAGCCGCCCATGCTGGTGATGATCGGGATCAGCGCATTGCGCAGCACGTGGCGGAACAGCACGACCGTTTCACGCAGGCCCTTGGCGCGCGCCGTGCGAACGTAGTCCTTGCCGATCTCCTCGAGGAACATCGCCCGGTACAGCCGAGCCTCGGTGCCCAACCGCGCCAGTGCCGACAGCATCACTGGAAGGATCAGGAAACGAACCAGATCGAGGCCACCTGCGTAACCCGAGATCGGCACCAGCTTCAGCACCCGAGAGAACAGGTACTGCCCGACGATGATGTAGAACAGGCTCGAGATCGACAGCATCAGCACACACAGCACCACCCCCCACAGGTCGAGCTTGGTGTGCCTGAACATCACGAGCAGCAGGGCGAAGCTGGTGCTTGATATCACCTGCAAGAGAAAGATCGGCAGGGCCAGCTGGATGCTGACCCACATGCGCGTGGCGACCTCATGGCCCAGGTCGCCACCGGCCTCGCTGTCGGCCCGGCCGAAGTTCAGTGTGAACAGCGAGACCGATCGCTCCCAGAAGATCGTGTCGGTCAGCTTCCCGCTGCCCTGCTCTTTCTCGTTCCAGTACAACGGCTTGTCGTAGCCACGCTCGGTCTTCCACTTCTCGATCAGTTGCTGGGTGACCCGTTTGCCGCCGATGTTCAGGCGGGCCATGTCGTCGGGCGTGTTGACGGTGAAGAAGAGGAAGAAGGTCGCCAGGTTCACGCCCAGCAGGATCAGCACGCCATAGAGCAGGCGGCGCAAGGTATAGGACAGCATGTTGGAAGCTGGGCCGCAGCCCGAGTCAGACCAGGATCTCGCCGCGCGCGTTCATGCGCTCGCGGCGGCGCAAGCTGTTGCGAGCGATCAGCACGCCCGCGGCGATCACCGCAATGATGAGCGTCACCGGCCACCAGACCGGCCGGTTCCATTCGGCCAGCATCGAGGCACGCTTGGCACTGTCGAGCTTGAGGTAGCGGCCGTGGTCGCGGATCAGGATCGCCGGCTTCGAGTTCGTCACCCACTGCTGCACCGCCGCCGAAGCGTACGGGTAGAAACCGAAGCTCAGCGGCGCATCGCGGCGCAGGATGTCGTTCATCTTGTCGATGATCACCTGCTTGGCGGGGCCATCGTCCATCGTCTTCAACTGGGCGAACAGCTTGTCGAACTCGGGGTTCATGTAGTTGGACGTGTTCTCGCCATCGGAAACGCTCTTTGCGTTCGGGCCGTAGAACAGGAACAGGAAGTTCTCGGCATCCGGGTAGTCGGCATTCCAACCCAGCCAGAACACCTGGTGCTTGCCCTTGCGTACCTTGTCCTGGAACTGGTTGTTGTCGGTCGCGCGCACCTCGAGCTGGATGCCCAGCTTGGCGAACTGCTTGACAACCCAGTCGATCTCGGGCTTGCGCTCGGGCGTAGGCGGCGCATAGAAGTCGTAGTTGAGGACCAGCGGCTTGCCGCTCGTGGCTTCGCGCCCGTCGGGGTAGCCGGCCTCGACCATCAACTTCTTCGCGTCCTCGATCGGGCGGCGCACGTACTTGCCGTCGACCAGGCGGTGGGTCACGGGGTTGACCCCCTCCGGGGTGCCCTCACGCGAGCCGGGAATGCCCTCGGGCAGCAGGCTCATCGCGGTGACACCGGCCTTCTTCGGGAAGACCTTGGAGTACTCGTCCCAGTCGAGCGCAATCGTGATCGCCTGGCGCAACTTTCGATTGCGCTCGCGCTGCGCGTCGTTCTCACCCCAGCCGATCACCGGGTCGATCATGTTGAAGGCGATGAAATAGCTGTTGACGTCGCTGTATTTCGGGAACGTGAAACCCTTCTTCGCGTAGGCCTCGCGCACCTCTTCGGAATCGACGGCTTCGGTCAGGTAGTAGATGCCGGTGTCCGTGCGCTCGAAAACCTCCAGGTCGTAGTAGCCGTCGCGGAACTTGTTGCGCTGGGGCGTGGATTCGCGTTCGACGGTCGCGATGATGCCGTCGACGAACGGCGTCTTCTTGCCGCAATCGTCGAGCAGGCCCTTCTCCTTGTCGCCGGGCATGCCCTCGCAGGGATACGGCTCGCCCCGGTAGTTCGGGTTGCGCTTCATCACGATGCGCCGGTCCTTGACGAACTCGGTGACCATGAAGGGGCCCGTGCCCACCGGCCAGTTGTCCAGCGTCATGCTGCGCTCGGCCATGCCGGGCTGGGCGTAGAAGGCATCGGCCTCCCAGGGCACCGGCGCCATGAAGGTCATCTGCATCCAGTACTTCCACTGCGGGTACTTGCCATTCAGGCGAATGCGCAACAGATACTTCTCGGGTGCCGTGGCGCCGGCCAGCGGCCATTTGCGGAAGTCGAGGAAGGGCTTGTCCAGGCTGGCCGGGTCCGTCCCCTGGCGCAGCTTCGCATCCTCCTTCTTGACCATCTCGCCGTATTCCTTCAGGCCCACGACGTACTCGGAGAAGATGCCGAAGATCGGAGTCGTGATGCGGGTCGTCGCGTGGCGCTTGAGCGCGTAGACGAAGTCGTCGGCCACCAGCTCGCGAGTGCCCTGCTCGAATTGCATCGGCGAGCGGCGGTCGCCGACCTCGCCCGGCTTCATGTGGTGGTAGCGGTACTGCCCTTGCTCGTCCTTGGCAAAGGCCGGGTGCGGCTGGAACATGATGCCGCGCTTGATGGGCACCTCGTACACGCTCTCGGCGACCTGGTCGCCGGGGGCGTCGTCGGGCAGGCGCTGGCCGTTCTTGTCGAAGTACATCGGCGCGACGACCTGCTCGGCCGACTTCGGCACGAGCTCGAACGGGCGCTTCAGGTAGTGGTAGCCGTAGGGCGGCTCGTAGACCTGGTAGGTGACCAGCGTGTCGTTCGACCAGTACGACGCCGTCGGATCCAGGTGGCGCGGCGTGTTCTCGATCATCGCCGAGTGGATCATCTGGGACTCGGCAGCGCCCTTGGGCCACGGGCTGTTGTCGCAGCCGGTCAGCGCGCTCAGCAGCGCCAGACCACCGGCCCACAGCCACGCGCCGGGTCGCCACACCCGGCCGAAAGCCGACATCACACCGCCCATGCGGAGACTCCCAAGAAGTGCTGGCCGCCGCGCGGATAGGCGCAGCCAGCGGACAAAACAAAACCGCCTGCGGCAACCCCCGGCTTGTGCCCGGGGATGCGGCGAGGCGTGTCGAGCAGATTCTATGCCCGCCCGCAAGGGGCCCGGGTTAGGGTTTCCGCAAGCTCAGGCCGCCAAGCGGCGAAGCATCCTCAACAAACTTCAGCAGCGGCAGCGAATTCCACCAGTTGAGGGTCACCCCGTCAGTGCGCGTGCGACCAGCCGACGAGCGCGTCCCGGCCCTCGACGAGCAGGGTCACCGGCCGGCCCAATGGCATGGTCACCTTGGTCGGCACATGGCCGAACGGCAGCCCGGTCAGCACTGGCGTGCGAGTCACCGAGCGGATGTGCGCCAGCGTCGCCTTCAGGTCGTAGCCACGGTCCATCGGCGAGCGCTTCCAGTCGCTGACCGCACCGAGGACCACCGCCTTCTGCCGCGCCAGCACCCCTGCCTGGTGCAGTTGCAGCAGCATGCGTTCGACGCGGTAGGGGTGCTCGTTGACGTCCTCGATGAACAGGATGCCGCCCTTGACCTGCGGCCAGTGCGGCGTGCCCAGCAGCGACAGCAGCACCGTCAGGTTGCCGCCCCACAGCACGCCCTTGGCCTGCAGGCCATCGAAGCCCGCTTCCGTGCGGAAGCCGATCGCTTCCAGTTCGCCGCTCATCGCTTCGGCAAAGCAGTCGGGGGTGACCTCATCGAGCTGCTCGCGGCCGAAATCGTCCGCCGCCAGCGGGCCGCACCAGGTCGACGCACCGGTGTGCGCGAGCAGGCCCATTTGCAGCGCCGTCATGTCGCTGTAGCCAACCCAGCGTGTGCCGCGCTCGACGCTGCGCGCGAGCTTCTTCCAGTCGAGCCGGTCGAGCAGGCGCGTCAGCCCGTAGCCGCCGCGGCTGGCCATGGCAATGGACGGTGCTTCGGCGGCGATCCGGTGCAGCGCGGCAAGACGCACGTCGTCGCTGCCGCCAAAGCGCTGCAGCTTGGCGAGTGCCGCCTCGTCGATCGTGACGGAGAAACCCATCGCCGACAGGCGCTTGGCAGCCAGGCGCAGTGGTGCCGCTTTCAACAGCACGCCGGCGGGCGTGAACAGGGTCAGGCTGGTCATTCGAGTTTGTTGTTGGGGTCGTCGGGCGTGAGTTCGATGGCCTGGCCGGTGGGGATCGGGCCGCCCTCATCGACAGGGTCGTCTTCGTCGTCCTCACCGGGTTCCGCCGGGAAGGCGGCCCGGGCGGCTTTCTGCTGCGCCCGCCGCTCAGCGAAGAACTCGCGCAGGATCCGGCCGCAGCCCTCGGCGAGCACGCCGCCCTGCACCGCGGTGTGGTGGTTCAGCTTCGCCTGGGCAAAGAGGTCGATCACCGAGCCCGCGGCGCCGGTCTTCGGATCCAGCGCGCCGAACACCACGCGTTTGAAGCGGGCGTGCATCAGCGCCATGGCACACATCGCACAAGGCTCCAGCGTCACGTACAGCTCGCACTCCGGCAGGCGGTAGTTCTCGAGCAATTGGGCGGCGTGGCGCAGCGCCACCAGCTCGGCATGCGCGGTCGGGTCGTGCGTGGTGATCGGCCGGTTGTAGCCCGTGGCAACGAGCTTGCCGTCGCGCATGATCACCGCCCCGACCGGAACCTCGCCGGCCAGCCAGGCGTTGTGCGCCTGGTCCAGCGCCAGGCGCATCGCGTATTCGTCGGCGGGGGATGCCGGCTCGGCCACCTTCACTCCCACTCGATGGTGGCGGGCGGCTTGCTCGAGACGTCGTAGGTCACGCGGTTGATGCCGCGCACTTCGTTGATGATGCGGCTGGACACGCGCTTGAGCAGGCCGTAGGGCAGCTCGGCCCAGTCGGCGGTCATGAAGTCACTCGTTTGCACCGCGCGCAGCGCCACCACGTAGTCGTAGGTGCGGCCGTCGCCCATCACGCCGACGCTCTTGACCGGCAGGAAGACGGCGAAGGCCTGGCTCGTCAGGTCGTACCAGCTCTTGCCCGTGGCCTCGTCCTTCCAGGCGCGAAGCTCATCGATGAAGATCGCGTCGGCGCGGCGCAGCAGGTCGGCATAGTCCTTCCTGACCTCGCCGAGAATGCGCACGCCCAGGCCCGGGCCGGGGAACGGATGGCGATAGACCATTTCCGGCGGCAGGCCGAGCGCGACGCCGAGCTCGCGCACCTCGTCCTTGAACAGGTCGCGCAGCGGCTCCAGCAGCTTCAGGCCCAGCGTCTCGGGCAGACCGCCCACGTTGTGGTGGCTCTTGATCGTCGTCGCCTTCTTGGTCTTGGCGCCGCCGGACTCGATCACGTCCGGGTAGATCGTCCCTTGGGCCAGCCACTTGGCGGACTTCAGCTTGGCGGCTTCGGCCTGGAAGACCTCGACGAACTCGCGGCCGATGATCTTGCGCTTGGCTTCGGGGTCGCTGACGCCAGCGAGCTGGCCCAGGAACGCGTCGCTCGCGTCGACGTGAATCACCTTGGCGTGCAGCCGGCCGGCGAACATGTCCATCACCAGCAGGGCTTCGTTCAGCCGCAGCAGGCCGTGGTCGACGAAGACACAGGTCAGCTGGTCGCCGATCGCGCGGTGGATCAGCGCCGCCGCCACGGAGGAATCGACGCCACCGGACAGGCCGAGGATGACCTCTTCGTCGCCGACCTGCTCGCGGATCCTCGCCACCGCCTCGGCGATGTGGTCCTTCATGATCCAGTCGGGCCTCGCGCCGGCGATCTGCAGCACGAAGCGCTCGAGCAGCGCCCTGCCCTGCACGGTGTGCGTCACCTCGGGGTGGAACTGCACGCCGTAGTAGCCGCGCGCCTCGTCGGCCATGCCGGCGATCGGGCAGCTCGGCGTGCTGGCCATCAGCTTGAAGCCGGGCGGCAACTGGGTGACCTTGTCGCCGTGGCTCATCCAGACCTTCAGCATGCCGTGGCCCTCGGCGGTGCGGAAATCCTCGATGCCGTCGAGCAGCCTCGTGTGGCCGTGCGCGCGGACCTCGGCGTAGCCGAACTCGCGGTGCGTGCTGGCCTCGACCTGGCCGCCTTGCTGCACGGTCATCGTGAACATGCCGTAGCAGATGCCCAGCACCGGGACGCCCAGGTCCCACACCGCCTGCGGCGCGCGCAGGTCGTGTTCCTCGTAGGTGCTGGCGTGGCTGCCTGAGAGGATGATGCCCTTGGGCGCGAAGCTGCGGACGAATTCGTCCGTCACATCGTTCGGATGGATCTCGCAGTAGACGTGTGCCTCGCGCACGCGGCGAGCGATCAGCTGGGTGACCTGGGAGCCGAAGTCGAGGATGAGGATCTTGTCGTGGTTCATGGCATCAGGCCGGTGCCGCGGCAAGGCGCGCGCGCCGGCGGAAGAATCGAATCGCGATCACCGCGCCCGCGGCCTGCAGGGCGGCGCAGAAGAAAAACGGGAGGCCCATCAGCCAGTCGCCCGGCGGGCGGTGGGACACGAGGCCCAGCAGCGGCGTGGCAGCCATCGGCGCGAGCACGGCCATCAGGCTGTTCAGCGAGGCCACCGAACCCATGGTCGCGCCCTGCGCGTGCGACTGCGCCGCGTTGGCGACCATGCTCTGGATCGCCGCCTGGGCGCCACCGCCGATGATGCCGCCGATGACGATGATCACGTACATCATCCAGCCCTCGGTGGCCAGGCCGAAGCCGAGGTAGGTCAGTGCGCTGGAAGCGAGGCCGACCGTCGCCAGCGTGCGGGCCGAGAAGCGGGCCAGCATGTGCTTGAGCAGCACGCCCTGCACCACCGCGGCGATCGCGCCCACCGCGAAGAGCGAGCACCCCACCTCCCACGGACCCCAGCCGAACTTGAAGTGGGTGTAGAGCACCCAGCTCGTGTGCAGCGTGAACTGGGCCAGCGAGGCCAGGCCGATCACGGCCACCAGCGGCCCCACGCCTTCGAGACGGGTGAGCCCGGCCAGCGCCGCGAACGGGTGGACCCGCTTCCAGCTGAACGCCTGGCGGCGCTCCGGCGGCAGCGACTCGGGCAGCACGAAGAAGCCGTAAAGCCAGTTCAGCACCGCCAGGCCACCGGCCGCGAAGAACGGCAGGTGGATGTCGAAGCGGCCCAGGATGCCGCCCAGCATGGGCCCCAGGATGAAGCCGATGCCGAACATCGCGCCCAGCATGCCGAAGCGGCGGGCGCGTTCTTCGGGCGGGGTGATGTCGGCCACGTAGGCATTGGCGACGGCCGCATTGGCCTGCATCGCGCCCGAGAAGACCCGCACGGCGACCAACATCCACAGCGCCGTGGCCAGGCCCGTCACGATGAAGCTGAGCGCCAGGCCGCAGAACCCCAGCAGCAGCACCGGGCGGCGGCCGTGGGCGTCGGACAGCGCACCCAGCACCGGCGAGCCGAAGAAGTTCGCGATGCCGAAGGTGATCGTCACCACCCCGTACCACCAGGTCTGCTCGGTCGGCGAGCTGGTGAAGCTGCCGACGATCAGCGGAAGCACGGGAATGATCAGGC
Source organism: Ideonella sp. (assembly GCF_035254525.1). Classification (GTDB taxonomy): domain Bacteria; phylum Pseudomonadota; class Gammaproteobacteria; order Burkholderiales; family Burkholderiaceae_C; genus Ideonella. Next base: position 31,205 of record NZ_DATFAN010000137.1, on the reverse strand, counting down.
CGATCGACACCATGTCGATCAGCACCGTGATCAAGATGAATGGCATGGCCGCCGCCCTGCCAGCCCCTCCGGCGCTCGGCCCGCTCGCTTCGTTCACCATCTAGCGCTTCATTCCAGGCGGTAGTTGGGCGCTTCCTTGGTGATCTGCACGTCGTGCACGTGGCTCTCGCGGATGCCCGCCGACGTGATCTCGACGAACTCGGCGCGTTCGCGCATCTCGTCGACCGTCGCACAGCCGCAGTAGCCCATCGCCGCGCGCAGGCCGCCGGCCATCTGGAAGATGATCGAGACCATCGAGCCCTTGTAGGGCACCCGGCCCTCGATGCCCTCCGGCACCAGCTTGTCGGCGTTCGGGTTGGTCGTCTCGTCGTTTTCCTGGAAGTAGCGGTCCGCCGAGCCGGCCTTCATCGCGCCGATCGAGCCCATGCCGCGGTAGCCCTTGTAGCTGCGGCCCTGGTACAGGATGACCTCGCCCGGCGCCTCTTCGGTGCCGGCGAACATGCCGCCCATCATCACCGTGCTGGCGCCGGCGGCGATGGCCTTGGCGATGTCGCCCGAGTAGCGGATGCCGCCGTCGGCGATCAACGGCACGCCGGTACCGCGCAAGGCGGTGGCCACGTTGTCGATGGCGGTGATCTGCGGCACGCCGACACCGGCGACGATGCGGGTCGTGCAGATCGAACCCGGGCCGATGCCGACCTTGACACCGTCGGCGCCCGCCTCGACCAGCGCCAGCGCGGCCGCGCCAGTGGCGATGTTGCCGCCGATCACATCGACCTCGGGGAAGTTCTTCTTGACCCAGCGAACCCGGTCGAGAACCCCATGCGAGTGGCCGTGGGCCGTGTCGACGACCAGCGCGTCGACGCCGGCGCGCGCGAGCAACTCGACGCGCTCTTCGGTGCCCTCGCCGACGCCGACCGCGGCGCCGACGCGCAGCTTGCCGTTGGCGTCGCGCGCGGCGTTCGGGAAGGTGGTCTGCTTGGTGATGTCCTTCACCGTGAACAGGCCGCGCAGTTCGAAGGCGTCGTTGACGACCAGCACGCGCTCCAGCTTGTGCTGGTGCATCAGTGCCTTGGCCTCGGCCAGCGACGCGCCTTCCTTCACGGTCACGAGCCGTTCGCGCGGCGTCATGATCTCGCGCACCGGGGCGTCGAAACGCGACTCGAAGCGCAGGTCCCGGTTGGTGACGATGCCGACGACGCGGCCGTCTTCGACCACCGGGAAGCCGGAGATGCCGTGCTGGCGCGACAGCTCGATCACGTCACGCACCCGGGCGCCGGGGGCGATCGTGATCGGATCCTTCAGCAGGCCCGATTCGTAGCGCTTGACGCGCGCCACTTCGGCCGCCTGCTGCTTCGGGCTCAGGTTCTTGTGGACGATGCCCATGCCGCCCTCTTGCGCGATGGCGATCGCCAGGCGCGCTTCGGTGACCGTGTCCATCGCGGCGGACACGAGCGGCAGGTTCAGGAGGATGTTGCGTGAAACGCGGGTGGCCAGCGAGGTATCTCGAGGCAACACCTGGGAATACGCCGGCACCAACAACACATCGTCGAAGGTGAGCGCTTTGCCTAGAAGGCGCATGGGAAAGCTCCAGACGCAAAAGCGGATTATACGGATGCGCCGGCGCAACCCCTCGTTACGGGCCGACGCCGTACACTGACGACTCGTTGCAACCCTCAGCGCCCACCGGCCCGGGCGACCTGCCACCACTTCATGAAGTACAACGCTCCCACGTTCGCCAGCATCGGGCGTTTCGGCCTCCTCGTACTGATCCTGGCCGTCGGCGCCGGGGCAGCGACCGCGCAAAGCATCTGGAAGTGGCGCGACAAGGACGGCCGTGTGCAGGTCAGCGACCGGCCGCCGCCGATGGAGGTGCCGGAGAAGGACATCCTGCAGCGGCCTCACGCCGCGCGCGCGCCGATGCCGGGCCCCGCTGCCAGCGAGGCCGCATCGACGGCCGTGTCGGGCGTCGACCCGGCCCTCGAGGCCAAGCGCAACAAGGCCCAGACCGAGCAGGCCGCGGCCGAGAAGGCCAAGCAGGCCGCCGAGAAGGCCAAGCGCGACCAGGCCCGGGCCGAGACCTGCCAGCGCGCCCGCAACCAGCTGGCCGCGCTCGAAGGCGGCCAGCGCATCGGGCGCATGAACGACAAGGGCGAGCGCGAGATCCTCGACGACCAGGGCCGCGCGGCTGAAATTGCGCGCACGCGCCAAGTCGCCGACGCGAACTGCAACTGACTCAGCGGGACTTCGGCTGTTTGCGGTAGCGCAGTCGCCGGGCTTCCTTCGGGTCGACTTTCAAGCCGCGGTAGATCTCGACGCGGTCCGCTTCGCGCAGCGGCGTGTCCAGCGGCTTGGCCTTCATCCACACACCCACGCTCAGGCCGGCATCGAGTGCCAGGCCGTGGCGCTCCAGCAGGCCGCTGGCGCGCAGGGCATCGGCCACCGTGCTGCCGGCCGGCATCTTCAGCGCCACGCTGTCGACTTCCCGCGGCGCCGGGCTGTAGCTGACCTGCACCGACAGGGGGCCCAGGGCGGCGGCGCTATCGCTGTCCATAGACCTGCTCCGCCCGGGTGACGAAGGAATCGACGAAGGTGTTGGCCACGCGGTCGAACACCGGGCTCAGCACGGCCTCCAGCGGCCGGCTCGAGAACGCGTAGCGCAAGTCGAACTCGATGCGGCAGGCCGTCGGCGTGTCGGCGCCCGGCCGGCCCAGTGGCGCGAACGCCCAGCAACCTTCGAGCAACGAAAAGGGACCGTCGACGAGCTTGATCAGCACCTGGCGGTCCGGCTCATGCTCGTTGCGGGTCGTGAAGGCGTGGCGCACGCCGGCGTAGGCCAGGCTGATGCGCGCCGTCATGCCGTTGTCGTGCTGCTCCAGCACCTCGCCGCGCTCGCACCAGGGCAGGAACTCCGGGTAGCGCGGCACATCGGTGACGAGGCGGTACATCTCGGCCGGCGAGTACCACAGCAGGACGGACTTCTTCACGTGCTTCATACAATGGCTCGATTCTAGGCACCCCTCTTCCGAACCGAAGGTGCCGCCGCCAAGCCCTCCATGTCCGCCTTCATCGCCGAAAACCGCCGCGCCCGTTTCGAATACCACATCGAGGAACAGTTCGAAGCAGGCATGGTGCTGGAAGGCTGGGAGGTCAAGGCCATCCGCGCCGGGCAGGTCCAGCTGACCGATGGTTATGTGGTGATCAAGGGCGGCGAGCTGTACCTGATCGGCTGCCGCATCAACGCGCTGCGCAGCGCGTCGACCCACGTGCACCCCGAGGCCGACCGGACCAAGAAGCTGCTGATGGGCAAGGACGAGATCCGCCGCCTGATCGGCAAGGTCGAGCAGCGCGGCTTCACGCTGGTGCCGCTGAACCTGCACTACAAGGGCGGCCGCGTGAAATGCGAGATCGCGCTGGCCAAGGGCAAGGCCCAGCACGACAAGCGCGAGACCGAGAAGAAACGCGATTGGGAACGTGAAAAGGGACGCCTGATGAGACACAAGGTCTCATCCGGTCCGAAGGAATGAACACGCCATGACGCTGGACGAAGTTCTCTACCCGGCGGTCGAGCCGCTGCGCAGCGGCCGCCTCGCGGTGAGCGGCCTGCACGATCTCTACTGGGAGACCTGCGGCCACCCGCAGGGCATCCCGGCCCTCTTCCTGCACGGCGGCCCCGGTGCCGGCATCTCGCCGAAGAGCCGCCGCTACTTCGACCCGGCGCGTTACCACGTCGTGCTGTTCGACCAGCGCGGCGCCGGGCAGTCGACCCCGCTGGGCGAAACGCGCGAGAACACGACGGAGCTGCTGATCCAGGACATCGAGCACCTGCGCGAGATGCTCGGCATCGAGCGCTGGTTGGTCTTCGGCGGCTCGTGGGGCTCGACGCTGTCGCTGGCCTATGCCCAGGCCCACCCCGAGCGCTGCCTGGGCCTGGTGCTGCGCGGCATCTGGCTGGTCAGCGACGAGGAAATCGACTGGTGGCTCCACGGCGTGCGCAACTTCTTCCCACGCGAGTGGGAGGCCTTCGCCGGCCACCTGCCCGAGGCCGAGCGAGGCGACCTGCTCGCGGCCTACAGCCGCCGGCTCGAATCCGCCGACCCGGCGGTCTACACCCCGGCGGCGCGCGCCTGGAGCCGCTACGAGGGCTCCTGCCTGCACCTGCTGCCGAATCCGGAGACGGCCGACGCCTTCACCGAAGACGCGATCGCGCTGGGCATCGGCCGGCTCGAGGCCCACTACTTCCGCCACAAGGCCTTCCTGCGGCCGAACCAGTTGCTGGACAACATGGCGCGCATCCGCCACCTGCCCGGCTTCATCGTGCACGGGCGCTACGACGTGATCTGCCCGGTGCGCTACGCCCACGCGCTTGCCGATGCGTGGCCCGGCGTGGACCTGCGCATCGTGCCGGACGCCGGCCACTCGTCCTACGAACCCGGCATCGCCGCCGCGCTGGTCGACGCGACGAACCGCTTCGCGCGCGACGGCCGCTTCTAGGCCTTCAGTCGCTCGATGCCGGCCGCCAGGTCGGCGATCAGGTCGTCGGTCGATTCCAGGCCGATCGACAGGCGCACCAGCGTGCCGGCGTAGGCGTTGCCGAGCTGGCGGATGAAGGACGCGCGGTACGGCACGGCCAGGCTCACCGGCCCGCCCCAGCTCCAGCCGATGCGGAACAGCGACAGGCCCTCGACGAAGGCATCGATCTTCTCCGGCTCGATTGCCGGGTCGAACTCGAGCGTCAGCAGGCCGGCGGCGGCGCGGCAGGTCGCCGCCCAATGCGCGTGGCCGGGTGAGCCGGGCAGCGCCGGGTGCAGCACGCGGCGGACCACCGGCCCCTGCCGGGCGGCCCATTCGGCCACGCGCCGGCCCGAAGCATCCTGCGCGGCATAACGCAGCGGCAGGCTCGGCAGCGAGCGCAGCAAGGCCTCGGCATCGTTGGCCGCGATGCCCAGGCCGAGCCGGCTGTGGGTCATGGCCAGGCGCCGGTACAGGGTCTCGTCGCGGCAGGCGACCGAGCCCATCAGCACGTCGCCACCGCCGGATGGGTACTTCGTCAGCGCGTGGATCGTCAGGTCCACCCCCAGCGCGAAGGCGTCGAAAGCGAGCCCAGCGCCCCAGGTGTTGTCGAGCGCGATCACTGCCTGCGGCGCCGCCTCGCGCACCGTGCGGACGAGCGCGGGCAGGTCCGGGAACTCCAGCGTCACCGAGCCCGGCGCCTCGAGCCAGACGAGCTTCACGTCGGGCCCCAGCGCCGTGCGCAACGATGCGGGCTGCATCGGGTCGTACAGCCGGTGCGCGATGCCCCATTGCGCCAGTTCGTGACGGGCGAATTCCTTGCTGGGGTTGTAGACGTTGTCGGGCAGCAGCACCGCGTCGCCGCTGGCCAGCAAGGCCATGTTGACGCTGGTCAGCGCCGCCAGGCCGCTGGGCGCCAGCATCACGTGCTTCGCGCCTTCCAGCGTCGCCAGCCGCGCTTCCAGCGTGAAGGTCGTCGGCGTGCCGTGCAGGCCGTAGGTGTAGGCCTGCTTGTCCAGCCAGTGGTGGTTGCGCAGCGCCGCGACGCTGGGGAAGAAGACCGTCGAACCCTTGTGCACCCCGACCACGGGCGATTCGAAGCCGGCCGGCGGCTGGTAGGCGTGGTGGATCAGCTCGGTGGCTTTGTCCTTGTCCGCGCTCATACGGGCTCGCCCACCAGGTCGTGCCCCTCAGCGGCCACGATGCGCGCCTTGGCGAATTCGCCCACGCGCAGCCGGGTGGACGCCTTGGTCGGCGGCAGCAGGCGCACGGTCCCGTCGATCTCCGGCGCATCGGCGTACGAGCGCCCCACCCCGCCCTGGCGGCCGAGCGACGGCGCGCGGTCGACCAGCACCTGCATCGTCGCGCCGACACGCCGGCGCAGGCGCTCGATCGACACCTGTTCGGCCACCGCCATGAAACGCGCGCGGCGCTCCTCGCGCACGTCGTTCGGCAGCGCGCCGGGCAGGTCGTTCGCCGCCGCGCCGGTGACCGGCGAGTAGGCGAAGCAGCCGGCGCGGTCGATCTGTGCCTCCTGCATGAACTGCAGCAGGTGGGCGAACTCGTCTTCGGTCTCGCCGGGAAAGCCGGCAATGAAGGTCGAGCGGATCACCAACTCCGGGCACATCTCGCGCCAGCGCTGGATGCGCTCGAGGTTGCGCTCGCCACTGGCCGGGCGCTTCATGCGCTTCAACACATCGGGGTGCGAGTGCTGGAACGGCACGTCGAGGTAGGGCAGCACCAGGCCCGAAGCCATCAGCGGGATGACCTCGTCGACGTGCGGGTACGGGTAGACGTAGTGCAGGCGCACCCAGGCGCCATGCGCCTTCGCCAGCTCGCCCAGTTGCTCGACCAGGTCCAGCATGCGGGTCTTGACCGGCTTGCCGTCCCAGAAGCCGGTGCGGTATTTCACGTCGACGCCGTAGGCGGAAGTGTCCTGGCTGACGACCAGCAGCTCCTTCACGCCGCCCTCGAACAGCGCCCTGGCCTCCTTCAGCACATCGCCCACCGGCCGCGAGACCAGATCGCCGCGCATGCTGGGGATGATGCAGAAGGTGCAGCGGTGGTTGCAGCCCTCGCTGATCTTGAGATACGCGTAGTGCTTGGGCGTGAGCTTGATGCCGGCCGGCGGCACGAGATCGACGAAGGGGTCGTGCGGCTTGGGCACGTGCACGTGCACCGCGTCCATCACCTCCTGCGTGGCATGCGGGCCGGTCACGGCCAGCACCTTGGGGTGCACCTGCTGCACGAGGTTGCCGCCGCCGTCACCCTGCTTGGCGCCCAGGCAGCCGGTCACGATGACCTTGCCGTTTTCGGCCAGGGCCTCGCCGATCGTGTCCAGGCTTTCCTTCACCGCATCGTCGATGAAGCCGCAGGTGTTGACGATCACCAGGTCGGCGCCCTGGTAGGTCTTGGCGGTGCGGTAACCCTCGGCCGAGAGCTGGGTCAGGATCAGTTCGGAGTCGGTCAGCGCCTTCGGGCAGCCCAGCGAGACGAAGCCGATGGTCGGCGCCGGCTTGTCGGCCAGCGCGGTGGAGTCTGCAGTCATGGGCCGGATTGTCTCAAACCGGCTCCTGGGCAAGCCGCCCGAGGGCTACTTCTGCGAGGGCGGCGGCGGAAAGCCCGGGAACCCGGGGATCAGCCCACCGGTCTGCTTCTGCATCTGCTCCTGCATCTGCATGAACAGGTTCTTCGACTGCTCGAGGTAGTTGCCCATCAGGCCCTGCATCACCGGCGCCTGGCCGCTCATGAACTGGGCCCACATCTCGGGCGTGAAGGCCTTGGGGTCGTACAGGCCGCGCGCCTGGTCGGCCAGCCGGGCCTGCATCTCGACGAAGGTCTGCAGGTTCTTCTCGAGGTACGAACCCATCATGCCCTGCATCGCATGGCCGTAGAACCGGATGATCTGCGCCAGCATGTTGGCGGTGAACATCGGCGCGCCGCCGGTCTCTTCCTCGAGGATGATCTGCAGCAGGATGCTGCGGGTCAGGTCGTCGCCGGTCTTGGCGTCGCGCACCTCGAACTCGGTGCCCTCGAGCACCATCTGCTTGACGTCGGCCAGCGTGATGTAGGTGCTCGCGCTGGTGTCGTACAGCCGCCGGTTCGGGTACTTCTTCAGCACCCGCGGTGCCGTCGCCTCGGCAGGAGCGGCGTCGGCGGCAGTGCGGCGGGCGGTGGACATGCGGCGGGACTCCTTGGGCAGGCGGGTTGTGCGCTGCGGACGTGGGTGGGATTGTGCGATTGCACAAAGATTCTAGGCGGCGCGATTTCGATACCCACCGGGGGATTGCACTGTCAGGGTCGGCCCGGGCGTTTCGTGGCCCCGCCTCAGGCCGGATAGCCCACCGTCTGCGACAGCAGGACGTGCTGGTCCAGCGGCAGGCCGAGCGCCCGCGCGATCGCCTCGCGGTCGATCCAGGCCCGCAGCACCGAACCCAGCCCGGCCGCCGCGCAATAGAGGTAGACGTTCTGCGCGATCGCGCCGGCCGCCACCCAGGCGAAGCCCTCGCGCTGCATCACCGCGACCTGGCTCATCCGGCCGTGGTCGGCCACGTAGACGAGGTCCAGCGGCGCGTCGTCGACGAAATCCTGGTAGCCCGTCACCCGGCGCACGTCCGCGGCGGCGACCAACTCCAGCGCGTGCGACGCCGGCTCGTAGGCGTAGGCGCCGTCCGGCAGCGCCACGATCAGCCGGATCTCGTTGGCTCCCATGGCCGACGGCGCCGTGCGCCCGCCGTGCGCGCGGTTGACCCCATCGGCCGCCCACAGCAGGTTGGCCAACTGCTGGCGGGGCAGCGGGTCGGTGCGGAACTCGCGCACCGAACGCCGCTCACCCAGGGCCTGCATCAAGGGGCATGGCTGGCTCCTCTCGGCGGCGGGCAGCGCAATGCGCCGTTCGGCATCGCCCAGCACCGGTTCGGGGCGCAAGGCGCCCATCGCGCCGAGCACCAACTTGGTCAGGGTACTCATGTCGATGCCTCCATCAAGGCCACGACCTCCTCGTCCGAGGTCTGGCCGAAATGCCGGTAGTGCGCGCCGACGGCCCCGAACCAGGCCGGTGCCTCCAGGCAGACCAGCTCGTCCACCTCGCCGCGCAGCCGCGGCAGCTCGGAGGCCGGGGCCACCGGCACCGCCAGGACCAGGCGCGCCGGCCCCTGTGCCTTCAGCGCCCGGATCGCCGCGCGCACCGTCGTGCCGGTCGCGATGCCGTCGTCGACGAGCAGCACCGTGCGGCCCTTGACCGGCAGCGGCGCCCGGCCCTTCAGGTAGAGCTGGCGCCGGCGCTCGATCTCGGCCAGCTGGCCGGGGACCTCGCCCATCACGTCCTCCCGCGTGGCGCCGCACATCGACATCGTCTCTTCGTCGAACTCGACCACCGGCTCGGCGCCGTCCGACACCGCGGCGATGGCGAGCTCGGGCTGGCCCGGCGCGCCGATCTTGCGCACCAGCAACAGGTCCAGCGGCGCCTTCAAGGCCTTCGCCACCTCGGCCGCCACGGGCACGCCGCCGCGCGGCAGCGCGAGCACCAGCGGGTCGGCGAAGTCGCGTGACTTCAGCGCCTCGGCCAGGCGCCGCCCGGCGTCGACCCGATCTCGGAACAGCTCGTTTCGCATGGCCCCACGATCGCGCAAGGCCCCAGGCCATGAACTGAGATTTCTCAAACGGGTGCCGCGGCACGGGGCAAAGAATCAACCGACTCTGCTGGAGGCTCCCTGATGAAATCCGACCTGATCCTGATCGCGAACAGCCGCGTCGCGCGCCTGTTCACCCGCGCCTCGGCCGATGAACCGCTGGTCCCACTGGCCACGCTCGAGCAACCGGACGCCCATCTGAAGCCCAGCGACGCCGGCGGCGACCGGCCGGGCCACGGCAGCAGCGACACCCGCCCCGGTGGCGTGGCCTTCGAGCCCAAGCTGGATCCGCAGCGCAAGGCCGACCTGAAGTTCGCCCACGTGGTGGCGAGCCGGCTCGATGAAGCGCTGGCCGGCGGCGACTGCGGTCGCCTGGTGCTGTTCGCTTCCAACCCCTTCCTCGGCGAGCTCAAGAGCGCACTCAGCGAAGCGGCCACGAAACACACCAGCTCGTCGATCAACCTCGACCTGACCAGCTTCGGCCTGGACGAGATCGAGCGCCGCGTCGCGAGCGCCCTGGCCGCCACCCACGCGCCGGGCCCCGGCGCCTGAGGCCTCGGCCAACCGGCCCGCCCGGAATGGCGAACGCGATGGCCGAGACCACCGACATCATTCGCAAGCCGGCGGCCGCGAAACCGGCCATCCTGGCTGACCCCGAAGCCGAACGCGGGCGCTTCCGCTGGAGCGACGCCCGCAGCGCCATCGAGACGGGCCTGCCGCCCGGCAGCCTGAACATGGCGCAGGTGATCGAGCGCCATGCCGCCGGCACCGCCGGCGAGCGGGTCGCGCTGCGCTGGCTCGGCAAGGCCGGTGCACGACGCGAGTTGCGCTACCGCGAGCTGGCCGATCAGAGCAGCCGCTTCGCCAACGTGCTTGCCGCGCTGGGCCTGGCGGCCGGCGAGCATGTGTTCCTGCTCAGCGGCCGGCTGCCCGAGCTCTATGTGGCGATGCTCGGCGCGCTCAAGCACCGCTGCGTCGTCACACCGCTGTTCTCGGCCTTCGGGCCCGAGCCCATCGCCACCCGCCTTCGCCTGGGCGGCGGCAAGCTGCTGCTGACGACCACGTCGCTGTACCGCAAGAAGGTGGCCCCGGTGCGCGCCGGGCTGCCGCAGCTCGAGCACGTGCTGCTGTTGCGCGACGACGAGGCGCCGCTGCCCGAAGGCACGCAGGATCTGCAAGCCCTGCTCGACGCGGCCGATGCCGCCTACGCCATTCCGCCCACCGACGCCCAGACGCCCGCCCTGCTGCACTTCACCAGCGGCACCACGGGCCAGCCCAAGGGGGCGCTGCACGTGCACGAGGCCATCGTCGCCCATGTCGCCACGGCCCGCATGGCGCTGGACCTGCGGCCGGACGACGTGTTCTGGTGCACGGCCGACCCCGGCTGGGTCACCGGCACCTCCTACGGCATCCTCGCGCCGCTGGCGATCGGCGCGACGCTGGTCGTCGACGAGGCCGAGTTCGAGGCCGAACGCTGGTACGCCACGCTGCAGCGCGAGTGCGTCAGCGTCTGGTACACCGCGCCGACGGCGGTGCGCATGATGATGCGCGGCGGCTCGCAGGCTGCCCGCGCCCACGCCTGCCCCGACCTGCGCTTCATCGCCAGCGTCGGCGAGCCGCTGAACCCGCAGGCGGTGCGCTGGGGCATCGAGGCCTTCGGCCTGCCGATCCACGACAACTGGTGGCAGACCGAGACCGGCGGCATCATGATCGCCAACTGCGCGGCGATGGACATCCGCCCCGGCTCGATGGGCCGCCCGCTGCCCGGCATCGAGGCGGCCATCGTGCAGCGCCAGCCGGACGGCAGCGTCCGGCTCGTCGACGACCCGGCCGTCGAGGGCGAGCTCGCGCTGAAGAAGGGCTGGCCGTCGATGTTCCGCGCCTACCTCAACGACGAGGCCCGATACGCCAAGTGCTTCGCGGGCGACTGGTATCTGAGCGGCGACCTGGCGCGGCGCGACGCCGACGGCTACTACTGGTTCGTCGGCCGGGCCGACGACATGATCAAGTCCAGCGGCCACTTCATCGGCCCGTTCGAGGTCGAATCGGCGCTGATGGAGCACCCGGCCGTGCACGAGGCCGGTGTGATCGGCAAGCCCGAGCCGGTGATCGGCGAGATCGTCAAGGCCTTTGTCGCGCTCAAGCCCGGCGTGGAGCCGACCGAGGCGCTCAAGCGCGAGTTGCTCGGCTTTGCCCGCCAGCGCCTGGGCGCCGCGGTCGCCCCGAAGGAGATCGCTTTCGCCGAGCACCTGCCCAAGACCCGCAGCGGCAAGATCATGCGCCGCCTGCTGCGCGCCCGAGAGCTCGGCCTGCCCGAGGGCGACACCTCGACTCTGGAACCGTCGTGAAGCCGGACGCCAGCGAATCCAGGCGCCTGTTGTGGCAGATGCTGCGCATCCGCCGCTTCGAGGAAGCCTGCGCCGAGCTCTACGGCGCCGGCAAGATTCGCGGCTTCTTGCACCTGTACATCGGCGAGGAGGCCATCGCCGCCGGCGCGATGCCCGAGTTGCGGCCCGAAGACAGCGTGCTCGCCACCTACCGTGAACATGGCCACGCGCTGGCCCGCGGCGTGCCGATGGGGGCCGTGATGGCCGAGATGTTCGGCAAGCGCGAGGGCTGCAGCGGTGGCCGTGGCGGCTCGATGCACTTGTTCGACGCCAGCCGGCGCTTCTTCGGCGGCAATGCCATCGTGGCCGGCGCGTTGCCCATGGCCGCGGGCTTCGCGCTGGCGGAGCGTCTGCGCCACACCGACCGCATCGCGGCCTGCTTCTTCGGCGAGGGCGCCGTGGCCGAAGGCGAGTTCCACGAGACGGCCAACCTCGCCGCGCTGTGGCGGCTGCCGCTGCTGCTGCTGTGCGAGAACAACCTCTACGCGATGGGCACCGCGCTGGCCCGATCGGAGGCCGAGACCGATCTGTGCGCCAAGGCGCGCAGCCACGGGCTCGGTGCCCTGTCGGTCGACGGCATGAACATCGGCGCGGTGCGCGACGCGATGCGCCACGCCGTGGCCCATGTGCGCAGCGGCGAGGGGCCGATGTTCGTCGAGTTCCGCACCTACCGCTTCCGCGCCCACTCGATGTTCGACCCCGAGCTGTACCGGCCCCGCTCCGAAGTCGAGCACTGGAAGCAGCACTGCCCGATCGCGGCCTTCGAAGCGCACCTGAAGGCGCTCGGGATCGAGATCGACGTGCCGGCGATCGAGCGGGAGATCGCCGACGAGCTCGCCGCCGCAGTGGCTTTTGCCGAGGCTGGGACCTGGGAGCCCGTCGAGCATCTAATGGACGGTGTCGTCGCTGCCCCGGCACCCACCCCAGGAGTCCCCTCATGAGCCGAATCCTGATCGTCTACTACTCGCGCAGCGGCTACACGCAGCGCGCCGCCGAAGCGCTGGCCGAGCGCCTGGACGCGAGCTTGCTGCCCATCGAGGAGGCACGCTCGCGCCGCGGCATCTTCGGCTATTGGCGCTCGGCGTGGGAGGCGCTGCGGCGCATCGACGCCGACATCGCCCTGCCCGCCACCAACCCGGCGGATTTCGACCTGGTGCTGATCGGCACACCGGTGTGGGCCTCGCGCCCCTCGTCGCCGGCCCGCACCTTCGCCGGGCGGCACCGCGGGCGCATCAAGCGCGCCGCGCTGTTCTGCACGCTGGGCGGTTCGGGCGCCGAGGCCGCGCTGGCCGAGTTGCAGCAGGTGCTCGGCCGGGCTCCGCTGGCGACGCTGGCGGTGACCGACCGCGAGCTCGATTCCGGCGCCGCCGGGGCCAAGCTCGACGCCTTTGCCGCCACGCTGCGCGCGAACCTCGCGCCGCCTGCCGGGCTGAGAAGAGCCGCATGAGCCAGAAGGTACGCCTATGAGCCTGGCACGCACGACCTACCGCGACGCCCTGCGCGCCGGCCTGCGCGCGGCGCTGCTGGGCGACGAGCGCGTCTTCCTGCTGGGCGAGGACGTCGGCCGCTACGGCGGCACCTACGCGGTCAGCAAGGGCCTGCTGGAGGAGTTCGGCGAGGAGCGCGTGCGCGACACGCCGCTGTCGGAATCGGCCTTCGTCGGCTGCGGCATCGGCGCGGCGATCAACGGCATGAAGCCCATCGTCGAGGTGATGACGGTGAACTTCAGCCTGCTGGCGCTGGACCAGATCGTCAACAACGCGGCCACGCTGCGCCACATGTCGGGCGGCCAGGTGGGCGTGCCGGTCGTGATCCGCATGACCACCGGCGCCGGACGGCAGCTCGCGGCGCAGCACTCGCACAGCCTCGAGGCGTGGTACGCCCACGTGCCGGGCCTGCGCGTGCTGGCGCCGGCCACGCTGGAGGATGCGCGCGGCATGCTGCTGGCGGCCCTGCGCTGCGACGACCCGGTGGTGATCTTCGAGCACGCGCTGCTGCTGAACGCCGAGGGCGAGCTGGCCGGCGAGCCCGCGCCGGTGGACATCGACCATGCCGCCGTGCGCCGCGCGGGCCGCGACATCAGCCTCATCACCTTCGGCGGCTCGCTGCCGCGCTGCCTGGCGGCGGCCGAGGCGCTCGCTGCCGAGGGCATCGAAGCCGAGGGCATCGAAGCCGAGGTGCTGGACTTGCGGGTGCTGCGCCCGCTGGATGTGCCCGCCATTGCCGCCAGCGTGGGCCGCACGCGGCGCGCCGTGGTCGTCGACGAAGGCTGGAAGACCGGCAGCCTGGCCGGCGAGATCATCGCCACCATCGTCGAGCAGGGCTTCTACGAGCTCGATGCGCCGCTGGCCCGGGTGTGCAGCGCCGAGGTGCCCATTCCCTACCCCAAGCACCTGGAGGACGCCGCGCTGCCCAACGTGCCGCGCATCGTCGCGGCGGTGCACGAGGTGCTGGGCCGATGATCGAGCTGCGCCTGCCCTCCTTCGGCGCCGACATGGACGACGCCGAGTTCGTGCGCTGGAACGTCGAGCCGGGCCAGGCCGTGAAGCGCGGCGACATCGCCTGCGTGGTCGAGACGCAGAAAGGCGCGATCGACGTCGAGGTCTGGCAGGACGGCACCGTGGCGAAACTCGTCGCCGAACCGGGCCAGCGCCTGCCGGTGGGCCACACGCTGGCCTGGCTGGCCGACGCCGCGGAGGATTGGCACGCGGTGGCTCGCCAGGCCGAGGCCACCGCGCCGGCGGCGGCTGTGCCGGCCACTGCATCCGCGCCGGCGACGGCGCCCGCGCTGCGCATCTCGCCCGCGGCGCGCCGCCGGGCCGCCGAGCTCGGTGTCGATCTGGACACGCTGGCGGCCAACGCGGGCGCCCCGCTCACGCTGGCCGATATCGAGCAAGCCGCTGGCCCGCGGGCGGCGCCGGTGGCGGGCGAAAGCGGCATGCGCGCCGCGATCGCCGCCGCAATGGCCCGCTCCAAGCGCGAGATCCCGCATTACTACCTCGGCTGCGAGACTCTGGTCGAGCCTGCGCTGAGGGCGCTGGAGGGTTTCAACACCGGCCGTGCGCTGGCCGACCGCGTGCTGTTCGCGGCCCTGGCGCTGCGCGCCATCGCGCTGTCGCTGCGCGAGGCGCCGGAGCTGAACGGCCGCTTCGTCGGCGGGCGCTTCGAGCCCTCGGCCTCGGTGCACCTGGGCGTCGTCACCGCGTTGCGCAGCGGCGGCTTGGTCGTGCCCACCGTCCACGATGCCGATCGCCTGCCGCTGCCCGAGCTGATGCAGGCCCTGCGCGAGGCGCTGACGCGCGCGCGCACCGGCCAGCTGCGCAGCTCGGACCTGGCCGACTCCACCGCCACCGTCACCAACCTGGGCGAGCTGGGCACCGACATGGTCTACGGCGTGATCTACCCGCCGCAGGTCGCACTGATCGGCCTGGGCCGCGTCGCCTCGCGCCCGGTGGTGCAGGACGGCGCGGTCATCGCGGCACGCACCGTGCACCTGTCGCTCGCCGCCGACCACCGCGCCAGCGACGGCCTGATCGGCGCGCGCTTCCTCGCCGCGGTGCAGCGGCGCCTCGCACAGCCTGACCTGCCGTGAAACGGCCCCCACGCTTCCTTCCGGTCAGCCGCACCGTGGAGCACTGAACATGAACGACCGTGAGAGCGTCCGGCAAGCGGTGATCGAAGCGGTGCTCGCCATCGCCCCCGAGGCCGATTTCGCCACCGTCGACCCGGCGCGCTCGCTGCGCGCGCAGCTCGACCTCGATTCCTTCGATTTCCTGAACCTGCTGATCGCGCTGCACGAGCGCCTGGGTGTCGAGGTGCCCGAGGCCGACTACGGCCGCGTCGATTCGCTCGATGCGCTGGTCGTCTATCTGGCGGACAAGCGCGGCCGGAGCTGAGCCATGCCCTGGACGGCCGAGCGCTACCCCGTCTCGATGCGCCATCTGCCGCTGCTGGTGCGCGACAAGGCGATCGAGATCGCCAACGCCCTGCTCGCCGAAGGCATGGACGAAGGCAAGGCGATTCGCATCGCGATCGCCAAGGCCAAGGAATGGGCCGCGCACCACCACCCCGACCTCGACCTGCCGGACGAGGACGGCTGGGCATGACGCCGGACGGGCCGCCCGCCGCCGAGCCGCTGGACCCCGTCGACGCCGCCTGGCTGCACATCGACGGCCCGGCCAACCCGGCGGTGGTGATCGGCGTGTCGATCACCCGCACGCCCGTCGACTTCACCCGCCTGCGGGCGCTCGTGCGGCGCCGCCTGCTGAGCTTTCCGCGCTTTCGCCAGCGCGTCGTCGAGCATGGCCTGCTGCTGCCCGAGCCCGCCTGGGAAGAAGTGCCCGACTTCGACCTCGACGCGCACCTGCACCACGCCGCCCTGCCCGCACCGCGCAACCAGGCCGCGCTGCGCACCTTGCTCGACGAACTGGCCAGCACCCCGCTGGACCGCAGCCGCCCGCTGTGGCAGATGGTCCTTGTCGAGCGGGTCGGCCGCGGCAGCGCCCTGGTGCTGCGCTACCACCACTGCCTGGGCGACGGCCGGGCCATGATGACCGTCGGCGCGCGCCTGTTCGACATGCCCGCCGCCGCGCGCCCGGTGGCTCCGCCGCGCCGCGAGCGCCAGGCACCGCCGGGCCTGGCGGACAAGGCCGCGCTGGCGCTGCGCGGCGGCGCGACGCTCGTCGCCGACCTGCTGAAGTGGCCGGACCCGCCGTCGCCGTTCAAGGGCGAGTTCGGCCTGGCCAAGCGCGTGGCCTGGTCGAAGCCCCTGCCGCTGGCCGACACCAGGGCCATCGGTGCCGCGCACGGCGCCAAGCTCAACGACGTGCTGGTCGCGGCCGTGGCCGGCGCGCTGCGCGGCTACCTGCACCACCGCGGCGCCGCGCTCACCGGCCGCACGCTGCGCGCAATGGTGCCGGTCGACCTTCGGCCGCCCGAGCATGCCGACCGGCTGGGCAACGAGTTCGGCCTCGTGATCCTCGATCTGCCGGTCGACACACCCCGCGCCGCGCAGCGCCTCGCGCTGACCCGCGAGCGGATGGAAGCGCTGAAACACTCGGCCGAGCCGCTGGCGATGTGGCTGCTGTTCGACATCTTCGGCCGCGGCCCCAAGGCCGTGCAGGACGTGGCGAGCCTGCTGTTCGCGAGCAAGACCAGCGTCGTGATGACCAACGTGATCGGCCCGAGCGCGCCGGTCAAGCTGGCGGGTGCCGAGGTCGAGCGCCTGCTGTTCTGCGTGCCGCACCCAGGCACCGAGGTCGGCATGGGCCTGAGCATCCTCAGCTACGCCGGCCAGGTCACGCTGGGCGTGATCGCCGATGCGCGGCTGGTGCCCGACCCCGAGGCGATCGCGCGCGGCTTCGAGCGCGAGTTCGCCGCACTCGGGCGCTGCCGGCCGATCACAGGTCCATGAAGCCCGACACCGTGCAGTGCCGCTTGCCGGCCTGCTTGCCGCGGTACATCGCGGCGTCGGCCTGCTCGAGCAGCTTGCCCGCCGTCTCCGCATGGTCGGGGAAGCCGGCCAGGCCGATGCAGGCCGAGATGACGATGCGCTCCTGGCGCACCGCGTAGGGCCGCGACAGGCGATCGATCAGGGTCTGCGCCACCGGCATGGCTTCGTGCGGGGACATGCCGTCGAGCAGCACGGCGAATTCGTCGCCGCCCAGGCGAGCCACCGGGTCGGAAGCTCGCACGCCGTCGCGCAGGCGCTGCGCGAAGGCATGGAGCAGTTCGTCGCCGACGGCGTGGCCGTGCAGGTCGTTGACCGGCTTGAAGTCGTCGATGTCGATGAAGCACAGCGTCAGCCGGCCGCCCCCGCGCCGGGCATCGGCCAGGCGTGCCTCGATCTCGATGCCGAAGCGTGCGCGGTTCAGCAGGCCCGTCAAGGCGTCGTGGCTGGCCGCGTGGGCCAGGCGCTGGCTGCGCGCGCGCATCGCCTCGCGACCTCGCGTGGCCTCGTCACGCTCGGCCGTGCGCGCGCTCAGCAACCCGGCGGCCCGCGTCAGCGCCGCGCCGACCGCGTCGACCTCGGCCAGCCCCTGCGCCTGCACGGCCACCGGTGCGCCTTCGCCCAGCGCCGCGGCCGGCGGGATCAGCGCAGCGATCGAGCGCTCGATCCGGTCCGCCATGCGGCGCGAAGCGTACACGGCGATCAGCAGCAGGCTCAGGCTGATGACCAGCAGCCCCACCACCCACGGGCCCAGGGCCGCAAGCAGCGTGGCCTGCGGCATGCCGACGACCACCGTCCAGCCGGACATCGGTGAGCGCACATAGGCGGCGAACACCGGCACGCCGTCGAGCATGTCGCCGTCGATGACGCCCTCGGGCGCGTGCGCCATCGCCTCGCGCAGCGCGGGCAAGGCCGGCCGACCGCTGACGGTTCCGGCCTGGCCGGTGCGCATGACGACCATGCCGGCGCCGTCGACGATCGATGCGAACGCCTCGCCGGCCAGCGGCGCCGAGGCCAATGGCGCCGCCAGCCGCTCGGGCCGGAAGGCCAGCGCCAGGTAGTACGGAATTCGCTCGTCCTCGTGCACCGGCACCGCCACGGCCAGCAGCGGCCGCCGGGCCGCCGCGCCGAGGTACAGATCCGATGCGACGGGCTTGTCGGCCGCGATCGCGTCCATCAGGCGTGCCGGACTGTCCGCCTCGGGCGCCGCGGTCCCTTCGGCCCGCAGCGTGTTCAGGGCCTGGCGGTTGTCGGCGCTGGTCACGACGATGTGGCTGCCATCCTGCTGGGACAGCACCTGCAGGGCCTGGGCACGGAAGCGGGCCCAGTCCTGCGACACGATGGCCGGCGAGGTCGCCAGGCCCTGCAGCGCCGCCACCGCCCGGCCGAGTTCGGCGTCGGTCGCCAGGCTCAGCGCGCGCGCATCGGCCCGGGCATGGGCGACGAGACTGGCCTGGCTCTCCCGGTACACCGCGACGATTGCCGCGGCCGCGGCCAGCGACACCGGCACGATGCACACGAGTACCAAGCGCAGCAGCTTGGCGCGCACCGTCGGCGCCGGGCGCAGGCGGCAACTCCGACTCGCTCGCCGCCACCCCGAGTCTGCATTCATCTTCGGCGTCGGCTCGGCCGCGCTGGACTGCCCCTGCGGTTCGGGCACGCTGTTTGCGCTCATCACGGCGACGATTTCCTTCCCAACGACGGGTGTTCTTTTGACTCTAGGCACGGTACCCGGTCGTGGCTTGATCGCACGCAAGCGAGTCTGGTCGTGCGTGCAAAGAATGCAACCAGCCGTTTTGCCCGGGAGCGAGACATGGGCCCTGCCCGATACCCACAACACCATCACCGATATGGCGGCCGCCTGCTGATCATCGGCTTCGGCTCGATCGGCCAGGGCGTGCTGCCGCTGCTGCTGCGCCACATCGAGATGCCACCCGAGCAGTTGCTGGTGCTGTCGCGCCGCGGCGACCCGAGCGGCATCGCGCGCGCCCACGGCGTGGTGGCCGAGGCGGTCGAGCTGACGCCGGCGAATCTGCGCCAGGAACTGCAGCGCCGCATCGGCGCGAGCGACTTCGTGCTGAACCTGTCGGTCAACGTCAGCAGCCTCGCGCTGATCGCCCTGTGCCGGGAACTGGGCGCGCTGTACCTCGACACCTGCGTCGAGCCCTGGGACGGCGGCTACACCGACACCCGCCTGCAAGTGGCCGGGCGCACCAATTACGCCTTTCGCGAGCAGGCGCTGGCCCTGCGCGCGCCAGGCAACGAGGGGCCCACCGCGCTGCTCGCCCATGGCGCCAACCCGGGCATGGTGTCCTACCTCGTCAAGCAGGCCCTGATCGACCTGGCGCGCGACGTGGGTGCGCCGGTCGCCGCGCCGACCCGGCGCGACGGCTGGGCCGCGCTCGCCGAGGGCCTGGGCGTGCGCGTGATCCACATCGCCGAGCGCGACTGGCAGGTGGCCGCGCCCGGCCAGCCGCCGCGCCGGCCCGGCGAGTTCCTCAACACCTGGTCGGTCGAGGGTTTCGTCGACGAGGCCTGCCACCAGCCGGCCGAACTCGGCTGGGGCACCCACGAGCGCGAATGGCCGGCCGACGCCCGCCGCCACGACAGCGGCTGCCAGGCCGCGATCTACCTGAACCGGCCGGGCGCCGCCACCCGGGTGCGCAGCTGGACGCCGCTGGCCGGGCCGCAGCAGGCCTTTCTGGTGACGCACGCCGAATCGATCTCGATCGCCGACCACCTGACGCTCGGCGACGCGGCGGCGCCGCGCTACCGGCCCACCGTGCACTACGCCTACCGGCCCTGCGACGACGCCGTGCTGTCGTTGGCCGACGCAGCCGCCCGCGAGTGGCGCCTCGGCGAAGGGGAACGGGTGCTGAAGGACGAGATCGAACCCGCCGGTAGGGACGAATTGGGCGTGCTGCTCATGGGGCACGCCAAAGGCGCATACTGGCTCGGTTCGCGCCTTTCGACGGCCGACGCACGGGCCCTGTGCCCGCACAACAGCGCAACCAGCTTGCAGGTGACCGCCGCGGTGATGGCCGGCGTGGTCTGGGCGATGCGCCATCCCGCCGCCGGCATCGTGGAAGCAGACGACCTGCCTTTCGCGCAGATGCTGGATCTCATGCAGCCGTACCTGGGCGACCTGGTCGGCGCCTATAGCGACTGGACGCCGCTGGTTGGCCGGGCTTGGCTGTTCGACGAGGAACTCGACCGGGAAGACCCCTGGCAGTTCCGCAATTTCCGCGTCGCTTGAATTGACGCTTCGCAAGCATGCCGGCCGCCACCCGCGCATAAATAGCACCCACGTTCGGGACCGCCGATCGATTGAAGGAGACAAGGACCATGCAAGACCTGCTGTTGACGCCCAAACGGGTCCAGATCGGGCCACAGGCGCTCGATGGCGACCTGATCGTCCCGCCGCAGGCCCGCGGGCTGGTGGTCTTCGCGCATGGCAGCGGCAGTTCGCGCCGCAGCCCGCGCAACCAGCAGGTGGCCCGGGCACTGAACGACGAAGACCTCGCCACCCTGCTGTTCGACCTGCTGCTGCCGGCCGAGGCCGAGGACCGGCGCAACGTATTCGACATCGAGCTGCTCGGCCAGCGCATCGTCGAGGCGATCGACTGGCTCGACCGCCGCCCCGCGCTGGCCAACCTGCCGCTGGGGCTGTTCGGCGCCAGCACCGGCGCGGCCGCTGCCCTGTTCGGCGCGGCCGAGCGGCCCAAGCGCGTCAAGGCGGTCGTCTCGCGCGGCGGCCGGCCCGACCTGGCCAAGGATGCGCTGCGCCGCGTCACCGCGCCGACGCTGCTGATCGTCGGCGGCGCCGACGCCGAGGTGCTCGCCTTGAACCGCGAAGCGCTCACCCAATTGCGCAAGCCCAGCGAGCTGGCCGTCGTGCCGGGCGCTACCCACTTGTTCGAGGAAAGCGGCGCGCTGGAGCGCGTGACCCAACTCGCGGGGCGCTGGTTCACCACCCACCTCGCCGCTGCCGCCAAGGAGACTCGCCGTGGCTGAGCGACTGCACTTCCACCACGGTCTGCTGCACCAGCACTCGCAGGTGCTGGATTTCGTCCAGTCCGACCATGGCGCGCTGGCCGACCAGCTGCGACGCTGCGCGGGGCCGCACAACCGCCGAGAGAGCCTGCGCCACGTGGTGCTGGTCGGCCTGGCCTTCCTGCACAAGCACCTGGTGACCACGGCGCTGTTGCTGGTGCTGCTGGCGGCAGCCTCTTCGCTGGCCGCCTGACGGCACGCTCGCGGTCTCAGCGCCCCACGGCACCGATCGGCGTGCCCAGCGCGCCGACCGGCTGGTCGGCGCCGGCCGGCACCAGCACCCCCAGCGTCACGCCGTCGGCCAGCGACGCCAGCTCGACCCAGGTGCCCCGCTGCAGCGGCAGCACGCCGCCCGGCAACACCGGCGCGCGTTGCAGCAGCACTTGCAGGCGGCGGCCCTGGATCCGCAAATCCACCCGCGCCTGCGGCCAATCCGGCGGCAGGCAGGGTGAGACGCGCAGGCCGCCCGGGCGCTGCTCGAGGCCCAGGATGGCTTCGACGGCGGCGCGCCAGATCCAGGCCGCCGAGCCGCTGTACCAACTCCAGCCGCCGCGGCCCTCGTAGGGCGGCGCGGCGTAGATGTCGCCCGGCATCACGTAGGGCTCGAGCCGGTAGCGGCGCTGTTCGGCCTCGCTGCGCGCACGGTGGGCCGGGCTCAGCATCGCGAGGTACTCGGCCACCTTCGCTTCATGGCCCAGCCGGGCCTGCGCGATCAGGGCCCAGGCCGCGGCGTGCGAATACTGGCCGCCGTTCTCGCGCACGCCCGGCGGGTAGGACTGGATGTAGCCGGCGTGGTCTTCCGAGCGCTGCAGCGGCGGGTCGAGCAGGCGGATCAGGCCATGCGTGCGGTCCACCAGCTGCGCATCGGCCGCGGCCATGGCTTGCGCCGCCTGGGCGTCGCCCGGCGGCCGCACGAACACCGCCCAGGCCTGGGCGATCAGGTCGATGCGGCACTCGGTGTTGAGCTGCGAGCCCAGCGGCTGGCCGTTGTCGAAGTAGGCGCGGCGGAACCATTCGCCGTCCCAGGCCGAATCGCGCATCGCGCGTTCCAGCGCCGCCTCGGATGCGGCCCAGTGCCCCGCGCGCTGGTGGTCGCCGCGCGCCTCGGCCAGGCGCTGCCACGGCGGCAGGATGGCCAGCAGGAACCAGCCGACCCAGACCGACTCGCCCTGCCCGCCGTGGCCGACGCGGTTCATGCCGTCGTTCCAGTCGCCGCTGCCCATCAGCGGCAGGCCGTGCGCCCCGAAGCGCAGCGCGTGGTCGATGGCCCGCGCGGCGTGCTCGTACAGCGTCGCCGTCTGGGCGCTGGTGCTCGGCACGTAGTAGGCATCTTCCGCGCCCTCGGGCACCGGCGGGCCGTCGAGGAACGGCAGCTCGGTGTCGAGCAGCCCGCCGTCGCCGAGCGATGCGAGGTGGTGCTGCACCGCGAACGGCAGCCACAGCAGGTCGTCGCTGAAATGGGTGCGCACGCCGGCGCCGGTGGGCGCGTGCCACCAGTGCTGCACGTCGCCCTCGGGGAACTGCCGCGTCGCGTGCAGCAGGATCTGCTCGCGCAGGGCCGCCGGCTCGCCCCAGGCCAGCGCGAGCGCGTCCTGCAGCTGGTCGCGAAAACCGGTGGCGCCACTGACCTGGTAGAAGCCCGCCTTGGCCCACATGCGGCAGCCGACCGACTGGTACAGCCACCAGCGGTTGACCATGGCGTCGAACAGCGGATCGGGCGTGTGCACCTGGATCGCGCCGAGCCGTTCGTCCCACGCCGCGGCGGCCTGGTCGGCCAGGCCTGCCAGCGCGCCGGGCACCGCCATGCGCCGCGCCAGCGCCAGCGCCGCCTCGCGGCCCGGCGCGTAGCCGATGACCCAGTAGACATCGATGTGCTGGCCGACGGCGAGCGTCGCCACCGCATCGAGCGCGCCGCACGGGTCCAGCCCGAAGCCACTGGCACCCTGCAGGCGCTCGGCCACGTCCAGCCCGCCGTGGGCATCGAAGAACTCGCTGCGCGCGCAGGTCCAGCGCTGCACCGGCAGCCCGTGCAGCATCAGGAAGGCCGCGCCCTCGCCGAAGCCGCCCTGGTGCTCGAGCTGGCGCGCGAGCACGGCCTGTGCGTCGTGCACGTACTCGGTGGCCAGCGTCATGCGCTCGCGCCGCTGTGCCCCCAGCACCCACTCCACCAGGCCGAGCAGGCGCAGGCGGCGCGTTTCGCCGCCGAGGTTGCCCAGGCGCAGGTGCAGGCACTTCACCGCCTCCGTCGGGTGCACGGCCAGCCGCGCCTGCACGCTCAGGCGCTGCCGCTCGTGCGTGAATTCGCTGACGCCCTGCGTGTGCCGCACCCGGTAGCCGGCGCTGCCGTTGCGGTCGAGTGTCGGCAGGGCGCCGAACCACGGGGCGGCGCCGACGCCGTGGGTGGTGTCCTGCAGCAGGAAGTGCTCGCCCGGCGGGTCCAGCAGCGGGTCGTTGCTCCAGGGCGTGAGCTGGTTCATGCGGCTGTTGCCGGCCCAGGTGAATCCGCCGCCGGATTCGGTGACCAGGCAGCCGAAGTCCTTGTTGGCGATCACGTTGGCCCAGGGGCGCGGCGTGACGTGGGCGGCGTCGATGTCGATCTCGAAGCGGCGGCCGCCGTCGGCAAGGCGGCTCGGCGCCAGCGCGTCGGGCCAAGGCGCGGGCCGGCGCGGCGCGGAGGCCAGACGCGAAGCGGTCTCGTCGGCCGTGGCCAGCGCCAGCAGGCGCGGCAGCGGCCTCCCGTCGGTCACCAGATCGAGCCGGGCCACCGCGTGCAGTGCCGCGGCCTCGGCCGGCGAGATGTCGGGCTGGCGCAGCACGACGACCGAGCCGCGCTCGGGCTGCACGATGCGCCCGCCATCCAGGCTGTGGCGCAGGCTGGCGATCTGGTCCTGCAGCGGCATCAGGTACGAGGCCGGCTCGCCGTTGACGATCACCAGATCGATCGCCAGGCCGGCCAGCTCCCACAGCCGCAGTGCGGCCAGCAGCGCGCGCACGGCGGGCAGGCCCTGCGCGGCGCCGATGCGCGCCACGATGATCGGCCGGTCCCCCGAGACGCCGAAGCGCCACAGCGCGCGCCGGTCCAGCGCCAGTGCCGGTGGCGCGCGGCGGTGCGAACGGTTCATCACCACCAGCGTGGCCATGTCCTGCGTCGCATGCAGGTCGGCGGCGACCAGGCGCAGCTCCCGCTGGCGGATGCGCGCCAGCGCCGCGGCCATGCGGCGCGACCGCGCGACGTGCACGTCCTGGCGGTACTCGTCCATCCAGCTCAGCAGCGTGTCGGCGTCGGGCGCGGCGGCGGTGGCGAAGGTCAGCGTGGTACGCGCCCGTGGCGCGATGCTCACGCACACCGTCAGCGATGCCACGGGGTCCAGCCCGGTGTCGAGCCGGCCGTCGGCCAGCGGCCGGGTCGGCGGGCCGCCGTGCAACTGGTCGAGCCGGCCGCCGCGCGGCAACAGGGCCTCGCGGTCGCAGCACACCGCCACCGCCTCGGGCTCCACGTCGCAGGCACCGAGGAAATGCGCGACCCACAGGCCCTGCTCGCCCGGCAGGCGTGGCCGACGCTCGAGCAGCGCGGCGCGCGGGTCCAGCGCATGGGCCTGCACGAACAGGTTGGCGAAGGCCGGGTGCGACTCGTCGGCCGCCTGCGGGCTCAGCGCCGCCTCGAACCAGCTCACCAGCTCGACCGTCACGCTGGCGTCGGACAGGTTGTGCAGCGTGACCTGGCGGAATTCGACATCCTCGTCGGCGCTGACCCACACCGCCGTCTCGGCCTCGAAGGCATCGCAGCGGCGGTGGAACTCGACGTGGTCGGCGAAGAAGCGCGTCAGGTAGCTGGCACCGGGGCGCGGGCACGGCGCCTGGGTCAAGGATTCGAAAGCCGCGCGGCCCGGGCAGCGCAGCATCAGCCAGCTGCCGTAGGCATCGCGCAGCAGGTCGTCGCGGGCGCGGCTGATCGCGTGGCCACGCCAGCGGCTCTGCCCGGCGCCATTGGGCCGCAAGGCGACGCTGTAGCTGCCGTTGCCCAGCCAATGCGTGGGCGGCAGCGCCAGCGGCATGGCCAGCCCGAACTCTCGCACCACGGTGGCGGCCTCCTCGGCCGGCGGCGGCGGCTCGCGCGACAGGATCGGCTCCTGCAGCACGATCTCGCGCGGCATGCGCTCGTGCAGCAGGCGGGCGTGCGCGCGCACCAGCGGCGCGCGGCCGAACCAGCCGCGCGGTGCGCCGTCGCACAGCAAGTCGGTCAGCGCGACCAGGCTCATGCCCTGGTGGTGCGCCATGAACGTCGCCACGCGCTGCGGCGCCCCGCCCTCGCCGGCGCGCGAGCGCGAGAAGTCCAGCGCCTCGATGAAGCCGTGGCGTTCCCGGCCGCCATGGCGCTCGATGCTGCGCAGGTTGGCCAGCGCCGCCGGCGGATCGACCAGCAGCGCGAGCGCGGTGGCGTAAGGCGCGATCACCCGGTCTTCGGGCGGCGTGCGGCGCAGCGCGAGTGCCGGCACGCCGAAGGGCGAGTACTGGAAGGCCAGCGTGTGGTCCTGCGCGAAGTAGGCGCATTCGGAAACCCCCCAGGGCACGCCGTGGCGCTCGCCGAAGGCGCGCTGGGCCTGCACCGCGACGCGTTCCATGCGCCGCAGCAGGCCGCCGCTGGGCTCCTCCATCAGCAGCGCCGGCATCAGGTACTCGAACATCGAGCCGGACCAGGAGCGCAGCGCCGGGTCGCCGCGGCAGGCGACGAAGGGCCGGCCGAGCGACTCCCAGTGGCGGCGCGAGACGTCGCCCTTGGCGATTGCGACGAAGCTGGTCAGCCGCGATTCGGAGGCCAGCAGGTCGTAGTAGGCCGGGTCCAGCGTCGCGTCGTCGTGCCGGTAGCCGATGTGGAACAGGCGGCGCTTGCGGTCGTAGAGGAAGCGGAAGTCCATCGCGCCGGCCAGCGCATCGGCGCGGGCGGCGCGTTCGGCCCACGCTTGACCGCCCTCTTCACGGCACGCCTGGGCCAGGGCCCACAGCGCGCCGGCGAGGTTGCCGCTGTCGACCGCCGACACATAGGCCGGCGGCAACGTCTGCAGCGTCTCGGTATCGATCCAGTTGTAGAAGTGGCCACGGTGGCGCGGCAGGCGCTCCAGCGTGGCGAGCGTGCGGTCGACGCGCGCGCCGAGCTCGGCCACGTCGATGAAGCCGAAACGCCGTGCGCACAGGGCGCTCAGCAGGTAGAAGCCGATGTTCGTCGGCGAGGTGCGGCGCGCGAGCATGGGCTGCGGCTCGAGCTGCAGGTTGTCGGGCGGCAGCTCGTGGTCTTCGGCCGTCACGCAGTCGGCGAAGTAGCTCCAGGTGTCGCGCGCCACGCCGAGCAGGTACTCGCGGTCGGCCCCGCTCAGCGCATCGCGCGGCGCGCGGCGCAGCGGCTGCGCGCTGGCCCACAGCCACAACGGTGTCGCGGCCCACAGCAGGCCGGCACCCAGCAGCCAGCCGCGCGCCGCGCCCGGCACCATCCAGCCCAGCGCCACCCAGGCCACGGCCGTCAGCGTCACCCCGGCGTGCCGGCGGCAGAAGCCGGCCAGGTCGCGGCGCGACAAGGCCTGGGCCTGTGCCGCGGTCGTCCATTGCAGCAGGCCATGGCGGCTGACCGCCATGCGCCACAGCGCGCGCACGATCGCGTCGAGCTGCAAGGCGGCCGCGTACAGCAGCGTGGCGATGTGCCACAGCGCGCCGGCGGCCGCCCGCCCGAGTTCGCGCCCGGCCTCGCGGGCCAGGTGGCCCCAGGCGAGGTGGCCACGCCCGGGCGCGAGCCCGGCCACGGCGCCGACCATCGGCCCGAGGCCATAGGCCGCCAGCACCAGCGCGACCGCCACGCCCGGCCCGACGACCCCCGTCGTGAAGGCCAGCCACAGCAGCGCCACGCAGGCCGGCGCGAGCAGGCTGCGGCGCAGGTTGTCCAGCACCTTCCAGACGTTCACCGCGCCCACGCCGCCGCGCAGCACGGCGCCGAGGAAGGCCAGCAGCTGCCAGTCGCCGCGCGTCCAGCGGTGCACGCGCGAGGCGGCGACCTCGGGGTGCATCGGGTGGCTCTCCAGCACGACGACGTCGCTGAGGAAGGCGCAGCGGGCCCACAGGCCCTCGAACAGGTCATGGCTGAGCAGCTTGCCGGGGGCGACCCGGCCCTCCAGCACGTCGTGCACCGCATGCACGTCGAACAGGCCCTTGCCGACGAAGCTGCCCTCGCCGAACACGTCCTGGTAGACCTCGGAGCTGCCGCCGTTGTACGCGTCGGTGCCCCACGGCGCCGCGAACAGCCAGCCGTAGGCGGTGATCTCGCTGGCGGCCGGGAACGGCATCGCCACGCGCGGCTGCAGGATCCCGTAGCCGCTGACCACGCGGCGGCTACGTTCGTCGATGCGCGGGTGGTTCAGCGGGTGGGCCGCGATCGCCACCATCTCGCGCAGCGCGCCGGGCGGCAGCTCGGTGTCAGCGTCGAGCACGACCGCGTAACGCACGCCGATGGGCGGGCGTGACAGCAGCCCCAGATCGACGAAGGGAGACGGGTCATCCCCGTCAGCCGCCAGCAACGCGAGCAGCTGCTCGATCTTGCCGCGCTTGCGCTCCCAGCCCATCCAGACGCCTTCGCTCTCGCTCCAGCTGCGCTGCCGGTGCAGCAGCAGGAAGCGCGGGCCGGCGTCGGGGCCGGCGTACTGGCGGTTCAGGCGCTCGATGCCGGCGCGCGCCGCATCGAGCAAGGGCGCGTCTTCCGCCAGCGTGGCCGCGCGCGCGTCGACCCAGTCGCTCAGCAGCACGAACGAGGTCTCGGCTTCCGGGTTCGCCAGGTGGTGCTGCGTCAGCCGGTCGACCAGCGATTCGACGGTGGCCGCCGAGCTGAGCAGGCAGGGCACGACGACCAGCGTGCGGTGCCCGGGCAGCAGGCCATCGTCCAGCGCCAGACGCGGCAGGCGCTGCACGCGCACGGCCTCGGTCAGCACGCGGTGAACCAGCGCGACCACGCACTCCAGCACCGGGATCACCATCAGCACCAGCGCGGCGACGCCCAGCGCACC
Source organism: Ideonella sp. (assembly GCF_035254525.1). Classification (GTDB taxonomy): domain Bacteria; phylum Pseudomonadota; class Gammaproteobacteria; order Burkholderiales; family Burkholderiaceae_C; genus Ideonella. Next base: position 3,130 of record NZ_DATFAN010000137.1, on the reverse strand, counting down.
GAGCGGCTGCTGCCCCTGCAGCAGCCAGGCCAGCAGCGCGGCCGCGCCCATCGCCAGCGTGGTGCCGTACAGCGTGGTGCGCCAGCGGCCCCACCACTGAGTGACCGCCTCTTCGGCCGCCTCGGCCGGTGCGCCCAGCATGGCCACCAGCGCCTGTCGGCCGGCGCCGATCGTCCAGTGCGCCGGGCCGTGCGAGGGATCCGCGGCGTCCGCCTCGCACAGCTGCAGCACCTTGCGCGCCACCTCCAGCTCGGGCCGGCGCAGGCGGCGCGCCAGCCGCTCGATCGCATGCGTGGTCTGGTCGCGCGTCAGCTCGCTGTCGGCCAGGAAAGCCGGCGCACGCGCCAGCACCTGCAGCACCGGGCTGACCTGGGCCACCAGCTCGACCCAGTCCAGGTTGTTGATCTTGCGCAGCGCCGTCACCGCGTTGCCGACACTGACGTTGTCGGCCGCCTGGGCCTCCTGCGCCGCGGCGAGCAGCGCGCTGGGGTCGTGCACCTTGTCATCCAGCCAGGCTGCGAAGCGCGAGGGCTCGGCGCCCGGGCCAGGCGGCTCCTGGCTGCGCAGGCGCTGGACCAGCTGCGACAGGAAGACCAGGCGCACGCCACGCTCGTCGACCCGTTGGAACATGGCGTCGAGCTGCGCCAGCGGCAGCGTCGACTCCCGGTCGCAGCACCAGTTGGCCGCCTCGCGCGCGGCCTTGGCGGTGGCCACGTCCTCGGCGAGCCGGCCGAGGTTCTCGAGCAGCACGACGCGCAGCGTGCTTGGCAGCGCCCAAAGCTCGCCGAGCGTGAGCTGGTCGATCTCCTGGTAGGCCTTGAGGAAGTGCGCGAGCAGCGCGGCGTCGAAGTTGGCGTCGGTGTGGGCGACGTAGGCCCAGGCGATGCCGTAGACGCGCGGCAGCCCGGCCAGCGGCGGCGTGCGCAGCTTGGGCAGCTGCGCGTAGTAGCCGCGCGGCATGCCGCTGCGGATGTCGGGCAACTGGGCCTCGATCAGGTGGAAGTTGTCGAGCAGCCATTCGGCCGCGGGGCTGAGCGCGTCGCCTTCGTGCTCGAGCAACTCGAGGTAGCGCCGGGTGCGCTCGAGCATGCGCACGTTGGACTCGAGCCGCGGGAAGAAGCGCGGGGCGCGCACGCGGCGCCGCCAGGCCCGCCGCCGCTCGACGGGCTGCGCCTGCGCCAGGCTGATGCCATGCTGGCGAAAGCGCTCCAGGCCGAAGAGCACCGAGCGCACGGGAGCCGGCAACGGCCCGCGCCGCGGGTCGATGAAGTGCTGGGCCTCTCGTCGCAAGGGGCTGCCTGGGTTCACCACGCTCTCCTGTCGGGAATGCCGGCGGCCGGCGGGGCGCTGATTCGCGACGATCGCCCCATCGCGGCACGCCGGCCTTGATCAGCAGCAATCGCGGGCATCCCGCCTGGCGCAGGCTGCGCCGCCGCGGTACGGCACGACCGTGCATACCTGCCCAACTTGGAACGCGCGCTCAGGGTCAACCCGCGGCCAATCGCCCGATTCTGGTCCTTTTGCGGTGACAGCGCGACCGATCGGGGCTGGCACGCCGCTGGCACCAGGCAACCCGCAGCCTCTTTCGCTGTGACACGCAGGGCACCGTGCCCTGATTCCCTGGAGACACGCATGGACATGCTCGAACCCGGCCGTTTCGGCTTCCCCGTCAGCTTCAAGAAGCGCTACGGCAACTACATCAACGGCCAGTGGGTCGCCCCGGCCGGCAATGAGTATTTCGAGAACATCACCCCCGTCACCGGCAAGGCCTTCTGCGAGATCCCGCGCTCGACCGCGGCCGACGTCGAGCGCGCGCTGGATGCCGCCCACGCCGCCAAGGCCGCCTGGGGCAAGACCTCGACCACCGAGCGGGCCAACATCCTTAACCGCATCGCCGACCGGATGGAGCAGAACCTGGAGCTGCTCGCCACCGCCGAGACCTGGGACAACGGCAAGCCGATCCGCGAGACGATGGCCGCCGACCTGCCGCTGGCCGTCGACCACTTCCGCTACTTCGCGGCCTGCGTGCGCGCCCAGGAAGGCACCATCGGCGAAGTCGACCACGAGACCATGGCCTACCACCTGCATGAGCCGCTGGGCGTGGTCGGCCAGATCATCCCGTGGAACTTCCCGCTGCTGATGGCCGCCTGGAAGGTCGCGCCGGCGCTGGCGGCCGGCAACTGCATCGTGCTCAAGCCCGCCGAGCAGACGCCGGTGTCGATCCTGGTGCTGATGGAAGTCGTCGGCGACCTGCTGCCGCCCGGCGTGCTCAATGTCGTCAACGGCTTCGGCCTCGAGGCCGGCAAGCCGCTGGCGAGCAGCTCGCGCATCGCCAAGATCGCCTTCACCGGCGAGACGGGCACGGGCCGCCTGATCATGCAGTACGCCAGCCAGAACCTGATCCCCGTCACGCTGGAGCTGGGCGGCAAGTCGCCCAACATCTTCTTCGCCGACGTGATGGAAGCGGACGACGACTTCTTCGACAAGACCCTGGAAGGCTTCACCATGTTCGCGCTCAACCAGGGCGAAGTCTGCACCTGTCCCTCGCGGGCGCTGGTGCAGGAGTCGATCTACGACAAGTTCATGGAGCGGGCGGTGGCCCGGACCAGGCAGATCGTCGAGGGGAATCCGCTCGACCCCAAGACGATGATCGGCGCCCAGGCCTCCAACGACCAGCTCGAGAAGATCCTGAGCTACATCGACATCGGGAAGAAGGAGGGGGCAAAGCTGCTGACCGGTGGCGCCCGCCGGGTGCACCCGGGTGAGCTCAAGGACGGGTATTACGTCCAGCCCACGATCTTCGAGGGCCACAACCGGATGCGGATCTTCCAGGAGGAGATCTTCGGGCCGGTGGTGTCGGTGACGAAGTTCAAGACCGCCGACGACGCGCTCGCCATCGCCAACGACACGCTCTACGGGCTGGGGGCCGGGGTCTGGAGCCGGGACGCGAATACCTGCTACCGGATGGGCCGGGCCATCAAGGCGGGACGGGTGTGGACCAACTGCTATCACGCCTACCCGGCGCACGCCGCGTTCGGCGGATACAAGCAGTCGGGCATGGGACGCGAGACCCACAAGATGATGCTGGATCACTACCAGCAGACCAAGAACCTGCTGGTCAGCTACAGCC
>NZ_DATFAN010000136.1:0-9504 GCF_035254525.1 Ideonella sp. | reverse complement strand
GGGCTGACCTGGCCCACCATCACCTTCAGCGGCAAGATGACCCTGTGGCTGGGCAAGCTGGAAGTGCAGCTGCTGCAACTGGGCCGCGGCCACACCAAGGGCGACACCGTCGTCTGGCTGCCGCAGGAGCGCACGCTGCTGTCGGGCGACCTGGTCGAGTTCGACGCCACGCCCTACGCCGGCGACGCCTATTTCCAGGATTGGCCGAAGACGCTCGAGAACATCGCCGCGCTGAACCCGCTGGCGCTGGTGCCCGGCCGCGGCCCGGCGCTCAAGGGCGAGGCGCAGGTGCAGCAGGGGCTGGGCGCGACGCGCGCCTTCGTCAGCGACGTGTGGGCCAACGTCAAGGCCGGGGTCGCGGCAGGCAAGGACCTGAACGCCGTCTACAAGGCCACCTACGCCGCGCTCAAGCCCAAGTACGGCCACTGGGTGATCTTCGACCACTGCATGCCCTTCGACGTGACCCGCTGCTTCGACGAGGCCACGCAGTACCGCGACCCGCGCGTGTGGACCGCCGAGCGCGACCGCCAGATGTGGGAAACGCTCGAGGGTTGAGGCCATGGCGCTGACCTACGACAGCGATGGCGCCACCATCCAGCGCCACGAATTCGCCTACCGACGCAGTGCCGACCAGGATGCCGCCACGCCCGCCCGACACCCGGTGGTGGTGGTCGGCGCCGGCCCGGTCGGCCTGAGCCTGGCGATCGACCTCGCCCAGCGGCTCCAGGCCAGCGGCCAGCGCGTGCTGCTGCTCGACAACGACCACAAGCTGTCCACCGGCTCGCGCGCGATCTGCTTCGCCAAGCGCACGCTCGAGATCTGGGATCGGCTGGGCGTGGGCGACCCCATGTGTGCCAGGGGCGTGGAGTGGAACGTCGGCAAGGTCTACTTCGGCAACGAGCTGCTCTACCACTTCAACCTGCTGCCCGAGCCGGGCCACGAGCGCCCCGCGTTCATCAACCTGCAGCAGTACTACGCCGAGGCATACCTCGCCGTGCGCGCGGCCGGGTTGCCAAACCTCGAGATCCGCTGGCAGAACACGGTGGCCGCGTGCGAGCCGCAGGGTGACCGGGTGCTGCTCGGCATCGACACGCCCGACGGCCGCTACTCGATCGAGGCCGACTACGTGGCCGCCTGCGACGGCTCGCGCTCGCCGCTGCGCGCGATGCTGGGCCAGGAGAGCAAGGGCCGCGTCTTCCGCGACCGCTTCCTGATCGCCGACGTGCGCATGCAGGCTGACTTTCCGGCGGAACGCTGGTTCTGGTTCGACCCGCCCTTCCACCCGAACCAGAGCGTGCTGCTGCACCGCCAGCCCGATGGCGTGTGGCGCATCGATTTCCAGCTCGGCTGGGATGCCGACCCCGAGGCCGAGAAGCAGCCCGAGCGCATCAAGCCCCGGGTCGACGCGATGATGCGCGCCGCCCTCGGCCGCGAGGTGCCCTTCGAGCTGGAGTGGGCCAGCGTCTACACCTTCGCCTGCCTGCGCATGGAGCGCTTCGTGCACGGCCGCGTGATCTTCGCCGGCGATTCGGCCCATGGCGTGTCGCCCTTCGGCGCGCGGGGCGCCAACTCCGGCGTGCAGGACGCGGACAACCTGGCCTGGAAACTGGACCTCGTGCTGCGCGGCGTGGCGCCCCGGGCCTTGCTGGACACTTACGGCCCCGAGCGCGAGTACGCCGCCGACGAGAACATCCTGAACTCCACGCGCGCCACCGACTTCATCACGCCCAAGAGCCCGATCTCGCGCCTGTTCCGCGATGCTACGCTGGACCTGGCACGCAACCACCCCTTCGCGCGCCGCATCGTCAACAGCGGGCGGCTGTCGACCCCCGCCACGCTGCGCGAATCGCCGCTGAACACGCCCGATCGCGACAGCTTCGCTGGCGCGATGGTGCCCGGCTCGCCGGCGGTCGACGCGCCGCTGCCCGGCGGCTCGTGGCTGCTGCGCCAGCTCTCGGGCACCGGCTTCTTCGCGCTGGTCTTCGGTGGCGATGGCGCGGCGGTGAGCACCGGCGCCGAGGGCATCGTGCCGGTCCAACTGATCCACCTGCCGCCGGAAGGCCTGGCCGCCGAGCGCTACGACGCGAAGCCCGGCACGGTCGTGCTGCTGCGGCCCGACCAGCACGTCTGCGCCCGCTGGCGGGCCCCGAGCGCCGCCGACGTGGCCACCGCGCTGAAGCGCGCGCTGGCGCTGTCATGAAGGCTAGCCAACCATGAACCTCCAGACCGAACCGAACCTCGACGCACCGGACTCGTTCTACGAGGCGCTGATCGACACCCACCGCGACCTGAGCGAAGCGCAGAGCCACGCACTCAACGCCCGCCTGGTGCTGCTGCTGGCCAACCACATCGGCCGGCTGGATGTGCTGCAGCAAGCCCTGAAGGCCGCGCGCGACAGCGGCCGCTGACCCCACCCACACCCGGAGACTCCCATGACCGTTTCGAACGCGCGCCGCCGCGCGCTGGCTGCGCTCGCCCTGACGTTGCCCCTGGCTGCCTTCGCCGACGACAAACCCATCGAATGGGTGGTCGGTTATGCCGCCGGTGGCGGCAGCGATGTGGTCGCCCGCACGGTGGCCGAGCACATGAGCAAGACGCTGGGCCGCCCCATCGTCGTCAACAACAAGCCCGGCGCGGCGACCAACATCGCCGCCGAGTACGTCGCGAAGTCGAAAGACATCGGCAACGTGGTGCTCACCGCCGACTTCGCCACGCTGGCGGCGAACCCGTCGCTGTTCGCCAAGCTGCCCTACAGCCCCGACAAGGATTTCCTGCCGGTGGGGCTGCTGGCCCGCTTTCCGCTGATCCTGGTGGTCCCCGAGAAATCGCCGATCAAGAACTGGAAAGAGTTCGTCGCGTGGGCCAAGGCCGCGCCGGGCGGCGTGGACTACGCCTCGCCCGGGCTCGGCAGCCCGCATCACCTGGCGACCGAGCTGCTGCGCGAGCGCACGGGCCTGACGTTCACCCACGTGCCCTACCGCGGTGCCGCGCCGGCGGTGCAAGACCTGATCGGCGGCCAGGTCCCGTTCGGCCTGATCGACAGCGCCAGCGTGCAGCAGCACCTGACGAGCGGCAAGCTGCGTGCGATCGGAGTCGCGAGCGCCAGGCGCCTGGCCACCTTCCCCGAGGTGCCGACGCTGGCCGAGCAAGGCCTCACCGGGTTCGAAGCCTATGCCTGGCAGGGCCTGGTCGCGCCCGCCGGCACACCGGCGCCGCAGGTGGCGCAGCTGGCCAAGGCTCTGCAGGAAGCGCTCAACGCCACGACCGTGAAGGCGCGATTCCAGACCCTGTCGCTCGAAGCCCTGCCCGGCACGCCGCAGCAGATGGCCGCCTACGCGAAGACCGAGCGCGAGCGCTGGGGAAAACTCATCAAGGACAACGGCATCCACCTGGACTGACCCATGACTGATCGCCAGTACCTGTGCGGCTTCGGCAACCAGTTCGCGACCGAGGCGGTGCCCGGTGCGCTGCCGCAGGGCCGCAACAGCCCGCAACGCGCGCCGCTCGGCCTGTACGCCGAGCTGATCTCGGGCAGCGCCTTCACCGCGCCGCGCCACGCGAACCAGCGCAGCTGGGTCTACCGGCGCCAGCCCTCGGTGGTGAGCGGCGCCTACGCGCCCTACGATCAACCGCACTGGAAGAGCGGCGCCACCGAAGGCGAGACGGTGCCGCCGGATCCGCTGCGCTGGCACCCGGTGGGCGTGCCGGACACGCCGCTGGATTTCGTCGACGGCCTGCGCACCATCGTCGTCAACGGCGACCCGGATGCGCAGACCGGCATGGCCGCGCACCTGGTGCTGATGAACCGCTCGATGGACGGGCGCGCGCTCGTCAATGCCGACGGCGAGATGCTGGTCGTGCCGCAGCAGGGCGCGCTGACCATCGTCACCGAGCTGGGCATCCTCGACGCCAGGCCGGGCGAGGTCGTTCTGCTGCCGCGCGGCATCGCGTTCAGCGTGAAGGTGAGCGGCCCGTCGCGCGCCTACGTGTGCGAGAACCACGGCGCGCCCTTCCGCCTGCCCGAGCTGGGCCCCATCGGCAGCAACGGCCTGGCCAACGCACGCGACTTCCTCGCGCCGGTGGCCGCCTTCGACGACCGCCAGGACCAGACGTACGAAATCGTTCGCAAGTTCGGCGGGCGCCTGTGGCGCACCACCCAGCCGCGCACGCCGTTCGATGTCGTCGCATGGCACGGCAACCTCGCGCCCATGAAGTACGACACCGCGAACTTCATGGCCATCGGCTCGATCAGCTTCGACCACCCCGACCCGAGCATCTTCACCGTGCTGACCAGCCCGAGCGACACGCCGGGCACGGCCAACTGCGATTTCGTGATCTTCCCGCCGCGCTGGCTGGTGATGGAAGACACCTTCCGCCCGCCCTGGTACCACCGCAACCTGATGAGCGAATTCATGGGGCTGGTCCATGGCCGGTACGACGCCAAGCCCGAGGGTTTCAAGCCCGGCGGCATGAGCCTGCACAACTGCATGGTGCCGCACGGCCCCGACGCCGAGGCCTTCGACCAGGCCAGCCACGCCACGCTGGCACCGCACAAGCTGGACGACACGCTGGCCTTCATGTTCGAGAGCCGCTGGCGCTTCAAGCCCACGGCGTTCGCGCTGGGCTGCGGCGCGCTGGACGCGGACTACGCGCAATGCTGGGCCGCGCTGAAGGACGGGTTCCAACGATGAGCACGCTCGACGCAACCCACGACCCGGCGCTGCAAAGCTGGGTCGCTTCGGCCAACGCGGCCGACACCGACTTCCCGATCCAGAACCTGCCGTTCGGCCGCTTTCGCCGGCCGGGCCAGGCCTGGCGCATCGGCGTGGCGATCGGCGACCAGGTGCTGGACCTGGAACTCGCCGCCGAACACACCAAATGGCCGAGCGACGTGCAGGCGCTGCTGGCCTTGCTGGCCACCGGTGAGCTGAACGGCTTCATGGCGCGTGGTGCCGCGGCCCGGCGCACGCTGCGACGCGCGCTGTCGCAGGCGCTCGCGGCCGGTGGCCCCGAGGACGCGCTCGCGCCCTGCCTGGTGCCGCAGGCCGAGGTCGAGCTGGGCGTGCCCTGCCGCATCGGCGACTACACCGATTTCTACGTCGGCATCCACCACGCCACCGCGGTGGGCAAGCTGTTCCGGCCCGACAACCCGCTGCTGCCCAACTACAAGTGGGTGCCCATCGGCTACCACGGCCGCGCTTCGTCCATCGTCGCCAGCGGCACGCCCATCCGCCGCCCGCGCGGGCAGACGCAGGCGGCCGGCCAGGACGCGCCCGAGGTCGGCCCCACGCAGCGGCTGGATCTGGAGCTGGAGCTGGGCTTCTTCATCGGCGCCGGCAATGCGCTCGGCACCTCGATCCCCCTCGCCGAGGCTGAGGATCACCTGTTCGGGGTGTGCCTGTTCAACGACTGGTCGGCCCGCGACATCCAGGCCTGGGAGTACCAGCCGCTCGGCCCGTTCCTGGCCAAGAACTTCGCGAGCACGGTGTCGCCGTGGATCGTCACGATGGAGGCCCTGGCGCCCTTCCGCCGGCCCTTCACCCGGCCGGCAGGCGACCCGCAGCCGCTGCCCTATCTCGATGACGCCGGCCAGCGCGAACGCGGCGCGCTCGACGTGCAGCTCGAGGTGCGCCTGCAGACCGCCGCGATGCGCGAAGCCGGCATGCCCCCCGTGGCCATCTCGAACAGCAACGCCGCCCAGGCCGCCTACTGGACGGCCGCGCAGCTGGTGGCCCACCACACGGTCAATGGCTGCAACCTGCAACCGGGCGACCTGCTGGGCTCGGGTACCTTGAGCGGGCCCGAACGCGCGCAAGCCGGCTCGCTGCTGGAGCTGACTGCCGGCGGCAAGGAGCCCTTCACGCTGCCGAACGGCGAACGCCGCGCGTTCTTGCAGGACGGCGACACGCTCGTGCTGGCCGGGCACTGCGAACGCCCGGGTGCACGGCGCATCGGCTTCGGCCTGTGCGCGGGCACGGTGGTCCCGGCGTAGCCCTCCCCTGCGTCGAACCCGGCCTTCGCGAGCCAGCTAGCTCCGGTAGCTTGGGTCGATGCGATCGACCACGCGTTGCAGCGCGTCGAACGCATCCTGCCCCGCACCGTACCTCGGGTCGAAGTTGAGCGAGTCGCGCACACAGCCTTCCAGCACGTTCGGTGCAATCGCCCTGGGCCGGCCCATGGCGAGCGTTGCGAGCTGCACTTCACAGGCGCGGTTGAGCAGCCACATGAGACTCAGGCATTGGGGCAGCGTGTGGCCGATGGTGACCGGCCCATGGTTGCGCAGCAGCAGCACCGGCTTGTCGCCGGCGCTTGCGAGGATGCGGGCGCCTTCGTCCGCATGCACGGTGATGCCCTCGAACTCGTGGTACGCCACCTTGCCGAAGAGCTGGGCGGCATAGAAGTTCGTGTAGCTCAGGCCCTCCTCCAAACAGCACACCGCCATCGTCGGCGTGGTGTGGACGTGCATCACGCAATGCGCACCGGGCACCATCTCGTGGATCTTTCCGTGAAAGGTGAAACCGGCCGGGTTGATCGGCCAGTCGCTGTGGCCGATGACGCTGCCCTTCACGTCGACCTTGACCAGGTTCGAGGCCCGCACCTCGCTGTAGTGCAGGCCGAAGGGGTTGATCAGGAAATGCGGCTCGGGCCCCGGCACCCGCAGCGAGATGTGGTTGTAAATCAGCTCGCCCCAGCCGAGGTGATCGACGATGCGGTAGGCCGCTGCCAGCCGGACGCGGGCGTCCCACTCTTCGCGGCTGAAGCGCGACGGACGCGATACGGTGGCCGGCGTGGCGGGCGTGTCTGCCATGGACGATCTCCTTGAAGTTCCGGCTACGCAGGCCTGTCGATCACAAGCCGCCAAGGTGCATGGCTGCGGCGGGCCTGTCGTGGTCGGCCCGGTACGACGCCGCCAGATCGCGGCAGGCGCGGGTCAGCAGCGTCGTGTCGACACCGACGGCCACGAACAGCGCCCCGGCGTCCAGGTACATCCGCGCCAGGGCTGGGTCCGCTGCAAGCACGCCAGGGGCCTTGCCCGCAGCGCGGACGATGGCGATGCCGTCGAGGATGGCCCGTTGCACCTCGGGGTGCGCCGGCTGGCCGAGCAGGCCGAGCGAGGCCGACAGATCGGCGGGCCCGAAGAATATGCCGTCGACGCCCTCTGTCGACGCAATGGCCGCAAGGTTCTCCATGCCCTTTCGCGTCTCGACCTGCAGCAGCACGCACATCTCGTCGTCGGCGGCATTCAGATAGCCGTCGATCTGGTTCCAGCGCGACGAGCGCGCCAAGGCGGCGCCGACGCCCCGGATGCCGCGCGGCGGATAGCGCGTGGCTGCGACCAGCGACGCCGCCTGTTCGGCGGTCTCCACGACAGGAATCAACAGGCTTTGCGCCCCTACGTCGAGCAGCTGCTTGATCAGCGGCGAATCACCGATCACCGGCCGCACGACCGCGTGCGTGGGATACGCCGCCACCGCCTGCAGCTGGCCGAGCACCGTGCGCAGATCGTTGGGCGCATGTTCGCCATCGATCAGCAGCCAGTCGAATCCGGCACCAGCCATGGCTTCGATCGCATACGCATCGGCAAGCCCGACCCACAGGCCAATCTGAACACGGCCTTGTTGGAGCGCTCGCTTGAAGGCATTCATGGGCATCTGCATGGCGTGCTCCTCAGAAAAGGCGGAATGCGACGGACCCGAGCGGGCCGTAGTCGACGTGGAAGTTGTCGCCGGCCTTGGCCGCTGTCGGACGGGTGAAGGAGCCGGCGAGCACCACATCGCCCGGATTCAGCTGCTCGTCGTGCGGGGCGATCTTGTTGGCCAGCCAGGCGACGCCGTTCGCCGGGTGGTTCAGCACCCCGGCGGCGACGCCCGTCTCCTCGATCACGCCGTTCTTGTGCAGCAGTGCGCCGACCCAGCGCAGGTCCACGTCGAGCGGGCGCACGGGCCGGCCGCCGAGCACGACGCCGGCGTTGGCGGCGAAATCGCTGATGGTGTCGAAGACCTTGCGCGGCGCCTGCGTCTCGCGATCGAACTGCTCGATGCGCGCGTCGATGATCTCGAGCGCCGGTGTCACGTACTCGGCGGCCGTGAGCACATCGAACGGCGTCACGCCGGGGCCGCGCAGCGGCTTGCCGAGGATGAAAGCCAGCTCCACCTCCACCCGCGGCGCGATGAAACGATCGGCCGGGATGTCGCTGCCGTTGTCGAAGAACATGTCGTCCATCAGCGGCGCGAAGTCGGGCTCGGTGATCTGGCTGGCCTGCTGCATCGCGCGCGAGGTCAGGCCGATCTTGCGGCCCTTGATGCGGCGGCCATCGGCCAGCTCCAGCCTGACCCATTCACGCTGGATGGCGTAGCCGTCGTCCACCGTCATCTCAGGAAAGCGCTGCGAGAAGTGGCGCAGCTGCACGCGCTGCTTGCGCGCGTCGTACAGCTCGCGCGCCAGGGCCTGCAGGGTGTCGGTTGGCAGCATGATCAGGGGGCTTTCGAGAACAGCGGGTGCAGGTTGCCGAACTTGGCGTCGAAGACCTCGGGGCCTTCGTCGATCTGCAGCGTGAGGCCCACGTGGCGCCGGGCCAGCAGCGGCGCCAGCTGTGCCTTGGCCGCGGCGGCCAGCGCTTCACCGGCGCGCTGCTTTACCTCGGCGCTGCGGCCGCGGCCCATGCGCAGGTGAAAGTAGGCGAAGCCGAAGTCGCTGCTGCCGTCGGCCACGGCGCAGTGCGCCGCCGGATAGGCCAGCACCCGCACGCCGCCGGTTGGAAAGACCGGCTGGCCGGCCTCGTCCGTCACCGTGAGCATGGTGTCGGCCAAGGCGCGGCACAGCGCCGTCATGTCGGCGTCGGCCTCGAGGTCGGGGGTGTAGAGGATGACGAGGTGTGGCATGGCCCGCCCCTACAGCCGCGTGGCCACGGTGGTGTAGCCGTCGGCGGCCGAGGCCACGGCCTTCGGTATCGCGGCACCGGTCTGCGGCGTGACCGGGAACACCGCGTTGATCTGCCCGGTGCCCGAGGCGCCGAAGTACGGCGTCACCACCTCCGCCGGCGCGTCGTAATCGCTCCAGCCGAGCGCGCCCAACAGCATCGCGGTGTCGTGCATGAAACCCTCGCCGTGGCCCTTGGCGGCGTACTCGGGCAGCATGTCGCAGAAGTCGCCCCATTCGCCGCGCTGCCACATGCCCACCACCGCGTGGTCCAGGCGTTCGAGCAAGGGACTCCACATCCGGTCGCGGTACGCGTCGGCGGTGCCGTTCTGCGCGAAGCGGTGGCTCAGCGAGCCGCTCGCGAGGATCGCCACGCTGCCGTCGTAGCGGTCCTCGATCGCACGGCGGATCGCCCAGCCCAGGCGGGCGCTGTCGTTCAGGTAATGCACGGTGCACAGCGCCGAGACCGAGACGACCTTGAAGTGCCGGTCTTCGTTCATGTAGCGCATCGGCACCAGCGTGCCGTACTCGGGGCCCAGCGTGGTGCGGTGGTGGGCCAGCGTTTCCACGCCCATCTCGTTGCAG
>NZ_DATFAN010000135.1:0-51650 GCF_035254525.1 Ideonella sp. | reverse complement strand
CAAGAAGTCCCATGCCGGCGCCGGCCACGAGACCGGCCCCGAGGCGGACCTGTACCTCGAAGGCCATGACCAGCACCGCGGCTGGTTCCACTCATCGCTGCTCACCGCCTGCGCGATGTACGGCCGGGCGCCGTATCGCGGGCTGCTCACGCACGGCTTCACGGTCGATGCGCAGGGCCGCAAGATGAGCAAGTCGCTGGGCAACGGCGTCGATCCGCAGGAGACCAGCAAGAAGCTCGGCGCCGAGATCATCCGGCTGTGGGTCGCCGCGAGCGACTACTCGGGCGACATCGCCGGCGACGACAAGATCCTCGCCCGCGTGGTGGACGCCTACCGCCGCATTCGCAACACGCTGCGTTTCCTGCTCGCCAACGTGAGCGATTTCGACCCGGCGAAGGATGCGGTGCCGGGCGACGAGATGCTCGAGATCGACCGCTACTCGCTGGCACGTGCCAGCGAGCTGCAGGCCGAGATCCTCAAGCACTACACCGCCTACGAGTTCCACCCGGTGGTGGCCAAGCTGCAGGTCTACTGCTCGGAGGACCTCGGCGCGTTCTACCTCGACGTGCTGAAGGACCGCCTGTACACGACCGCGCCGAAGAGCCTCGCGCGCCGCAGCGCCCAGACCGCGCTGTGGCACATCACGCAGGCGATGCTGCGCTGGATGGCGCCGTTCCTGAGCTTCACGGCCGAGGAGGCGTGGAAGGTGTTCGCGCACGGCACGGGCTCGGTGCAGACCATCTTCACCGAAACCTACTGGCCGCTGCCGACGCCCGACGCGGCGCTGCTGGCCAAGTGGGCGCGCATCCACGAGATCCGCGACCTGGCGAACAAGGAGATCGAGACCGTGCGCACGACCGGCGCGGTCGGCGCCTCGCTGCAGGCCACGCTGACCATCACCGCCCCGGCGCAGGACGCAGCGCTGCTGCGCTCGCTGGGCGACGACCTGCGCTTCGTGACCATCACCTCGGCGGTGAAGGTGGTCGAGGGCGCGACGCTGTCGGTGGTGGTCACGCCCAGCACCGCGCCCAAGTGCGAGCGCTGCTGGCACTACCGCGACGATGTCGGTGCCGATGCGGCCCACCCCACGATCTGCGGGCGCTGCGTCAGCAACCTGAGCGGTGCGGGCGAAACCCGTAAGGTGGCCTGATGGCGGCCCGCCAGTATTCCGCCGCCGGCGGCGCGAGCCTGTGGATCTGGCTCGGGCTCGCGCTCGTCGTGATCCTGCTCGACCAGTTCGCCAAGACGCTGATCCTCGGCGACTTCAGCTACGGCGAGAGCCGCAGCGTGACCTCGTTCTTCAACGTGGTCCGCGTGCACAACACCGGCGCGGCGTTCAGCTTCCTGGCCGGTGAGTCGGGCTGGCAGCGCTGGTTCTTCGTCGGCCTGGGTGCACTGGCATCGGGGGTGATCGTCTGGATGCTGAAGAAGCACCCGACGCAGAGCCTGTTCTGCTTCGCGATCTCGCTGATCCTCGGCGGCGCGGTCGGCAACGTGATCGACCGCCTGCTGCATGGCTACGTGGTCGATTTCATCCAGCTGCACTGGGCCGGGCGCGCGTTCCCGTCGTTCAACCTGGCCGACAGCGCGATCACGCTGGGTGCCGTCTGCCTGGTGCTCGACGAACTGCTGCGCGTGCGCAAGAGTTGACCGAATGGTGCGCGCGCCCCGCGGCTGAACAGCCAATCAGCTCATCTCCTCGCCTAGACTCGGCGCCAGGAGACGACATGGCAAACGACATTCAACGGCGCCGCCTGCTGCAAGCAGGCCTGGGCGCCATCGCGCTGGGCACCCAGGCGCCCACGCGCGCGCAGGCCCGCGGCGAACTGCTGCTGGGCCAAAGCGCAGTGCTCAGCGGCCCGCTGGGCAAGGCGATCACGGCGCTGAACCAGGGGCTGCAACTGGCGCTCGACCAGGCCAATGCGGCCGGCGGCATCAACGGCCAGGCCCTGAAGCTCATCTCGCTGGACGACGAGCTCAAGCCCGACAAGGCGATCGCCAACTACAAGGCCCTGATCGGGCAGCACCGCGTCAGCGCCTTCCTCGGCTGCGTGGGCTCGGGCACGACCGCCGCGGCGGCCGGCGTGCTGCGCGAGAGCGGGCTGCCCAGCTTCGGCGGCTACGCCGTCGGCGACGGTGCCCGCGAGAAGGCCAAGGGCGCCGCCTACTTCCTGCGCGCCAGCTACGGCCGCGAAGCCGAGGTGTTGGTGCAGCACCTGCTCACGCTGGGCATCGACCGGATTGCCGTGGCCCATCTGGCCAACCCGGGCGGCGACGAGGTGCTGCAATCGGTCACCCGGCTGCTCGACGCCAAGCAGGTCAAGCTGCGCGGGGCCGGCGCCGTGGCCAACGATGGCGCCAACGCCGGTGCGGTCGCCCGCACGCTGGCCGCGCTGGATGCCCAGGCCATCATCATGTTCCTGAGCGCGCCGCTGGCCGCCGCGCTGATGGATGCGGTGCTGCAGACCGGCCACCGGCCGAGCTTCTACGGCATGTCCATCGTCGCCGGCGACGGCGTCGCCGCCATCATCGGGTCGAAGGCGCGCGGGCTGGTCGTGGCCCAGGCCGTGCCCTACCCCTGGTCCGAGGTCGACGTGACGGCGCAGGAGTACCGGCGGCTGTGCGCCGCCCGGCAGGCGGCGCCGAACTACATCGGCTTCGAGGGCTACCTGAACGGCACCTTGTTCGTCAACATCCTGCACCGCGCGGGCGACCTCAGCCCGTCACGCATCCACGCCGCCGTGCGCGCCACGCGCACGCGCCTGGCGGGCATGAACGTCGACTTCGCCGATGGCGACCTGAGCGGCTCGAGGTTCGTCGAGCTGGTGCAGGTCACCGAAGCCGGCCGCTTCGTGCGCTGAAGCCGGCTCAGGCCGGGCGGCTGCCGGCAGCAGGCGGCGGCGAGGTCACCTTCAGCGTCTCGCCGTTGACGGTCACGTGGCTGCCCACGGCCACCGATTGCGGCCGCGTCAGCATGCGCAGCGAGCCGTCTTCCATCCGCACCTTCACGCGGTAGACCGTCTCGGCCCTGGCGTGCTTCTCGATCGCGTTGCCGGAGAAGCCGCCGCCGATGGCGCCGAGCACCGTCAGCGCGGTCTTGCCGCTGCCGGCGCCCATGCGGTTGCCGATGGCGCCGCCGACGACGCCGCCGGCCACGGCCCCGACGCCGGTGGCCTTGCCCTGGCGTTGCACCGGCTCGACCGCCTCGACGACCCCGCAACTGTTGCAAACCGACACCGCGACGGGCTGCATGCCCGTCCGGGGCGACGCGGCCGCATCGTTCGTGGGCGTGCCGCGGCCCGCTGGTGCGCCGCGCTGCACCGGTGCCGGGCCGGCGACGGGCAGCGGCTTCGGGCCTGCGGCGGCGTCCTGCGGCGGTGGTGCGCCGGTCGTCGCGGTGGCCGGCATCGGCTGTTCGGCCGCGCCCCCTGCAGCGAGCGCCAGGGGCAGCGCGGGCTCCTGCGGCGCACTGTCCGGGCCGCGCCAGACCAGCGCGGCGCCGAGTGCGGCGATCGTCGCGCACATCAGGGTGATGACGACCCAGACCGAGCGGGGCCAGCCCGTTCGCGGCGGGCGGGGTGGGATGAAGGCGGTGGATGGATGCATGGCGGCCCCTCGTATTCGGTTCGAGCCGTGCGTACGGCCGCGGCCCGAGGTGGAGATGGCCCGATACTGCCGCGGGCGAAAGGCCCTCGCGTTTCCGAATGCTTCGGCGGCGGGCTGCGCTGGCTGCAAGCAGGCGGCGTGCCACCCTGCCCGCGCACGCAGCCAAGGCCTCAGGCCGGGTAAACGGCCCCCAGCACGCGCGGGCCGCGGGCGCCGGTCGCTTCGGGCCGGTTGCCCGGCTGCCCGAGCAGGCAGGCGCGCGCCAGCCAGGCGAATGCGGCCGCCTCCACCTGCAGCGGCGGTAGGCCCGCGTCGGCCGTGGAGCCCACGCCGATCCCCGGCAGCAGGGCCGCCAGGCGTGCCATCAGGTGCGCGTTCAGCGCACCGCCGCCGCACACGCGCAGGTCGGTGATGCCGGTGGCCTCGCGGCGCAGTGCCTCGGCCGCGGCGCGGGCGGTGAACTCGGCCAGCGTGGCCTGCACATCCTGCGGCGCCGCCTGTTCGAAGCCCGCCAGGCGCCCCGCCAGCCAGCCGGCATTGAACAGGTCGCGGCCGGTGCTCTTCGGCGGCCGGCGGGCGAGAAACGGCTCCGACAGCAGCGCGCCCAGCAGGGCGGGCAGCACATGGCCGCCGGCGGCCCAGCGGCCATCATCGTCGAAGGGCCGGCCCTGGTGGCGCTGCACCCAATGGTCCAGCAGCGCGTTGCCCGGGCCGCAATCGAAGCCGCGCACCATGCCGGCCGCATCGCCGGCCGGCGGCAGCAGCGTCAGGTTGCCGATGCCGCCGAGGTTCAGCACCGCGCGGGCGGCGTCGGGCAGGCTGAAGACCTGGGCATGGAAGGCCGGCACCAGCGGTGCGCCCTGCCCGCCGGCCGCCACGTCGCGCGAACGGAAGTCGGCGATCACGCAGATGCCGGTCGCCTCGGCCAGCAGCGCAGGCTGGTTGATCTGGATCGTGTAGCCGGTGCCGTCGAACTCACCCGGGCGGTGGCGCAGCGTCTGGCCGTGCGAGCCGATCGCGGCCACGTCGCCGGCGGCCTGGCCACTGGCGGACAGCAAGGCCTGCACGACCTCGGCCTGCACGCGGGCGAGCTGGTTCGCGGCCAGCGCGGCGCGGTGCAGCTCGTTGTCGCCGGCGTGGTTCAGTTCGAGCAGCTCGCCGCGCAGGGTCTGCGCGAACGGCCGGTGCGCATGCGCCAGGACCCGGATCGAGTGCTGCGCCGGGTCGTCGGGAAACCGCGCGAGCACACCGTCCACGCCGTCCAGCGAGGTGCCGGACATCAAGCCGATGAAGCAACTCATCGGCGCATTGTCGCGGGCCGAGGGCCGAGGGCCCGGTCGGCCTATTCGGCCCGGCCGGCCACGCCCTGCAACTCGTCGGCGGCGAGCAACTGGGTCTTCAGCGCCGCGGCGACCTGTGCGAAGCGCGGCCGCTGCGCCGCGTCCAGCACCACCGTCTCGGCCGCCTTGGCGATCTTCAACGGATCCTGGTGCTGGCCATTGACCTTGAACTCGAAATGCAGGTGCGGGCCGGTGGCCCACCCCGTCGAACCGACGGCACCGACGTTCTGCCCCTGCTCGACACGCTGGCCACGGTTGACGTTGATGCGCGACAGGTGGCCGTACAGCGTGCTGCGGCCGCCGGCGTGCTGGATCTGCACGACGTTGCCGTAGCCGTTCTGCCAGCCGGCGAACTCGACGACGCCGTCGCCCACCGCGCGCACCGGCGTGCCGGTCGGCGCGCCGTAGTCGGTGCCCAGGTGCGCGCGCCAGGTCTGGAGGATCGGGTGGAAACGCATCGAGAAGCCCGAGGTCACGCGCGAGAACTCCATCGGGCTGGCGAGGAAGGCGCGGCGCTTGCTCTCGCCCTTGAAATCGTAGTAGCCGCCCTTGCCGCCCTGGCCGCCGAACCAGACGGCCTGGTAGGTGCGGCCGTCGTTGACGAACTCGGCGGCCAGCACGCGGCCGCTGCCCTGGCTCCAGGTGATCGGCTCGCCGTCGGCCGTCAGGGCCTCGTAGACGATCGAGAAGCCGTCGCCCTTGCGCAGCTCGCGGTGGAAATCAATGTCGGCCGAGAAGATCTCGGCCATCTGCACCGCGATCGCGTCGGGAATGCCGGCCTCGTCGGTGGCGGCGAACAGCGAGCTGCGGATCGTCCCGCCGGCCAGCCGGGCGCTGGCCTCGAGCGGCGCGGTCTCGAGCGTGGTCGTGAAGCCGCCGTGCGCGCTGCGCGAGATCGTCAGCCGGGTGAAGCGCGAAGGCAGGTTCGAGGCCGCGCCGTCGTCGTCGGCCGGATAGCGCGCGACCAGCGACTGCAGCCGCCCTTCGTCGTCGAGCTCGGCCGACACCATCTTGCCCGGGCGGCCCGACAGCACGCGCTGGCCGTTGCGGTCGGTGCGCAGGAACTGGGCGGCTTCGGCGTCGATCACCCCGAGGCGGTGCAGCAGCGTGTCGGCCGTGTCGCTGGCGCGCGTGTTCTCGCTGCGGCGCAGTTGCAGGCCCTGCTCGGCCAGGGCCTCGATCTGGCTGGCCAGGCCCTGCGGCTCGATCGCCTCGACGATCTGGCGACGGGGCAGCTCGGCCGCATCGGGTGCCAGCGGCGCGATACCGAAGGCGGTGACGGCGAAACCGGTCATCACGACCGCCAGGCCGGTGGCCAGGCCGTGCCGGTGGGCGTGGGCGGCGTCGCGCGCAGCGCGCGCCACGGAGATCAGGGTAGTCGGCAGGCTCGGGCGGGATGGCTCGGTCATCGGTTCGATCGGTACAGCACAACCCGCCCCAGGGTCGACGACAAGGCACTCTCGCGCCGGGGAGCCGGCACCGCAGAGATCCAGGTTCAAGAGCCGAAGCGCCCTGGGCGGGGGCCGACCCGTAGAATTCGCCGCTTGTAGCCACCATCGCGATGGCCTTGGGGCAATGCCGGCCCGGGGCGGCCCTCATGGGAGCCGGAGCCCGTTCCAGGCGTGCGCGCGAGTATAGCAACGCAGCTACAAGCACCATCCCCTGTTTGCATTTTGTGACCTCCGTATGTCCGAATCCGTGACCGCTGCCGCGCCCGGCACCCTGAGCGATACCGTCCAGCACGCGCTGGCCGTCAGCCTGCGGGGCTGCAGCGAGCTGCTGCCCGAGGCCGACTGGGTCAGGAAGCTGCAGCGCGCCGAGGCCAGCGGCCAGCCGCTGCGCATCAAGCTCGGCCTGGACCCGACCGCGCCCGACATCCACCTCGGCCACACGGTGGTGCTCAACAAGCTGCGCCAGCTGCAGGACCTGGGGCACCGCGTGATCTTCCTGATCGGCGATTTCACCTCGCTGATCGGCGACCCGTCGGGCCGCAACACGACGCGCCCGCCGCTCACGCGCGAGCAGATCGAGGCCAACGCGCAGACCTACTACGCCCAGGCCAGCCTGGTGCTCGACCCCGCGAAGACCGAGATCCGCTACAACAGCGAGTGGTGCGATGCGCTGGGCGCACGCGGCATGATCGAGCTGGCCGCGAAGTACACCGTCGCCCGCATGCTGGAACGCGACGATTTCACCAAGCGCTTCCAGGCCGGCACGCCGATCTCGGTGCACGAGTTGCTGTACCCGCTGATGCAGGGCTACGACTCGGTCGCGCTGAAGAGCGACCTCGAGCTCGGCGGCACCGACCAGAAGTTCAACCTGCTGGTCGGCCGCGCGCTGCAGGGCGAGTACGGCCAGGAGCCGCAATGCATCCTGACCATGCCGCTGCTCGAGGGGCTGGACGGCATCGAGAAGATGTCGAAGTCGAAGAACAACTACGTCGGCATCACCGAGCCGGCGAACACGATGTTCGCCAAGATCCTGTCGATCAGCGACGAACAGATGTGGAAGTGGTATACCCTGCTGTCGTCCCGCTCCGAGGGCGAGATCGCCGCGCTCAAGGCCGAGGTGGCCGCCGGCCGCAACCCGAAGGACGCCAAGGTGATGCTCGCCAAGGAGATCACCACGCGCTTTCACAGTGTCGCGGCGGCCGATGCGGCCGAGCTCGACTTCCAGAACCGCGCCCGCGGCGGCATCCCGGACGAGATCGCCGAGGTCTCGCTCACCGGGGCGCCCATGCCCGTCGGTGCCCTGCTCAAGGCTGCCAACCTGGTGCCCAGCACCAGCGAAGGCCTGCGCATGGTCGAGCAAGGCGGGGTGCGGGTCGACGGCGGGGTGGTTTCTGACAAGGGGCTGAAACTGCCAGCCGGTACATTCGTCGTCCAGGTGGGCAAGCGCAAATTCGCGCGCGTCACGCTGAGTTAGGGCCGTACGCCGGCCGTCTATCCACGTTCGCGGAGATCCCGATGAACCGAATCCGTCTCACAGGTTTGCTTGTTTCCTTGCTTGCGCTCGCCGGGCTCGCCGCCCATGCCCAGATCGAGCCGGTCAGCAGTGCCGCCTCGGCGGCCAGCCCGGCCAAGGCCGCCGACGGCAGCGAGACCTGGCCGAGCGGCCTGGTGTACCGCTCCCTGCGCGACGGCAGCGGCCCGACCCCGAGCTCGACCGACGTGGTCAAGGTGCACTACCGCGGCACCTTCCCGAACGGCACGGAGTTCGACAGCTCCTACACCCGCGGCCAGCCGGCCGAGTTCCCGCTCAACCGCGTGATCGCCTGCTGGACGGAGGGCGTGCAGAAGATGAAGGTCGGCGGCAAGGCCCGGCTGACCTGCCCGCCGTCGATCGCCTACGGCACCAAGGGCGCCGGCGGCGTGATCCCGCCGAACGCGACACTCAATTTCGACGTCGAGCTGATCGGCATCGCAGGGCGTTGACCCCCTGGTTGGAGCCCCCACGCCCCCTTCCGGGGGCTGCCCCCAGGGGGGCTCGCGCAGCGGACCGGCGAAGCCGGATCCGCGCACGCCACTTGAATGGGCGGCGCTTCGCGCGCCCGTTCGGCACGGGAAGACCTTAAGCTCGGCCGGCGACAATTTCGACATGCAGGTCAGCTCCTACTTGAAATTGTCTGTCGCCACCGCGGTGGCGACCATCGTCCTGAAGACCGGCGCGTGGTGGCTGACCGACTCGGTCAGCCTGCTGTCGGATGCGATGGAATCGCTGGTCAACCTGGCCGGCGCGATGTTTGCGCTGGCGATGGTCACCATCGCCGCCCAGCCGCCCGACGACGACCACCCGTACGGCCATCACAAGGCCGAATACTTCTCCAGCGGCTTCGAAGGCGTGCTGATCATCGCGGCGGCGCTGGGCATCGTCTGGGCCGCGGTCGAGCGCTGGTTGCACCCGCAGCCGCTGCAGGCGCTGGGCCTGGGCCTCGGCCTGTCGATCGTCAGTTCGGCCATGAACGGCGGGCTGGCCTGGGGCATGCTGCGCACCGCGCGACTGCACCACTCGATGGCGCTCGAGGCCGATGCACGACACCTGTTCACCGATGTGTGGACTTCGGCCGGCGTCGTCGTCGGCCTCGTCGCCGTCAGCCTCACCGGCTGGCAGTGGCTGGACCCGCTGGCGGCCATCGCGGTCGCGGTGAACATCGTGCGTGAAGGCATCTCGCTGGTCTGGCGCTCGGCCGACGGGTTGATGGACCGCGCGCTGGAAGACGAGCACCGCGCGGCCATCGACGAGGTGCTGGCCGGCTTCACCCACCCGACCAGCATCCGCTTCGATCACCTTGTCACGCGCCGCGCCGGCGCCCGCCGCTTCATCGACCTGCACATGCACATGCCGGCCGGCTGGACGCTGCAGCGGGCGGCCGCGCTGCGTACCGATGTCGAGCAGGCGCTGATGAGCGCGGTGCCGGGCCTGCGCGCGAGCATCCAGTTGCTGCCGATGGACGTCGAGGCACATTTCGACGACGCGAAGGACCTGCTGTGAGGGGAGACCGTTGATCGGCCTCGTCCAGCGCGTGCGTGAGGCCAGGGTCGAGATCGCGGGCCGCACCGTCGGCGCGATCGGGCCCGGACTGCTGGTGCTGGCCTGCGCGGAGCCGGCCGACGGCGAGGCGCAGGTCGAGCGCTTCATCGCCAAGATCCTGAAGCTGCGCATCTTCAGCGACGAGGCCGGCAAGATGAACCGCAGCGTGCAGGATCTCGACGGGGCCGGCACCCCCGGCGGCCTGCTGGTCGTCTCGCAGTTCACGCTGGCCGCCGACACCTCGGGCGGCAACCGGCCGAGCTTCACCGGCGCCGCGCCGGCCGAACAGGGTCGCGCGCTGTACGAGCGGCTGCTCGCGCGGGCACGGGCGCTGCACCCGCAGGTCGCCGCCGGCGAATTCGGCGCCGACATGCAGGTGCATCTGGTCAACGACGGGCCGGTGACGATCCCGCTGCGGATCGGTTGAGCCGCGGCCCGGCCGGCCGATGCCGGTTTGCGCTGGCTCAATGGATGGCGGCGGTCAGGCGCGCAGGCTTGCATCGTCATCCCGAAGACCAACTCTGGAGGCGCCCATGAGAGCGAACTGGACATCGATGGCCATCGCTGCGGCATTGGCCTTGTGTGTTGCGCCGTCGGTACTGGCTCAGTCCAAGCCGGCCAGTGATTTTGGCAAGCGCGAGTTCGAGGGCAATTGCGCGAGTTGCCACGGCATGAACGCCAAGGGCAACGGCCCCTTGGTCGAGATGCTGCGCAAGAGCCCGCCGGACTTGACCCTGCTGGCCAAGGCGAACGGCGGCGTGTTCCCGATGGCGCGCCTGTACGACGTGATCGACGGGCAGAACGTGCCGTCGCACGGCTCGCGCGACATGCCGATCTGGGGCCGGGACTACAAGATCCAGGCGGCCGAGCACTACATGGACATGCCCTACGACCCCGAGGCCTACACCCGTGCGCGCATCCTGGCGCTGCTCGAGTACCTCAACCGCTTGCAGGTGAAGTAGGGCGCCTCACGGCGACCGGGCGAGGTCACTGCACGAACCGATTGCCTCGCGACAACATGGTCAGCTCGACCCAGTTGCTGCCCTGGTGGCGGGTCGGCGAGAACTGCAGCGAATAGCCGCCGAGATCGAGTCTGTCGACCGCATCCATGGCATGCAGGATGCTCTCGCGCGTGGGGTTCGGGCCGGCCTTCCTGATCGCCGTGACCAGCGCCGTGGCTGCAATGCACGACTCGAGCGAGGTGTAGTTGAGCTTGGCACCGTTGAGCGCGTTCAAGGCCTCGGCGCATTCGCGAATCAGCGGGACCGAGACCTGATTGGAAGGCCGCGGCGACGGGATCACCTGCGACACCATCGTGCCGCGCGCCAGGCCGCCGGCGGATTCGGCCAGTTCGTCCGGGTTGACGAACGACAGCGCCGCGACCGACAGCGGGACACCCTTGTCGCCCGCTGCCTTGAGGAGATCGCGCACCGCCCCGAACTGGGTGGTGGCCAGCACGTAGTGGGCCGGGCTCTTCAGCACGGCATCCAACGCGGCGGTGTCGAGCGCCGCGCCGCGCTTGATCGCCACGCCCGGCGGCCTGGCCAGGCCCACCTCGGCATGCGCAGCAACGACCGCGTCGAAGTTGCTGCGGCCCACCTCGTCGTCGTAGTAAAGAACGACGGCCCTGTCGGCGCCGACGCTGCGCTTGGCATCGATGATCTTGAGCGCCTCTTCCTTGTACGACGCGCGAATCGTGAACACGTTGGGGTGGCTGCGCAACGCGAGCGAGCCGCTGAACGGCGCGAAGAACAGCACGTTGTAGCGCGCAGCGAGCGGCAGTGAATCGATGCTGTTCGTCGCCGAGTTGTAGCCGAACAGCGCCAGCGCGCCCTGCGCGCCGAGCAGCTGCTGCGTGTTCTCGAGGGCACGCTGGCGATTGTTGGCGTTGTCCAGCGTGACCAGCTTCAGGCGCCGGCTGCCCAGGGACTTGCTCGCATTGACGCGGGCAAACACCGCGAGCGCCCCGTCGCGCATGTCGCGGCCGATGTCCGCGTTGGTACCACTCAAGGCCACCGACTGGCCGATCACGATGTCCTGCGCATGCGCCGGCGGCGCAAGGGCGAGGATGAGCGACAAGACTGCCAGGCCCTTCTTCATGAGGTGTCCTTTCGTGCCGAGAGTGGCGCGAATGTCCACCGGGCCCTGTTCAGTTCTTCTTGACCGCGGTCATCATTTCGACAGCCCCCGCGGGGAACACGGGCGCTTTTCACGATTCAGCGGCCCAGCCCCGCCGACTGGAACGCCTCGCGCCAGGCGGCCAGCTTGCGCTCGAGGCTCCAGCTCGCGTTGGCCGGACTGGTCGACGGCAGGCGGTAGACGGGCAGGCCCAACGCGGAGGTGACGCGCATGTGGCGCGCCGATTCACCGCCATTGTGGGCGATGGCCGCCAGGCCGGGGGCGCGCCGGCGCAGGCTGCCCAGGTCGTTCGGCTCGGCGGCCTCGATCGCGCTGTCGAGGCTGCCTTCGCGCACACAGGCGGCATAGACGTCCCACAGGCCCAGGCCGCGTGCGCGGATCGCCGCCAGGCGCGCCGGATACGGCAGCGCGACGAGGTCGATGCCGAGCAGCGTGCCGACGATGGGCCAGAACTGGTTGCGCGGGTGGGCGTAGTACTGCTGGGCCTGCAGTGACGCGACGCCCGGGAAGCTGCCGAGCACGACGAGCCGGGTGCCGGGCGCGATCACCGGCGGCAGCCCGACCAGGCGCAGCGGCGTGGGGCAGGCCAGGCGGCTCACCGGGGCTCGGCGTCCGGGGCGTCCGGGGCGCCCGGAGCTGCCAGGGCGGTCAGAGCGGCCAGCCGCGGAAGCGCGGCAAGCGTGTTGGCCGTCGTCTGCGCGGCGGTCTCGGCCAGCGACCAGCCGTGCAGCTCGGCCAGCGTGGCCGCGATGCGTGGCAGCTCCGCCGGCTCGTTGCGGCTCGACTGCCCGGCCTCGCGCTCGGCGGCCGTGCGGTACAGCCAGTGCGGCGGAATGTCCGGCGCGTCGGTCTCGAGCACCGGTGCGTGGGCCGGCAGCCGGGCCGCGAGCGAGCGGATGTTCAGCGCACGCTCGAAGGTCATCGCGCCGCCGAAACCGAGCGTGAAGCGGCGCTCGATGAAGCCCTCGGCCTGCTGCACGCTGCCGTTGAACGCGTGGCAGATGCCGCCGGGCACCTCGATGCGGCGCAAACCCTTGAGCAGCCCGTCCGCCGAGCGCCGCACATGCAGGATCACCGGCAGGCCCGCGTCGCGCGCGAGCTTCAGCTGCGCCTGGTAGAAGCGCTCCTGCCGCGCGGCGTCCGGGTCGGGCACGAAGTAGTCCAGGCCGATCTCGCCGACGGCCACGAGGCGCGGGTCGTCGCGCCAGCGGGCCAGCGCGTCGGCCAGGCGCTCCAGGTCCTCGTCGGCCGAGCGCGGCACGTACAGCGGGTGGATGCCGAGCGCATAGGCAAAGCCGTGGCCATGCGCCAGCGCACGCACGGCGTCGAAGTCGAAAACGCCGACCGCCGGCAACACCAGCATGCCGACGCCCACGGCGCGCGCGCGGGCAACGACCGCGTCTCGGTCGGCGTCGAACTCGGCGGCGTCGAGGTGGCAGTGGGTGTCGATCCAGTGCATCGGCTGTCAGCGCGGCGGGCTCGGGTCGGGCGGCCGCCAGCGGCCGTGCGCGGCGCGCGCGCCCTCGCCGTCTCCGCGGCCGCCGCGGGGGCCGATGCGCGCTGGCCCCGGGCCGGACGGCGGGATCTCGAGCGTCGGCGGGATCGGCTCCAAGCCCAGTTGGTTGCGCAGGTCGGCGCGAAGTTCCTCGGCCAGCGGCTGGGTCACCACCGCCTCGCCGCGCACGACGGCGGTAGCGCACGCCGCGGCCATTTCCACCTGCTTGAGCGTGCCGAACAGCACGATGTCGGCCAGCGCCTCCTCCAGCTGGACCCGGTGGTCGCCGGTGGCCGGCGTGAACGAGCCGGCGAGCGATCGGTAGGCGACCACCAGCGAGCGCAGGCGCTCGGTCTCCTGCCGGTTTTCGCGCTGGCGCCGGTGGCGCACGCGCAGCAGGATGAAAAGTCGGATCACCAGCAGCACGATCGTCACCGCGATCGGCACGATGATCGCGAGCGGATGGATGTCGTCCCAACTGCCCAGGCGCATCGCGGGCCCCCTTCAGTCAGCGTTGGACAGGCGGCCCGCCTCGAGCCGCAGCCGGCGATCGCAGCGCGCGGCCAGGCTCGCATCGTGCGTGACCAGCACGAAGGCCAGGCCGCGTTCGCGGGCGCGCGCCAGCATCAGCACGAACACGCGGTCGGCGGTGTCGCGGTCGAGGTTGCCGGTCGGCTCGTCGGCCAGCACGCAGGCCGGGTCGGCCACCAGCGCACGGGCCAGCGCCACGCGCTGGCGCTCGCCGCCGGAGAGCTCGCCCGGCCGGTGCAGCACCCGCTCGGCCAGCCCCACCTCGGCCAGCGCGGCGCGCGCCCGGGCCTGTGCCTCGGGCACCGCCAGCCGCCGGATGCGCAGCGGCATTGCGACGTTGTCGAGTGCGCTGAACTCGGGCAGCAGATGGTGGAACTGGTAGACGAAGCCCAGGTGCTGGTTGCGCCACAGGCCTTGCTCGGCCGCGCCCATCTGGTCCAGCCGCCGGCCCTTCAAGGTGACGGCGCCGCCAGTCGGCGCATCGAGCCCGCCCAGCAGGTGCAGCAGCGTGCTCTTGCCGGAGCCGGAGGCGCCGACGATCGCCAGCGTCTCGCCGGCCCGTACGACGAGGTCGACACCTTGCAGCACCTGCACGTCGAGCGGGCCCTCGTGGAAGCGCTTGTGCAGGCCTTGCGCCGAAAGAACGGTGTTCAGGTCATTCATAGCGCAGCGCCTCCGCCGGGTTCACGCGGCTGGCGCGCCAGCTCGGGTACAGCGTGGCCAGGAAGGCCAGGGCCAGCGAGATCAGCGCGATCGGCAGGATGTCGGCCATCTGCGGGTCGCTGGGCATGCGGCTGATCAGGTAGACGCTGCTGGGCAGGAAGGCGACGCCGAGCGCGTGCTCGATCGCCGGCACGATCACGCCGACGTTCAGGGCGATCAGCAGCCCCAGGCCGACGCCGGTCAGCGTGCCGATCACGCCGGCCGTGGCGCCCTGCACGACGAAGATGCCCATCACCGAGC
Source organism: Ideonella sp. (assembly GCF_035254525.1). GTDB lineage: Bacteria > Pseudomonadota > Gammaproteobacteria > Burkholderiales > Burkholderiaceae_C > Ideonella. The sequence goes on along the minus strand of NZ_DATFAN010000135.1, from coordinate 37,046 downwards.
GTGGGCTCGCCCCCAGCGTGCGAAGGATCGCGATGTCGGCGCGCTTGTCGGTCACCGTCATCACCAGCGTCGAGACCAGGTTGAACGCGGCCACCGCGACGATCAGCGTCAGGATGATGAACATCATGCGTTTCTCGATCTGCACCGCGTCGTACCAGGCGGCATTGGTGCGGGTCCAGTCGCGCACGCGCACGTCGGGCCCGAGCGCGCTGGCCAGGCGCCAGCCGACCTCGCGCGCCTGCTGCACGTCGACCAGCTCGAGCTGCACGCCCGTCGGGCCGTCGGTGCGGAACAGCCGCGCCGCATCGTCGAGGTGGATCAGCGCGAGCGCGCTGTCGTACTCGTAGTGGCCGACATTGAAGATGCCGGCCACGGTGAACTGCTTCAGGCGCGGCACCACACCGGCCGGCGTGACCTGCCCGCCCGGCGCGATCAGCGTGACCGGGTCGCCCACCTTCACGCCCAGCGCACGCGCCAGCTCGCCGCCGAGCACGATGCGCCACTGGCCGGGCACGAGTTGCTCCAGCGTGCCGTCGGCCTGCAGCTTCGCGGCCAGGTCGGTGATCTGCGCTTCGGCGGCCGGCAGCACGCCGCGCACCACCGCGCCGCGCATGTCTTCGCCGCGCGCGAGCAGCGACTGCACCGCGATGAACGGCGCGGCGGCGCGCACGGCCGGGTCCTCCTTGGCCTTGGCGGCCACCGCCTGCCAATCGGGCAGCGCGGCGCCCTGCGGCTGCAGGATCTCGACGTGCGCGATCGCCGACAGCATGCGGTCGCGCACCTCCTTCTGGAAGCCGTTCATCACGCTGAGCACGACGATCAGCGCCATCACGCCCAGCGCGATGCCGATCACCGAGACGAAGGAGATGAAGGAGATGAAGCCGTTGCGGCGGCCGGCCCGGCCGGCGCGCGTGTAGCGCCAGCCGATCTGCCATTCGTAGGGCAGGTGATTGATAACACTCATGAGGCGGCCATGCTACCGGAGCGCCCGGCCCGGCCGGATGGCCGAGGCGTTCAGCGGGCGTCGGCGCAGCGGTCCAGGCGAATGCTGAAGGTGCTGCCCTGGCCGGGTCGGCTGTCCACCGCGATCGCGCCGCCCATCTGGGCCAGCAGCAGCTTGACGATCACCAGGCCCAGGCCGGTGCCCTCGGTGCGCCAATGGCGCGCGAGCCGCCGGAAGGGCTGGAACAGCGATTCGATCTCGTCGGGCTGCAGGCCCTCGCCCTGATCGCGAAAGTCGATCCACAGGTGGTCGCCGTCGACACGGTGCTGCACCGCGAGCCGGCCGCCGGGGCGGTTGTACTTGCAGCCGTTGGTCAGCAGGTTGACGAAGACCTGCTCGAGCCGCACCGGGTCGGCGCGCACCTGCAGCAGCTCGGGCGGCAGCTCGGCATCGATCGCGATGCCCAGCGCCTGGCGCTGCGGCTCGACCTGCTGCAGCGCGGCGCGCAGCACCTCGCCCGGCGCCACCGGCTCGACCTGCACGCTCAGCTGCCCGGCATCGATGCGCGTCACGTCGAGCACGTCGTCGACCAGGTGCAGCAGGTGCGTGCCGGCCGAGACGATGTGCTGCGTGCGCTTGGTGGCCGCGGGCGGCAGCGGCTCGGCCGGGTCGGCCAGCATCAGCTGCGAGAAGCCCAGCACCGCGTTCAGCGGCGTGCGCAGCTCGTGGCTCAAGCGCGAGAGAAACTCGATGCGCGCCCGGGCCACGCGCTCGGCGGCGGCCTTGTCGATGCTGAGCTGGGTGGAGAGCTCTTCTTCGCTGACGTCGCGGACCACACCCAGCACGCCGCGCACGTTGCCGTCATCGCCCGGCTGCTGCAGGCCCACCGTCTCGAGGTGGCGCACGCTGCCGTCGGCGCGACGCACGCGGTAGCGCACGCGGAAGGCCGCGCCATCCTGCCGTGCGCGGGCCAGCGCCTCGCGCAGCGCCGGCAGGTCTTCGTCCAGCAGCAGGCTGCGCAGTGCCTGGCGCTCGAGCGTGCCACCCTCGGGCGCGACGCGGATGCCGAACAGCGCCGCGGCGCGGCGGTCGAAGTGGTAGCGATCGTCGGCGGCGCGCCACTCGAACACGCCGATGCCGGCCGTCGCCGCCGCCAGCGACCAGCGCTGGTGCGCCTGGGCCAGCTGCCACCGATGCCGCTCGGTGCGCCGCAGCGTGCGGATCGCATTGGCGAAGACCACCACGCCCATCAGCAGCGCCAGGCCCGCGACGGCCGCTTCGAGCAGGCGCAGCGTGGTGCGCGAGGCCACGCCCAGCGACTCGGAAAAGTGCTTCTCGCGCGCGACCAGGCGCGCGTCGAGCGCATCGAGCTCGACGTCCAGCGGGGCCAGCTCGTCGCCGCGCGTCGACTCCGGGGCCGCCCGCCGCGCGCGCAGCGCCTGCCCGGCGCGGCGCAATTCGTCGATCAACTCGTCGCCGGCGCGCCAATCGGCCACCGCGTCGCGCATCAGCGGGCTGCTGCTGAAGGCGCGGTAGAGCAGGATCATGCCGTCCACGTCATCGGGGTGGTTGCCGCCGCGCAGGAAGCCGGCACGGGCGCGCTCGATATCGGGCTGGGGCAGATCCAGCGCCTCGCGTGCCTCGTGGTCGCCCAGCGGCACGTCCAGCGCCGCCTCGAAGCGCTGCCAGGCGGACGGTGAACCGGTGGCGGCATACAGCCGCAACTGCGCAACCGCCGTGCTGCGGCCCTTGGACCACAGGCTCTCGCCGCCGACATAGGCGCGCACCGCCGACAGCACCTGGAAGCCGCCGATGCACAACGCCAGCAGCACGCCGATCACCAGGACGAACGGCGCCAGCACCCGGGCGGGCGAAGCGCGATCGGTTTCCGCCGCCACCATCTGCGACGCTCGCGTGAGGGTCAGGCCCGCAGGGTCATGGGCGCACCCTTGCGCGGGGTGAGGTGAAGGCATCAGGCATGGCGTGACTCCCTGTCTTGGCACGGGCCTGGCGAAGGCGCATGCATGCCTTTATCGGCATCTGATCGGCCGACTGTATAGGAATGGTTCCTCGGCCGATACGCCTGCCCGGTGATGCCCGCAATGCGAGCCGGGCCGCCACCGATAATTCGCGGATGCACCTCGTGCTCCCCTTCGCCTCCGCCCTGTCGCCCGCCGCCGGCCAGGCCCTGTCCGCGCTGCAGTTGCCGAAGCTCGAGCAATTGCTGGCCAGGCTCGATCCCACCGAGCGTGACGAGGGCGACGAGCTGAGCCTGACGCCGCCGCACGAACGTGCCCTGGCCCGGGCCTGGGGCTGGGCGCCGGCCGATGACGGGCTGCGCCCCTTCGCCGCGCTGGCCGCCCAGCGCGACGGGCTGGCGGTGAGCGCCGGCGACGAAGGATGGGCGCTGCTGAGCCCCGCGCACTGGCATGTCGGCACCGACCAGGTCTCGCTCGGCAACCCCGCGGCACTGGGGCTGGACGAGGCGCTGTCGCGCCTGTTGTTCGACGCGCTCGCGCCGCTGTTCGAGGGCGACGGCTGGATGCTGTTGTGGGGCGCCCCCTCGCGCTGGTACGCCCGCCACCCGAGCCTGGCCAGCCTGCCCAGCGCATCGATCGACCGCGTGGTCGGCCGCAACGTCGACCTCTGGTTGGGCGACCAGCCCGCCGCGCGCACGGTGCGCCGGCTGCAGGCCGAGGCACAGATGCTGCTGCACCGCCACCCGCTGAACGAGGCGCGCGAGGCCGAGGGGCTGCTGCCCGTCAATTCGTTCTGGCTCAGCGGCACCGGCCAGACCCAGCCGGCCCCCCGCCCCGATGCCGCGCAGGTCGACGATCGCCTGCGCGGCCCGGCCTTGGCGGACGACTGGGCCGCCTGGGCCGAGGCCTGGGCCGCGCTCGATGCCGGCCCGCTGGCCGACGCACTGCGCCGCGCCGAGGCCGGCGAGCCGGTGCAGCTCACGCTGTGCGGCGAGCGCCATGCCCAGACCTTCGCCCCTGCCGCCCGGCCCTGGTGGCGGCGCGGCCTGCTGGCGCCGCGGCGCACGAACCCCTTGCCCATCTTGACTGCCCTTTGATGACGCACCTGCTTCCTGAACCAAGTCCTTGCGCGGATCCGGCTTCGCCGGTCCGCTGCAAGAGCCCCCTCGGGGGGCAGCGAGCGCCAGCGAGCGTGGGGGTCCTCATTACCCGCGACGTGCCGCCGCGCACCGCGTTTGCACTCGAGCAGAGCGGCGTGCACCCGCTGCTCGCACGGCTGTTCGCCGCCCGCGGCGTCAAGAGCCCGGCCGAGCTCGACGACGGCCTGCCGCAGTTGCTGCCGCCCACCGAGCTGCGCGGCAGCGTCGAGGCCGCGCGGCTGCTCGCCGACGCGATCGAGCAGGGCCAGCGTTTGTGCATCGTGGCCGACTACGACTGCGACGGTGCCACCGCCTGCGCGGTCGCGCTGCGCGGCCTGGCGATGCTGGGCGCGGCGCCCGGCGCGCTGGGATACGTGGTGCCCGACCGCCAGGTCCATGGCTATGGGCTGACGCCGGCGATCGTCGACCTCGCGCGGGCGCAGCGGCCCGACGTGCTGGTCACCGTCGACAACGGCATCGCCAGCCATGCCGGCGTGGCGCACGCGCGCGCGCTCGGCATCAAGGTGCTGGTGACCGACCATCACCTGCCGGCGCTCGTCGACGGCCAGATCGTGCTGCCCGAGGCCGACGTGATCGTCAACCCGAACCAGCCGGGCTGCAGCTTCGCGAGCAAGGCGCTGGCCGGTGTCGGCGTGATGTTCTACACCCTGCTCGCGCTGCGGGCCGAGCTGCGCGCGCGCGGCCGCTTCGATGCCGCGAGCCAGCCCCGGCTCGATGCGCTGCTCGACCTCGTCGCGCTCGGCACCGTGGCCGACGTGGTCAAGCTCGATGCGAACAACCGCCGCCTCGTCGCGCAAGGCCTCAAGCGCATCCGCGCCGGCCGCATGCAGCCGGGCGTGGCCGCGCTGTTCGCCGCGGCGTCGCGCGAGCCGGCACGTGCCTCGGCCTTCGACTTCGGTTTCGCGCTCGGGCCGCGCATCAACGCCGCCGGCCGGCTGTCGGACATGACGCTCGGCATCGAGTGCCTGACCAGCGACGACCCGGTGCGGGCCGGCGAGCTGGCCCGCATGCTCGATGCCATCAACCGCGAGCGGCGCGAGCTCGAGGCCGGCATGCGCGAGCAGGCCGAGGCCATGCTGGACACCCTGATGCCCGAAGGGGACGCGCCACCCGCCGTCGTGCTGTTCGACCCCGAGTTCCACGAAGGCGTGGTCGGCATCGTCGCCGGGCGCATGAAAGACCGGCTGCACCGGCCGACCTTCGTCTTCGCGCTCGGCAACGACGGGCTCCTCAAGGGATCGGGCCGCTCGATCGCCGGTTTCCACCTGCGCGATGCGCTCGATCTGGTCTGCAAGCGCCACCCCGGCGTGCTGAAGAAGTTCGGCGGCCACGCGATGGCCGCCGGCTGCACGCTGGCCGAGGAGGATTTCGACACCTTCGATGCCGCGCTGCAGGCGGTGGCGCGCGAATGGCTGCAGCCGGCGGCGCTGCTGCGCCAGCTCGCCACCGATGGCCCGCTGCCGCTGGAGTACTTCAACGCCGACACCGTCAGCCGGCTCGATGCCGAGGTCTGGGGCCAAGGCTTCGAGGCCCCGGTGTTCTGCGACGAGGTCGAGGTGATCCAGCAACGGCTGGTTGGCGAGAAGCACCTGAAGCTGCGCCTGAAGCACCAGGGCACGCTGCGCGACGCCATCTGGTTCGGCCACGCCGAGCCGCTGCCGGCACGGGTGCGCCTGGCCTACCGCCTGAGCCTGGACGAGTTCCAGGGCCAGCAGCGCCTGCAGATGGTGGTCGAAGCGGCCGTCTGAGGCGGCCCGGCGCTGCCTGAGCCGCTGCCCCCCTGCCCCCGGTCAAGCCCGTTGCATCCGGCAGGTGCCCGGCCGGCGCCGCTTGCGTTGGCGCAAGCGAGACGGCCAGCGTCGATGGTGCAGTAGCAGCACTTTCGAACTCGACAGGGGGAACCCATGAAGACTTTCGCCGCATGGCTGGCCGCTTCGCTGATGGCGATGCATCCCTGGATGGCCCACGCCCAGCAGCAGGCGCAGTACAGCGCCGAGTACCTCGAAACCACCAAGGACTGGGGCTGGGTGGTCGCCGACTTCAACAACGACGGGCACGACGACTTCTTCGTCTCGGGGCACGACGAGACCGACAGGATCTGGTACTGGAGCCCCACCGGCTACGTGCCGAGCTCGCAGGTGTTCGTGATGGTCGACCGGCACGATTGCGACGCCGCCGACTTCAATCGCGACGGCCGGATGGACATGTACTGCGCCGTCGGCGCCCTGCAAGGCACGGGCAAGGGCTACAACGAGCTGTGGCTGCAACGCTACGACGGCAGCTTCAGGAAGGTGGCCAACCACGGTGCCTACGACATCTACGGCCGAGGCCGGATCCCGGTCGCCTTCGACTTCAACCACGACGGCTACCCCGACATCTACGTCACCAACGACGCCACCGAACGGGCCGACGGCCAGCCGAACTTCAACCACGTGTTCGTCAATCAGGGCAATGCGACCTTCGTCGAGGTGCCGACCCTGGCCACCGGCGCGCGCGGGTTCTTCTGCGCCGTCAAGGGCGACATCAACGGTGACGGCTGGGACGACCTGGCCGTGTGCGACCGCGACGACGTGGGGCACCTGTACATCAACAACCGCAACGGTGACTTCACCGAGCTGTCGTCCCCGGCCCTGGCGGCCCGCTGGCGCGATGCCCGTCTGGTGGACATGAACGGCGACGGCCGCGACGACCTGGTGCTGATCACCACCCAGAACTACGTCCAGATCTGGCTCAACAGCGGGTCCGGCAACTACTTCGAGACGCCGGCGCTGCAGAACAAGCCGGTGTTCACGCCGCAGGCCCTGACGGTGGGCGACTTCAATGCCGACGGGCTGAAAGACGTGTACGTCGCGCTCCACCAGTCAGCCTGTTACACCAGCAACCAGGACACGGCGCCGGACATCATCTATTACGGCAAGGCGGGTGGCGGCTGGTACAAGGCCAAGCAGCCCGAGACCTACGCGGGCTGCGGCTACAAGTCCGCGACGCTGGATGGCTCGCGCGTGCTGCTGATGCAAGGCGGCATGAACTCGCTGGGCCCGAACTACGTGATCAAGTGGTCGGAGTGACGCGCGTGGCCGGCTGACCCGCAGGGCGGCGACAATGTCGTATTGGGACGAGGTCGACACCGACCACTCGCCCGAGACACTGCCACGTCCGCCTGAGCCCCTTGCCTTCCGTCATCGCCACCCTGCCCGCGCTGCGCCAGCGCCTGCGCGCGCTCGGCGCCAACCCGGCGCACGAGGAGCGCGTGCTGCGCCTGTGGGCCAATGCGCTGCCGCAGACCAGCGGCCGGCGCCGGCTCGAGGATTTCATGCCGCAGGCGCTGCGCAACGCGCTGCCGGCGCTCGACGACGAGTTGCAGTCGCTGGCACGCATCCGCTCCGAGCACCCGGGCGAGGATGGCTCGGCGCGCCTGCTGGTCGAGTTGTCGGACGGGCAGGCGGTCGAGAGCGTGCTGCTGCCGCGCGACGGGCTGTGCGTGTCGACGCAGCTCGGCTGCGCGGTCGGCTGCACCTTCTGCATGACCGGCCGCGACGGCCTGCTGCGCCAGCTCGGCAGTGCCGAGATCGTGGCCCAGGTCGCGCTGGCGCGGGCGAAGCGGCCGGTGAAGAAGGTCGTCTTCATGGGCATGGGCGAGCCGGCGCACAACCTCGACCACGTGCTCGACGCGATCCACCTGCTCGGCACGGCCGGCGGCATCGCCCACAAGCAGCTCGTGTTCTCCACCGTCGGCGACCGGCGCGTCTTCGAGCGGTTGCCGCTCGGGCGCGTGAAGCCGGCGCTGGCGCTGTCGCTGCACACCACCAAGCCCGAGTTGCGTGAGCGGCTGCTGCCGCGCGCGCCGCGCATCACGCCGGCCGAGCTGGTCGACCTCGGCGAGCGTTATGCGCGCGCCACCGGCTACCCCATCCAGTACCAGTGGACGCTGCTCGAAGGCATCAACGACGGCGACGACGAGATCGACGCGGTCACGCAGCTGCTGCAGGGCCGGTACGCGATCCTCAACATGATCCCGTACAACCAGGTCGACGGGCTGGACTACCGCCGCCCGAGCTGGGAGCGCGCCGCCGAGATCGCCCGCACGCTGCACCGCCGCGGCATCCTGACCAAGCTGCGCCAGTCGGCGGGGCAGGACGTGGACGGCGGCTGCGGGCAGCTGCGCGCACGGTCCGCCGCGGCCCGGCCGGTGGTGTGGGCCGGGCGAACGGCCTGAGCCCTCCCGCTCACTGCTGCAGGCGGGGCTCGCCGGCCTCGTTCACCGTGACCGTCGGGCCCGGCGCGAAGGTGGTCTGCACGTGGTGCTCGATGCCGCGGAAGACGTAGGTCACGTCCCAGTATTCCGGTGCACCCTGCGGCGGCACGGCCGCGCATCGTTGCACCGGGCCGCGCTCGCGGTCGGCGTTGGCGCCGATCACGGCACCGACGACCGCGCCGCCGACGGTGGCGGCATCGCGGCCCGAGCCGCTGCCGATCTGGTGGCCGATGATGCCGCCGATCACGCCGCCGATCACCGCGCCGGCGGCGTTGGGCTCGCGCGCCACCCGATCACGCTCGACCCAGCAACGCTGTTGCGGCGTCGCGAAGATCGCGTTGGCCGAGACCACGCTGGCTTCGAAGAGCTGTTCCTGCGGCCGGCGGCGCCAGTCGTACACCGGCTGCGGCATTGGCGCGTAGCGCGCGTCGTCGAAGCGCGCGGTCGGGTGCACCGGGCGGACCGACGACAGCCTGTCGTTCAGGCCCATCGCCCCCAGGCTCGGGTACATGCCCGGCCGCAGGATCACGCAACGGCCGCCGAAGCCGGCGTGCTCGCAGGCCTCCCAGCGCTCGCCCAGCACCATCACCGACGAGGCGCGGTCGTTGAAGCCGAAGCGGCCCAGGTCGACCACCTCGCCCTGCGCGCGGAACGCGCGGCCATGGAAGCCGCCATGCTCGAAGAAGGTGATCTCGCCATCCACCGGGCGCGGCGCATAACGGCCCTCGTGGTAGGGCACGTCGCGGCGCGCGGGCCGGGCCGACGACAGGCGGTTGTTCATGCCCATGTCCTGCAGCGAGCGGTAGTGGCCCGGCAGCAGCACCATGCACTGGCCCTGGAAGTCCACGTGCTCGCAGACCTCCCAGGCCTCCCCGGTGACCACCACCGACGAGGCGCGGTCGTTGAAGCCGAATCGGCGCAGGTCGGGCACCGCACGCGGCGCCGTGACGGCCTGGCCCTCGAAATTCTTGTGTTCGTAGAAGGTCATGTCGGCGCGAGCCGGGGCGGCCAGCACCGCCGCGCTCAAGGCCATCGCACCCATCCACCAGCGTTTCATCGGATCTCCTTAGGCCACGTTGACCGTGGTGGCTTGTCAACGCCAGGCCCGGCGGGCCGGCCGACAGCCTGCCCCTGGGTCGCCGGGTAAGTTTTTGTGTCGGTGTGCCACACTGATGCCGTCAACGGCGGATTCACTCCGCCTATGCCGGCTTCGGTCGCACCGATGCGCCATGCCCGCCGGCGCCGCGGCAACATCGCGCCTTCAAAAGGGGAGCCAGATGATGCTGAACCGACGAGACTGGGGCAAGGCGGCGCTGGGCGCCGCAGCGGCGTTTACCGCGCCGTGGCATGCCGTGCGGGCCGCCGCGACCGAAGGGCCGAGCGCGGCTTTCGCCGACATCGCCGCCCGCTATTTCGCCGACCGGATGGACTTGGACCCGCTGCAGGCCTCGGCGCTGCTTGCGCAGCCGAAGTACGAGGGGCGCCTGTCGATCGGCATTGCGCCGGCCCAGATCGCCAGGCAGCGCGCGCTCAACGAGCGCGTGGAGCGTGAGTTGGCCGCGCTGCCCACCGCCGGGCTGGGGCCGGCCGAGCAGCTGAGCCGCGATCTGTTGGCGCGGGAGGCGCGCGAGGGTCTCGAGGCCGTCGCCTACCCCGACCACCTGATGCCGATGAATCAGTGGGGCGGGCTGCCGCTGATGCTGGCCAACCTGGCCGGCGGCGACCAGGCCCAGGCGCTGAAGACCCCCACCGACTACGACAACTACCTGAAGCGCCTGCTGTACCTGCCCGACTACAGCGCGCAGGCCATCGCCAACATGCGCGAGGGCATGGCCAAGGGCATCACCGTACCGCGGGCGCTGATTGTTTCGGGACTGCCGGCACTCAGGAGCCTTGCCGCGCCAACGCTGGAGCGCACCCCCTTCGGCGCGGCACTCAAGGTGATGCCACGCGGCTTCACCAGCGCCGAGCGCACCCGCATCACCGGCGCCTACCACGCGGCCTATGCCGGCCAGATCCGCCCGGCCATGCAGCGCCTGATCGCCTTCCTGCAGGGGCCCTACCTCGCCGCCTGCCGCACCAGCGCGGGCCTCGGTGCGCTGCCCGGTGGCGCCGACTGGTACGCCTGGCGCGTCCGCCTGCACACCACCACCACGATGACCGCGGACGACATCCATGCCCTGGGCCTGGCCGAGGTCGAACGCATCCGCGCCGAGATGGCCGCGCTGCAGCCGAAGTTCGGCTTCAAGGGCGACGTGACTGCCTTCTTGCGCTGGCACGAGACCCAGGCGCGCTTCCGCCCTTACAGGAGCTGGGACGAGATACTGAAGGCCTACACGGCGCTGAATGAACGCGTCGTGCCCCAGCTGTCGCAGTTGTTCGGCCGCCGGCCGAAGCAGCCGCTCGCGATCCGCCTGATCCCCGAGCTGCAACGCGCGACGACCAGCCCGTACTACAACGGCCCGACGCCGGATGGCTCGCGCCCGGGCATCTTCTTCGTCGGCGCACCGACGGTGCCGGCCAAGTACAACAACGCCTCGATGACCTCGCTGCTGCTGCACGAGGGGCAGCCCGGCCACCACTTCCACATCAGCCTGCAGCAGGAGCTGGCGCTGCCGGATTTCCGCCGCTACGGCTGGACGGACGCCTACGGCGAGGGCTGGGCGCTCTACGCCGAGACGCTGGGCCACGAGCTGGGCCTGTACGACGACCCGAACCAGCACCTGGGCCACCTGCAGATGGAGCTGCTGCGCGCGGTGCGCCTGGTCACCGACACCGGCCTGCACGCCAGGGGCTGGACGCGCGAGGCGACGATGCGCTACATGATGGACACCGAGGGCAGCACCGAGCCCGAGGCCCGGCTGGCGACCGAACGCTACATGGCCGCGCCCGGCCAGGCGCTGGCCTACAAGATCGGGGCGATGAAGATCCAGGCGCTGCGGCAGCGGGCCCGCGAGGCGCTGGGCAGCCACTTCTCGATCAGCGACTTCCACGACCGGGTGCTGGCCCAGGGCACGCTGCCGCTGACGGTGCTCGAGCGGGAGGTGGATGGCTGGATCACGAGGAACGACGGGCCGCTCCCGAGTTCCTCGGCCCCCCTCGGGGGGCGGGCCGGGCGCAGCCCGGACCTGGGGGCGCTCAGCGGCCCAGCAGGTGGCGCAGCTTGACGAAGGCCAGCGCGGCCATCACCGCGTCGTTCAGCGCATCGTGCGCATGGCGCTCGGGCAGGCCGAGCTCGCGCATCATCGTCGCGAAGCGCAGATCGATCGCGGCGCCGTGCTGGTACGGCGGCAGCTGCCGCAGCTTGTACTCGTAGTACATCGCCGAGACCTCGATCTTCGGCTGCGGCAGCCCCATGCCCAGCAGCGGGAAAACGGCCCGGTCGATCATCGCGATGTCGAACTCGAGGTAGTAGCCGACGATCGGCCGCGGGCCGATGAAGTGCATCAGCCGCATCATCGCGTCGTCCGGCTCCAGCCCCCCCGCGACTTCGCGCTCGAGCAGCCCATGCACCCGCACCGCGTCGGCGGAGATCGCGCGGCTGGGCCGCACCAGCAGTTCCAGCCGCTCGCTGGTCAGCAGCCGGTCGCCGGCGATGCGCAGCGCGCCGATCGAGATGATCTGGTCGCGGTGCACGTTCAGCCCGGTGGTCTCGCAATCGAGCGCCACCCATTCGTCGGGCGGCGGCTCGTCCCACATGAAGCGAAAACGCGAGTCGCCGAGGTGGTAGAGCAGCCACTCCTGCTTGAGCGCCGGCCACCACGAGCCGGGCGACAGCCAATTCACCTTCACAGCATGTCGAGCCGATAGCGCTGGCGCAGCCATGCCCGGAAGCGCTTGACCACCGCCAGCGCATCCTTCAGCAGATCACGGTCCAGGCTGCCGAGGCGGTTGACGTCGATGGCGCGGTCGTTGTCCCGGCCGAGCTCCAGCGCCTCCAGGCCCGCGCGCAGCCTCAGCTCCATGAAGAAGTGCAGGCTGTCGATCAGGTCCGGCGCCAGGTCGGCGGGCAGGCGGCCGGCTGCCACCAGCGCCTCGATGCGCGCGACGGTACCGGTGGCGCCGACATGCGCCTCCAGCGCCAGCGCGCGCACGCCGTGCACCAGCGGGAACAGCCCGGCCTTCTTCAGGTCCAGCCGCTCGGCCGGCGCGTCGCCGATCGTGAACAGGCGGTTCCACCAGCCGCCGTGCGATTCGAAGGCGTCGATGGCCGCGGCGAAGCGGGCCAGCATCGCATCGTTGTCGGTCACGGCGGCATCGAGCCGGGCGCGCACCTGCTCGAGCAGCGCCGGGTCGCCGGCCACCGCGTGGGCGTCGACGAAGATCGCCAGCGCCATCAGGCCCTCGGCATCGGCGGCCTGCAGCCAGTGCCGCACCGTCTGGCCGAAGCCGCTCGCATCCTGCCGCCAGGACGGGTTGCTGAGCATGATGCGGCCGGGGCACTCGGGGTAGCCGAAGCGCGCCAGCGCGGCCGAGAAGCGCCAGCAGATCACATCCAGGTCCGACGGCAGCACGTAGCCGTCGCGCAGCACGAGGCCGTTGTCCTGGTCGGTGCGCAGCAGCTGCTCGCCGCGGCCCTCGCTGCCCATCACGAACAGGCAGCTGTTGGCCACCAGCTCGGCCGGCGCGATCAGCTGCCAGGCCCGCTCGAACAGCTTGGCGTTGAGCTCCTGCACCAGCCGCGCGATCAGCGCCACCTTGGTGCCACCGCGGTGCAGCAGCCCGATCAGGCGGGTGATGTGCGCGGCAGCGTCGGTGAGGCCATCGAGGTCGCGCGCCTCGAGGATCTGGCGCGTGATCAGGTACGAGTGGTTCGACAGGTAGCTCAGCACGTCAACCTGCTCGAGAAAGCCGTCGATGCGCTCGCCTTCGGCCACCACCACGCGGTGCACCTGGTGGCGGATCATCAGCGCCAGCGCGTCGAACAGATGGTCCCCGGGCCGCACCGTCACGAGCTTGAAGGTGGCCAGCTCGCGCACCGGCAGCTCGGCCAGCGGCGCGCCGTGCAGGATCGCCCGTTGCAGCCCGCTGGTGGTGAAGACGCCCAGGCGCGGCGGCGTGGTGCGGGCATCGCGCACCAGCACGCTGCCGGTGTGCTGCGCCTGGAAGACCTTGACCACCGAGACGATGTCGGTCTGGCCGTCGACGATGGTGGCCGGCCGCACCACCGCCTGCTCGACGCGCGTCAGGCCCAGCGACTGCAGCTCGTGCTGGCTGTCGCGCTCGGCCAGTGCCGAGAGCTTCTTCGACAGGTCGGCGAACAGCAGCGCGCCGAAGGTGACGTTGCGCGCGATCAGGTCCAGCACCGTCTGCCGCGCGAGCTGGTAGGCGAGCACCTCCTCGGCCGCGACGAAGCGGCCCACGACCTGGCCCGCCACCAGGGCGCGGCCGTCGAAGCAATCGTCGGGGCCCAGCGTATCGACCAGCTCGTCGCCATCGAGCTGGCGCACATGGCCCTTGATCACGACGAACAGATGCAGGGCCTGCTGACCTGCATCAAGAATCACCGCGCCTTCGCGGAAGTAGGCGATGTCGACGTGGTCGCGCACCAGCTGTCGCTCGCTGCCGTCCAGGCAGTCGAACGGCGAGGCGTTGAAGTTGAAGGCGTTGGGCACGGCGGTGTTCTCGCCAGCATATTCGGCCCGCACGCTTACGTCGGCCTGAGTCGCGCGCGGACTCGTCAGCCCCGGGTCAGCGCGCGGTCAGTGCGGGGTCAGACCGCCGACCCACACTCGCTCGACCCCATCGAACCAGGAGCGAGACATGAGCGACCCCGTCACCGAGCGCATCCGCGCGAACCCCAAATACCAGGAACTCAAGCGCAAGCGCAACGTCTTCGGCTGGACGCTCGCCCTGTTCATGATGGTCGTCTACTACGGCTACATCGCGCTGATCGCGTTCAACAAGGAGTTCCTGTCGATCCCGATCGGCGCAGGGGTCACGACGATCGGCGTGCCGATCGGCATGGGGGTGATCGTCTTCACGATCGTCATCACCGGCATCTATGTGCGGCGCGCGAACACCGAGTTCGATGCGCTGACCCGTGAGATTCTCGCGAAGGAAGGCAAATGACCCGCGCCCGCATCGTCATCGCCGCGCTGCTCGCCGCCTTCGCCACCGGCAGCGCCTTCGCCGCCGGGGCCGACCTGGGCCAGGCGGCCCAGCAGGCGACCAACTGGACGGCCATCGGGATGTTCGCGGCCTTCGTGGCCGGCACGCTGTGGATCACCAAGTGGGCCGCCAAGCGCACCCGCTCGGCCGCCGATTTCTACACCGCCGGTGGCGGCATCACCGGCTTCCAGAACGGCCTGGCCATCGCGGGCGACTACATGTCGGCCGCGTCCTTCCTCGGCATCTCGGCCGCGGTCATGGCCAGCGGCTACGACGGGCTGATCTACTCGATCGGCTTCCTGGTCGGCTGGCCGGTGATCACCTTCCTGATGGCCGAGCGGCTGCGCAACCTCGGCAAGTTCACCTTCGCCGACGTGGCCGGCTACCGCTTCAAGCAGACGCCGATCCGCGCCTTCGCGGCCTCGGGCACGCTGGTGGTCGTGGCCTTCTACCTGATCGCGCAGATGGTCGGCGCCGGGCAGCTGATCAAGCTGCTGTTCGGCCTCGAGTACTGGATGGCGGTGGTCATCGTCGGCGCGCTGATGATGGTCTACGTGCTGTTCGGCGGCATGACGGCCACGACCTGGGTGCAGATCATCAAGGCCTGCCTGCTGCTGGCCGGCGTGAGCTTCATGGCCTTCATGGTGATGGCGCAGTTCGGCTTCAGCCCCGAGGCGTTGTTCGCCAAGGGTGTTGCGGTCAAGACCGCCATCGCCGCCGCGGCCGGCAAGACGCCGGAAGAGGCGGCCACCCTGGGCGGCTCGATCATGCGCCCCGGCGGCTTCGTGAAGGACCCGATCTCGGCGATCAGCTTCGGCATGGCGCTGATGTTCGGCACGGCCGGCCTGCCGCACATCCTGATGCGCTTCTTCACCGTGCCGGATGCGAAGCAGGCCCGCAAGTCGGTCTTCTGGGCCACGACCTGGATCGGCTACTTCTACGTGCTGATCTTCATCATCGGCTTCGGCGCGATCACGCTGGTGCTGACCAACCCCGAGTACGCCGACGTCGCCAAGGGCGTCATCAAGGGCGGCGCGGGCACGGCCAACATGGCGGCGGTGCTGGTGGCCAAGTCGGTCGGCGGCGACGTGTTCTTCGGCTTCATCTCGGCCGTGGCCTTCGCGACCATCCTCGCGGTGGTGGCGGGCCTGACGCTGTCGGGCGCCTCGGCCGTCTCGCACGACCTGTACGCCACGGTGTTCAAGCACGGCAAGGCCGACAGCGCCGCCGAGCTGAAGGTCTCGCGCATCACGACCGTCGCGCTGGGCATCGTCGCCGTGGTGCTGGGCATCGTGTTCGAGAAGCAGAACATCGCCTTCATGGTCAGCCTGGCCTTCGCGATCGCGGCATCGGCCAACTTCCCGGTGCTGTTCATGTCGGTGCTGTGGAAGGATTGCACGACCAGGGGCGCGGTGATCGGCGGCTTCCTCGGCCTGATCTCGTCGGTCGGCCTGACGGTCGTCTCGCCCTCGGTGTGGGAAGCCACGCTCGGCAACCCCAAGGGCTCGGCCTGGTTCCCCTACACCTCGCCGGCCCTGTTCTCGATGAGCATCGGCTTCGTCGGCATCTGGCTGTTCTCGATCCTCGACCGCAGCGGCCAGGCCGCGAAGGAACGCGGGGCCTTCGAGGCGCAGCAGGTGCGCTCGGAGACGGGTCTGGGCGCGTCGGGGGCGTCGGGCCACTGAGCGGCGCCGCTGAGCGGGATGTCGCAGGGCCGGCGTCGAAGGGCGCCGGCCCTGCGCCCGTTCAGGGCGTGACGATCGGGAAGGTCCCGCTGGCCTTGTCGATCAGGCTGAAGAAGCGCACCAGGTCGATGCGGCTGCCGTCGACGTGGAGGTCGTCGCTCATCAGCGTGTCCTTCACGCCGGCCGTGCCGGCCATCATCTTCACGAAGATCGGGCGGGTCAGCGTCAGCGTCGCGTTCGCGTCGGGCGCCGGCGGGGCCTTGCGGTGGTGCAGCACCGCGTTCTCGATCCACAGGACGTAGGACTCGCCAAGGTCCGACAGCACCAGGTTGACCTTCAGGTTCTTGCCGCCCGCCGCGGGGCCGTCCAGCCCGGCGGCCATGGCCTCGAGGAAACGCTCGACCGGCGTCTGCCCCAGCATGTCGATGAAGCTCGCGCGGTCTACGCCCTTGGCCGGCGGGCCGTTGCGCAGCTCGGCCGCGGCGGTCAGGTAGCTGTTGCGCCAGGTGGCCGCCTCGGCGGCGTAGCCGAGCTGGTCGTAGGTGCGCGCGAGCAGGTCCTTGGCGGCCCGATGGTCGGGCGCGGCGAACACGGCCTCGTCCAGCAGCTCGGCGGCCCATCGGTACTCGCCCTGGTCGAAGGCCGCCTGCGCGGCGGCCACCGCCTTGTCGGGGCCGCCGATCAGCGCGATGTGGCGCCGCGCCGATTCCTCCGGCGGCAGCGGGTCCAGGCGGGCCGGGTTGCCGTCGTAGGCGCCCAGGTAGAACTGGTAGACCGCCTTCACGTTGTGGCGCAGGTCGCCGTAGTAGCCGCGGGCGCCGAAGTGCTGCTGCAGCGAGGCCGGCAGCTTCACCATGTCGGCGATCTCGCGCGGCGTATAGCCGGCGTTGATCAGGCGCACCGTCTGGTCGTGCGTGTACTTGTAGACATCGCGGTGGACCGTGATGAACTCGGCGATGCGGTCGTGACCCCAGACCGGCCAGTTGTGCTGGCCGAAGTACACCTCGGCGTCGCCGAGCTGGTCGAGCGCCTGCTGCATGTAGCCGGCCCAGCGCAGCGCGTCTCGCACCTTGGCGCCGCGCACCGGCAGCAGGTTGTGCATGGTCTGGGCGAGGTTCTCGGCGCCGCCGTAGGCCTTGCGGTCGGGGATCTCGAAGGTCATCTCGGCCGGCGCCTCGGCGCCGGGCACGTTGTGGAACACGAAGCGCACGCCATCGAGCACCAGCTCCTGCGTGGGCTCGGTGATCAGCTGCGTGGGCGGCAGGATGCCGAAGTTGCCGTAGGCCACGCCCTTGCCGAGCCCGGTGTCGACCATGCCGCGGGGCGAGCGCTCCAGGTCCTTGCCGAACTGGTAGGCCGAGCGCCGGCCCATCGCGGTGCCGACCATCACGTTCTCGCTGGTCGCCTCGTCCATGAAGCCGGCCGAGGCGACGACCGGGATCCGGCGCGCGGCCACCTCCTCGGGGCTGGCCACGCCGAGCGCGCCGCCGAAATGGTCGATGTGGCTGTGCGTGAAGACGATGGCGGTCACCGACTTGTTGCCGAGGTGCTGGCGGGCGAAGGCCAGCGCCGCGGCGGCGCTCTCGCGCGCGGTCAGCGTGTCGACCACGATCCAGCCGCTGCGGCCCTCGATCAGCGTCATGTTGGCGAGGTCGAAGCCGCGCAGCTGGTAGATGCCGTCGGTGACCTTGAACAGGCCGGTCTGCGCGTTCAGCAGCGCATGCCGCCACAGGCTGGGGTTCACCGTCGGCGGTGCCGGCCCGTCGAGGAACTTCCAGGCGTCGAAGTCGACCAGCACGCTGCCGTCGGCGGCGCGCAGCTGCCCGGCCGGGCGCGCGATGAAGCCACGCCGCGCGTCCTCGACATCCCGCGGGTCGTCGAGCCTCAGGCCCTGGGCGAGTTGGTGGTTGGCGGCCTGGGTGGCCGGCGTGGCATCGCCGGCCACGCCGCCGATACCGGGGTGCTTGCCGCAGCCGGCGGCCAGCAGCGCGAGCGTGACGATCGCGGCGAGCGCGGAACGTGGTGACATGAATGCCCTCTTTCGGTCGCCAGGTCAGGCCGCCTGTGCATCGGCGCGGATCAGGTCCGCTGCCTTCTCGCCGATCATGATGGTCGGCGCGTTGGTGTTGCCGCCGACGATCGTCGGCATGATCGAGGCGTCGACGACGCGCAGGCCGGGCACACCGTGCACCCGCAGGCGGTCGTCCACGACAGCCAGCGGGTCGCGCCCCATCTTGCAGGTGCCCACCGGGTGGTATTGCGTGTCGGCCCGCGCACGGATGTCGGCCGCGATCGAGGCCGTGTCGTCGGCACGCACCGGGTACAGCATCCGGCCGCGGATGCCGTTCAAGGGCGCGGATTCGACGATGCGCTGCTGCCACCGTGCGCCCTTGAGCAGCAGCGCCATGTCGCGCTCGTCGTCGAGAAAGCGGGGGTCGATGCGCGGCGCGGCACGCGGATCGGGGCTTGCCAGGCTCACGCGGCCGCGGCTGTGCGGCCGCAGCACGTCGACGTGGCACGAGATGCCGTGCCCCCAGTGCAGCTTGCGCGCGTGGTCGTCGACGATGCCTTGCACGAAGACGAGTTGCAGGTCGGGCACCGGGACATCCGGGCTGGAGCGCAGGAAGGCGCCCGATTCGGCGATCGAGCTGGTGATCATGCCGGTGCGCTGCGTCTTCCACTCCAGCGCGGCCGCGGCCAGCTTCGCGCCGCCACGCAGCGACAGCCCGAAGGTCGCGCTGTCGTTGCGCGTGCGCCAGGTCTGCACGTAGTCGATGTGATCCTGCAGGTTCTGGCCGACGCCCGGCAGGTCTCGCCGCACGGGGATGCCCAGCCGCTGCAGCTCGGGGCCGGGCCCGATCCCCGACAGCATCAGCAGCTGCGGCGAACCGAAGGCCCCGGCACTGAGCACGATCTCGCGGCGCGCGCGCAGGCTCATGCGCTCGGCGCCGACGCTCGCCTCGACGGCGCATGGCCTGGCGCCATCGAAGGCGAGGCGCGACGCGGTGGCGCCGGTGATCACCTTCAGGTTGGGCCGCGCCAGGTGGGGCGTAAGGTAGCCCTTGGCGGCGCTGCAACGCTCGCCGTTGCGCTGCGTGACCTGGTACATGAAGGCGCCGAAGGGCTCCCCCGCGTTGTAGTCGTCGATCACCGGCAGGCCGTTGGCTGCCGCCGCGGCCAGGAAGGCCCGGTTGATGGGGCTCGGGCTGCGCAGGGCGGTCACGTTCAGAGGCCCGCCCCGGCCATGGGCCGGCCGGTCGCCGAAGGTCTCGTTGTTCTCGGCGCGACGGAAGTACGGCAGCACCTCGTTCCACGACCAGCCCAGGTTGCCCAGCGCGGCCCAGTGGTCGTAATCCCAGCGGTGGCCGCGCACGTACAGCATGGCGTTGATCGAGCTGCTGCCGCCCAGCGTCTTGCCGCGCGGCTGGTAGCCGCAGCGGCCACCCAGGCCAGCCTGCGGCACCGTCTCGTAGGCGTAGTTGTGGATGCGCCGGGGCACCATCGCGACCACGCCCGCCGGCGCGTGGATGAGCACGCTGCGGTCCGGCCCGCCGGCTTCCAGCAGGCAGACACTGACCTGGGAGTCCTCGGTCAGGCGCGACGCGAGCACGCAGCCGGCCGAGCCGGCGCCCACGATGACGTAGTCGAATTCCATGGGCCGCATGGCCTGTGTCTCCTTGGGGGCCATCGCGGCCCTTCGCTCGAATGGCGCGCAGGATCGGTGAATCCGGCATGAACGTCCAATGCATAATGTTCAGGCATTCATTGCATGGCATGCATATGCAGCTGCGACACCTCCGGCACCTGGTGGCCCTCGCCGACGAAGGCCGGTTCGTCGCGGCGGCCGAGCGGGTCCACCTCAGCCAGGCGGCGTTCAGCCGCAGCATCCAGGCGCTCGAGAGCGAGCTCGACCTGCGGCTGTTCGACCGCGGCCCCCAGGGCGCCGTGCTCACGCCCGCCGGCCGCGTCATCGCGGAGCGAGCGCGGCAGCTCCTGTTCGACAGCCGCTGCCTCGAGCGCGATGTCGCCCTGCTGCGCGAAGGCGACCTGGGCGACGTCAGCTTCGGGGCCGGCCCGTTCCCGGCCGCCACCCTGGTGGCGCCGCTGCTGGCGAGCCTGCATCGCGAAGCGCCGGGCCTGGTCATGCATGTGCGCAGCGGCAACGTCGCCAGCCTGCTCACGCTGCTGCACGCCGAATCGATCGATTTCTTTCTCGCCGACCCGCGGCTGGCGGCGCCCGACGCCCGGCTGGAGACGGCGCCCATCGCCCAGCTCGAAGGTGCGTTCTACGTGCGTGCACGCCACCCGCTGGCGCGCCAGCGGGTCGTCCGGCCGGCCGATCTGCAGCGCTACGGCGTCGCGTCGGTGTTCACGCCGCTGGAGCTGCGCGACGCACTGGCGCGCGGGCTGGGTTTCGACGGCGCCGCGGGCTTCCCGCTGCGCGCCGAATGCGACGACCTGCCGACGCTGCTGCACCTGGCGCAGCACAGCGACCTGGCGGTCGTGCTGCCCCACGCGCTCGTGGCCGCCTCGACGCGGTCACTGAAGGCCCTGACGCTCGCCGGTGCCGCGCCGCCGCTCTACGCCGACGTGCAGGCGGTCTGGCTTCGCGGCCGGACCCGCTCGCCCGCCGCGCAGCGGGCCATCGACCTGGCCCGGCAGGTGGCCGCCACCCTGCCCGGCGCGGTGGTCATCGCAGGGCTTCGGGGAGGGGGTGCGACTGCAGGTAGCGCAACGTGAAGTCGTGGTCGGCATCGAGCGCCGCGCGCACCTCGCGGCCGAACAGCAACGTGGCGGCGTCGCCCGCCAGCGGCAGGGTCGTCTCGATCCGCCAGTCCATCGTCATTCTGCAGGCCCCGGGCGCCAGTTGCCTGATCGTGCCGCGGCCGTGCGCCTGCAACGGCAGGCCGAGCAGCGTGATGTCGATCGCGGCCTCGGCCTCGCGGGGGCCGTTGCGATGCCAGGCCGAGCGGTGGCGCAGCGTCTGGCGCTCGGTGGTCAGCACGCGTACCCAGGCCGGCAGGTGAGCGCGGTCGGCGACGACGTCGCGCTCCAGATCGACGTCGATCGCCTCGGCCGTGGCCGCGAAGCGGCGCAGCCGCAGGGCCCTCGCGCCCAGTGCACGGTACTTCTGCCGGACATAGTCGCGCTGGCCCAGAGTCGCCCACAGGCGGTCCAGGCCGGCCGGATAGTCGTGCTCCAACGTGAACGCGATCATCTCAGAGCGTTGGAGTCCGTCGGGCATGGGTGAAAGACGCTCACGCCCAGTGCGCGGGTCTGTTGCTCCTGCAGCGCGAGGGTGAGAGAGCCAGCAGATCCATCGTGTAGGCAAGGTAGCGGGGGGCCACGCGCAGCCGGTTGAGCGCCCTCAAGCCAGGGGGGCTTTGGGGCCGACCGGCGTGGCCGGGGGGCGCTTTGGATACATTAACGCCCATGCGTTCGCTGTGGCGTTTCATGCTGGTGTGGCTGATGGCGCTGGCGATTCCCGTTCAGGGGGTCGCCGCCGTCGGCATGCTGCATTGCGCGACGTCGCCGCAGCCGGGGCCGCTCGCGCTCGCGGGGCCGGCGCATGCCGGGGTGATGCACGCGCACGGGCCGGCCTCCCCACACGCGCATGCTGCGCATGCCGGCCACGGGCATGACGGCCATCACGTCGGAGATGGGCATGGCCCGGCGGCCGATAACCCGGCCGACAGCACGACGTCCCTCGGCCACAAGTGCAGCGCCTGCGCCGCCTGCTGCGCCGGCCTGGCGCTGCCGGCCCACGCGGTCGAGTTCAGCAGCCCCGTCGTCGCGAGCTTCGCGGCACTGCCGCCCGGCGCCACGCCGGTGCGCTTCGTGCTCGGCCGGCTCGACCGGCCACCCCGCCCCGCCCTCGCCTGAACGGCGGCGCCCGCTGCCGCTGACCGGCCTCGCCCCCCGGTTGCGCGCTGCCCGGTTGCCTGATGGCCCGTTCCGCCGCCACGCCCTCAGCGCATCCGCCGTGGGCGTGCCCGTCCCGACCCTGCGAGGTTCGTTCCCATGCATGCATTCCCCCGCTGGCGGCTGGCAGCCGCCCTGCCGCTCGTGGCGAGCCTGGCGGCCCAGGCCGCCGCGCCCGGCGATCCGCTGAACCCTGAAGTGCCCGTGCCCCCGGCCAGCCACGCCTCCTCGCTGGCCCGCTACCGGCCCGCCGGCGAGACCGAGGTCGCGCCGTGGAAGGCCACCAATGACATCGTCGGCCGCATCGGCGGCTGGCGTGCCTATGCGCGTGAGGCGAGCGCCGCGCCTGCACCTTCAGCAATCACCGCTCCAGCCTCCGCCGCCTCGGGCGCCACCGGTGGCCACGACCACTCCCACGGAGGCTCGACCCGATGAAGCGCCGCCCTTCCCTTGCGCGCCTGCTGATCGCCGCGGCCGCCACGGCCACGCTGGCGGGTTGCGCCACGCTGAGCGACGACGGTGGATTCAGCCCCGTCGAGCAGACCGCCCGCGAGCGGCTCGGCAAGGAGGTCCGCTGGGCCCGCAGCGACCAGGATCGCGCGCTGATCGCCGAGCGCGTCGACACGCTGCTCGCCCAGCCGCTGACCATGGACGCGGCCGTGCAGCTCGCCCTGTTGAACAACCGCGGCCTGCAGGCCGACTTCTTCGAGCTCGGCATCACCGAGGCCGAGGTGGTGCAGGCCGGCTCACTGCCGAACCCGGGCTTCAGCTTCAGCCGGCTCACCCGCGGCAGCGAGGTCGAGCTCGAACGCGGCTGGCACCTGAACCTGGCCAGGCTGCTCGCGCTGCCGCTGGTGCGCGAGGCCGAATCGCGCCGCTTCGCCCAAGCGCAGGGCACGGCCGCCACGCGCGTGCTCGCGCTGGCCGCCGACACGCGCAAGGCCTGGGTGCAGGCGGTGGCCGCCGAAGAGGCGGTGCGCTACAGCGGCCAGGTGGTTCGCGCCGCCGAAGCCAGCGCCGAGCTGGCGCGCCGCATGGCCCAGGCCGGCAACTACAACAAGCTGCAGCAACTGCGCGAACAGTCGTTCTACGCCGACGCCGCGCTGGGCCTTGCGCGTGCCGAGCAGGCGCAACGCGCGACGCGCGAGCGCCTGACCCGGCTGCTCGGCCTGTGGGGCACGCAGACCACGTTCCGCCTGCCCGAGCGCCTGCCCGACCTGCCGGCCGCGCCGCGCGAACAACCCGACATCGAGCGGCGCGCGATCGCCGAACGGCTGGATGTGCAGGCCGCGCGCCTGGCCACCGAGCAGACCGCACGCCACCTCGGCCTGACCCGCACGACGCGTTTCGTCGACGTGCTCGAGCTCGGCGTGCTGAACAACGGCTCGAGCGAGGCGCCCACGCAGCGCGGCTGGGAGGTCACGCTCGAGCTGCCGCTGTTCGACTGGGGCACGGCCAAGGTCGCCCGCGCCGAGAGCGTCTACCGCCAGGCCCTGAACCGCGCCGCCGAGGCCGCCATCAACGCCCGCTCCGAGGTGCGCGAGGCCTATGGCAGCTACCGCTCGGCCTGGGACATCGCCAAGCACCACCGCGACGAGCTGGTGCCGCTGAAGCAGCGCATCGCCGAGGAAGACGTGCTGCGCTACAACGGCATGCTGATCGGCGTGTTCGAGCTGCTTGCCGATGCCCGCTCGCAGATCGCGAGCGTCAACGCCGCGATCGACGCGCTGCGCGACTTCTGGCTCGCCGATGCCGAGCTCGAGATGGCGCTCGTCGGCCCTTCCGGCGCGAGCATGGCCTTCGCCACCCCCGCTTCTGCAGCCAACGCCGCGGCCGAGCCCGCCGGCGGCGGCCACTGATCCCCAAGGATTCCCGATGGTTTCCCGACGCAACTTTCTCGGCCGTGCCGGCGCGATCACGGCCGCCGCCACTGCCGCCACCGTCAGCAAAGCCGCGATGGCCGCGCTGCCCGAACCGGTCATCCAGACCCGGCCCGACACGATGCCGCCGCTGGTGCCCGCCAGCGGCCGGCCCTACAACCCGGTCGTCACGCTCAACGGCTGGACGCTGCCCTGGCGCATGAACAACGGCATCAAGGAGTTCCACCTCGTGGCCGAGCCGGTCGTGCGCGAGATGACGCCCGGCTTCACGGCCCACCTGTGGGGCTACAACGGCCAGAGCCCGGGGCCGACGATCGAGGTCGTCGAGGGCGACCGCGTGCGCATCTTCGTGACCAACAGGCTGCCCGAGGTGACCAGCGTGCACTGGCACGGCCAGCGCCTGCCCAACGGCATGGATGGTGTGACCGGCCTGACGCAGCCACCAATCCCGCCGGGCAAGACCTTCGTCTACGAGTTCGTCGCGCGACGGCCCGGCACCTTCATGTACCACCCGCATGCCGACGAGATGACGCAGATGGCCATGGGGATGATGGGCATGTGGGTCACGCACCCGAAGGCGAAGCACCCGCTGATCGACGAGGTCCAGCGCGACTTCTGCTTCCTGCTGGCCGGCTACGACATCGACCCCGGCGCCTACACGCCGAAGATCATGACGATGCTGGATTTCAACCTATGGACCTGGAACAGCCGCGTCTTCCCCGGCATCGACCCGCTGGTCGTGCGGCAGATGGACAAGGTGCGCATCCGCGTGGGCAACCTGACGATGACCAACCACCCGATGCACCTGCACGGCCACGAGTTTCAGGTCACCGGCACCGACGGCGGGCCGATCCCGAAGGCGATGCGCTTTCCCGAGGTGACGACCGACGTCGCGGTCGGGCAGATGAAGCAGTTCGAGTTCATCGCCGACGAGGAAGGCGACTGGTCGTTCCATTGCCACAAGAGCCACCACACGATGAACGCGATGGGCCACGGCGTGCCGACGATGATCGGCGTGGACCACCGCAAGGTCGTGCGCGAGATCACCGGGCTGATCCCCGACTACATGGTGATGGGCGAGCGCGGCATGCACGACATGACCGAGATGGAGATGCCGTTGCCCGACAACACCGCGGCGATGATGACCGGCGAAGGCCCGTTCGGCGCGGTCGGCATGGGCGGCATGTTCTCGGTGCTGAAGGTGCGCAAGGACCAGAAGCCGCGCGATTACACCGACCCCGGCTGGTACCGCCACCCGCCCGGCACGGTGGCTTACGAATTCACCGGCACGCTGCCCGAGCCGGCGGCCGCACCGCAAGGCCGCCAGGGCCACGGCGCGATGGCACCGGCGGCGGCGCCGAAATCTCCCATCGAAGTGCAGGTGCGCAAACCCGGGCCGGGCCATGCCGGCTCGCATTGATGATCGAACGACACGAGGACGAACGATGACATCTTGGATCCCTTCCCTGCTGCTTGCCGCAGCGCTCGCCGCCACCGGCGCCGCCCAGGCACACGGCGGCACCGACCACGCGAAAGCCGGCGCCCCCGTGCGCAAGGAGCAGAAGCCCTGGGGCATCGCCGCCGACGCCAAGGCCGCCAAGCGCACCATCGAGCTGCGCATGCTCGACACGATGCGCTTCGTGCCCGACCGACTCGAGGTGCGCCAGGGCGAGACGGTGCGCCTGCGCATCCGCAACGACGGCACGATGCTGCACGAATTCGTGCTCGGCACGAAGCAGGAGCTCGACGAGCACGCCGCGCTGATGGTGAAGTTCCCCGACATGGAACACGACGAGCCCTACATGGCCCACGTGCCGCCCGGCCAGACCGGCGAGATCGTCTGGACCTTCAACCGCGCAGGCACCTTCGACTTCGCCTGCCTGATTGCCGGCCACTACCAGGCCGGCATGGCCGGGCGCATCCAGGTCGCCGCCACGCCCACCCGCCAACCTTGACCCGAATGGAGCCCCCCATGAAGACCACCCTGCTCGCCCTGTCACTGATCGTCGCCCTGCCCGCCCTCGCGCAACAGCAGCCCGCCCAGCCGCCGGCCGCATCGGCAACGGCCAACGCCGACATGACCGCCGGCGAAGTCCGCAAGGTCGACAAGGCCGCCGGCAAGGTCACGATCAAGCACGAGGAGCTGAAGAACCTCGAGATGCCCGCGATGACGATGGTCTTCGCGGTGCGCGACCCACTCTGGCTCGACCAGCTCAAGGCCGGCGACCGCATCCGCTTCAAGGCCGCACGGGCCGACGGCAAGTACACGGTCACCGAGCTGGAATTCATGCGCTGACGCGCCCACCGATCGCTGGCACCGGCGCTCGCCGCGCCGCTGCCCTCACGCACCACCAGGAGTCCACCATGGCCATGCTTCGCTCGATCTCGATCACCACCCTCGTCGTCACGCTCGTCGCCTGCGCCCAGACGCCCGTTGACCGCACCACCGCACGCCCGATGGCGGCCGCCGCTTCAGCGCCCATGGCCATGCCGGACCGGATGGCGCAGATGGAGGCCCATATGAAGGCCATGCGCGAAATGCACGACAGGATGGCCCGCGCTGGCACGCCGGAAGAGCGACAGGCCCTGATGGCAGAGCAGATGAAGATGATGCAGGACGGCATGGCCATGATGGGCGGCATGGGGCCTGGCTCGATGCGCATGGGCATGGGCATGGGCGGCCCGCAGATGATGGAGATGCGCATGGACATGATGCAGTCCATGATGCAGATGATGATGGACCGCATGCAGCCCCCGACGCCTGCCACGAAGTAGTTGGCGAGGAGGGCCGAAGCCATGAACGCTCACGATCACACGCACGCCCCCCATCACCACGTCCCCGCCACGCCGGCGCCGCCAGCGCCGACGCCCGCCCCCGGCACGATCTACACCTGCCCGATGCACCCCGAGATCCGGCAGGACCACCCGGGCAGCTGCCCGAAATGCGGCATGACCCTGGAGCCGGTGCTGCCGGCGCTGGACGACAGCGACGAGAACCCCGAGCTGCTCGACTTCCAGCGACGCTTCTGGTGGACGCTGCCGTTGACCGTCGTCGTCACCCTGATGGCGATGCTCGGCCACCGGCTCGGCTGGTTCGAGATGGCCACGCAGAGCTGGATCGAGCTGGTTCTGTCGGCGCCGGTGGTGCTGTGGGCCGGCGGGCCCTTCTTCGTGCGCGGCGTGCGCTCGATCGTCCAGCGCAGCCCGAACATGTGGACGCTGATCGGCCTGGGCACCGGCGCGGCTTTCGTCTACAGCGTGGTCGCCACCGTCGCGCCGGGCGTGTTCCCGGCCTCGTTCCAGGCCATGGGCCGGGTGGCGGTCTACTTCGAGGCCGCCGCGGTGATCATCTCGCTGACGCTGCTCGGGCAGATCCTCGAGCTCAAGGCGCGCTCGCAGACCTCGGCCGCCATCAAGGCGTTGCTGGGCCTGGCGCCGAAGACCGCGCGCCGCATCGCACCCGACGGGCACGAAGAGGACGTGCCGCTGGCGCATGTGCACGTGGGGGATCTGCTGCGCGTGCGGCCCGGCGAGAAGGTGCCGGTCGACGGCGAGGTGGTCGAAGGCAGCAGCTCGGTCGATGAATCGATGCTCACCGGCGAGCCCCTGCCGGTGCATAAGCGCCCGGGCGACGCGCTGATCGGCGCGACGCAGAACACCAGCGGCGCGCTGGTGATGCGCTCGCAGCGCGTCGGCGCGCAGACCGTGCTGTCGCAGATCGTGCAGATGGTCGCGCAGGCCCAGCGCTCGAAGGCGCCGATGCAGCGCATGGCCGACCAGGTAGCCGGCTGGTTCGTCATGGCGGTCGTGGCCATCGCGCTCGCAACCTTCTTCGCCTGGGGCCTGTGGGGCCCCGAGCCCCGCTGGGTCTACGGGCTGATCAACGCGGTCGCCGTGCTGATCATCGCCTGCCCCTGCGCACTGGGGCTGGCGACGCCGATGTCCATCATGGTCGCCACCGGGCGCGGCGCCACGCAGGGCGTGCTGTTCCGCGATGCGGCGGCGATCGAGCACCTGCGCCGTGTCGACACGCTGATCGTCGACAAGACCGGCACGCTGACCGAGGGCAAGCCCGCGTTCGACCGCGCCGTGGCCGCGCCGGGCGGCGAGCCGGACGAGGTGCTGCGCATCGCCGCCAGCCTGGACCAGGGCAGCGAGCACCCGCTGGCCGACGCGATCGTGCACGCGGCGCGCGCGCGGGGCCTCGCGCTGGCCAAGGCCGAGAACTTCGAATCCAGTTCGGGCATCGGCGTGCGCGGTGTCGTCGACGGCCGGCGTGTCGCGCTCGGCAACACCGCGCTGATGCAGCAGGAGGGTGTCGGCGTCGAGCCGCTGAAGGCACAGGCCGAAGCCTTGCGCAGCGAGGGCGCCAGCGTGATGCACCTGGCCGTCGACGGGCAACTCTTCGGCCTGCTCGCCGTGGCCGACCCGGTCAAGGCCAGCACGCCCGAGGCGTTGGCCACGCTGCAGGCCGCCGGCCTGCGGGTCGTGATGGCCACCGGCGACGGCCTGACCACCGCGCGCTCGGTGGCCCAGCGCCTGGGCATCACCGAGGTGCACGGCGAGGTCAAGCCGGCCGACAAGCTGGTGCTGGTGCAAGCGCTGCAGCGCGAGGGCCGCGTGGTCGCGATGGCCGGCGACGGCATCAACGACGCGCCGGCGCTGGCCCAGGCCGACGTCGGCGTCGCCATGGGCACCGGCACCGACGTGGCGATGAGCAGCGCGCAGGTCACGCTCGTCAAGGGCGACCTGCGCGGCATCGCGGTGGCGCGCCGCCTGTCGGAGGCGACGATCGCCAACATGAAGCAGAACCTCGGCTTCGCCTTCGTCTACAACGCGCTCGGCGTGCCGCTCGCGGCCGGGGTGCTCTACCCCGCCACCGGCTGGCTGCTGTCGCCGATGATCGCCGCGCTGGCGATGAGCCTGAGCTCTGCCTCTGTGATCAGCAATGCGCTGCGGCTGCGGCACGCCTCGCTGGCGCCCGCTCGCGTGCAGAATGCGCGCCCATGAACAAGACCCTGCTCACCTTCTCGTTGGCGGCGCTGGGCGCTGCGGCGGCACACGCCGAACTGGTCGACATCGCCTGGTCCGCCGACCAGCGCTTCGAGCGGAGCTTCGCCGTCGCGCCGGCCAAGTTCGCCGAGGTCTGCGGCAAGCTGGCCAAGGGCGAATCCATCGCCTGGCGCTTCGAGGCCGACCAGCCGCTGAACTTCAACATCCACTACCACGTCGGCAAGGCCGTCGAATACCCGGCGAAGCAGGACGGCGCGAAGAGCGCCGACGGCACGCTGGCCGTGGCGCTGGACCAGGACTACTGCTGGATGTGGACCAACAGGTCCGGCGCCCCGGCGACGCTGAAGCTCACGCTGTCGAAGTGAGCGTGGCCGGCGCGGCGGCGGCCGCCCGGCGCAGCCGCCAGCCCTGCACCAGCGCGTAGATGGCCGGGATGACGCCCAGCGTCAGCACGGTCGACGAGATCATGCCGCCGACCATCGGCGCGGCGATCCGGCTCATCACCTCCGAGCCGGCGCCGGTGCCCCACATGATCGGCAGCAGGCCGGCCATGATCGCGACGACCGTCATCATCTTCGGCCGCACCCGCTCGACGGCGCCTTCCATCACGGCGGCGTAGAGGTCCGCCGCCTGCGGCGCGCGGCCTTCGTCGCGGCAGCGCGCCTGCACCTGGCTCCAGGCGTGGTCGAGGTAGATCAGCATCACCACGCCGGTCTCGGCCGCCACGCCGGCCAGCGCGATGAAGCCCACCGCCACGGCGACCGACAGGTTGTAGCCGAGCCACCACATCAGCCACACCCCGCCGACCAGCGCGAACGGCACCGAGAGCATCACGATCAGCGTTTCGGTCAGGCGCCTGAAGTTCAGGTACAGCAGCAGGAAGATCGTCAGCATGGTCACCGGCACGACGACCTTCATCTTCTCGATGGCGCGCTGCATGTACTCGAACTGCCCGCTCCAGCTCACGTAGTAGCCCGGCGGGAAGCTCACCTGCTCGGCCACCGCGCGCTGCGCATCGGCCACGTAGGAGCCGATGTCGCGGCCGCGGATGTCGACGAAGATGTAGGCCGACAGCAGCGCGTTCTCGGTGCGTATGCCCGGCGTGCCGCGCTCGACCACGACCCGCGCCAGCTGGCCCAGCGGCAGCATCGCGCCGTCCATCGTCGTGACCAGCACCTCGCGCTCGATCTGCGCAGGGTTCGTTCGCAGCTCGCGCGGGTAGCGCACGGTCACGCCGAAGCGCTCGCGGCCCTCGACCATCGTCGTCACCATCTCGCCGCCGAGCGCGGTGCCGATCACCTCCTGCAATTCGCCCACCGTGAGCCCGTAGCGCGCGAGCTGCGCGCGGTCGGGCTCGATCGACAGGTAGCTGCCACCGGTCAGGCGCTCGGCAAACGCCGAGGTCGTGCCCGGCACGGCCTTGACGACCGTCTCGATCTGCCGCGCCAGGCGCTCCATCTCGGCCAGGTCCTTGCCGAAGACCTTGATGCCGATCGGTGTGCGGATGCCGGTCGACAGCATGTCGATGCGCGCCTTGATGGGCATCGTCCAGGCGTTCGAGATGCCGGGGAACTGCAGCGCCTGGTCCATCTCGGCGATCAGCTTGTCGGTCGTCATGCCGGGCCGCCACTGGTCTTTCGGCTTCAGGTTGACGACCGTCTCGAACATCTCGGTCGGCGCCGGGTCGGTCGCGGTGTTGGCGCGGCCGGCCTTGCCATAGACCGAAGCGACCTCGGGGAAGGTCTTGATGATCCTGTCCTGGGTCTGCAGCACCTCGGCCGCCTTGGTGATCGACATGCCGGGCAGCGAGGTGGGCATGTACAGCAGCGTTCCCTCGTCGAGCGTCGGCATGAACTCGCTGCCGAGCTGCGAGGCGGGGAACACGGTGAGCGCCATCACCGCCGCCGCCGCCGCGATGGTCAGCACCTTCCATCGCATCACCCACGCGATGATCGGCCGGTAGGCCCAGATCAGGAAGCGGTTGACCGGGTTCTTCGCCTCGGGCATCACCCGGCCGCGGATGAACAGCATCATCAGCACCGGCACCAGCGTGACCGACAGCAGCGCCGCCCCGGCCATCGCGAAGGTCTTGGTGTAGGCCAGCGGCGCGAACAGGCGCCCTTCCTGCGCCTCCAGCGTGAACACCGGCAGGAACGAGACGGTGATGATCAGCAGCGAGAAGAACAGCGCCGGGCCGACCTCGGTGCAGGCATCCAGCATGGCGTCGGCCCGCTCGCGCGTGCTGTGACCCGGCTTCAGGCGCTCCAGGTGCTTGTGCGCGTTCTCGATCATCACGATGGCCGCGTCGACCATCGCGCCAATCGCGATCGCAATGCCGCCCAGGCTCATCAGGTTCGAGTTCATGCCCAGCAGCCGCATCGCGATGAAGGCGATCAGCACGCCCACCGGCAGCATCAGAATCGCCACCAGCGCCGAGCGCACGTGCAAAAGGAAAATCACGCACACCGCGGCGACGATCAGGCTTTCTTCCAGCAGTGTGCGCTTCAGGGTGTCGATCGCGCGGTGGATCAGCTCCGAGCGGTCGTACACCGGCACGATGCTCACGCCCTCGGGCAGGCCCGAGGCGATCTCGCCGATCTTGGCCTTGATGTTGCCGATCACCTCCAGCGCGTTCTGCCCGTAGCGGGCCATGGCGATGCCGGAGACCACCTCGCCTTCGCCGTTCAGCTCGGCCACGCCGCGCCGCTCGTCGGGCACGCGCTCGACACGCGCGATGTCGCGGATCAGCACCGGCGTGCCGCCGTCGGACTTGACGGCCAACGCCTCGATGTCGCCGATCCCGCGCAGGTAGCCCTTGCCGCGCACCATGTACTCGGTCTCGGACATCTCGACCACGCGCCCACCGACATCGCGGTTCGAATCGCGAACGACCTGCGACACGCGCGCGAGCGGAATGCCGTAGCTGCGCAGCTTCACCGGGTCCACCGTGACCTGGTAGGTCTGCACGAAGCCGCCGATCGACGCGACCTCCGCCACGCCCTGGGCCTTGGTGAGCTGGTAGCGCACGAACCAGTCCTGGATCGCGCGCAGCTCGGCCAGCGTCTTGTGCTTGGCCAGCAGCGCGTACTGGTAGACCCAGCCGACCCCCGTGGCATCGGGCCCCAGCGAGGGGGTGATGCCCGGCGGCAGCCGGCCGGCGGCGAAGTTCAGGTACTCCAGCACCCGGCTGCGGGCCCAGTAGATGTCGGTGCCGTCTTCGAAGATCACGTAGACGAACGAGGCGCCGAAGAACGAGAACCCGCGCACGACCTTGGATCTCGGCACCGCGAGCATCGCTGTGGTCAGCGCGTAGGTTACCTGGTCTTCCACCACCTGCGGCGCCTGGCCGGGCACCTCGGTGTAGACGATGACCTGCACGTCGGACAGGTCCGGCAGTGCGTCGAGCGGCGTGCGCAGCACCGCCACGACGCCGCCGATCACGACGAACAGCGTGGCCAGCAGCACGAGCAAGGGATTGCGGCCCGACCAGCGGATGAGGTGGTTCAGCATGGTGGCCCCCTTCAGTGCCCGGCCGGCGCGCTGGCCGCCGCGCCGAAGCCGCCGACCGCCGCGCGCAGGTTGCTCTCGGCATCGATCAGGAAGTTCGCCGCGACGACCACCGGCTCGCCCTCGCGCACGCCCGAGAGCACCTCGACCACGCCATCGCCGCGCTGGCCCAGCCTGACCTCGCGCGGCTCGAAGCGCCCCTCGCCCGCGCGCACCAGCACGAGCTGACGCGTGCCGCTGTCGATCACCGCCGAATCGGGCACCGTCAAGACCGGCGCGCTGGCACCGGCCTGCAAGGCGACCTCGGCCGACATTGCGGGCTTGAGCCGCCCGCGCGGGTTCGCCAGCTCGATGCGCACCGGCACCGTGCGTGTCGCCGCGTCCATCGTCGGCAGGATGCGTGTGATGCGCCCCTCGAAGCGTTCGCCCGGGTAGGCCGGCAGCTGCACGCTGGCCAGGCTGCCCGGCCGCACCAGCGCGATATCGCGCTCGGGCACGTCGGCAACGACCCACACGGTGGACAGGTCGGTCACCTGGTACAGCATCTCGCCGGGCATGAAGCGCATGCCCTGGAAGGCCTTCTTCTCGGTCACGATGCCGGCCACCGGCGAGCGCATGGTCAGCGTGCGCCTGGGCTCGCCGGTCTTCACCAGCGTGGCCAGCTCGTCGTCCGACAGGCCCCAGTTGCGCAGGCGCGCCAGGCTCGCGTCGGCCAGGCGCCCCATGCCGCCGGCGGCTTCGCCCGCGGGCAGCTGCCGCGCGCCCTGCACCGCCAGCAGGTACTCCTGCTGCGCCGTCACCAGATCGGGGCTGTAGACCTCGAACAGCGGCTGGCCGCGGCCCACCGCCTGGCTGGTCGTGTTGACGTGCAGCCGCTCCACGTAACCCTCGAAGCGCGGCGAGATCAGCGCGATGCGGCGTTCATCCGGCTCCACGCGGCCAGTGGCGCGCAGCGCCCGGCCCAGCGGCCGCATCGCGGCCGGTTCGGTGCGCACGCCGAGCTTCTGCACCTTGTCGGTCGACAGCTTGAGGGTGTTCGCCGCGTCGGGCTGCTGCTCCTCTGCGTAGACGGGGATGTAGTCCATGCCCATCGAATCCTGCTTGGGCGTCGGCGAGGTGTCCGGCAGGCCCATCGGGTTGCGGTAGTAGAGGATCTTGCGTTCCGCCGGCTTCGCCGGGGCCGAGGCCGGGGCCGAGGCGGCAGCAGCAGCAGGCCTCCCGGCCGACGGGATGGCGTTGCGCTGGCCTGCCAGGTAGCCGCCGGCGCCGGCGAGCGCAGCCACTGCCAGCGCGATCCAGGTTGTCGTGGTCTTGTTCACAGTTCTTCTCCGACGATGCGTTCGATCTCGGCCACGCGCATCTGCGCGTCGGCCTGGGCCTTGAGACGGTCCTGCCGGGCCTTGCGGATCTGGCGCTCGGTGTCGAGCAGCATCGCGAACTCGGCCTTGCCGGCCTCGTAGGCGGCCAGCGCCGAGCGCAGGGCGAGCTCGGTCTGCGGCAGCAACTCATCGGTGATCAGCGCTTCGGTGCGGCGCGCTGCATCGAGCGCCGAGAGCTGCTCGCCCAGCTCGCCGAGCAGCTGGCTCGCCAGCGCGTCGGCGCGGGCGCGCTGCGCATTCGCCATCGCATCGGCCTCGCGCTGCTGCGAGCGGCGCGTCTCGCGCTGCAGCGGGATGTTCAGCTCCACCATCACGCCCCAGCTCGCGATGCGCGAGCCCATCTGCACTGGCGCTAGGCCGAGCTGCAGGTCGGGGATGTGGTTGCGCGAGGCCAGCTCGCGGTTGCTCTGCGCCGCCCGCAGCCGCGCCGCCTCGGCGGCCAGCAGCGGGTTCGCGCTGCGCGCGCGCTGCGCCAGCGTGGCGGCGTCGTAGACGTTCACCGCCGGCAGCGGCCGCGGCGCGCCGGGCTCGGCCAGCGGCGCGGCGGCGTCGCGCGCGAGCAGCGCGTTCAGCCGCACCCGGGCCTGCTGCGTCTCGTTGGCCAGCGCGATCAGCTCGGCGCGCATCGCCGTCTGCTCCAGCTGCGCGCGAATGGCGTCCTGCTGGCTGCCCAGGCCGGCCGCGTAACGCTGCCGCGCGGTCTGCTCCAGCCGGGCGAGCAGCTCGACCTGTTCACGCACCAGCCGCTCGCTGCCCGCGGCGGCGAAGTACTGCGCGAACCCGGTCTTCAGCTTCGCGGCCAGCTCGCTCCACGCCGCGTCGGCCCGCGCCTGGGCCTGCTGCGCGTCGGCGCTCGCCGCATCGCGCCGCAGCCCGCGCTTGCCGCCCAGCGGAAAGCCCTGCATCAGCGTGTAGCGCGCCTCGCGCGCCGCACCGGTGTCGTTGCCGAGGTTCTCGAGCTCGACACGCAGCACCGGGTCCGGCAGCGCGCCGGCCGGCTGGATGCGCTCGGCCGCGGCCTCGGCCTCATGCCGCATCGCCGCGAGCTCGGGGCTTTGCGCGCGGGCATAGGCCAGCAGGCTGTCGAGGTCGGCGCCCAGTTCGGCCGCCGATGAGATGGACGGCGCACAGATCAGCGCCAGCGCCGCCAGCGCGGCCAGCCGCGATGCGCGCCTTCGAAGGTCGATTCGCACAAGAGCCTCCTCGGGGTGCGAACGTGAGGGGGCGGCACGCGCACCCGAACCGGGCGCGGCCGCATGAACCGTGGGGGGTGGGCCGCCCGCGGGTCGGCCGGGGCGCGCGGGCGCGGCCGTCGAAGCGGCCAACGCGGCGCCCGCCAGGCGCTATAGCGTCAGGCGAAGGAAGGCGATGGGAATGGGCACGCGCGACGGGGGCCGCGCGGCCTCGGCGAGCGGCTCGCGCTGCGCGTCAGCCGCCGCGGCATCCTGCCACAGGGGCGCCGGCGGCGGGGCGAGCCAGGCGATGGTGCCCGGGTCGAGCTGCTGCTTCGCGCTGGCCGCCTTGGCCGCGTCCTCGCCGCAGACCTTCAGGCACACCAGCTTGTCGGCATGCGGCGCCGGCTGGGCCTTGGCGGCACCGGCATGCGCCGGGCAGTGCGCGCCGTCGTGCGCACCCACTTGCGGCGCCGCGAGCTGGGCCGCGGCCGCATGCACCACGCAGGCATCGGCAATGCCCACGCCGAGCGCCAGCAGCCAGGCCAGCAGCACGCGGGCTGCCAGGCTGCGAAGGCGCTGGGCTTGACCGAAGATGGGCATGGGGCGAAGGGCACGGGAGTCTGGCTCGGATACTGCCCGCAGGCAAGGGTTCCGGCCTTGACCACTGTCAACGCGCATGGCGGCGCGGCGTCGGCCTCAGTGCGCGCCGCGCACGTGGCGCCGCCCGGCGGCCGTGGCCGGCCGCGCAGCGGCCTCGAGGCCTTGCAGGATGCCGCAGTCCGCCGCGGCGTTCGGCACGTTGCAGCACGCGCGCAGCTCGCGCAGCGTCTTCTCCAGCGCACGCAACTCGCGGATGCGCGCCGCCACATGGCCGATGTGCGCGTCGAGCAACGCATTGACCTGGCCGCAATCGGCCTGCGGCGCGTCCCTGAACCCCAGCAGCATGCGCACCTCGGCCAGTGTCATGTCCAGGCCGCGGCATTGGCGGATGAAGCCCAGCCGCTCGGCATGGGCCTCGCCGTAGATGCGGTAGTTGCCGCCGCTGCGCGCCGGCGTCGGCAACAGCCCCTCGCGCTCGTAGAAGCGGATCGTCTCGACAGGCGTTCCGCTCGCCTGGGCCAACTCGCCGATGCGCATGTCAGGAACCCCTCTTGGTCGAACAAGGCTTGACTCTAAACCCGCTACAGGGTTTGCAATGGCGGCATGAGCGATGCACCTGCCCACGACCCGACCGGATCCGCGCCCGAATTCGCACCCACTTGCCAGCCTCGCCCCTCGGCGAGCGCCTGCTGCAGCGGCGCCTGCGGCGGGCCGCTGCCGATCAGCCCCGCTGCACGCGACGATGAGGACGGGCAGGCGCCCGTTGGTGGCCTGCCACGCATGGCCGGCGCGCTGGTGCTGGCGATCGCGGCCGAAGCGATATCGCTCGCCAGCCCGGCTTGGGCGGCCCAGGCGCTGAGCCTGTCCGTCGCCGGCGCGGCCATCGGGCTGGCCGGCCTGGACGTGTTCAGGAACGGCCTGGCCGCGCTGCGCCAGGCCCGGCTGAACATCGACGCCTTGATGTCGGTGGCCGTCGCCGGCGCCTTCGTGATCGGCCAGTGGCCCGAAGCCGCGATGGTGATGGCGCTGTATGCGATCGCCGAGTGGCTCGAGGCCCGCGCCGTCGACCGGGCGCGCCACGCGATCACCGGCCTGCTCGCGATGGCGCCCGACGCGGCCGCCGCGCGGCAGGCCGACGGCTCGTGGCAGACGCTGCCCGTCGCCCAGGTCGCCGTGGGTGCGACCGTGCGCATCCGCCCCGGCGAGCGCGTGCCGCTCGACGGCGTGGTGGCCGAGGGCTGGTCGGCGGTCGACCAGGCGCCGGTGACGGGCGAGAGCATCCCGGTCGACAAGGCACCGGGCGACCCGGTGTTCGCCGGCACGATCAACCGCAGCGGCACGCTCGTCGCGCGGGTGACGGCCGAGGCGACGAAGTCGACGCTCGCGCGCATCATCCACGCCGTCGAGCAGGCCCAGGGCAGCCGCGCGCCGATGCAG
>NZ_DATFAN010000134.1:0-14441 GCF_035254525.1 Ideonella sp. | reverse complement strand
GGTCGATGTCGGCCACCAGCAGGCTGCGCAGGGGCCCCGCGTCGCGCGCCCAGCGCGCGGTGTCGAGGTTCACGTAGTCGCAAGCGGCGAGGTTGATCTCGGCGGGCGAGCCCGCCCCCTCGATCACCAGCAGCTCGTGCTGCGCATGCAGCCGGGCGAAGCTCTCGCGCGCGGCCTGCGCGAGCTGCGCGCTGCGCTCGCGCCACGGCAGGCGCGACAGCCCCGGCGCGACCTTGCCGTGCAGCACCACCTGGCTGGCCGTGTCGCACTCGGGCTTGAGCAGCACGGGGTTCATGTCGACCGTCGGATCGACGCGCGCGGCCAGCGCCTGGAAGTACTGCGCCGCGCCGATCTCGCCGAATCGGCCGTGCGTTCCGGCGACGACACGCGCGTTGTTGCTCATGTTCTGCGCCTTGAACGGCGCCACGTCGATGCCGCGCCGGGCCGCCCAGCGGCACAGCGCGGTCGCCAGCAGGCTCTTGCCGGCGCCGCTGGAGCAGCCCCAGACCATGATTGCTCGCGGGGTCATCGATGGGCCTTTCTCGTTGATTCGTGGTGCAGCGCGCCGATGGCCTCGCGCAGCGCTGCCAGCGCGGCCGGCGGCTGCACGCTCAAGCGCACCCAACCGGGCAGGCCGAAGGAGGCCGCGTCGCGCACTCTGATGCCCTGCACACGCAGCGCCGCCGGCGTCGCGCCGGACGGCAGCCGGACGCAGACGAAAGGCGTCACGCTGGGCCTGCACTCGGCGCCCACCTCGTCCAGCAGCGCCAGCAGCAGGCCCTTCCAGTGGCGCAGGGTCTCGCGCTGTGCGGCCAACCACTGCTGCGTGCTGTCGTCGGACCAGGCTTCGAGCATCGCCACGCCGTGCGCGCCGATCGGCCACGAGGGTTCGGCCGCCGCGAGCGCGTCGCGCCACCACGCGCCGGCAGCGCCGCTGGCGCGCGGTGCGATGGCGTAGGCCGCGCGCACGCCGGGCAGGCCCAGCGCCTTGTTGGGGCTGTGCAGCTCGAACACCGCGCTGCGCGCCTCGCCATCCCAGCCCGATCGGCCTTCGAGGCGCAGCGGCGCGTAGACGGCATCCAGCACCGTCGCGCAGGCGCCCGGCTCGGCCGGCGGCGCGGCGTCCTGGCCCAGTGGGCTCGAGGGGTCGGCGTACCAGCGCAGCGAGACGGCCGGGCCGTGGTGCTCGTCGCCGTCGACCAGCACGGCGCGGCCGCCGGCCCGCGCCGCCGCCCCGTAGTCGCCGTAGGCATGGCGCGGCACCTGCACCGGCCCGGGGGCGATGCGCGCGCCGACCGCCGTGATGCGCTGGATGAATTCGCTCGCGCTCGCGGCCGGCACGATGCGCTCGGGCGCGACGCCGTGCCAGGCCGCCAGCCGCTCGCGCAGCGCCTGGTAGCCGGGGTCGGGGTAGCGCGTGGCGTCGGCCCGCTGCAGCGCCGACAGCGCGGCGGGGCACGGGCCGGCTGCGTTGGCGTTGGTCGAGAAGTCCCATTGCGCGGCGCCGCGCGCATCCGGGCCGCCATGCAGTCGCGGCAGACGATCGATCATCGGGATCACCACGGCGCGCTCCGTAGCGCCACAGCCAGCGTGGCCAGGCCGGCCGCCGCCCAGGCCGCGGTGCCCGCCCCTCGCAGCGCACGGCGCAGATCGGCGGCCCCGGGCGCGGGGGCCGCCGGGTTCAGCCGGTAGACGCCCGGCTTGCCGAGCCCCACACCCAGCCGCAACGCCATCGCGCCCATCGGCCAGCCGCCGTTCGGCGACGGCGTCCGCGCGGCTTCCACGGGCAAGGCGCGCCAGGCCGCGGCGCGCCGGGGCAGCAACAGCGCCGCAGTCAGGCGCGCGGGGGCCCACGACAACAGGTCGTCGGCCCGCGCCGCCCACTTGCCGGCCCACTCGTAGCGGCCGCGGTAGCCCCACATCGCGTCCGCCGTGTTGGCGAAGCGGTAGGCCACCGCGCCGGGCAGGCCCAGCAGCGCGAACCAGGCCAGCGGCGCGACGACCGAATCGCTGAGGTTCTCGGCCAGGGTCTCGATCGCCGTCTCGCGCACCGCGCCTTCGTCGAGCCCCTGCACGTCGCGGCTGACCAGGCGGGCCAGGCGCCCGCGCGCGGCCGGCAGGCCCTGCTGCACCAATGCCGTCTCGACCGCGCCGACCTCGTCGCGCAGCATGCGCCAGGCGAAGCAGGGCTTGAGCAGCAGCGCCAGCAGCACCGCGGCCGCGGGCCAAGGCAGCGCGTGCAGCACGACGGCCTCGACCCACGCGGCGGCGGCACCCAGCGCCGCCACGCCCGCACACCAGGCCAACGCGCCGCCAACGAACGCCGCCACGGGCCGCCACGCACTCGCGCACCGGCCCCATGGCCCCAGCACCCGGCCCAGCCACGCCACCGGATGCCAGCGGTTCGGCGGCTCGCCGAACCAGGCATCCAGCCCCCAGGCGAGCGGCAGGGCCAGCGCGAGTGCGACCGGGTGGTTCATTCGCGAATCAGCTCCGGTGCCTGGAACACCAACTCGGTCGGCGCGAGCGGCGGCTGCGAGACCGCCCGCCGCAAGGTGCCCGGCGCGATCGCCAGCGGCGCCGCGAACCCCGCGCCGCCCCAGACGAAGGTGTGGAACTCGCCATCCTCGCCGCAGGGGCACACGCCGGCCGGCAAGCGCGCCAGCAATTCGGCGTCGTAGTCGGCGCCGCAGAAGCCGGCATCGAGCCGCCGCGTGTCCACGCAGACCAGGCGAGCGCGGATGCCGCGCCGGATGATCTCGGCGGCCAGCGCCGCGCGGGGCTCGCCCCACAGCGGGAATACCGCCTGCAGCCCGGCGCGCTCGCAGGCCGGCTCCAGCCAATCGCGGTGCGCCTGCAGGTCGATGTCGCCGAACACCAGGTGGCTGTGGCCGGTGTCGCGCAGCCGGGCGAGCTGCGCGGCAAAGCCGCTGCCGTAATCGCCGGGCCCGACTTCCGCCGGCTGCCAGGTGCCGCCGAGCGCTGCCACCTGCGCCGCGATCAATTCACGCGGCAGCGCGTGGCTCTTGCTCAGGCCCTCGGTGTCGAGCATGGTCAGGAAGGTGCACACGTCCAGGCCGGCTTCGCGGGCACGCAGCAGGGCCAGGCACGAGTCCTTGCCGGCGCTCCAGCTGATCGCGGCTTTCGGGGCGGAAGTGGTCATCGTCAGTCCTCGATGCCGCGCTGCGCCGGCACGCCGGCCTGGTAGTGGTGCTTGACCAGGCGCATCTCGGTCACCGTATCGGCCAGCGCGACCAGCTCGTCCGGCGCGTTGCGGCCGGTCAGTACCACATGCACGTCAGCCGGCCGCTCGCGCAGCGCCGCGAGCACCGGCTCCAGCGGCAGCCAGCCGTAGCGTATCGGGTACATGATCTCGTCGAGCACGACGAGGAAATGCGCGCCGGCGCGGATCGTCGCCTCGGCCCGGGCCCAGCCGTCGCGCGCGAGCTGGGCCGAGTGATCGAGGTCGCGGCTCTTCCAGCTGAAGCCGTCGCCGAGGCCCTCGATCGGGATGCCGAGTTGCCCGAACATGCGGTGCTCGCCGAAGCGCGCCGAAGGCACCTTCATGAACTGGTAGATCTTCACCGGCTTGCCGCGGCCATGCGCCCGCAGCGCGAGGCCGAAGGCGGCCGTGCTCTTGCCCTTGCCGTCGCCGGTGTGGACGATCACGAGGCCGCGCCGCTCGCCATCGGGCCGGGGCGTGCTGCGTTCGGTGGGTGGGGTTTCGATCTGCATGGGGTCAGGGGTCCAGGCACGGCAAGGCCACCGGGTGGCCGCCGCAGGTGTCGATGTGGATGGCCTGCTCGAAGCAGGCTTCGAGGGCCGCATGCAGCGCCGGGTCGCCCGGGGCGCCATCGGCTGCCAAGGCGCCCTCGCGCAGCACCAGCACGCGGTCGGCGCGCAGCGCCAGCGTCAGCTCGTGCAGCACGCTGACCACCGTGTGGGTGACGGCGAGTTGCCGCAGCAGGCGGGTCAGCGCCACCTGGTGCGGCGGGTCCAGGTGGGCGGTGGGTTCGTCGAGCAGCAGCACCGGCGCGCCGGTGGCCAGCGCCCGCGCCAGCAGCACGCGCTGGCGCTCGCCACCCGAGAGCGCATGCAGGCGCCGCCCGCGCCAGGCGAGGCAACCGGTGGCGTGCATCGCCGCGTCCACCGCCGCATCGTCGGCGGCGGTCGGCTGCGCGAACAGGCCGAGGTGGGCCAGGCGGCCGAGCTGCACCGTCTCGCGCGCCGTCAACTCGCCGGTGACCGCGCCGGCCTGGGCCAGCCAGGCGATGCGGCGGGCGCGCTCGCGCGGCGGGTGGTCGTGCAGCGGCCGGTCCCCGAGATGCACGTGGCCCGATCGCGGCGCCAGCAACCCGGCCAGCACACGTAGCAGCGTCGACTTGCCGGCACCGTTCGGGCCAACGATGGCCGTCCAGCCCGGGCGCAGCGCCATGCTGACGTCGCGCAGCACCAGCCGGCCGCCGAGCTCGACGGCAATGCCCTGGGCCTGCAGCACCGGCGCGTTCACCGCGCACCTCGCCGCCGCAGCAGCCGCATCAGGTAGCCGCCGCCGAGCACGGCCGTCAACACGCCCACCGGCAATTCCTGCGGCGCGATCAGGCAGCGCGCCAGCACGTCGGCCGCGAGCAGCAGCACACCGCCCATCGCGGCGCTGGCCGCCAGCGTGTAGGCCTGCGGCGCCGGCGCATGGCGGCGCAGCAGGTGCGGCGCGACCAGGCCGACGAAGGCCACGAGGCCCGCTTGCGAGACCGCGAGGCCGGTGCACAGCGCCAGCAGCCCGACCAGCACCAGGCGGATGCGCGGCAGATCCAGGCCCAGGCTCGCGGCGCTGTCGTCGCCCAGCGTCAGCGCATCGAGCGCGCGGGCATAGCGGCGTGCCAGCGGCAGCAGCAGCCCCACCCCACCCAGCAACAGCACCGTGCTGCTCCAGCCGAGCAGGCCGGTGCTGCCGAGCAGAAAGCTCTGCTTGCCGCGCAGCGCATCGGGCGAGATCGTGGTGACGAGGTCGCTGGCCGCGCCCAGCACCACGCCGACGACGACGCCCGCCAGCAGCAGGCGCATCGGCTCGCGCGCGCCGCGCGCCAGCGCCAGCGTCAGCAACAGGCCGGCCAGCGCGCCGACGAACGCCGCCAGCACGAGGCCCAGGCGCGCCAGCCACTGCGCGGTGGCCAAGCCGATGACGGCGCCGCCCAGCGAGGCGCCGGCCAGCACCAGCACCACCGACAGCCCCGCGCCGGCAGCCGTGCCGAGCAGGTAGGGATCGGCCAGCGGATTGCGGAACAGCGCCTGCGCCATCGCACCCGCCAGGCCCAGCAAGGCGCCGACACCCCAGGCGCCGAGCGTGCGCGGGGCGCGGATCTCGCCGAGGATCAGCGCGGCCTGCTCGCCGCGGGCATCGGCAGTGAATTCGCTCCACGACAGGCCCGACGGGCCGGCCACGAGGCCGAGCAGGCCGAGCACGACGCTGAGTCCGAACAGGGTCAGCAACAGGCGGCGACGGCGCACACCGTCGATCGCCTCGGCGGGTACCCGCGCCTCCCGCTGAGCAGCCACCGTCGAACTCATGAGAGGTGCCCCG
The DNA here is from genome assembly GCF_035254525.1 of Ideonella sp. GTDB lineage: Bacteria > Pseudomonadota > Gammaproteobacteria > Burkholderiales > Burkholderiaceae_C > Ideonella. The sequence goes on along the minus strand of NZ_DATFAN010000134.1, from coordinate 8,860 downwards.
GCCGGCGCGGCTGGACTGCTGATGTCGCGGCGAGCAGGGCGGAGGCGGCGCCCCCGTTCTCCGGCCCACCACGCGGGGCACCCTCGCGGCAAGGCACGGACAGCCGCATCAACACCGTGGTGCCCGGGATGCATGGGAGGCTACCGCGAATGGGGCCTGCGCCCGGGGGCACCACCACCGCCCTGCAGGCATCGTGGGTGGCGTGCCTCGCCGTGGCGTGCCGCGCGGGTGCCTCGGGTCGGTGGCTTGGGGCACGATCGCAGGCCCCATTCGCGGTAGCCTCCCATCGCTGCAAGAGAACACCGTGTTGATGGAGAGCCCTCAGCAGTCTGCAAACCGTGCCCCGCGTGGTGGGCCGGAGAGCGTGCCCCAAGCCGCCGGCCCAGCGCGCCCACCGCCGCATGCAGGCTGCCGCAACGGCCCACCAAGCACGGTTGCCAAAGGGGGCGAGGCCGAGCCCCATGTCAGCGCCCCAACCCCGCCACACAATCCGCCAGCGCCATCGCCGCTTCGCCCAGTCGCGGCCCCGGGCGAATCAGCAACTCGTAGCGTGCCGGCTCGAAGCCGCAGGCGTGCGCGGGCCGCGCCTGCAACGCACGCAGCGACCGCCAGCCTGGCCGCGACGGCATGTCGAGCAGCGCGCGCTGCGCGGCCATCACGATGTCGGGCTGGGCGCGCACGACAGCCTCGGGGTTCAGCCGCGGGAACGGGCCCTGCTCGGGCGGCACGATGTTGCCCAAGGCCAGCCGCGCCAGCGTCTCGCCGATGAACGACGCAGCGCCGGCGGCGTACGGATCGGGAGCGACTTCGAAGTACACGCGCTGGCCGCGCTGGGCTGGCGGCACACGCGCGGCCGCGGCGCGCAGCTCGGCCTCGATGCCGGCCCACAGCGTGTCGGCCGCCGCCGGCGTGCCGAGCAGTTGCGCCAGCAGCCCCAGCGTGCGCCGCACGTCGGCATGGGTCTGCGATTCGAGCAGCACCACGCGCAAGCCTAAGTCCTGCAGCCGCTCGACCACGCGGGCCGACTTGGCCGCCAGCACCACGTCGGGCTTGAGCGCGACGATGCGCTCGATCTGCGCGTCCTCGAGCCCGCCCAGGTGGGGCAAGGCGTTGACCTGGTCTGGCCAGTTCGAATAGCGGTCGACGCCGACCAGCCGGCCGCAGCCGCCGAGCGCGCAGACGCTCTCGGTCAGCGAGGGCAACAGGCTGACGATGCGCTGCGGCGGCGCGGCCAGCCGGTGCTCAGCGCCGGCATCGTCGCGCAGCACGATCGCGGCGTGGGCCGAAGGCTCGCTGCCCAGCCACAGGGCAGCGAGCAGGGACGCGGCATGCAGTAGGCGATGCATCGTCATGGCCGCTTCACCGGCATCTCGATGCCGGCGACCATCAGCGTCACGCGCTCGCACACGGCCGCGATGCGCTGGTGCAGCACGCCGAGTGCGTCGATGAACTGGCGCGCTTCGCGGCCCAGCGGCGCCAGGCCCAGCGCGATCTCGTTCGACACCAGCACCACCGGGCCGGGGGCGGCGCGCAGCGCATCGCACAGCGCGGCCTGGCGGGCGAGCCATTCCGACTCCGGCAGCGCGGTGCCCGTCAGCGGCAGGCGCAACTGCGTCAGCCACAGCGTCAGGCAATCGACCACCAGCAGCCGGCGCGGCGCGCTGTGCTCGGCCAGCGCCTCGGACAGGGCATGAGGCTCTTCCAGCGTCTGCAACTGCGGCACGCGGCGCGCACGCTCGGCCTGGTGGCGCGCGATGCGCTCGGCCATCTCGCCATCGCCGGCCATGGCGGTCGCGACCAGCCAGGCCTCGCGCGATGGGCCGGCAGCGAGCCAGTCCGCCGCGCGCTGCTCGGCACAGCGCGACTTGCCACTCTTCTGCCCACCGAGGATCAACTCGTGCATGGTCTCGCCCGGCTCAGAGCGAATAACGAACGCCCAGCCAGGCCTGCCGGCCCAGGCCCTGGTAGTCGCGCACCGGCTGCAGGTCTTCGTCGGTCGCGTTGAGCAGCTTGGCCTCGAGCGACCAGTGCGGCGCGAACTGCCAGCGGGCCTTCAGGTCCAGCGTGGTTTCCTCGGGCAGCGTCACGCCGCCGTCGGGCCGCGCGCCGACCTGCAGCACGGCGGCGCCGAAGCGCCAGGCGCCGGTGGTGTAGTCGGCGCTCAAGCTCGCCTGGTGGGCAGCCCGACGGGTCAGGCGCGCGCCGGTGTCGGCGTCCTTGGCATCGGTGAAGTCGAATTGCGCGCGCCATTGCCAGCCGCCCCACTGGGCGCCACCCGACAGCGTCAGGCCCTGCAGCCGGGCGCGCGCGGTGTTGGCCGCGCAGCCGAAGCCGTAGGCCGCATCGGGTGGGCAGAAGCTGCGGTCGCTCTGGTAGCCGATCAGGTCGCGCACGCGGTTGTGCCAGGCGGTGGCCGAGACGTCGAAGGCGTCCCAGCGTCCGTCAATGCCGAGTTCGACGCTGCGGCCGCGCTCGGGGCGGATGCCCGCAACGCCATAGCCCGGGTAGAACTCGTCGTTGAAGCTGGGCGCCCGGAACGAGGTGCCGGCCAGCGCCCGCGCGCGCCAGCCCGGCGCAAGCTCGATCGAGCCGCCGAGCCGGCCGGTGTTCACCTCGCCGTACACCGAGTTGTCGTCGTGGCGCAGGTCGAGCTGCGCGCGCACCGGCCCGAGCGCGCCCAGCCACGCGAGCACCAGCGCATGGTTGTCGCGCTGCTCGCTCGCGGCGAAGGCGCTCGAGTCGGCCTTCTCGGTCAGGCCCTCGTAGGCGAAGGTCAGGCGCTGGTCGGGCGCCGGGCGCCAGGTGGCCTGCGCGTCGAGCTGCTCGCGCCGCGTCCGGTAGCGGTCGATCTGGGTGCCGCCGCTGTGCAGGTCGTCGTCCTGGGCCGAGGCGCGCAACGTGGTCACCCAGGCGGGGCTCCACTCGGCGCGGTGCTCGATCGCGGCCAGCTGGTTGTCGAGCTTGTTGTGGAAGTCGGGCGACGGATCCTGCGCATAGTCCGGCGGCAGGAACTCGCTGGCGTCGTAGCGTGCATCGAGCTTGCTCTGCAGCAGCGACAGCCCGATGCGGTGGCCCTCGGCCGGCCGCCAACCGAGCTGCGCCTGCGCGGTGGTGCGGCGCGAGCCGTCGCGGTCGGGGTTGTAGTTGCCGAAACGGTCGTTCGGGCGCAAGGTCGACACGCCATCGAGCTGTTCGTGCGACAGCGAGCCGGCCACGTCGACATCGCCGACGCGGCTGCTCGCATGGATCGCGCCCTCGGCCGCGCCGTACTGGCCCGCGGCCAGCCAGGCGCTGGCATGGGTGCCCTGCCCGCCGCGGCGGGTGAAGATCTGCACGACGCCGCCGGCTCCATCGGCGCCGTAGAGGCTGGAGCCGGGGCCGCGCAGCACCTCGATGCGCTCGATCATGCCCAGGCTCAAGCCCTCGAACTCGACCTGGCCCAATGTGGCCGAGCCAATGCGCACGCCATCGACCAGCACCAGCGTGTTGCCGACGCCCGCGCCGCGGATCATCAGGCCGGCCGAGGCACCGGGGCCGCCGTTGCGCGAGAGCTGCAGGCCGGCCTCGCGGCGCAGCAGGTCTTCGAGCGAATCGGCGCTCGAGGCCTGGATCTGCTCGGCGTCGATCACCACCAGGTCGGCGGCGAGCCAACCGGCAGCGACCGGCTCGCGCGAACCGGTGACGACGATGCGGCCGGGCTCGACGGCAGCGGCCGCGGCGGCGTTGGCGGTGTTCGAGGACGTGGTTTGCGCGCAGGCGAGCGCGGGCGCGGCGCACAGCAGCGCCAGGGCGGCACGGGGCCGGAAAGGCAAGGAAGGCATGGAAACAACGAAAGCCATCGTGCATGCCGGCTTCCCCGCCAGCTCGCACCTCACGGCGCTGCCGCTCGCGCGGCGCGCCACCTCGTTGGCCGGTATCCGGGCTGACGGAATCGACCCGTGATCCCTTCCCAGGCGCACCGAAGCGCCCAGTGGGTTGTGTGTCACGAGCTGAAGGCCGGTCGTCGGACCGCGCCCTCTTCCGCTTACCGTTGCGGGGGCAGCGCAGGTTGGGGTGTTGCCGTCGGCGCGACCCTCCCTGCTTCCCGTTGAACTGCACGGTCGAGACCGACCGTGCGAGCACCAACGGCCGGGATCATAGCCGCAGGGCGCGGGAGAGGACACGCTGGGCGGCGTCGACCAACCGCCACGGCGAGTAGCGTGAATCCAACGCTTGCTTATGCTGATGCGACGCATTCGCATTTAGAATCGCAACCACGCCCGGCCCTGACCGCCTGCAACCCACCCCCTTTCGAGACCTTCATGCGCTTCACGCCCCTCACGATCGCGGCAGCCACCGCCCTGCTGGCCCTGGCCGGTGCCGCCCGGGCCGACGAAAACCTGTTCGGCTACGTCCGTGGTTCCGAGGTGCTGCCCAAGGGCGCCAGCGAGTTCTACCAGTGGTTCACGCAGCGCTCGGACAAGGGCCAGGGCACCTACCGCGCACTCGATTCGAAGACCGAGTTCGAGTACGGCGTCACCGACCGCTTCCAGGTCTCCGGCGAGCTGAACGCCATGGCGCTGAACACCTCGGGGCTGACGATCGACGGCTACCTGCCGTCGGCCAAGAAGTTCGGCATGAAGCCCTCCTCGGTGGAGGTCTCGGTGAAGTACAACTTCCTCAGCCCGGCCAAGGACGACTTCGGCCTGTCCAACCAGACCTCGCTCGAATACGGCTGGGTCGATCCGCATTCGGGCCAGAAGAAGACCGAGTACGAGCTGGAGAGCACGCTGCTCGCGCAGAAGTACTTCCTCGAAGGGCAACTCACGTGGGTCGGCAACCTCGGCGTGCGCGCCGCCTACGAGAAGCGGGCGGCAATCGCCGACCTGCCCGAAGGCTTCGACTGGCCGACCGACCCCGAGATGGAGATCAACCTCAAGGTCGGCACCGGCCTGTCGTACCGCTTCGCCCCGAACTGGTACGTGGGCGCGGAGATGCTGCACGAGACCGAGTACGAGACCGAGGTCGGCGTCGAACGCTGGTCGCTGTTCGCGGGCCCGTCGCTGCACTACGGCGGCGAGAGGTGGTGGACCACGCTCACCCTGTTCCGGCAGCTTCGCGGCGGCGGGGAGAAGTACGAGGGCCAGACCCAGACCGACCTTCACCTGATCGAGAAGACCCGCAACGAGATCCGGCTGAAGGTCGGCTACAACTTCTGAAGGCCCTGCCCCCACCATGCCCCGCCCGCTCGAACTGGCCGCCGTCCTGCTGCCCACGGCGTTCCTTGCCCAGGCCCATGCCACCGACTACCTGACGGCGGCGCAGGCGCAGACCCTGCTGTTCCCGGCCGCGAAGACCTTCGTCGACGCGACGCTCAAGCTCACACCCGAGCAGCGCGACCACATCAGGGACCAGGCCGGCGTGCGCCAGCGCAGCGAGGAGCAGCGGGCCTGGCGGGCCGAGCGCGACGGCCAGCTGCTCGGCTGGTTCTTCGTCGATGACGTGATCGGCAAGCACGAGTTCATCACCTATGCGGCCGCGGTGGGCCCCGACGGCAAGGTGTTGGGCATCGAGATCCTGAGCTACCGCGAGACCCACGGCGGCCAGGTGCGCGATGCACCTTGGCGGCGCCACTTCGTCGGCAAGTCGCTCGCCGACCCGTTCAAGCTCGACGAGGACGTGCCCAACATCAGCGGCGCGACGCTGTCGTGCCGCAACCTGCTCGACGGCGTCAAGCGCCTGCTGGTCGTGCACAAGTTGTTCCTCGCCCATGCCTGAGCACGCGCCTCGCCGGGTCAGGCGCATGCGCCCGCTGCTCGGCACGTTCGTCGAGATCGGCGCCCAGGCCCCGGGCAGCACCGACGAGCGCGCGCTCGGACTGGCCATCGACGCAGCCTTCGCCGAGATCGAGCAGGCCCAGATGCGCTGGAGCTTTCATGCGCCCGACAGCGAGCTCTCGAGGCTGAACAGCGCCCGCGGCCGGCCGGTGCCGTTGCCGCGCCGCACCCTGCATCTGCTGCGCCTGGCACGCGCCATGACGGCGCGCAGCGGCGGCCTGTTCGACTGCACGGTCGGCGGGCTGCTCGTCGAGGCCGGCGCCCTGCCCGACCACGGCGGGCCGGCGCCCCGGCCGCGCGGCAGCGCCGACGACATCGAGATCGGGCCGAGCGCGGCGCGCCTGAAGCGGCCGCTGCGCCTGACGCTGGACGGCATCGCCAAGGGCTTCGCGGTCGACCTGGCGATCGCCGCGATGAAGCGCCGGGGCGCGCCGGCCGGCTGGGTCAACGCCGGCGGTGACCTGCGGGTGTTCGGCGACCTGGTACTTCCGGTCGCGCGCCGCGAAACCGGCGGGCAGCTGGCGCCCTTGGGCGGCCTGCGCCAATGCGCGCTAGCCAGCTCCGGCGCCAGCCTTGGCGAGCCGCAGCGCCATGCGGCGGTGCTGGTCGGCCCGGGTGACCACCCGCTGCCCACGGCCGTCCACAGCGTACTGGCGCGCAGCGCCTGGCGCGCCGATGCGCTGACCAAGGTGGCCGCCGCGGCGCCGGCGGATCAGCGCGCGGCCCGGGTGCGCGCCCTGGGTGGCTGCGTGATCGGTGGCCCGGCCGGCGCGCCGATTCCGATGGGAGCGGCGGCATGACGCACGCCGTGCTGCGCCTGCCGACCTGGCAGCGCCGCGTCCTGCATGGGGCGGCGTGGTCGCTGCTGGCCACCGGCGTGGTGTGGCTGGCCGTGCACTACAGCATCGGCGCCGGGGCCGACGAACTGCCTCACCCGCTGGAAGTGCTGTGCCTGCGCCTGCACGGTGCCGCAGCGTTCGTCGGCCTGTTCGCTCTGGGCGTGCTGGCCGCCGGGCACGTGCCGGCGGGCTGGCGCGTCACGCGCGGCGCGGCGCGTCGCGCCCGCCGCGGCGCCCAGCGCCACACCGGCGTCGCGTTGCTCTCGCTCGCGGCCGTCCTGGCGGGCACGGGCTACGCGCTGTACTACGTCACACCGGAAGATTGGCGCCCCGCGGTCGGCTGGTTGCACGCCGGCGCCGGCCTGCTCATGGCCGTGCTGGGCGTCGTGCATGGCCGCTGGATGCGCCAGCATGGCCCCGCCGCGCGGCACACCGCCCGGGCCGCGCACGACGGTGCCGCCCAGTCGGCGCCGGTGTCACCCGGCGGCCCCTTCAGCGGGTAGACGGACCACGCAGCGCGCGGCCAGGCCGCGCAGCGCCCGCACCAGCGCCTCGACCTCGTCGGCGCGGTGCGCGGCGCTCAGCGCGATGCGCAGCCGGGCCGTGCCCGCCGGCACGGTGGGCGGGCGGATCGCCGGCACCCACAGGCCGGCGTCCTGCAGGCCGGCCATCACGCGCAGCGCGGCCGCGTTGTCGCCGATGACCAGCGGCTGGATCGCGGTGTCGGACGGCATCAGGTACCAGCCCGCGGCGTCGACGGCCGCGTTCGCGCCGGGCGCGAGGCCGTCGCGCAGCTGGGCGATCAGCCCGGCCAGGTGCGCACGCATCGCGTCGCCCTCGGCGCTGCCGACGATGCGCAGGGCCGCGCGCAGGGCCTCGGCCAGCAAGGCAGGCGCGGCCGTCGCATAGGTGTAGCTGCGGGTCTTCTGCAGCAACCACTCGACGAGCCGCTCGGGCCCGGCGACGAAGGCGCCCGCCGCGCCGAGCGCCTTGCTCAGCGTGGCCATGTAGAGCACCCGCGGCGAGGCCGCGCCGCCGGTCAGCCCCGCCGCGGCCAGCGTGCCGCGGCCCTGCGGCCCCAGCAGCCCGAAGCCATGGGCATCGTCGACCAGCAGCAGGGCGTCGTGCCGGTCGGCCAGCGCCACCAGCGCGCGCAGCTCGGCCACGTCGCCGTCCATGCTGAACACCGCGTCGGTCAGGATCAGCTTGCGGCGCGCCGGCTCGGCGGCGAGTTGCGCATCGAGCGCGGCAAGATCGGCATGGTCGAAGCGGCGGATCGTGGCCTTGGCCAGCCGCGCGCCGTCGATCAGGCAGGCGTGGTTCAGCGCATCCGAGAAGATCGCATCGCCCGGGCCGACCAGGGCCGGCACGATGCTCGCGTTGGTCGCGTAGCCGGCGTAGAAGTACAGCGCACGCGGCAGCTGCACGAAGGCCGCCAGTTCGGTTTCGAGCGCGGCATTCGCGGCGCTGTAGCCGCTGACCATCGGCGAGCCGCCGGAGCCGACGCCGTAGGCATCGACCGCCCCGTGCACCGCGGCCTTCAGCGCCGGGTGGCCCGACAGGCCCAGGTAGTCGTTGCTGCAAAAGGCCAGCATCGAGCGGCCGTTCACCGTGAGGCGCGCGCCCTGCTCGGGCACGACGACACGGCGGGTGCGGGTCAGGTTCGCCTCGGCCAGCTCGGCCAGGCGGGTGTCGAATTCAGCCAGCCAACTCATTGCAGTTCCAGGGGCAAGTTCAGCGCGATCGCGGCCGGATCCGGCCGTTCGGTCCACGGCACGACGCCGAGCAGCGGCGCGGCCAACAGCGCGCGCAGGGTGTCGAGGTTCTCGTCGGCGCAGGCCATCGCCGGATCGATGCGGTTGGCGACCCAACCCGCGAGCGCCAAGCCGTCCGCGCGGATCGCCTCGGCGCTCAGCAGCGCGTGGTTGATGCAGCCCAGCCGCAGGCCGACGACGAGCACGACGGGCGCGCCGAGTTCGCGCGCGAAGTCGGCCAGCGTCTGGCCCTCGTCGTTCAGCGGCACGCGCCAGCCGCCGGCGCCTTCGACAACCAGCGCATCGGCCTGTGCGGCGAGCTGGCGCGCCGGCGCCAGCAGGTCCGCCACGCGCACCGTCACGCCGGCGCGGCGCGCGGCCAGGTGGGGCGACAGCGGCTCGGGCAGCGCGACCGGGTTGTCGAGCTCCGGCAGAACCGAAAACGTGGAGG
>NZ_DATFAN010000133.1:0-2560 GCF_035254525.1 Ideonella sp. | reverse complement strand
GCGCGAGCGAGGCCGCCCATTCGCGCGTCAATCCCAGCAACCCGGCCTTGGCGGCGACATAGCCGCTGGTGCCGCCCTGGCCGGTGAGCGCGGTCTTGGAGGCGATGTTGACGATGGCGCCGCGGCGCTGCACGAGCTGTTCCAGGCACAGGTGGGCCATGAGGTAGCAGTGCACGAGGTTGGCCTCGAGCGAGCGCCGGAAGGCCTCGCAGCCGGCCTCCAGGCCGACGCCGTCGTTGACGCCCGCGTTGTTCACGAGGCCATCGATGCCGCCGAAGCGGGAGACGGTCCGCGCCACCGCTTCTCGGCAGCCAGGCTCATCCATCATCTCCAGCTGGAAGTATTCGAAGCGCGGCTGCAGCGAGCCCAGCTCCTGCTCCAGCGAGGGGTCGAGCGGCGATCGATCCAGCACGACGGGGATCGCCGCCTCGCGGGCCAGTTGTCGGCAGATGGCCGCGCCGATGCCGGCAGCACCGCCGGTGACGAGAACGATCTTGTCCTTGAGATGAAGATCCATCGCGTGTTCAATCCTCGTCATTCATCCGACCGGTGATCCGGCCTGATCCAGTTGGCACCTCGTCGGCAGGCCGTCGCTGTCGCCGGGGTGCTGCACGACGCGCGCGCCGATCCGGTTGCCGCGCATCGCCGCCTCGGGCAGCGTCAAGCCTTCGAGCAGGCCACTGATCACACCCGCCGCGAAACCGTCCCCGGCGCCCACCGTGTCGACCACGTGCGGCACCGGCACTCCGGGCACGAGCTGCCGCGTGCCGTCGCGCGCGGCGCACCACGCGCCCGCCGCGCCCAGCTTCACCACCACCTGCGAAGCGCCGCGCTCCAGACAGTGGTCGGCGATCGCCTCGGGGGACTGCAAGCCGGTCAGGCATCTTCCCTCCTCGACGCCGGGAAGCACCAGATCGCACAGCGCCGCCAGCTCGTTCACCGTGTCCACCATCTCGCGAGCGCCGGCCCACAGCCGCGGACGCAGGTTGGGGTCGAAGGAGATGCTGAGCCCGTGCTCGCGCGCCCAACGAACAGCATCGAATACCAGCGCGCGGCAGCCCGCCGACAGCGCGGGGGAGATGCCGGTCAGGTGCAGATGGCGCGCACGCACGCCGGCCAGGCGCTGCAGGTCCTGCGGGCCCATGCCGCTGGCCGCCGAGCCGCGGCGGTGGTATTCGATCTCCGGGTCGCTGCCGTCGGTCGCGCGGGCCTTGAGCATGAAGCCGGTTCGCTGGCCTTCGCAAACCTCCACCAGCCCGCTCACGATGCCCTCGCAGGCCAAGGTGTCGAGCAGGAACCGGCCCAAGCTGTCGGCGCCCAGGCGGCTCAGGTAGCCCACGCGCAAGCCCAGTCGCGCCAGGCCGATGGCCACGTTCAGCTCCGCACCGGCGCTGTGGCGACGGAAGCGACTGGCCTGCGCCAACGGAACGGCGTCTTCGGCGGCGAAGAGCACCATCGCCTCCCCGAGGGTCAGCACGTCCACCTGCGCTGCCTGCTTCACATCACCGCCCCGACCTGCCAGGGCACGAACTCGTTGTCGCCCACCCCATGCTGCTCGCTCAGCGTGCGCTGGCCCGATGCGGCCGCCAGCATGAGCCGGAAGATGCGCTCGCCGGCCTCGGCCACGCTCATCGTGCCGTCGATGATCTCGCCCGTGTTGAAGTCCATGTCCAGGCTCATGCGCCGGAACATCGCGCTGTTGGTCGCGAGCTTCACCGAAGGCACGGGCTTGCAGCCATAGGCGGAGCCGCGGCCGGTGGTGAAGCAGATCAGGTTGGCGCCGCCGGCCACCTGGCCGGTGGCCGACACCGGGTCGTAGCCGGGCGTGTCCATGAACACCAGGCCCCGGCTGCGCACGGGCTCGGCGTACTCCACCACGTCCATGAGCGTGCTGCCGCCGCCCTTGGCCACGGCGCCCAGCGACTTCTCGAGGATGGTGGTGATGCCGCCCGCCTTGTTGCCCGGCGAGGGGTTGTTGTTCATCTGCGCGCCGTTGCGCGCCGCGTAGTCTTCCCACCAGCGCAGGCGCGCCCGCAGGCGCTCGGCCACCTCGGGCGAGGCGGCGCGGGCGATCAGCAGGTGCTCGGCGCCGTAGATCTCGGGCGTCTCCGACAGGATCGCCGTGCCGCCGTGGCGCACCAGCAGGTCGACCGCCGCGCCCAGCGCGGGGTTGGCGCTGATGCCCGAATACCCGTCGGAGCCGCCGCATTGCAGCCCGACGACGAGCTGCGACGCCGGCACCGTGACGCGCCGCGCCGTCGCCGCCGGCGCCGCGAGCTCGCGCACCAGTTGCTGGCCGCGCTCGATGGCCTCGCGCGTGCCGCCGGCGTCCTGGATGGTCAAGGTGCGGATGCGCGCGCGTGCGGCGGCGTCCAGCCCGTCGACCAGCGGGCCGACCTGGTTCACTTCGCAGCCCAAGCCGATCACCAGCACCGCCGCGAAGTTCGGGTGCGCCGCATAGCCGCGCAGCGTGCGGCGCAGCAGCTCGATGCCTTCGCCTTCGCCGCTCATGCCGCATCCGCTGCCATGCGTGATCGCGACCACGCCGTCGATGCCGGGA
>NZ_DATFAN010000132.1:0-3644 GCF_035254525.1 Ideonella sp. | reverse complement strand
CGGCCCCAGCCCGCGCCCTTGACGGACAGCCCCAAGGACAGCGAGCGGTCCGCTTCGGTAAAGGCATAGGTTTCGGTGTGACCGTCGGCCCACATGGCGCGCAGGAAGGCGCCCACCTGTTTGCCGAAGGACTGCTCGAGGTTGAGGCCGATGCCCACCTTGGTCTGCTCGGTCCGTCGTGCGGCGTCCAGCGACGGCGGCAAGCCGCTCGAATCGGCCAACGCCAGGGCATCGTCGTAGCGGGCCATGACCGCGCGGTTGCGGTACGCCAGCAGGCGCACGATCCCCGCGCGGTCGTCGCCCAGCTCGTAGTTTCGTTCCACCTGGAGCTGGTCGCCGTAATGGCGCAGGATGCGCGGGTCCAGTGGCAGCTGGTTCGGCTCCTTCGGCTGGATGAATCGCCCGGCGCGCAGCGCCCAGCCGTCGCCCTGGTATTCGGCCGCGACGCCCCAGGTGTAGCCGCGTGCGTCGGCGGCGAAGTCGTAGGCACCGTGAGTCATCACCGTCCAGTTGATGAACTGAGTGCGGGGATCGTGGTTGTACTGGTTGGCATCGAACAGGTCGAGCACCGAGACGTTGCCCGCCGTGAGCGTGAGGCGACGCTTGGCATAGGGTCCAGCCAGCTGGTTCAGCGCCGACTCGAACTCTTGCATCTCTTCGCCCAGCGCGATCACGTGGCGCACGAACAGGCGCGCACGGTACAGCGTGGGATTGGAACCGGACGTGCGGGCCATCTCTCCGTTGGTGAAGCCGGCCAGGCCGAAGAGCCCGGACAGCGGCACCCCCTGCGAGATTTCAGGATCGAAGTAGACCTCGGTATGGGGGCCCAGGCGCAGCCCGAATGCCGCGGTGGCGGTGAAAGAGTAGCTCTTCTCGGACTCGCCGTGCAGGCTGTGCTCGCCCTCGTAGGGCGAGCGGAAGGCCGGCTTGGCCTGCCAGATGAAACTCGACTGGAACTTCGCGTTCCAGTCCTCGGCGGCCCGGGCGCTCGCCATGCCGAGGACGGCGGCTGCGGCCAGGTACAGCGTCTTCGCGCGCATGTCCGGCTTTCTTGATCTTGGCGCCGATGGCCGACGCACTGAGTGTTTGGGGGACACCGCATGCTATCCTATCCCCCCCCATAGGATCGTGACAATGCCACAGCATCCAACCCACCTCGACATCGTCAAGCGCCTGAGACGCGCCGAGGGGCATCTGCGCAGCATCGTCGCGATGCTGGAGGAAGGCCGCGAGTGCCTGGACATCGCGCAGCAGTTGCAGGCCGTGGAAAGCGCGATCGCCAATGCGAAGAAGACGCTCGTGCACGACCACATCGACCATTGTCTGGAGCACGCCGTGCGCGAAGGCAGGCAGAGTGCCAGCGACACCATCCGCGAGTTCAAGGCCATCACCAAGTACCTGTAGGAGTTCAGGCGCGAACCTGCTGCGGCTGAATGCAGCACGTCCGATGCGACTTCCTTTGCGCCCCTACCTACCTCGAAACCCGCAAGAATCGCGCATGGACATCGATCCAAGAGAAATCATCAGCACCGACGACGTCGAGAAGGCCGATCGCAGCAGCGCGCGGCTCAATACGCTCGTGGCGATCACCGTGTCGGTGCTGGCCACCTTCATGGGCATCTGCAAGGTAAAGGACGACAACATCGTCCAAGCCATGCAGCAGGCCCAGGCAGACAAGTTGGATCACTGGAACTTCTATCAGGCCCGGAACATCCGGCAGGACGTGGCCGAAGCCTCAGCGCTCCAGCTGCGCCTTGCCAAAGCTGCGGCCCCGGCGCAGCAAGCGGCCGCCTATGACGACGCGATCGCCAAGAACGACGCGAAGGCGGCCGGTGAGGCCCAGAAGAAGCGGGAGCTCCAGCTGCAGGCCGCCAATGACCAGACGACCTATGATCGGCTGAACTACCGGGACGATCAGTTCGACCTGTCCGATGCGGCGCTGGCCATTGCCATCGCGCTCCTTGCCGTCACGGCACTCACGAAGCTATGGTGGATGTACTGGGTATCGTGGGTGCCCATCTCCTTCGGCGTGCTGATGGGGCTTTCCGGCCTGTTCGGTTGGGCGGTGCACCCCGATACGTTGAGCCGCCTGTTGTCCTGAGGTTCCGATGTCGATTCCCCATCACCATGACCACCACGTTCATGGGAGCACGCACGACGTGCCGAACGGCGGCGCACATCGAGCGGCGCACAACCACGATCACCACGGCAGCCGTTGTGGCGCTGGCGGTCATCACCACCATGTCGACCCGAGCACACACGGGCGTGCGTTCGTCGTCGCCATCGCGCTGAACTCGATCTTCGTCGCGGTCGAGTTCGGCTATGGCTTCGCAGCCAACTCGACCGCGTTGATGGCCGACGCGGGCCACAACCTGTCGGACGTGCTGGGTTTGATCCTGGCGTGGGCGGCCGTCGTTGTCGGGCGCCGCTCACCCAGTGAGCGCTTCACCTATGGACTGCGCAGCTCTTCGATCCTGGCTGCACTGGCCAATGCCATGCTCCTGCTCATGGCCTGCGGTGCCATCGGCTGGGAGGCGGCGCAGCGCGTGTCGCAGCCGCCCGCGGTGGCGAGCGTGACGGTCATGGCGGTCGCGACCATCGGCATCCTTGTCAACGGCCTGTCGGCCTGGATGTTCGTGAAGGGAAGTGCGCGCGATCTGAACATCCGCGGCGCCTATATGCACATGGCTGCCGATGCGGCGATGTCGCTCGGTGTCGTGCTCTCCGGCGTGGTCATGCTGTTCACCGGTTGGTTCTGGCTCGACCCGCTCGTCAGTCTGACCATCGTGGCCGTCATCGTGGCCGGCACCTGGGGGCTGTTGCGAGAGTCGCTGCATCTGGCCTTGAACGCCGTGCCCCCGCACATCGACCTGCCTGCCGTCGCCGCTTACCTGCGCGAACTCCCTGGGGTGACCGACATGCACGACCTGCACATCTGGGGCATGAGCACGTCGGAGAGTGCACTGACGGTTCATCTGGTGATGCCGGACGGCTATCCCGGCGATCGGGTGATCGACGGCATTACGCAGACTCTCAATCAGCGCTTCGCGGTGCACCACTGTACGTTGCAGATTGAGCGGGGCACGATCCGGCACGCATGCAGCCTTCTCGCAAGCTGACGCCGATACGCTCAATGAGGCTTCGAGCGGCTGCTTTTGGGCCATGAGTTCGAGGCCATCAAGTTCAGCTCAGGGTCGGCAACGTGAGTTCGGGTCGAAGAGAAGCAGTCGGCGGAGCGGCGTTGAGAGCTACGCGTGAGGCCTACGGCCGCTGTACCTCGTACTGCTGACCTTTGTGCCGTTCGGGGTCGCCGAGCCCGGCGACTGCTTGATGCCAGTCAGCGCGAACTCGGCCTTCGCGCCCGAGTGACTGACAACGCTGCGTCGCTGCCGTTCCCAGCTGCCTATGTCCTCAAGGTTTTAGCGCGACAGACAACCTGTCGGGCGTGGCAAGTGCAGTTACAAATGCCTGGCGGGCGGAGACAGACTTTATTTGACGGTGACGGACTTTGGCGCCGGATACCAAAGAGCGAAGCCGGCCGGCGCCCTCTACTCCACCGTGACGCTTTTCGCCAGGTTGCGCGGCTTGTCTACGTCCGTTCCCCGCGCGCACGCCGTGTGGTACGCCAGCAATTGCAGCGGTAC
>NZ_DATFAN010000131.1:0-21094 GCF_035254525.1 Ideonella sp. | reverse complement strand
GGTCGACCTGGTGCGCTACGCGATCGACCACGGCCTGTTCGACCAGCGCCCGGACTGAGATCGCCGCTGCCCGCCCGAGGCAGCGCCACCGAGCGTCGATCCGATGGCCCATCGGAAATCTCCGAGGGTCACTTTGAGTGGACTCCGATAGCGCCCGCGAAGTGCCGGTCGCAACATGCGTTCGTCCCATCCGGAAACGAACGGCAAGGTAACCACGATGATCCGTCGACTCCCCATGCTCTGCGCGCTGGCCCTGGCCGCCGGCGGCATGCTCTCGGCCCCCGGCACTGCGCTCGCGGTGGATGAAGAAGCGGCCAAGGCGCTGGCGCGCGAGAACAACTGCTTCAAGTGCCACAGCGTGTCGAAGGACAAGGACGGGCCCGCCTACAAGAAGGTCGCCGAGAAGTACCAAGGCAAGCCTGATGCGCAGTCGAGGCTGGTGCAGCACATCACCTCGGGCGAGAAGGCCAAGTTCCCGGATGGCCACGAGGAGGCGCACAAGATCGTCAAGACCAGCCCGGCCAACGACACCGCGCAGATCAACAACCTGATCCAGTGGATCCTCGCCCAGTAGGGCACGGGTACCACCAAAGGAAGGGGCTTCAAGTGCGACTCGTCCTCCGTATTACCCTCGCCGCGGGCCTGATGCTCTCGAGCTGGCTCACGCCGGCCTTTGCGGCCGAACCTCCCGGCGCGGCGGCCACCACCGCAGCAGCCGACGCTGCACGACGCGGTCTGGCCGAAGATGCCAAGTGCACGCGCTGCCATGACGAGAGCGAGTCGATGCCGATTCTCTCGATCTACCAGACGGCGCATGGCGTGCACGGCGACGGCCGCACGCCGACCTGCCAGTCCTGTCACGGCGCCAGCGAGAAGCACCTGGCTGGCAACCAGGGCACGGGCCGTCCGAGGCCCGATGTCGTGTTCAACAAGCACACCTTCCCGGTCTCGGAGGCGGGCGACCGCAGCGCGCCCTGCGCGGCCTGCCACAAGGGCACGCAGCGCAGCCACTGGGAGGGCAGCGCCCACGAAGCCGGCGGCGTCGCCTGCAACGACTGCCACAAGGTGCACGAGCCGCGCGACAAGGTGCGCGAGCGCGTGTCGCAACGTGAGGCCTGCTTCGCCTGCCACAAGGAGCAGCGCGCCGACGTGCACAAGATCTCCACGCACCCCATCGATGCCGGCAAGGTGGCCTGTTCCGACTGCCACAACCCGCATGGATCGACCGGGCCCAAGCTGCTGAAGACGGCGTCGGTGGTGGACACCTGCCTGAGCTGTCACGCCGAGAAGCGCGGCCCCTTCCTGTGGGAGCACCAGCCGGTCAACGAGGACTGCACCGCCTGCCACACGCCGCACGGATCGAACCTGTCGCCGCTGCTCAAGGCCCGGGCGCCGTTCCTGTGCGACGACTGCCACGACGGCCCGCACAACAGCCAGGCGCCGTACGGCCCGGGTGCCGGCGGCCTGCAGAACCCGAACGCCGGGTTCGCCGTGACCAGCAATCGCTCGCCGAACCCGAGCTCCAGCGCCGCCGGCCGCGCGTGCCTGAACTGTCACGCGATGATCCACGGGTCGAACAGCCCGGCTGGCGCCTTCCTGCATCGTTGAACGAGGGAGTCCATGATGTCTGCCCAACGCAACGCGCTTGCCCTGAGGCCGGTGGCACTGGCCGTCCAGGCCGCGATCACCAGCCTGTCCATGTTGTCGCCCGCCGCAAGGGCCGACGACAGCGACGAGGTCAAGGCCCTGGTCCAGCCGACCAACACGGTCGAGATCGGGGTCGGCTACGACACGAAGTCGTCGCCGAAATTCGGGGAATACAGCGGCCTGACCGACCAGGGCGCCGATCTGATCGGCAACCTGGACCTGTCCGGTGGCACTGCCTACGGACTGGGCAGCGGCACCTACCGATACCGGCTGACCGCCACCGACCTCGGCCTGACCTCGCGCCGCATCGATGCGCTGGCCACGGACCAGGGGCGCTGGCGCCTCGGGCTGTCGTTCGATTCGCTGCGGCATTCGTACACCGACACCTACCAGACCCCGCTGGTGGGCAGCATGGGGGGCAACAGCTTCGTGCTGCCGCAGCCCTTCGGTGTCGTCTCGACGGCGTCGGCGCCCACGCCCTACGGCACGCAGAACCTCACCGACACGCAGAAGTCCTTCTTCCACCCGATGGACGTGCACAGTGACCGGCAGACCAGCACCCTCGCCGGCGGCCTCGACTTCAACGAGCGGTTCAACCTTCGGGTGAGCTGGGGCCACGTCGAGCAGGACGGCGCCAAGCTCATGTCCGTGGCCACCGACGGCAACATCGCCGCCCCCGGCAGCACCCCGCCCGACTACAAGCCCGGGCGCGAGGCGATCCTGCTGCTGGCGAACCCGACGGCTTACACGACCGACACCCTGCGCGCCACGCTGAACTGGACGGGCGAACACGGTTTCGCTTCGGTGTCCTATGTCGGCTCGCGCTTCACCGACGGGTACCGGCAGGTCGACTTCTCCAACCCCTACACGAGCGCGGCGACGGTGCCCACCGGCACCTTGCTGGGTGTTCCGTTCCCGCTCGACGCGGTGAGCACCATGCCGGACAACACGTCCAGGCAGTTCGGGCTGACCGGCGGCTACGAGCTGCGGCCCACGACACGTTTCGCGGGCAGCGTGTCGCGCGCCGTGATCACGCAGGACCAGGCCTACGTCAACCTCGACCAGATGCAGGCCGGCGGGCTGCCCCGCAACTCGCTCGACGGTCGCGTGGTGACGACCCATGCCGATCTGAAGATCACCGACCGTTCCATTCCACGGCTGGTGCTGGCCGCCGACCTGAAATACAACGAGCGGGAGAACCGGACCGCGTCGGCGACCTACGGCTTCCTCGACCTGGGCGCCGCGGCGGAATCGTCGGTCAACACGCCGATGAGCCACCGCCGCACGCAGCTGGAGCTCGCCGGCGACTACCGTTGGGCGCCCGGCCAGACGCTGCACCTCGGTTATGAGAACGAAAAGGTCGAGCGCTGGTGCCGCAACGCGGCGGCCAATGCGGCGCAGGGCACCTTGTCCGAGACGAACACCGGCTACTACACGGTGGCGTCGTGCGTGCAGGTCCCCCAGAGCACCGAGGACAAGCTCAACGCACGCTACCGGCAGAACGTCGGCGAGGACGCGCACATGACCCTGGGGCTCGGCTACGGCAAGCGCGATTCGACCGTCAATGCATCGTTCTACAACCCGATGCAGACCAACGACGAGGGCTTCGAGAACTACGGCTACCTCGCGTTCTTCCAGGCGTCGCGCGAGCAGTGGTCGGCCAAGGCCGCGGTCGACTGGCAAGCCACGAAGGCGTTGAGCCTGAGCGCCAGCGCGCGGGCGGTGCGGGATGACTACACCGACTCGGCCCTGGGTGTGCAGCACGGCAACGGTGCCAACGCGAACCTCGATGCCACCTACGAGGTGTCCGACAAGACATCGGTCTCGGCGTTCGCGACCTGGCAACACCGCACTCGCAGCCTGCTCACGGCAAACGGGCGCAATGCCGTGGCGGCACTGACCAACCTGTGGAGCAACCACCTCACCGACGACGCCACGACCGTGGGTGTGTCGGCGCGGCAGGCGGGCCTGGCCGGCGGCCGGCTCCAGCTCAAGGGCGATCTGGTCTATTCACTGGCGACCACCGGCTACGAGACCGTCCTGCATTACGAGGCCGCCTCTTGCACGGCGCCCAGCAACGCCGGCTATTCATGCGGCCCGGTGCCGGACATCCGCAGCCGGCTGCTGCAGCTGAAGCTGGCAGGCGAGTACCTCATCGACAAGCGTTCGGCGCTGACGCTGGGCTACCAGTACCAGAAGCTCTCGGCCGCCGACTACCTCTACAACTTCTACCAGATGGGCTACACCGGCACGACGACCCTGCCCACGAACCAGGCCCTGCCGGACTACACCCAGAACCGGGTGTTCCTGATCTACCGCTACAGCTTCCTGTGAACCGGCCGCCGCGACGGCTTCCCGTGGAAAGACCCGCATGAAAGAGCAAGACACCGGCGATTCGCCCGGCCTGGTGCGTCGCATCTGGGCGGCCCTGCGCCGGCCCAGCACCCGATACTCCTTTGCGGGCATCGCCAGCGTGTTCTTCGTGCTGGGCATCGTCTTCTGGGGTGGGTTCAACACCGGCATGGAGGCCACCAACCAGCTCGAGTTCTGCATCACCTGCCACGAGATGCGCGACAACGTCTACCAGGAATACAAGACGACCGTGCACTACAGCAACCGCACGGGCGTGCGCGCGATCTGCTCCGATTGCCATGTGCCCAAGGACTGGACGCACAAGATCGCCCGCAAGATCCAGGCGAGCGGCGAAGTGTGGGCCAAGCTCACGGGCCGCATCGACACGCGCGAGAAGTTCGAGGCCAACCGCATGCGGATGGCCACCGACGAGTGGGAGCGCATGAAGGCCAACGGCTCGCGCGAGTGCAGGAACTGCCACGACTTCGATGCGATGAGCGGTGATGTGCAGAAGCAGACGGTCTACAAGAAGCACATGAAGGCGCGCGACGACGGACAGACCTGCATCGACTGCCACAAGGGCATCGCGCACCACCTGCCCAAGGAATACCACGACCCCGACGAGGACTGAGCCACCGGCACCAGCCGGCCCCGCTCAGGTGCCGCGCCCGCGCCGGATCACATCGAACCGCAGTTCGCTCGCGCCTTCGCCGCGGCCGGTGGTCTTGCTGCGGCCGATCCACAGCACGGCGCGGCCCTGGGCATCGCGGGCGTAGTTGAAGGCGCGCTTGAGCTCGATGCCGTCGCGCGGCACTTCTTCTTCCTCGAGCCGCAGGTAATCGGTGTCCACCGGGGCGTTCGGGTCCAGGCGCAGCAGCGCGCCGCGCGGGTGGAACATGAAGCCTTGCAGCCGGTTGTCGGGCGGGCCCTGCTCGGGCTTCTCTTCGACGAAGGGCGCGTTGCGCAGGCGATCGATGAAGGCCTTGTAGTCGGCGTTGCGCGGGTCGTTCAGGCGATCGGGCGTGACCTGGTAGTGCTGCGTGACCACGCCGCGCTGCAACTGGATGGACCAGTTGGCCGGGATGGCGCCCGCCTTCTTCACCGGCAGGAAGGGGATCCAGTGCGCCGCCACCGGCGTCTGCAGCGTGTAGTGCAGCGGCGCGCCGCCGGGCGCGGGCACGGCGCCGGGGGGCGGGCGCAGCTGCTGGTTGGTCGACAGGCGGTGCGATTCGAACTTGCGGTCCAGCGGCTCGCCCGAGGTGCCTTGCACGCGCTTCTCGATGCCCCACACCATGTTGGCCATCTCGTCGCGCATCATCAGCACGTGCTCGAGCGGCGCGCCTTCGAGCGCCTTCACGGCCGGGCAGAGGTAGAGGATGTCGTTCAGGCGCGGCCGCGGCACCAGCGGGCTGGCGCCCACGCTCATCTCGTACATCGTCCACTGCGTGCCATTGGGGTTCGTGGCCGGCGGGATCTTTACGGTGATGCCGAAGTTGTCGAGCACGTCGAGCTTGGCCACGCGGTACAGCGCGTTCACCGGCAGCGTGATGGGCAGGGTGAACCAGTCGTTGCCGAAAACGAGCGCGTACTCGATCACCGCGAGCCGCGCCAGGTCGTTCTTGGCCGCGCCGAGCATGCCGAAGCTGACCCGGCCGTCTTCGAACTCCCAATATCGGTCGGCCGGCATGCCGGGGTAGCGGGCAATGGCCGGCATCGGCGGGCGCTTGGGCTCGACCTCGATGAGTTGGACGTTCGGGCCCGCGCCGGCTTCGTCGGCGTTGACCGTGAAGGTGTGCCAGTCGAGCCGGCCGTCGGTGTATTCGTCGGCATCGAGCTTGAGCAGCGGCGCGGTGCCGTCGGCCTGCAGCGAGAAGGCGTATTCCAGCCGCTGCGGGTTCCAGTAGGCGCTCGCGCCGGGCGCGGCGCCTTCGAGCGCGAGCTCGCCGAGCCAGGCGAGCCAGGCCGTGGCCGTGGCGCGAAAGCCGGGCAGTTGCGCGCCGGCCAGGCCCAGGCTGGTGCCGAAGCCATCGAGCGCGGCGTCGTTGCCCACCAGCGGGCGCAGGTCGGCGGCCAGCGCGAAGGCGTCGATGGACTTGCCGTCGAGCAGCGCATTCCACACGAAGCCGGCGTTGTCGGCCGCCGGATCCTGCGGCTTCGAGATGTTGGCGGGGTAGTCGGCCAGCAGCGGGGGCAGGGCGGCGGCGAGGCCGGCGGCGCGCAGCTGGCGCATCAGCTGCTGGCCGGCCTGGGCGTTGAGCTTGGGGTGGGCCTGCAGCACCTGCTCGTGCTCGACCAGCGCCTCGATCGGTGGTGCGCCGGCCAGCGACCGCGCGGGCGCATTGCCGCCGACCAGCGAGGTGACCGGCACGCCCTCGATGCGCAGGCCGGCCTTGATGGGGCTGCCCGCGTCCTCGCCCTGGAACTCGTTGAACTGCCACTGGCGCGCCAGCATCCACAGCGGGTCGGCCACGCGGGCCTGCAGCGCTTCGGTCACGTCGTCGTTGGTCGGCAGCGGCTCCAGCCGCGACCAGGTGGTGGCCGAAGGGTCGGGCTTGGCGATGGCGGCCGAGATGGCCTCGATGCCGAGCGACTTGGCGGAGACTCGATAAACACCCATATCAGACGCCCGTGGGCCCTCACTCGAATGCGGTCAGCGTGCCGGCCGCGATCTTCATGAAACTGTTCTCGCTGGCCTGGCCACCGACCGCGCGCAGCACCGAGAGGTTCTTCTCGAGCATCGCGGCGAAGTCGACCGAGGGCACGTCGCGCTTGAAGTTGTTGGACAAGAAGATGCCCGGCAGCATCAGGCCCAGGCCGGCCAGGTCTTGCGGGCGCACGGCGCGCAGCCGCGCGAGCGACATCGCCTCGTTCACGGTGGCCAGCAGCGCATCGAGCGTCCAGCAATCGGCGTCGGGGTCGGCGGGCACGGCGAGCAGCATGCTCTGCGGCGGCCGCGCGCCCGGCGCGTCGAAATGGAAGCCCAGGCCGGTGGTCTCGTGGTCGGTGGGGATGGTCTCCGACCACTCGTCGATGAACAGGCCCGCCAGCGTGTCGGCCGGTGCCAGCCCGGCCAGCGCGCCCGGTGCATGGGCAACCACGGCGACGGTGCCGCGCAGATCCTGCTTGGGTGCCGGCGGCAGCGCGGCCCAGCGCGCTGCGGCATCACGCGGGAACTGCAGCAGCTTGCAGTCCTGCGGCGTGCCGAATTGCCCCATGGCCTCGGCGGCGGTCAGCACATCGGCCAGCAGCCCGGTGGCCTCGCGCACGCAGCCGAGCTTGGGCAGCCAGCCGCTGATCGCCAGCTCGTCGCCGCCCAGCAGCGAGGCACGGTCGGCCAGCGTGGCCGCGGCATCGGGCGCGTAGGCGCCGAGGTTGAACTGCGGCAGCACCGGGAAGGCCTTGCCGAGGATGGCGGCGATGCGGTCCAGCGCGGCCTGGGCCTGCCGGGCGAGTGGGTCGCCGGCCTGCGGCGGCGGCGCGGCATCGAGCCGGCCCTGCACCTCGGCCAGCAGCGCCTTGGCGCGCGCGTAGGCCAGCTCCAGCGTGTCCGCGGGGCTCACGCGTTCGCCTTCGGCCGAAGCCGCGGCCACGCGCTCGCTCGGCAGCGCGCTGCGCCAGCCCAGCTGGCGCGCCTGGGCCAGCGCGGTGTGCAGGTCGGCGAGCAGCGCGGCGCGCTCGGGCGCATTGGGCGCGAGATCGACGAAGCCTTGTTCGTCCAGCGGCACGGGCGCGATGGCGTCGGCCAGGTCGGCGATGGCGGCGAGCGCCGGCACCTCGGCGGCGTCCAGCCGAGCCTTCAGGTCGGCCAGGTCGACGCCGGCGAACTCGCCGTCGGTCAGGATGGCCTCGGCCTCCACGCCGTCTTCGGCGCGCACCATGTCCATGCGGCGCAGCGGGCGGGCCTTTTCCAGCAGGCGGCGCAGCAGCCAGGCGAAGGATTCGAAAGCGACCAGCCCGAGCTTGCCGTCCCGCGGCGACTCGGCCTGCAGCACCACCGCCTGGCGCTCGGGCACGGCGCCGGGCAGGGCGCGGGCCTGCGCCGACAGCGCCGCGCCAATGCGCTCTTGCACCTCGCTCTGGCCGCTGCCTTGGCGGGCCTCGCTGCCGAGCACCAACGCCAGCGGCGACAGGCCCAGGTCATCCAGGCCCACTTCCAGCGTCTCGCCCGCATCGGCCCAGCCGACGATCCGGGGCGGCTCGGCATCGTCGAGCACGGCGTTCATCAGCTTGGCGCCGAACACGTAGCTCGCCGGGTCGCCCAGCAGGCCGGCGAGCCAGGCGTTCAGGCGCGGCTCCACCTGCGCGGCGAGGTCGTCGTCCGCCACGCCGGCCCATGGGCCCAGGGCGGTGGATTGCAGCGCCACGACCACGCGCTGGGTGTAGCCGCGCGTGCTGTGCGGCGTGTCCATCACGCGGGTGTCGGGCGGGCGCTCCTGCTTGTCCAGCGATTGCATCGCGGCGCCGGCACCGTTCATGTTGCCGCCGGCCACCTGGAACACGCTCTCGGCGATCAGCAGGTCGCTCACCGAATCCATCTGGTCGAGCAGGTCGTCGATGATCTTGGCGACCTTGCCCTGGTCTTCCAGGCTCAGCACCAGCGGCGGGCTGGTGGCGGCGAGCACGGGGCCGATACCTTGGGTTTGGTATTCGTGGATCAGGCGCACGCCATCGATGACGTTGCGCGCCGAGATGGCCTCCTTGGCCTCGTCGCCCGCCTGGTCGCCGGCCGGCATCAGCGGGTAGGCCCGGCGCAGCTCGAGGATGTGCTGCGACAGCGCGGCATCGCGCAGCCCGCGCTCGAAGCGGTAGCCCAGCAGCGCGGCCATCGACTGGCCGTTGGCAATGCCTTCGAGCAGGCGGCGCGCGCGCTTCACGCGGTGCGAGCGTAGGTCGAGATCGAACGCGCCGGCGGCGGCCTGCCGGTTCGCGACGTGGGCGCTGCGCAGGATGGCCGCCGTGGCCGCCTGCTGCAGCGAGGGCGCGTGCACGTAGCCGTAGCTGTCGGCGGCCTGGTCGGCCGGGCGCACGGAATCAGGCAGCAGATCCTCGACCACGCCGAAGGCGCCGATGTGCAGGCCCTCGGGCGCGGCCTCGCGCATCTCGTCGAGCCGCTTGGTGGCCAGCGCGGTGATCCAGGCGTCGAGCCGGTGGGCGTACAGATCGAGCGTGGTGCGGAACGCATGGCCCAGCTCGCCGGCGGTGCGGTCCTTGAGGTAATCGAGGCTGTCGCTGAACTTGGCGATGTTCTGCAACTGCTCGGGCCAGTTGATGGCGAGCTGGCCGAAGTGGCTGCCGATGTAGGCCTCGACCGTGGGGGCATCGCCGATGGTGCCTTCGAGCTTGAGGCCGAGCACCGCGTTGGCGTGGCCGAGGTCGAACTGGTCGCCCATGGTGGTGGCCACGTCGACGCCGATGTACTCGGCCGGGCGCAGGCGGGTGGCCTCGGCCTTCAGCGCGGCGCTGAGCGTGGTGCGCTCCAGCACGTGCTTCAAGAAGAGGCCCCGGCCGGACTGCAGCATCTCTTCGTCGGCGGCGAAGGCCAGCATCGCGGCGAGCAGCGAATCGGCATCCTGCATCGCGGTGATCTGGGCGCGCACCTGGGCGCTGGGCTGCGACAGCAGTTGCAGCAGCTGGGCGATGTAGTTGGGCGTGAGCGTGCGCTCGGCCGGCAGCTCCTGCTGGGGGTGATCGGGGTCGCGCTGCACCCAGGGCACGGCATCGAGCGAATGCGGCTTGGGCCGCACCGCGCAGGTGGCGAGGAAGGGCGCCTGGGTGGAGAAGGGCTGCTTGCCGAGCAGGCTTTGCACCAGCAGCGTGAGGAACAGGCCCTGCCAGGCGGCGAAGGGCTCGATGTCGGGGTAGTTCTTCACCGCGGCCGGGCCGGCCACCTGCCAGAAGCGCTTGGCCTGTGCCCAGGGCTGCATCGCGAGCACCTGGTGCAGGCTCTCGGCCTTCGGGTCGCGCAGCGTGGGCACGGTGCCCTGCGCCAGCTCCCAGTGGCTGCGGAACCAGGTGATGGCCTCCAGCAGCTCGCGCTCGAGCGCCGAGTTGGCCTTGGGCTGGTAGCCGCGCGCGCAGACGGGCAGCAAGCCGTAGGGCGTCTTGCCCACGCGCAGGGCCGACAAGGGGCCGCTCGGGCGCAGGAAGCGCACGCCGAAGGCGCGCAGCTGCTCGATCGCCGAATCCTCGATCAGGGTCTGGCCGCTGTCGATCGGGTTCCAGAAGAAGCGCAGCGTGTAGCCCAGCGTGGCGTTCCACAGCGCGTTGAGCATGTGGCCCGCGCTGGCGCCTTCGAGCAGCGTGGCGCCGGGCACCAGGCCGGCATCGAAGCCCGAGGGCGGCAGGCCGAGCAGCAGCTGCATGCGGGCGCCGGCGCTGGCCAGCTCGTCGGCCACGGCCTGCGAGTTGGCGGCGGCCTGGGCCGGGTCCAGCGCTTCGACCACGTCGGCGCCATTGGCCGTGAAGCCGGCGCGCGTGGCGGCGGTGTTGTTGGTCGGCGTGCCCTGCGCGACGAATTTCAGCCCGTCGGCATGCAGGTGGTTGTCGAACAGCGAGGCCACCAGCGCGGCGGCGCCGTCGGGCGTCTGCGTCCAGTCGACGCCCAGCACCACCAGGCGCTCGACACCGTGCGTCATCAGCGCGCCGGCCTTCAGGTCGGCCTGGGTGATGGTGATGCCCATGCCGGCGGCGACCGCCGCGGGGTAGTCGACCATCCAGGCGCGGTCGTCGGCGAAGGGGTCGAAGGTGTCCGGGTCCTGCCCTTCGGCCAGCAGCGGGTCGAACAGCGGCGACAGCGCGAGCTGGTCGGCGACGGGGGCGCCCCACTTGCGGAAGATCTCCTGCCCGCCGCGCAGGCCGATGGCGACGAAGCGGTTGGGCAGCACCTGCGCGTACACCTGCTGCGAGCCGGGGGCCGACTGCGGGATCGCGGCATCGTCGAACACCGGCGCTTCGTCGGCGCCGATCTGCACCACGTTGGTGGGCGTGGTGGCCTGCACCACATAGGCCGCGCGCTGCGGGCCGAACAGCCGTGCGATCTGCAGCCAGGGCGATGGGGCGTCGTCCGGCACGGCGAAGCGCTGCGTCCAGTAGCGCTTGCCCTCGTCGATCTCGTTGGGCGTGAGCCCGGGGTCGTGGGTGAAGCCGTGCAGGCTGTCGGGGTAGAGGCGGATCATCAACTGCGTGGTCGCATCGTCGTAGCGCGTCTGGATGGCCACCGGCATCAGCAGCACCGGGTGGCTCGCATCGAGCGCCTGCACCATGTCGGCCGGGTCGCGGCCCGTGCGCAACTCCTCGGCCAGGTTGCGGATCGAGGTCAGCGAGGCGCGGGCATTCTTCTCGGTGCCGCGCGCCGCCTCGGCCAGCCGCGCCACGGCCTGCTCCTGCTGCACCAGGGTGCGCGCATCGGCACCGGCGCGGCGCAGGCGCTGCAGCTCGGCGTTGGCCTGCGCATGCTGCGCGCTGACGCTGCGCTGTTCACCGCGTTGCTTGGCCAGGCCCGCGCGGGCCTCGCCGATGGCGGCCAGGTTCAGGGGAAGAAGTGGCATGTCATCGGCTCCACAGGTTGCTTCATGTCGCGAGGTCGTTGCCGAGGTAGTAGGCGCGGAAGGGCTGCTGCAGCAGGGCCTTGGCGATGTCGGCGGCGGTCGCGTTGGCCGCCAGCGCGGGGAAGTCGGCGAAGGGCTGGTTCGGCGGGTTGATGACCTGCGCGATGCTGAAGTTCAGCCCCTCCTGCACCTGCAGGTGCGACCACGACAAGGCCTTGTAGGCGTTGTAGCCGCTGGCCAGCCGCGCGTTGCCGGGCGTGGCCATCTCGATCAGTGCCGACTTCAGGGCCGAGCGCTGCAGCGGCTTGGCCCCCTGCGGCTGGCCCGGCACCGGCACGTCGACATCGAAGCCGAAGCGCGGCTCGGTCATCTGCTCTTCGAGCACGAAGCACCACTGGCCGACGTCTTCCTTGTCGATGTCGAAGCCGAAGAAGGTGATGTCTGGCGGGATCACGCCCTGGAACACCGGCTGCTGGATGTCGACCGGCGCCGCGCCGCCGTCGGGCGTCTTCTTCAGCTGCGTGTGGTCGGGGTTGTTCGGGTCGGGGCTGGCGGGCGTGGTGCGCTTGCGCCAGGCGTAGACGGCCGTGTTGGGGTAGCGCCGCAGCAGCTGGCCGCGCACCAGCAGGGCCACGCGGTTCGGGTCGGTGAGGTTCGGGTCGTCGCGCAGGCCCAGCGGCTGCGCGTTCCACAGGTGCATGGGCTCCATGTCGTCCTGCCGCTGGCGCCAGAAGCGCTGGAACGGCGTGCCGCGCAGGTCGGTGGGGAAGCCGCGCCACAGCAGCTCGCGGTTCATCTCGTGGTTGGCGCCGGCCATCACCGCATCGATGAAGAACTGGTTCACCTGCACCAGCATGATCAGGTCTTGCGGCAGGTCGTCCACCCCCGGCATGAAGGCATTGCGGTCGTACGCGACGAGGTCGGCATACAGCGCCTTGTGCAGGTGCGGCCAGGCCATCACGCGGTCGAACAGCGCGGGGATCATGAAGCGCAGGTCGGCCGTGGCGCTGCTGCCGAGGTAGCGCGCGACATGCGGCGTGCTCTTGCCCAGCGCCGCCTGCGCGACCGACACCGTCGAGGCCAGGCGCAGGGGCAGCGTCAGCGCCGGGTCGGTGCGGGCGCGCACGATCTCGGCTGCTTGCGCGATCGGGAAATCGATCACCTGCACCTCGACGCGCCGTGCCACGAAGGCATCGCGCCAGGTCGATTGCACGCCGCGCGTGGCGCTGGAGAAGCGGTTGAGCACCTCGCGCTGGCGGATGGCCGGCGGCAGTGTGATGCTCACCACCGGCGGCGACTCGCCGCCGGTGCGGGCGCGCTCGAACTCGAGGTTGGCATCGAGCGTGAAGCTCGGTGTCTCTTCGCCGATCTCCGAGACCAGTGCATTGGGCGGCAGCGTCGCGATCAGCGCGCCGGCGCTGAAGGTGCGCGAGGTGTCGATGGCCACCTGGCCGAGCTGGATGCCGGCGAGCCCGGCGATGGCTTTCGCCGCCCGGGTCTTGCCGGTCAGTGGCATGGCGCGGCGGGTCTTGTCGAAGCGGCCGGTGACGCGGTCGATCGTGAAGCGGCCGCTGCGGGCGTCCAGCCGCATCGCGCTGACCTGCAGTTGCGCGGTGGCCGTGGTCGATTCGACGAGGAAGCCCTCGATGCCACGCTGGCCCAGCGCCTCGACCTGCGAGGCGACCAGGCCCCAGTCGCTGGCCTTCACGGCCGCCGCGCTGGAGGCCAGCGCGCCGAAGCGGCCCACGTGCAGGTCGGTGAACACGCCCAGGTGCTGGCCGACGCGGATCATCAGCTCCGGCACGCCCTTGGAGGCCAACGTTCGCCTGGCGACGTTGCCTCGGTCCAGCGTCTGCCTGACCTGGCCGACAGTGTAGGCGGCGCCGGGCAGCCCGACGCCGGACAGATCGACCCGCGAGCCGGCCTCGCCGCTCAGCCCGACGCCATCGAACATCTTGGTGCCGACGATGCCGTCGGGCATGAAGGCGTTCACCGCGAACGCGGCGGGTTTGGCGGTGGCCTTGGCCATGGTCGAGAGGTAGCTCGTCGCGATGGCAGGCAATGCCTCGGTCGTCTTGTTGAGCCGGGCCGCCACGCGCAGCGCGCGGTTGGCGGGGCTGGCCACGCGGCGCAGCGCGGCGTCCATCAGCGCGGTGGGCATGCTCGAGCGGGCGAGCCGGCCGCCGAGCGAGGCGACCTCGCCGTTGATGCGGAATGTCTGCGCCGCGGAGCCGTAGGCCTCGATACGCGGCAGCGCCGGGCCGAACACCTGCATCAACCGCTCCGGCGGCAGCACATCGAAGTGCTTGCGCTTGAGCGCGCCCAGCGCCTCGATGGCCAGGCGCGTGAGGTTGAACTTCATCTCGGCGGCGAGGATGTCGCCGATCTGGCCCCAGCAGGCGTCGACGTAGTCTTCCTGGTTCTTGCGCACCACCTCGGCGCCGTAGCCGGCCGCGCCGCGGTAGCGCGGGTTCAGGTTCAGATCGGCCAGCCAGTGCGCGCCCAGCTTGGGCGTGCCCGCGGGCCCCATGCCGGGGCGGAAGACCTGGTGCTTCTTCGCATGCCAGCCGCCCACCATCGGCGGCTTGACCTCGATGCGCCGGCCCTCGGCGTTGTTGGCACCGTCGCCCACCGGGTTCACGACCTGGTCCTGCGGCGTGTTGACGATGATCTCCAGGCTCTCGGCCTGGGTGTCGTGCGGCAGCGCGCCGGGGTCGAAGCTGATCGGGACCAGCGCGCCTTCCATGGTGGTCTGCAGGCCCGGCGTGGCGCCGTTGAGCAGGTCGTCGACCGACATCGGGATGGTGCCGACCGCGGCGAGCTGTGCTTCGAGCGGCGTGCCCTGGTAGGAGCCCGGCGTGCGCAGGCGCCGCGCCAGCGATTCGAAGTCGCCCTTGGGGCTGGTCGAGAACTCCCAGTGGTAGTAGACGGGCAGCACCACGTCGGCCTGGACCGCCTTGTTCCAGGCCGGGGCGAGCGTGGTCATCGCGGGGGCGTTCTCGTCGGCGACCAGGCCCAGGCCGCGCAGCCGGCCGGGCTCGAAGGCGGGCACCACGCAGGCCACGTAATCGCAGCGCTCCCTCAGCCGCCGCGGGCAGACCAGCCGCGAGATGTTGCTCGCCGGCTTGCCCTGCAGATCGGCCTGGATCTGCGCGGCGTTGTCGTTGACGAGCTGCGAATGCGCCCAGGACCACGAATCGGCGAGGTCAGGCAGCTCGGCCGCCACATCGGCCGCCTTGATGCGCACCGAGGGCAGCAGCGCGCCGGGTGCCATGCGCGGGCGGCCGGTCTTGGCCACCTCCAGCACCACCAGCACCAGCCAGGGCCGCAGCCGGCGGTCGCCCTGCGCCTTGGCGGGGGTGAGCATCCACACGAAGTCGGGCGGGTCGAAATCGACGATGGCCAGGTAGTTGGGCTCGAAGTTGCGCGCCTCGGGCTTCGGGTCGGTGCGGATCACCAGCCGCGTGTCGATGCCGATCACGTCGCCCGGGCCGTGCAAACGCAGCGACAGCGGCGCGATCGCCTCGCCATCGTGCGGCGCCGCGAGCTGCACGCCGACGCTGGCTTCGCCGCGCGCGGCAAGCGCATTGCCCACGCCCAGGTTGTCTTCGGTGTCCAGCGCCACGGCGAGGCCGCGCCGCACCCAGGGCAGGAACTGGTAGGCCACAGGCATGTTCAGGTCCTTCCTAGAACGACATCTCGAAAGCTTCGACCACCTGGGCGGCGGGGCCGGCGGCGGCCGCCGCGTCCTGCGCATGCCAGAACGACTGCGCGGCCCGGCCGGCGAGCGCCGACGCGGCCATCGTGCCGGTGCCGGCGTCGAGCACCTTCAGCGGCGGCGGGTCGACCTTCAGCTTCACCTCGGCCTCGGGCTTCAGCAGCGCCTTGTTGCGCAGCGCCGAGCGGCCGGCCGCGCCGGTGTCGAGCGCCCAGGCCATGTGCGAGGCCAGCGTGAGGCCGGCGGCCACGAGCAACGTCGGCTCGGCGGGCGTCGAGAGGTTGACCTCTTCGTAGTCGAAGCGATCGGCCACCGCGGCGCCGAACAGGTAGTCGTTCTGGCCGACCTCGAAGCCCGACTCGAAGCGGTCGAACGAGGGCTTGCCCAGCAGCTCGTCTTCATTGAGGTCGACGAACTGCGCGATGGGGAAGTTGTCGTCGAGCCGGCGGTCGGCCGGCTTGGTGATGGCGCCGAAGCTCAGGTCGGCGATGGCGATCTGCTTCTCGCCTTCGATGCTGTCGGAGCCGAGCTTGGTCAGCGCCTTGGCCAGCGGCATGCGCTTCTGCACGAACTGCAGCAGGCCGTTGGGGTGGGCCAGCAGCCCCGGTGCCGGCGGCAGCTTGATGAGCGTGACGAAGCCGTCGTTGGCCACCGGCAGCACGGCCGCCCAGTTGACCGGCGTGCCCTTGTCGTCGGCGGCTTCCAGCTCCTTGCGCAGCTCGTCGACCAGGCGCAGCGTGCGCACCGGCGTGGCACGGTCTTCGCCCCAGCTCTCGTCGACGTGGAAGTGGAAGTCCGGCAGCGGCCATGGCGTGTGGACGGTCGCCTTGCCGACGATGTGCCAGCGCCCCGGGCCGGCCAGCATGCCGTAGATGTCGACGCTGGCAAAGTCGATCTCGAACACCTCGACGCCGGCCCAGACGTGGATGTCGACCTCGAAGCGGAACTTCGGGACGATGTAGATGATGGCGTCGAACTCGAAGCCGCCCTCGAACGACGCGATGCCCACGTCGCCCCACACCCGCATCGACGAGCCGCCTTGCACCGTGGCCGAGGTGACCGCGAAGTAGCCCTCGAAGCGCATGCCGACGATGCCGATCGAGAACTCGGCGCCCACGCGCTGGAACGGCGCGGGGATGTCGGGCGGGATGTCGGTGAAGCGCGGGTGGAAGCCGCCGGCGCTGATCAGGAAGCTCGGCCGGTCACCGAACAGCGCGCGGAAGGCGAACTGGCCGGTCAGCGAGATGAACAGCACGCGCGAGTCGCGCAGCAGGCCGTCGAACCAGACCTTGAACGGATCGAACACCACGCCGCCGGCGATGTCCATCTGCAGGTACAGCAGGGCCAGCGATTTGTCGACCAGCGGCGGCAGCTGCACGATCACCTGGCCGACGATCACGAGCTGGCTCGCCTCGATCAGCACGCCCAGCCGCGCGGTGACCAGGCTCGGTGTGCCCCAGCCCAGCTCCAGCATCGGCCCGATCACGAAGCCGCCGGGGCTGAACGGGAAGATGGTGCGCAGCTGGTTGATGATCTGCGGCGCGTTGGCGATCGGGTTCTGCGGGAACAGGAAGCTGTCGAGCGAGCCGGTTGACAGCCCCGAGCTCAGCGCCTGCGTGTCGGTCGTGTGCTGCACGCCCAGCAGGCCGCCGATGCCGGTCATCGTGAAGCCGAAGCCGAGCTGGATGGGCGGCAACTGGGCGGTGATGATCAGCAGCAGCGACCAGCCGCCCGGGTTCTTCGTCGACAGCAGGCCGATCGCCTTGACGCCGATCTGCATCAGCTTGATGTCGAGGACGCCGCCGTACTCACCGCGATCGGGGTCGAACAGCAGGAAGCCGCCGCCCTTGACGACACCGGCATCGATCGACAGCCCCGCGCCCGATGGCGGCTTGAGGCCCCATTGCGCCAGCGGGTTGGCCCCACCCCCGCCGAGCATGTTGGCCAGGTTGAGCTTGGTGCCCAGCCGGTCGATGGAGCCGGCGAAGGGGCCGATGGCGACCTGGAACGAGCCGGCGATCTCGATGTCGATCTGGTTCAGGTCGTCGCCCTTGATCAGGTCGAAGTAGAGGAAGGGGATCTGGACGGGGCTGTTCGGGATCTTCTCGAGCGGGATGGTGGCCTTCAGGCCGGTGCCGTCTTTCAGGCGCAGGCCGGCCGAATCGGCAATCAGGCCGAAGGTGAGCTTCACCTCGATCGCATCGCCCATCACGGCGGACAGCAGCGAGTCGTCGCCGATCTTCAGCACCAGCTTGCTGTCCTTGAGGTCGAACTCCACCTGCGGCGACGCCTTCTTCAGCACGATGCCGCCCGACAGCTCGCCGATCGAGAAGTGGGTCCCGCTGGTCGAGCCCAGCACCAGCGGGCTGGCGCTGCTCTTGCGCGCGAAGCGGATGCCGATGTCCAGGTCGCCGTTGAAGTTCGGCTTGGGGATCGATGCCGGCAGCGGCACCAGCGGCGGCA
Organism: Ideonella sp.; assembly: GCF_035254525.1. GTDB lineage: Bacteria > Pseudomonadota > Gammaproteobacteria > Burkholderiales > Burkholderiaceae_C > Ideonella. The sequence goes on along the minus strand of NZ_DATFAN010000131.1, from coordinate 3,367 downwards.
CCTTGATCGACGCGCGCAGGCTGGCGCCGGTGGAGAACTGCAGCTCGAAGGCGTCGCCCACGGCGGCCTGTGTGCCGAGGGTGCTCGCCAGCTCGGCGAACAGCTTGGTCTCGCCGTCGCTGATGAGGCCCAGCTTGAGGTCGAGCTTCTTGCTGCCGTCATCGCTGCGCGCGAGGCTGAAGCTCTTGTGCTGTTCGACCGGCGGCAGGTCGATGACCTGGTTCGCCGGCAGCTGGGGCAGGCCGGGCGCGTCGAACGAACGATCGAGCAGGGTGCCGACGGCCATGATGGCCAGCCCCAGGACCATCTGCGGCTCGGCGACCTGCGCATCGCTGAGCCCCGGGTCGTTCTTCAGCAACAGCACCAGCTTGCGCGCCGGCGGCTTGTCGTCGGCCTCGTCGGCATCACCGGACAGGATCAGCAGCAGCTTGGCGATCGAGTAGGCGGATGGCGGCTTGCCGGGATCCGCCCCGATCAGGCGGTCGATCTGCTGGATGACCTTGGACAGCTCGCCCAGGCCGATGCTGCCGTCGCCGATGGCGGCCAGCACCTCGCCCAGCGTGCGCAGGGCCGCCAGCGTCTCGCCGGTGACCATGGCCGCGATGGCCAGCGATTGCGCCTCGGCGCGTGTGGCGGCGAAGGCACTCGGGTCGATCGTCGCTTCGGTCTTGTCCAGCTCCAGGCCGAGCTTGGTGCGCAGGATGCTCGTCAGCTCGGCCGAGAGGTTGACCGGGGGGCTGGACGGCAAGTCGCCCTGCAGCCGGTCGACCGCGCCCTTGAACCACCTGAACGCACGCAGGAAGACCTTGTCCGAAGTGCCCGCCATGTGCCGCCTCCGTGCCGGATTTCGGCGTGGCAACAGGCCACGCCGTTGGCGCATGACGGGACTTCCTGGCCACACCCCAAGCGGGGCAGCCTAGTCCCGGCACCGGGGGCGACAAACCCCTACGTCTAGGGAAAAGTTGTGTCTGGGCGTCCCTAGCCGGTCGGCATTCGCTCGAATGCCTGCAACGAAGGATCGATGGTGTCCCACGCCAGCCCGCGGACGCTGTAGGTCAGGGCCTGCGGCACGAAGCGGCCCGGCTCGTCCAGGCTGGCCGCAGGGACCGCGATCAGGTCCGGCATCGCGGCAAAGCGCAGGTAGACCGGCGTTCCGCAGACGGGGCAGAAGGCGTGGATCTTCACGTTGCCGCTGTCTCCCGCAACCTCCCAGTGCGCCGCCTGGCCGGTGATCGCCATCTCGGCCCGGGCGGGAAAGGTCAGCCAGGAGCCGTGCCCGGTGCCGCTTCGCCGTTGGCAATCGCGGCACTGGCAGTGATTCTGGAAGACCGGCGCGTGCCCGGTCGCGTAGCGGATCGCACCGCACGCGCATCCGCCGGTGTAGGGCTGGGTCATGAACGACTCCTGGTTCAGGTCGACGAATCAGGCCACCTTGGGCTTGGCGAAGACATCGATGCCCTGCCCCGTTTCGAGCAGGGACTTCAGGCTGGAAAGAACGATCGGCCAGCCCTGCTGGATGCCCTTGGCCATTCCGCTGCCGGCCTCGAGCTCGTCGTGGGTGACGGTCAGGCGAACCATCCCCTCGTACGCCGCGATGTCGAAGCTCACGCGGCTGGTGCTGGCCGGATCGGCGGCCTGCGAGGGGTTCGCCCAGGTGATGACCAGGCGCGTCGGCGGCGAGACCTCGACCACCTTGCCGACCAACTGGACCGTACGCTGCTCGTCGGCGCGCACGTGCTGCCAGGCCGACCCGGGCTGCCAGTCGGAGACGTTCTCGTGGCCCCAGTAGCGCCGCGCGATCTCGGGTTTCGTGATGGCCTCGAACACCCTTTCCGGCGTGGAGCGGATGTAGGTCACGTAGACGAAGCTCGTCTTCTTCATCGTCACTCTCCTTCGAGTTCCTGCTTCAGGTCGTGCAGCAGGCTGAGCCGCTGGCGTTCGAACTTGCGCACCCACCGCTCGTAGACCTCGTGCAGCGGCACCGGGTTGATGAAATGCAGCTTCTCCCGGCCGCGCCGGACGGTGCTCACCAGATTGGCCGCCTCGAGGATCCCGATGTGCTGGGTGGCCGATTGCCGCGCCATCTCCAGGTGCTCGCAGAGCTGGCCCAGCGTCTGCCCGTTGTGCTCGCACAGCAGGTCGAGCAGCCTTCTGCGTGTCGGGTCGCCCAGCGCCTTGAAAACCTTGTCCGCGTCCATCCGTCGTGTTTGTGCGTGCCGAGATGATATGCAGGTAAATACCTGCATGTCAAGCGCCGCCTTGGCCGGCGCCTTGCCGGCGAGGGCCCGCTACTCGGCCGCCTTTCCGCTCCCCGGCGGGGCCCAGACGACGGCACTGGGCGCCTCCACCACGATGTCCTGCGCGGCGATGGGCGCGGGCTTGTCTGCCTCCCACCCACCGCCGAGGGCGCGCACCAACCCCACGCTGGCCTGGTACTGCGCCGCGCGCACCTGCAGCGCCTGGCGCCGGCTGGCCAGCTCGCTGCGCTGCGTATCGAGCAGCTCGAGCTGGCTGACCAGGCCGTTGCGGTAGCGCGAGTCGGACAGGGCGGTCGCGCGGCTGGCCGATTCGACTGCCTGCCCCACCACGCCGGCCTGCTCCTGCAGCAGGCGCAGCGCGGCCAGCTCATCCTCCACGTCGCGGAAGGCGACGAGGACCTGCTCGCGGTAGTCCGCCGCCGCCGCGTCCAGCGTGGCGGCGGCGCCGCGCACGGTGGCGTCGCGCCGGCCGCCGTCGAACAGCGGCAGCGAGAGCAGGGCGCCCACGCCCCAGGCGCGGGCCGACCACTTGAACAGGTCGCCCAGGTCGGTCGAGGCGTAACCGCCGCTGGCGGTGAGCGAGAGGTCGGGGAACCAGGCCGCCCGCGCAAGCCCCAAGCGCGCCTGCGCTGCCTCGAAGCTCTTCTGCGCCGCAGCCACATCGGGCCGGCGCGTCAGCACCGTGGCCGGCACGCCCGGGGGGACCTGCGGCGGCGCGCTGGCCCACTCGGCCTCGGCCACGCCGAAGCCCGAGGCCACCTCGCCGACCAGCACGGCCAGCGCGTGTTCCAGCGTGGCGCGCTGCCGGTCGAGCGACAGCGCCTGCGAGCGGGTCGAGGCGAGCTCGGTGCGGGCGCGGGCCAGGTCCAGCTCGGCGATGTCGCCGGCGCGGTAGCGCCGCTCGACGAGGTTCGCGGTCTCCTCGTGCGCGGCGACGGTCTGCCGCACGAGGCGGCGCTCGGCATCGAGTGCGCGCAGCGCGAAGTAGGTCTGCGCGACCTGCGCCTGCACCATCAGCCGCGTGCTCTGCAGCAGCGCTTTGCTGGCCTGGGCATCCAGCCGCGCGGCATCGCTGGCCCGGGCCAGGCGGCCGAACAGGTCGAGCTCGT
>NZ_DATFAN010000130.1:0-7498 GCF_035254525.1 Ideonella sp. | reverse complement strand
GAACGACGACAGCTGCACGACCGGCCCCGGATCCCGCAGCACGCGCGGCACCTGGCTCACCGCATCGGCCAGCAGCGGTGCGAGCCGCGCCAGCTCGGTCCCGTAGGCCACCTGCACCGTCGTCGACACCAGCACCCTCGGATCGGCCAGCGACAGGTTCTCGACCCGCTGGGTGATCAGCATCTCGTTCGGCACGATGGCCTCGCGGCCATTCAGCGCGCGGATCACCGTGTAGCGGGTCGCGATATCGGTGATGCGGCCCTCGAAGCCGTCGACCTTGACGGTGTCGCCGATGCGCAGCGACCGCTCGGCCAGGATCACGAAGCCCGAGACGTAGTTGGCCGCCAGCTTCTGCAGGCCGAAGCCGATGCCGACACCGACCGCACCGCCGAGCACCGACAGCGCGGTCAGGTCGATGCCCACCGCCGTCAGCGCCAGCAGCAGGCCGACGAAGGTCAGCAGCGCGCGCACCGCATTCGCCGCCGCCTTGCGAAGAGAGAGTTGTTCGCCGTAAGCGCCCCGCAGCAGCCTCGCCTCGATCGCCGCAGAGATCCAGAGCACCAGCACCAGCACGAAGCCGGCCGAAAGCGCCCCCTCGATCAGGTTACGCACCGAGACCCGGGCGCCGCCGAGCTTCAGGTGGATATCGTCGAGCTCATCCAGCACCACCGGCAGCACGCCGGTGATCCAGCCGACCACCGCCAGCCACGCCAGCCACGAGATCGTGCGCTCGGCCAGGCGCATCACGCGCGAGTTCGGGAAGGCCGCGCTCAGCACCCGCACCGACAGCCGGATCACCGCGAACGACAGCAGCACCGGCAGCACGATCTTGAACAGCGCCAGCGGCACCCCCAGCGGGGGCAGCGCATGGCGCGCGGCATAGGCCAGGGCCAGGGCCAGCACCGGGAAGAGCACGCCATCGATGATCCGGCGGCCGAACCAGACCGACTGCGCCGGCGCCTCGGCGCCGCGCACCAGCCGCACGATCAACCAGGCCACGCCGAGGCACGCCAGCACCACCGCGGCCTCGATCCAGGCGCTGGTGTGCGACAACGCCGCAAGCAGTTCGTCCAGCGTAACCGCAGGCAACAGGGAGGAAGTCGTCATGCGGCCGATTGTCTCAGCCGCAAAAGGCGGCCCTAGACGTCGGCCAGCGCGCGCAGGTGCGCGGCCACGCTGCGGGCCAGGGCGCTGAGCGAATAGCCGCCTTCGAGGCAGGAGACGATGCGGCCGTGCGCGTGGCGCCGGGCCACGTCGACGACGCGGCGGGTGATCCACTCGTAGTCGGCCTCGACCAGGCCGAGCTGGCCGAGCTCGTCCTCGCGGTGGGCGTCGAAGCCGGCCGAGATGAACAGCATCTGCGGGCGGAACGCCTCCAGCCGCGGCATCCAGTTGGCCTCGATCAGCTCGCGGATCTCGCCGCCGCGCGTGTAGGCGGGGATCGGCAGGTTGACCATGTTCGTTCCCAGTGGCACGCCGCCCGAGAAGGGGTAGAGCTGGTCCTGGAAGAAGCTGGCCATCAGGATGCGCTCGTCGCCGGCCACGATGTCTTCGGTGCCGTTGCCGTGGTGCACGTCGAAGTCGATGATCGCCACCCGCTCCAGCCCGCGCACGTCGAGCGCGTGGCGTGCGGCGATCGCCACGTTGTTGAAGAAGCAGAAGCCCATCGCCGCCGAGCGCGTGGCGTGATGGCCCGGCGGGCGGATCGCGCAGAAGGCGTTCGTGGCCTGCCGGTCGATCACGGCATCGGTGGCCGCCACCGCGGCGCCGGCGGCCCGCAGCGCCGCCTGCCAGGTGGCCGGGCACACGGTCGTGTCAGGGTCGAGCGCGCGTTGTTCGCCGGTGGCAGCGGCCTGCTGCATGAACTCGGCCAGCTCGATCAGGTAGCCCTCGGCGTGGGCCAGCGCGAGGTCTTCGCGGCGCGCCAGCGGCGCATCGAAGCGGGTCAGCGCGATGTCCAGGCCCGTGGCGAGCAGGTGGTCCTCGATCGCATCGAGGCGGGCGGGGCACTCGGGGTGCCCACGCCCCATGTCATGGGCGCGGCAGTCGGGATGCGTGAAATAGGCGGTCGTCATGTGATGGTGCAAGAGCCGGCGCGCGGCCAATCTGAGCTATCGTGCCCGTCACGATGATGAGCCCCACCCTGCAGTCGCGATTGACACAACTCAAGGGCCAGATTAGCACGATCGTTGTCGGCAAATCGGCGCAGATCGATGACAGCATCGCCTGCCTGCTCGCCGGCGGGCACCTGCTGGTGGAGGATGTTCCCGGTGTCGGCAAGACCACGCTGGCGCATGCGCTGGCCGTTTCGCTCGGCCTGCAGTTTGCCCGCGCCCAGTTCACCGCCGACCTGATGCCCAGCGACCTGATCGGCATCAGCGTCTACGAGCGGGCCAAGGAGGAGTTCGTCTTCCACCCCGGCCCCATATTCGCCCAGGTGCTGCTGGCCGACGAGATCAACCGCGCCGGCCCGAAGACGCAGAGCGCGCTGCTCGAAGCCATGGAAGAGCACCAGGTCAGCGTCGACGGGCAGACCCGCCCGCTGCCGACGCCCTTCTTCGTCATCGCCACGCAGAACCCGACCGACCAGCTCGGCACCTATCCGCTGCCCGAGAGCCAGCTCGACCGCTTCCTGATGTGCATCACGCTGGGCTACCCCGATCGCCACGCCGAGCGCGCGCTGCTCGCGGGCGAAGACCGGCGCGACGCCATCGCCCGCCTGACGCCGGTGATGAGCCCGGCGGAGCTGCAGGCGCTGATGGCCGCGGTGCCCGAGGTGCATGCATCCGACGCCCTGCTCGACTACCTGCAGGCGCTGATCGCCGCGACCCGCTCGGGCCAGTGGTTCGCCGAAGGCATGTCGCCGCGCGCCGGCATCGCGGTGCTGCGCGCCGCACGGGCCCGCGCGCTGATGGCCGGGCGCGACCACGTCACGCCGGATGACCTGCAGGCCTTGCTGCCGCAGACCATCGCCCACCGCCTGCAGCCGGTGCCGGGTGCCGGGCGGGGCCGCCGCGAGCAGGTGCGCGCGATGGTCGACGCCGTGCCGCTGCCCTGAGGGCGAGCCGGAGCCCCGCGATGCTGGCCTGGCTTCGCCACCGCTGGGACGCCTGGTGGGAAGCGCGCCAACGCCCGGCCGAGCAATGGCGCCTGAGCCAGCGCAACATCTACATCGTGCCGACGCGCGCCGGCTTCGCCTTCGGGCTCACGCTGCTGCTGCTGCTGGTCGCGTCGATCAACTACCAGCTGAGCCTGGGCTACGCGCTGACCTTCCTGCTCGCGGGCAGCGCGCTCGCGTCGATGCACATGACGCACAACAGCCTGCGCGGGCTGACGCTGCATGCGCGCGCGCCGGTGCCGGTGTTCGCCGGTGACCGCGCGACGCTCGAGCTCGTCGTCACCAACCCCGGCGCGGCGCGCCACGGCCTGGGCTTCGGCGTGCAGGTGCCCGGCGTCACCGCGCAACTGGCCTTTGCCGAGATCGGCCCGGCCGGCCAGTCCAGCGTCTCGGTGGGCTGGCTCGCCGAGCGCCGCGGGCTGCATGCGCTGCCGCTGCTGCGCATCGAATCGCGCTTCCCGTTCGGGCTGTTCCGCGCCTGGTCGCTGTGGCGCCCGGCCGGCCAGCTGTGCGTCTATCCGAAGCCCGAGCAGCCGGCTGCCGCCCTGCCCGCGGCCGCCGCGGTGGCCGGCGGGCCGGTGCCCCTGCGCTCGACCGCCCAGGGCGGCGAGTTCGACGGCCTGCGCCCCTGGCGGCGCGGTGACACGCTGCGCCAGGTCGCGTGGAAGAAGGTCGCCCGCAGCGGCGAGCTGGTCAGCCGCGAGGGCCGCGAGTCGGCGCGCCGCGAGCTGTGGCTGGATTGGTCGCAGGCGCGCCAGCCGGACACCGAGAGCCGCCTGTCGCGGCTGGCGGCCTGGGTGCTGCTGGCCGAGCGGCAAGGCCTGGCCTACGGGCTACGCCTGCCCGGCCTCGAGTTGCCGCCGGCCGACGGCGCCGCCCACCGCCACGCGGCCCTTGGCGCGCTGGCCGCATGGAGCTGAGGTGACGGCACGCTGGTCGAACTGGCGCCCTGCCAGCCGCGAGACGCGCGACACCTTGTTCATGCTCGCCGTCATCGGCTGGACGATCGCGCCGCATGTGCTGCGCCTGGCACCCTGGGTGGGCCTGCTGTGCGCAGTGGTGCTGATGTGGCGTGGCTCGCTCGCGATGCGCCAGGCGCCCCTGCCGGGCCGCTGGTGGCTGGTGGCGGTGCTGGCGCTGGCCGCGGGCCTGACCCTCTGGACCGAGCGCACGCTGCTCGGCAAGAACGCCGGCGTCACCCTGCTGGTCGTGCTGATGGCCTTGAAGACGCTCGAGCTGCGCGCCCGGCGCGACGCGCTGGTCGTGTTCTTCCTCGGCTTCTTCCTCGTGCTGACGCAGTTCCTCTACTCGCAGTCCTTCGGCACGGCCGTGGCGATGGGCCTGTCGGTCTGGGGCTGGCTCACGGCGCTGACGCTGGCCCACATGCCCGCCGGCCGCCCGCGCCTGGCCGAGGCCGCCACGCTCGCGGGGCGCGCGGCCCTGATCGGCACCCCGGTGATGATGGCGCTGTTCCTGGTCTTTCCGCGCATCGGGCCGCTGTGGGCGATGCCGGGCGCCGGCGCACGGACCGGTCTGTCGGACAACCTGCAGCTCGGCGACGTGGCCCAGCTCGCGAACGACGACAGCATCGCCTTCCGGCTGCGCTTCGAGGGCCGTGCGCCGCCGGCCGACGCGCTGTACTTCCGTGGTCCGGTGCTCGGCAACTACGACGGCCAGCGCTGGCGCGCCGATGCCTTCACGCCACCGGCCATCGAGGCCGGCGCGTCATCCGGCGCGCTGCCGCGCTACCGCTACGAGATGTTGCTCGAGCCGCTGCGCACGCCCTGGCTGCCCCTGCTCGAGGGCACGCGCCGCATGCCCGAGGCGAACCCGCCGCTGGTCGGCCTGCCGGCCCAGCCCGACGCCGATGGCCAATGGCGACTGCCCCGGCCGCTCGCCGAGCGTGTGCAGCTCAAGGCCGAGGCTGACCTGCAGGGCCCCGCCGCGCCGCAGCTGCGCCCCTTCGAGCGCCGCCAGCTGCTCGCCCTGCCCAATGGCCGGCACCCGCGCACCCGCGCCTGGGCCAACGCGCTGCGCGAGCGGCCGGCGCTGCGCGACGCCGACGCCACGGCCCTGGCAGCGGCCGTGCTGCAGCACATCCGCAGCCAGCCCTACGTCTACACCCTCGAGCCGGGCGTGTATGCCGGGGACCCCGTCGACGAGTTCTGGCTCGACCGGCGCGAGGGCTTCTGCGAGCACTACGCCGCGTCCTTCGTCATCGTGATGCGGGCGCTCGGCGTGCCGGCCCGCATCGTCACCGGTTACCAAGGCAGCGATTTCCTGCCGACCGGCGACTATTACGCGGTGCGCCAGAGCCACGCCCACGCCTGGGCCGAGTACTGGCAAGCCGGCCGCGGCTGGCTGCGCGCCGACCCGACCGGCGCCGTCGCGCCCGAGCGCATCCGGCGCAGCCAGGCGCTCGAGCCGCCGCCGGGCCTGTTCGGTGGCGCGCTCGAAGCTGTCAGCCCCGACCTGCGTGCACAGCTGCGCCGCCTCGTCGAAGGCCTGGACAACCGCTGGAATCTCTGGGTCCTGGGCTATGGCAAGCGCCAGCAGCTCGACCTGCTCGGGCGGCTCGGCGTGCAGTCGCCCGACCTGCTCGCGCTGGCCCGCGTGCTGGTCGGCCTGGTCGTCGGCGCCGGGCTGGCGGGCGCCATCTGGGCGTGGTTCGACGCCCGCCGCCAGACCCCATGGCAGCGCCTGCGCCAGCGCATCGCGCGCGAGCTGACGCGGCTGGGCATCGAGGCGCGCCCCAGCGACACGCTGGCCACGCTCGCGGCCCGCCTTCGCGCCCAACGGGGCGCCGGCGGCGATGCCGCGGCCCAGGCCCTGCTGGCGCTCGAGCGGCATCGCTACGGCCGGCCCGGGCGCGACGGCACACCGACCGGCTGGTGGCGTGATTTCCGTTCCGCCATTGGCAGGGCACGCATGGTGCCGGCAGCCCCTGCCGACCCGGCCGCGCCTCGATAATTCCGCCATGCATCGTTCTCTTGCCGCCCGCTTCGGCCGCGCCCTTCATGCGGCCCTCCCTGCGGCCGTCGCCATGCTGGCCATCGCCGCCGCCCTGCCCGCCGCCCATGCCGCCGCGGCGCGGGGCCACGCGAAGGCCGCCCCCGCTGCTGCCGCGCGATCCGACAGCGCACCGGATGTGGTCGTCTACGGCCGCCGCGACGACGTCGTCGCCTTTGCCCGCGAGGCGGCCGAGCGGCAAGGCTTCGACCCCGAATGGGCCATCGCCCAGCTGGCCGAGGCCCGCTACCAGCCCAGCGTCGCCAAGTTGATCATGCCGCCGCCCACGGCCAGCGCGAAGAACTGGGCCGCCTACCGCGCCCGCTTCGTCGAGCCGCAGCGCATCCGTGAGGGCTTGAGCTGGTGGCAGTCGCAGGAGCCCTGGCTGAACCAGGCCCAGGCGCGCTGGGGCGTGCCGCCCGAGCTGGTCGTGGCCATCGTCGGCGTCGAGACCTTCTATGGCCGCATGACCGGCGGCTTCAAGGTGATCGACGCCCTGGCCACGCTGAGCTTCGATTTCCCGGCCGGCCGCTCCGACCGCAGCAGCTTCTACCGCAGCGAGCTCGAGGCCTTCCTGCGCTGGTGTGATACCGAGGGGCGCGACCCGCAGTCGGTGAAGGGCTCGTACGCCGGCGCGATGGGCCTGCCGCAGTTCATGCCCAGCACCGTGCTGCGCTATGCGCTCGATTTCGATGACGATGGCCACGTCGACCTGGCCGCCGACGGCGCCGACGTGGTGGGCAGCGTCGCGCACTACTTCGCCCAGCACGGCTGGCAGAGCGACATGCCGACGCACTTCGCGGTCACGCCGCCGCCCGACATCGAGCAGCGCGCCCGCCTGCTGGTGCCCGACATCCTGCCGAGCTTCACTGCCGAGCAGCTCGCCGAGCACGGTGCCAGGCTCGACGACGCCGGCCGCGCCCACCCGGGGCCGATGGCGCTGGTGCAGCTCTACAACGGTGACGACGAACCGAGCTACGTGGCCGGCACCCGCAACTTCTACGTGATCACACGCTACAACTGGTCGAGCTACTACGCGATGGCGGTGATCGAGCTGGCGCGGGCGCTGCGGCAGATGCGGCCGGAATAGGACCCCCACGCTCCCTTCCGGTCGCTGCCCCCCGAGGGGGCGCTTGCAGCGGACCGGCGGAGCCGGATCCGCGCAAGACCTTGGTGGGGCAGGGGCTCAGGCCGGCAGCCAGCTGCCGCCAGCGGCCAGCCAATCGCAGCCGAAGATCTCGCGCAGCGGTTCGGCCTGCAGCATCTGCTGCGCCGTGCCGGCGCGCCAGCGGCCGTCGCCCAGCAGGGCCAGCACATGGGTCGCGGCGCGGGCCACCCAGTGCATGTCGTGGCTGCTCATGACCAGCGCCC
>NZ_DATFAN010000129.1:0-15052 GCF_035254525.1 Ideonella sp. | reverse complement strand
GAAGCCCTTGCCTGAGCCACGGGGAAAAACGATGCCCACCATCCGCCTGCTCGTCGTCGACGACCACACGCTGTTCCGGCGCGGGCTGGTCGCCCTCTTCGCGAGCGACCCGGGCCTGGAGGTCGCCGGCGAGGCAGCCGACGCCGCCGAGGCCGTGCGCAAGGCGCAGGCGCTGCAGCCGGACGTGATCCTCCTGGACAACCACCTGCCCGGCGCGACTGGCATCCAGGCGCTGCCGGACCTGAAGGAGGCGGCGCCCTCGGCGCGCATCGTGCTGCTGACCGTGAGCGAGGACGAACAGGACCTGCAGGCGGCGCTGCGCGGGGGCGCGCACGGCTACCTGCTCAAGACCATCGAGGGCGACGTGCTGATGGCGGCGATCCACCGCGTGATGCGCGGCGAGCCGGTGGTCAGCCCCGAGCTCATGGGCAAGCTGGTCGCGGCCCTGCAGGCTCCGCTCGCGCCCGGTCCGATTGCGGTGACCGGCTCCGCGCAGGTGTCCGCCCCGGCGGCCGAGCCGGCGCCGGAGCCCGGGGCGCAGCTCTCCCCGCGCGAACAGGAGGTGCTGCGGCAGATCGCGCGCGGCGCCAGCAACAAGGAGATCGCGCGCTCGCTGGACATCGCCGAGACCACGGTGAAGATCCACGTGCAGCACATCCTGCGCAAGCTGGGCCTGAGCTCGCGCGTGCAGGCGGCGGTCTACGCCACCGAACGCGCCTGAGCAGCCGCGGGGTGCGGGCCGTCGGCGCCGCACCGCGAAACGCTGCGCCGAAATGCGTGCCGTCGGCCGAACGCGCCCCCTGGCACGGGACACCGTCCTACGCCGATACCGGAGCAGTGCGATTGCCAGGACCGTGCAGCCGCTGTGATGCTGTCCTGATTCCATTGTTCAGGAGAGCTTCATGGCAGCCACCCAGACGCCGCAGTCCGACGCGGGCAAAGAGGAACCCAGGGACGGCCAGGTGCCGGTGCCCGACGAGGCGGGTCCGCACGACGTGCCGGACGACGAGGTGATCGAGCAGACCCTGCCCGAGACCCGGCCGGGCCGCGACTCGAAACCCAAGTGACCCTTGCGCCCGCGCGCCCGCGCGCGGCGTGAATTGCGACGGGTGCCGCCGGCCGAAACGCCGCGCGCACCACACCACGGCCCGCCGGCGCAGCCGGGCCGACACGATCCACCTTGCCCGCAATTTCGCCGGCGCGCGTTGCGCTGGATCAAGCAGCGTGCGCGGCTAGTTCCACCGAACTAGTTCCCCATCCTCCTTCTCACTGCGTCCGTCCCCACCACCGGAGGATGTTCAGCCGCGCCCCGATTCACGACAGTTGAGCCTGTACTCATTGGATGCGAGGAACTGCTCGTGAAGACCGGACAACAACAACACCATCCCGCCCCCGTCGTCGTGACGCGGCAAGCCTGGTCCGTGCTGGCCGTCAGCACGCTGGCCTTCACCACCTGCTTCATGGTCTGGATGATGTTCGGCGTGATCGGCATCCCGATCCGCAAGCAGCTGAACCTCAACGCCACCGAATTCGGGCTGCTCACCTCCATGCCCGTGCTGGCCGGCTCGTTGATCCGCGTGCCGCTGGGCATCTGGACCGACCGCTACGGCGGCCGCATCGTGATGACCGTGCTGATGGCGGTCACGGTGCCGGCGATCTGGCTGATGTCCTACGCCACCGCCTACTGGCACTTCCTGGTGATCGGGCTGTTCGTCGGGCTGGCGGGCGGCTCCTTCTCGGTCGGCACGCCCTACGTCGCGCGCTGGTTCCCGAAGCGCCGCCAGGGCCTGGCGATGGGCGTCTACGGGGCCGGCAACTCGGGCGCGGCGGTCAACAAGTTCATCGCGCCGGCGCTGGTCGTCGCCTTCGGCTGGACCATGGTGCCGCAGGTCTACGCGGCCATCATGCTCGGCACGCTGGTGCTGTTCTGGGTCTTCAGCGCGAGCGATCCGGCGCACCTGGTGCCGCCGACGGTGAGCTTCAAGGACCAGCTCAAGGCGCTGAAGGATCCGAAGGTCCTGAAGTACTGCCAGTACTACTCGATCGTGTTCGGAGGCTACGTGGGCCTGAGCCTGTGGATGGTGCAGTACTACGTCGGCGAGTACGGGCTGGACATCCGCATCGCCGCGCTGCTGGCGGCCTGCTTCTCGCTGCCCGGCGGCGTTCTGCGCGCGATCGGCGGCTGGCTGTCGGACAAGTACGGCGCGCACAGCGTGACTTGGTGGGTCATGTGGGTGAGCTGGATCTGCCTGTTCCTGCTGAGCTACCCGCAGACCGACTTCACGGTGCTGACCGTCAAGGGCCCGCAGACCTTCCACCTCGGCCTGAACGTCTACACCTTCACCATGATCATGGCCGTGCTGGGCGTGGCCTGGGCCTTCGGCAAGGCCAGCGTCTTCAAGTACATCAGCGACGACTACCCCACCAACATCGGCGCCATCAGCGGCATCGTCGGTCTGGCCGGCGGCCTGGGCGGCTTCATCCTGCCGATCATGTTCGGCGCCCTGCTGGACCTCACCGGCGTGCGCAGCTCGGCCTTCATGCTGCTGTACGGCGTCGTCTGGGTGTCGCTCATCTGGATGTACTTCACCGAAGTGCGGCGCACCCGCCTGATGGGCGAACCCGCGCTCGCCTGACCCCCTTCACTCCCCGGAGCATTCCATGGCTTCTACCTCCCTCATCGCGCACTGGAACCCCGAGGATCTCGGCTTCTGGAGAACGCGCGGCTCGTCCGTCGCCCAGCGCAACCTGTGGATCTCGATCCCCGCGCTGACGCTCGCCTTCGCCGTCTGGATGGTCTGGTCGGTCGTCGTCGTGAACCTGCCGCTGGTGGGCTTCCGCTTCTCGACCAACCAGCTGTTCTGGCTCGCCTCGCTGCCGGCCCTGTGCGGCGCGACCTTGCGCATCTTCTATTCCTTCGCGGTGCCGATCTTCGGCGGCCGGCGATGGACCGCGATCTCCACCGCCTCGCTGCTGCTGCCGGCAGCGGGCATCGGCATGGCGGTGCAGAGCCCTGGCACGCCCTACGAGGTCTTCGTGCTGCTGGCGCTGCTGTGCGGCTTCGGCGGCGGCAACTTCGCCTCCAGCATGAGCAACATCAGCTTCTTCTTCCCGAAGGACAAGAAGGGCACCGCGCTCGGCCTGAACGCCGGCCTGGGCAACCTGGGCGTGTCGCTGGTGCAGCTGGTCGTGCCGCTGGTCATCAACGCCAGCCTGTTCGGCGACCTGGGCGGGCCGCCGCAGGCGGTGACCAAGGCGGGCGGCAGCATGGTGCTGTGGCTGCAGAACGCGGGTTATGTCTGGGTGCCGTTCATCGCCATCAGCGCCGTCACCGCGTGGTTCGGCATGAACGACCTGGCCGAAGCCAAGGCCACCTTCGCCGACCAGGCGGTGATCTTCAAGCGCGCCCACAACTGGTGGATGTGCTGGCTCTACCTCGGCACCTTCGGCAGCTTCATCGGCTACTCGGCGGGTTTCCCGCTGCTGATCAAGAGCCAGTTCCCCGGCGTCAACGCGTTGCAGTACGCCTGGCTGGGCCCCCTGGTCGGCGCGCTGGTGCGCCCGGTGGGCGGCTGGCTGGCCGACAAGGTCGGTGGCGCCCGCGTGACCTTCTGGAACTTCATCGCGATGGCGATCGGCGTGATCGCGGTGCTGCAGTTCCTGCCGAATGGAGGGTCAGGCGGGCAGGGCGGCAACTTCGCCGGCTTCCTCGCCTCGTTCCTCGTGCTGTTCGCGACTTCGGGCATCGGCAACGGCTCGACCTTCCGCATGATCCCGGTGATCTTCCTGACCGAGCGGACTCGCGAGGCAAAGGCCTTGATCGAAGCGCGCGCCGACGCCGCGCCGGGCCGCCCCAAGCAAGTCGGCGGCCCCCTCGGGGGGCTGTCGCAGCCTGCTGCGACTGGGGGTCTCATGGAACAGGCGATCAAGGATGCCAACAAGGAAGCCGCCGCGGTGCTGGGCTTCAGCTCGGCGGTCGGCGCCTACGGTGGCTTCTTCATCCCGAAGAGCTACGGCACCTCGATCTCGATGACCGGCGGGCCCGAGGCGGCGCTGTACTGCTTCATCGCCTTCTACGTGACCTGCATCGCGATCACCTGGTGGTTCTACAGCCGCAAGAACGCGCCGATGCCCTGCTGACGAGGCAGGCCGCCAACGACGGCGGCTGATACCTGCCTGACACCGACTGTTTACCGAGCGACACGCACCGCCAAGGTGCTGTCGCATCGGGTTGTCACGGCCTGCCGACACTGCGGGCCGACACCTCGGAGACTTTCATGAGCCATTTCCTGGACCGCCTGACGCACTTCTCGCAACCGAAGGAGTCGTTCGCCGGCGGCCACGGCGCCACCACCGGCGAAGACCGGACCTGGGAGGACGCCTACCGCAGCCGCTGGCAGCACGACAAGATCGTGCGCTCGACGCACGGCACCAACTGCACCGGCTCGTGCAGCTGGAAGGTCTACGTCAAGGGCGGCATCGTGACCTGGGAAACCCAGCAGACCGACTACCCGCGCACCCGGCCCGACCTGCCCAACCACGAGCCGCGCGGCTGCGCCCGCGGTGCGTCGTACTCCTGGTACCTGTACAGCGCGAACCGGGTCAAGTACCCGATGGTGCGCGGCCGGCTGCTCAAGCACTGGCGCGCCGCGCTGCAGACCACCAGCGACCCGGTCGAGGCCTGGACGCGCATCGTCCAAGACCCGGCCAAGCGCACCGAATGGACTGGCCAGCGCGGCCACGGCGGCTTCGTGCGTTCGAGCTGGGACGAGGTCAACCAGCTCATCGCTGCGGCCAACGTCTACACCGCCAAGCAGCACGGGCCGGACCGCATCATCGGCTTCTCGCCGATCCCGGCGATGTCGATGGTCTCGTACGCCGCGGGCTCGCGCTACCTGTCGCTGATCGGCGGCGTGTGCATGAGCTTCTATGACTGGTACTGCGACCTGCCGCCGTCGAGCCCGCAGGTCTGGGGCGAGCAGACCGACGTGCCCGAGTCGGCCGACTGGTACAACAGCACCTTCATCATCGCCTGGGGCTCGAACGTGCCCCAGACCCGCACGCCCGACGCCCACTTCTTCACCGAGGTGCGCTACAAGGGCGCCAAGACGGTGGCGGTGACGCCCGACTACGCCGAGGTCAGCAAGCTGGCCGACCTGTGGCTGCACCCGAAGCAGGGCACCGACGCGGCGCTCGCGATGGCCATGGGCCACGTGATCCTGAAGGAGTTCTACTTCGACAAGCGGTCGGTGTATTTCGACGACTACGCGCGGCGCTACACCGACCTGCCGATGCTGGTGATGCTCGAGGAGCGCACGCTGCCGGACGGCCGCAAGGCCCTGGCCAGCCAGCGCTATCTGCGCGCCAGCGACTTCAACGGTCACCTGGGCCAGGGCAACAACGCCGAGTGGAAGACGCTCGCCTTCGACCAGGACGGCAAGGTCGTGCTGCCCAACGGCTCGATCGGCTTCCGCTGGGGCGAGACCGGCGACGACGTCGGCAAGTGGAACCTGGAGAACAAGGAAGCGCGCGGCGACGCCGAAGTCACGCTGCGCCTGTCGCTCGCCGAAGCCGGCAGCCACGAGGTGGCCGAGGTCGCCTTCCCGTACTTCGGCGGCATCGACACGCCGCACTTCGAATCGAACAAGCAGGCCGGCGGCGACGTGCTGCTGCGCAAGGTGCCCGTCACCAAGCTGCGCCTGTGCAAGGACGGCGTGCCGGCCGAGGAGCAGCGCGAGGTGCTGGTTGCGACCGTGTTCGACCTGATGGCCGCGCACTACGGCATCGAGCGCGGCTACGGCGACGGCGCCAGGAGCTACGACGACGACGCGGCCTACACCCCGGCCTGGCAGGAAAAGATCACCGGCGTGCCGCGTGACCAGGTCATCGCCGTCGCGCGCCAGTTCGCCGACAACGCCGACAAGACGCGCGGCAAGTCGATGGTGATCATCGGCGCGGCGATGAACCACTGGTACCACTGCGACATGAACTACCGCGGCATCATCAACATGCTGATGCTGTGCGGCTGCATCGGGCAGACCGGTGGCGGCTGGGCGCACTACGTGGGCCAGGAAAAGCTTCGCCCGCAGACCGGCTGGACGGCGCTGGCCTTCGCGCTGGACTGGAACCGCCCGCCGCGCCAGCAGAACTCGACGAGCTTCTTCTACGCCCACACCGACCAATGGCGCTACGAGAAGCTCGGCGTCGGCGAGATCCTCTCGCCGCTGGCCGACCGCAACGCCTACGGCGGCAGCCTGATCGACTACAACGTGCGCGCCGAGCGCATGGGCTGGCTGCCCAGCGCGCCGCAGGTCGAGACCAACCCGCTGAAGATCGCCGGCCTGGCCTCGGCTGCCGGCCTGGACACCAAGGACTACGTGGTGCGCAGCCTGAAGGACGGCTCGCTGCGCCTGTCCTGCGAGGACCCGGACGAGCCGGCCAACTGGCCGCGCAACATGTTCGTCTGGCGCTCGAACATCCTCGGCTCGTCGGGCAAGGGCCACGAGTACTTCCTCAAGCACCTGCTGGGCACCCAGCACGGCGTGCAGGGCAAGGACCTGGGCCCCGACGACGCCAAGCCCGACGAGGTGCGCTGGCACGAGCACGCGCCCGAAGGCAAGCTGGATCTGCTGGTCACGCTGGACTTCCGCATGAGCACGACGTGTCTCTATTCCGACATCGTGCTGCCCACGGCCACCTGGTACGAGAAGAACGACCTCAACACCAGCGACATGCACCCCTTCATCCACCCGCTGTCGACGGCGGTGGACCCGGCCTGGCAGGCACGCAGCGACTGGGAGATCTACAAGGGCTTCGCGAAAGCCTTCAGCGAGGTCTGCGTCGGCCACCTCGGGGTCGAGAAGGACGTCGTGATGACCCCGCTGATGCACGACACGCCGGCCGAGCTGGGGCAGGGCCTCACGATCAAGGACTGGAAGCGCGGCGAGACCGAGCTGATCCTGGGCAAGACCGCGCCGCAGGTCACCGTGGTCGAGCGCGACTATCCGGCCACCTACGCGCGCTTCACCGCGCTCGGCCCCTTGATGGAGAAGGTCGGCAACGGCGGCAAGGGCATCGCCTGGAACACGGTCGACGAGGTGCGCCAGTTGGCCGAGCTGAACGGCAAGGTTCATACGGCGGGCCCCACCAAGGGCATGGCGAAGATCGAGACCGACATCGACGCGGCCGAGACCATCCTGATGCTCGCGCCCGAGACCAACGGCCATGTGGCGGTCAAGGCCTGGGAGGCGCTGAGCAAGATCACCGGCCGCGAGCATGCGCACCTGGCGCTGCACCGCGAGGACGAGAAGATCCGCTTCCGCGACGTGCAGGCCCAGCCGCGCAAGATCATCAGCTCGCCCACCTGGAGCGGGCTGGAGAGCGAGAAGGTCTCGTACAACGCCGGCTACACCAACGTGCACGAGCTGATCCCCTGGCGCACGCTGACCGGGCGCCAGCAGTTCTACCAGGACCACCCCTGGATGCGCGCCTTCGGCGAGGAGTTCACCAGCTACCGGCCGCCCATCGACATGAAGG
Source organism: Ideonella sp. (assembly GCF_035254525.1). Taxonomy (GTDB): domain Bacteria; phylum Pseudomonadota; class Gammaproteobacteria; order Burkholderiales; family Burkholderiaceae_C; genus Ideonella. Next base: position 7,516 of record NZ_DATFAN010000129.1, on the reverse strand, counting down.
CCTTGAAGGGCGTCTACGGTGTGAAGTCGAACGGCGAGAAGGAGATTGCGCTGAACTTCATCACGCCGCACCAGAAGTGGGGCATCCACTCGACCTACAGCGACAACCTGATGATGCTGACGCTCAACCGCGGCGGCCCGGTGGTGTGGCTGAGCGAGGACGACGCCAAGGAAGCCGGCATCGTCGACAACGACTGGATCGAGCTGTTCAACGCCAACGGCGCGATCGCGGCGCGGGCGGTCGTCAGCCAGCGCGTGAACCGCGGCATGACTTTGATGTACCACGCACAGGAAAAGATCATCAACACGCCGGGCAGCGAGATCACCGGCCAGCGCGGCGGCATCCACAACTCGGTCACCCGCATCGTCACCAAGCCCACGCACATGATCGGCGGCTACGCGCAGCTCAGCTACGGCTTCAACTACTACGGAACCATCGGCACCAACCGCGACGAGTTCGTGCTGGTGCGCAAGATGAGAAAAGTCGACTGGCTGGACGACGACGTCGTCGCCCAAGAAGGAGTCACGGCATGAAGGTCCGCGCGCAAATCGGCATGGTGCTGAACCTGGACAAGTGCATCGGTTGCCACACCTGTTCGGTCACCTGCAAGAACGTCTGGACGAACCGGCCCGGCATGGAATACGCCTGGTTCAACAACGTCGAGACCAAGCCCGGCATCGGCTACCCCAAGGAGTGGGAGAACCAGGACAAGTGGAACGGCGGCTGGATCCGCAACCCCGATGGCTCCATCGAGCCCAGGCAGGGCGGCAAGTGGAAGCTGCTGATGCGCATCTTCGCCAACCCGAACCTGCCGCAGATCGACGACTACTACGAGCCCTTCACCTTCGACTACGACCACCTGCAGTCGAGCAAGGAGAGCAAGGCCGCGCCGACCGCCCGCCCGCGCAGCCTGATCACCGGCCAGCGCATGGAGAAGATCGAGTGGGGCCCGAACTGGGAAGAGATCCTGGGGGGTGAGTTCTCGAAGCGCTCGAAGGACAAGAACTTCGCGAACTTCGAAGAGGTCCAGAAGGACATCTACGGCCAGTTCGAGAACACCTTCATGATGTACCTGCCGCGCCTGTGCGAGCACTGCCTGAACCCGGCGTGCGTGGCGTCGTGCCCCTCGGGCTCGATCTACAAGCGCGAGGAAGACGGCATCGTGCTGATCGACCAGGACAAGTGCCGCGGCTGGCGCATGTGCGTGTCGGGTTGCCCGTACAAGAAGATCTACTACAACTGGCAGACCGGCAAGGCCGAGAAGTGCATCTTCTGCTACCCGCGCATCGAAGCCGGGCAGCCGACGGTGTGCTCCGAGACCTGCGTCGGCCGCATCCGCTACCTCGGCGTGATGCTGTACGACGCCGACCGCATCGCCGAAGCCGCATCGACCGAGCGCGACCGCGACCTGTACCAGGCGCAGTGCGACATCTTCCTCGACCCGAACGACCCCGAGGTCATCGAGCAGGCGCGCGCCGACGGCATCCCCGAGACCTGGCTGGCCGCCGCGCGCAAGAGCCCGGTGTGGAAGATGGCGATGGACTGGAAGATCGCACTGCCGCTGCACCCCGAGTACCGCACGCTGCCGATGGTCTGGTACGTGCCGCCGCTGTCGCCGATCACGGCCGCCGCCAACGCCGGGCACATCGGCGTCAACGGCGAGATCCCAGACGTCAAGGCGCTGCGCATCCCGGTGCAGTACCTGGCGAACCTGCTGACCGCCGGCGACACCGCGCCGGTGATCCGTGCGCTCGAGCGCATGCTGGCCATGCGCGCCTTCCAGCGTGGCAAGCACGTCGAGGGCACCGAGAACCTCGCGGCGCTGCAGACCGCGGGCTTGACGGTCGAGCAGGTCGAGGACATGTACCAGACCATGGCCATCGCCAACTACGAGGACCGCTTCGTCATCCCGACGACGCACCGCGAGTACGCCGAGAACGCCTTCGACCTGCGCGGCGGCTGCGGCTTCTCGTTCGGCAACGGCTGCTCCGAAGGGCAGACCGAGACCTCGCTGTTCGGCGGCAAGAAGCGCCGCACGATCCCGATCCAGGCGACGGTGTGAGGAGCATGGCGATGAAATCACCCACCTACCGCCAGCGCCTGACGCTGCGTGCGCTCGCCGCGATGCTGGGCTACCCCGGCGCCGAGCTGCGCGCCGCGATGCCCGAGATCATCGAGGCGATCGAGGCCGAGCGCGTGCTCAAGCCCGGCCGGCTCGCCGAGCTGGCCGCGCTGGCGCGACAACTCGCGCAGATGGACCCGTTCGAGGCCGAGACCCGCTACGTCGACACCTTCGACCGCGGCCGCGCGACCTCGCTGCACCTGTTCGAGCACGTGCACGGCGACTCGCGCGAGCGCGGTCCGGCGCTGGTCGACCTGGGCCAGACCTACGAGCGCGCCGGCCTGGTGCTCGAAGGCGAGGAGCTGCCCGACCACCTGCCGGTGGTGCTGGAGTTCGCGTCCACCCAGCCCGACGCCGCCGCGCGCGACTTCCTGGCCGAGATGGCGCACATCCTGAACGCCGTGTTCAGCGCGCTGCGTGAGCGCGAGAGCCCGTACGCGAGCGTGATCGCCGCGGTGCTGGAGCTGGCCGGCGAGAAAGTGCAGGCCGTGCCGGTGGCACCCGAGCCCGAGGTCGACGAGGCCTGGGCCGAGCCGTCCGCCTTCGACGGCTGCTCCACGCGCGGCCAGGCCCGGCCCGACACCCCGCAGCCCATCCACATCGTGCGCAAGTCCTCTTCCGCCAGCACCCAGCAAGGAGCGTCGCTGTGAACGCCTCGTGGTTCGACACCTTCTTCTTCGGCTACTACCCCTACGTTGCGCTGACCGTGTTCCTGCTCGGCAGCCTGCTGCGCTTCGACCGCGACCAGTACTCGTGGAAGAGCGATTCGTCGCAGCTGCTGCGCAGCGGCTCGCTGCGCTGGGGCAGCAACCTGTTCCACCTCGGCATCCTGTTCCTTTTCGCCGGCCATACGGTGGGCATGCTGACACCGCACGCGCTGTACGAGTCCTTCATCTCGGCCGGCAACAAGCAGCTGATGGCCATGGTCTCGGGCGGCCTGTTCGGCCTGTTCGGCTTCGCCGGCATCACGATCCTGCTGCACCGGCGCCTGACCGACCCGCGCATCCGCATCAACTCCAAGACCAGCGACATCGTGCTGCTGATGCTGCTGTGGCTGCAGTTCGCGCTGGGCCTGGGCACGATCCCGCTGTCGGGCCAGCACCTCGATGGCGGCGTGATGATGCGGCTGGCCGAGTGGGCGCAGCGGGTCATCACCCTGCGCGCCGGCGGCGTCGAGCTGATCGCCGATGTCTCGTGGGTCTTCAAGGCCCACATGATCCTGGGCATGAGCATCTTCCTGGTCTTCCCGTTCACCCGCCTGGTGCACGTCTGGAGCGGCTTCGCGACGATCGGCTATGCGCTGCGGCCGTACCAGCTCGTGCGCAGCCGGCGGCTGAACCTGCCGGCCGGCCACCTGGCCTCGCGCCGCACGCTGCCGCCGGCCGGGCCGGCTCGCCCGGCCCCGGCGGCCACGCCCGCCGCCCGGCCGCCGGTTGTCGGCCACACTGCCGTGCGGGGAGCGAAGTGATGGACACGACGACGATTCCGCTGGCCTGCGTCAATGGCGTCGCGCTGCATCAGGCCGACGAGTTGCTCGACGCCGAGACGCTGCGCCAGCGGGCCTGTACCGAGCTGCTGCGCCAGGCGGCCGAGCGCGCCGGGCTGCTGGCCGAATCGGCCGACACTGGCGATGCGATCGAGGCGTTGCTGGAGCGCGAGCTGAATGTGCCCGAGCCGGGCGACGAGGCACTGCGCCGCCACTACGAGGCGCACCTCGGCAGCCATGCGCAGGGCGAGAAGCTGCAGCTGCGCCACGTGCTGTTCGCGGTCACACCGGGTGTGGACGTGCAGGCCCTGCGCCGCCATGCCGAGGGCGTGCTGCTCGAGTTGCGCTGCGCCGAGCCGGGCAGCGAGGCCTTCGCCCGCGCGGCCGAGGCCTGGTCGAACTGCCCGAGCCGCGAGGCCGGCGGCGAGCTGGGCTGGCTGACGCGCGAGGACTGCGCGCCCGAATTCGCCCGCGAGATCTTCGCCGCCGACACGGCGCAGGCGATCGGCGTGCTGCCGCGCCTGGTGCACAGCCGCTTCGGGCTGCACGTGGTCGAGGTCCGCGCGCGCGAGGCCGGCACCGTGCCGGCCTTCGACGAGGTGCGCGGCGCGGTCGCGCTGGCCCTGAAGCAGCAGGCCTGGGTCAATGCGCTGCGGCAGTACCTGCAGGTGCTGGCCGGCGAAGCGGAGCTGGAGGGCGTGTCGCTGCAGGCCGCCGAGACGCCGCTGGTCCAGTAGCGCGCGCGCCCATGCCCGACGAGTTGCTGCAACGCCTGCGGCGCTTTCACGACGACGCGTTCCCGCGCTACGAGGCGCACTTCCGCTCGCTGGTCGACGACGGCCAGCACCCGACCACGCTGTTCATCGGCTGTTCCGATTCGCGCCTCGTGCCCTACCTGCTCACTGGCGCCGGGCCGGGCGAGCTGTTCATGGTGCGCAACGTCGGCGCCTTCGTGCCGCCGTGCTGCGGCACGACGACCGGCCACGGGGCCCTGGGCCACCACGGCACCGCGGCCGCCATCGAATTCGCGGTGCTGAACCTGCACGTCAGCCGCATCATCGTCTGCGGCCACAGCCACTGCGGCGCCATCAAGGCGCTGTACGAAGACGTGTCGAACGAGGCGATCAACCTGAAATCCTGGCTCGACCTCGGCCGCGACGCGGTGCTGCCGGTGCAGCCGACGCCGGAGGCGCTGCGCCGCACCGAGCAGCGCGCCATCGTGCTGCAGCTCGAGCGCTTGATGGACTACCCGATGGTGCGCCGCCGCGTCGAGGCGCGCGAGCTCTCGCTGCACGGCTGGCACTATGTGATCGAGGACGGCGAGGTGCATGTCTTCGACGTGGCCGCCGGCGCCTTCGTGCCCGCCTCGCGCTCGGAGCATGCCGGCACCGGGCCTTATGTCGACCACATCGACACCGGCTCGGTGTTCAACGAGATCGACACCGCTTACCAGGGCAGTTGCTGAGCCGGCGCAGGGCGTCGAAGCCACTGCGACGCGCGCCAGGCGAATGCAACTGACCGCCAGAGCTGGTGCGACGGCCTGCGAGGCACGGGCCATGAGCGGGAGAGGGTCAGCCTGTGGCGTCGCCGGCGACGACTGCTTCGGGGACGTTTGATCGTCGCTAGGAGGATCCGCACGCGACCCTGAGTCGACACCCAGACTGCCGACTTGAGCTCCCCAAAGCCGTCCTCCATCCAAGTGCTTTGCGGCTGGACTCGATGTTCTGTGAAGATTGCGCCGTCCGTCGTCATGAAGCTCGACGCCACCGCCACACACGGCCCGCGGCCCGCGGTCCCGGATGAGACCGACCGAGGGAAGTCGCACCAGGCGAAGCCATTGCGTCTTTAAAATCAATGACTTAGCGGGAGCTAAGCTCCGCACGGCTCGTGAGCACCTAAGTGAAGCACGCGTAAACCCGGAACGATTTCGCAGCATGCGTGTCAACTAGCCTGTAAACTAATTTGCACATGCTCCGAAGAGAGCACTACAGGCAACTGCAACGCACCGAAGGAGAGCCCGCATGCCCACCACCACGCTCGGTACGTGGCGTAAGCCCCCGCTCGCCTACGTGGTCGCAGAGCTGGTCATCTCGCCGTACTACTCGATGGCGACGAAGGTGCCTGGCCTGCAAGATCGACTACGTTCCACCTTCCCGAAGACCGTCGAAGGGCAGGAACTTGTCGTCGACGGGGCCAAGCCTTCCGCCCAGCCGATCTGGCAGCTGATCTCGGCTGACCAGAAGCACGGCGTCCAGCTCGGCACCAGGTCGATCTCACTGCACGCAACGAGCTACGTTAACTCCGCTGACCTGATGACCCGATGGGCCGACGTCCTCGACGCCATCCACGAGGCAGACCTCGGTGCGTTCGTGGAGCGCGCAGGGTTGCGCTACGTCGACCTCATCCTCCCGAGCGGCGATCGCTCGCCGGCGGAGTACCTGGCCCAGCAGCTGCAGGGCATCGCTCCCGACGGCGCGAAGCCGACTGGGTCGCTGTGGGCGGCCGCATTTCTGTTCGATAGCGCCACCGTCAACCTCCGTGTGGGCGCGCCGGCGCCAGCTGGGATGCTGCTACCTCCGAACTTCAACGCGATGCCGCTGCACAAGCCGCAGGTGATGGTTGACTGCGAGAAAAGGGTCAGGGACGAGAAGGCGATCGGCTTCATCGACACGGACTGCCTGCGCGACATCAATCAAGTCTTCGACGCCGCCCAATTGGTCGGCATCTACACTGACATGCAGAAGCTGACTTCGCGGACCTTCAAGGCTGCGCTGTCTGCCACGGCAAACAAGGAGTGGATGTGAGCGACACGATCGAGGCACGGATCTACAACGCTCAGCGTGCGACGCTGCTTCAGCGTCGTCCGAGCACGATCATCGATGCCGCCGAGTCGTTTCATCCCGCTGTGCCGATGCAGTTCTATGGCGGCGGTGAGACGCACCTCATTGGGTCCTATCGCGTGGGGACCAAGTCGACCGGCGCACGGACTGTCCTGATCGTCGACACAGACGTGTTGCTCGCGACATCGGCGATCCCGACCGTCACAGTTGAAGACTTCGACGCAGACTCGTGGTCGCGTTGGTCAAAGGCCTCGAAGGATGCCTTTCAGAAGGCGGCCGCTGCAGCCAAGGCAACACCGAGCGCAGCTGCTCGACTTCGAGTCGAACGGCTGGCCGCACTTCAGGCCGCTCTGGGACTGTCGACGTCCAACCTGGCGCGAGCGCTTGGTCTGTCTCGGCCCGGCCTCTACAAGTGGCTCGATGCCTCCAGCGACGTGAAGCTGCAGGGCGCCAGTCGTGAGCGCCTGGCTGCGGTCGAGCGCATTGCGAAGCAGTGGCGCGAACGGACGACGGCTCCGCTGAGCTCCGTCTCCAATGAGCCTCTCGCGGACGGGCGCACCGTCCTAACGATGATGGTTGCCGACCAGTTCGACGAGGCCGCCGTTGCTGGCGCGTTCGACGAACTCTTGGCCAAGCTGGCCGGCAAGCCGAAGACTCGCAGCCAGAAGCTCGCCGAGGCCGGCTTCAAGCGCCGTCCATCTGCCAAGTCGCTGGCGTCCGACGAGTGAGGACGCCTTGCCGCTTGGAGACGAGGTTGCAGAGCAGGGCTGGCGCACTGGGGCCGTAGTGCCTCCGGGGATGCTGGCGGCCATCGCGCGGCACCTTACTCGGCCTGGCGCGGCCGCCGTCGAAGTGGCTGCGGATCACTGGCTTGTCGTCGTCTCGCAGACCTGCGACGTGGTGGCTCGCACTCTCGAGGCTGAGCCGTTCGTTGAGGTCTTGCACTGCAAGCCGATCAAGAAGCCGCGGGCGCAATACCGGGACTTTCGGTCGACACGCATCCTAGATTTCCGGCCGAACCGCGAGACTCACGAGGCCGTTGCGCTTTCGGCGCACGCGGTTGCCGAC
>NZ_DATFAN010000128.1:0-12402 GCF_035254525.1 Ideonella sp. | reverse complement strand
AGGCCGGCGGCAGCGGGCTGGCGGCCTGGCGGCTGCCTTCGCCCGCGGCCGGCGGCGCGGCCTCGACCAGCATCTGCACGACCCAGTCGGTGCCGTCGCGGCAGGCCAGGCCGGCGGAGGCGGACGTGGTGAAGCTGCGGCAATAGCGGCCGCGCTGGTCGACGAAGCTCAGCGGCACGGCCACCGCGGCGCCGGGCTGGGGCGTCCCGGTGGTCAGCGTGTCCAGCGCCGTCTGCACCCCGCTGCGCGCGACGAGCCGGCCCTCGCTCAGCGCAAAGCCGGGCGGGGCGGTGTCGCCGCCGGGCAGCGCCAGGCGGCCGACGAGCACGCCGAACGCGACGCTGGCCGCCAGGCCGCCCCACCAGGCCCAGCCGCCGCGCGCGGTCCGCGGCGCGGCGGCCGCCTCGGCTGCCGCGCGCCGCTCGGCCAGCGAGATGACCGGCGCGCTGCGGGGTGGCGTGGACCGCAGCGCCTGCTGCAGGTGCTCGGGCACCGGTTCGTCGAGCTCGGTGTCGAAGGCCTGCTGCAGCCGGGCCCGCAGCGCGCGGTGCTGCGCGATGCGCGCGGCCAGGGCCGGGTCGGCCGCCAGCGCGGCGTCGACGGCGGCGCGCTCGGCCGGGGCGAGCTCGCCGTCGGCATAGGCCATCAGTTGTTCGTCGCTGATCGTCGGGGTCGGGTCCATGGGGTTCTCGAAAGTTGTTCGCAAGACGCCGCGAGCGGGCTCACGGGGGCGACAGCTGGGCCTGCAGCGCATCGCGCGCCCGGGCCAGCCGGCTGGTCAGCGTGCCGATCGGGATGCCCAGCACCTCGGCCGCCTCCTTGTACGGCAGGCCTTCGACCAGCACCAGGGCGACGACCGCGCGCTGCTCGTCGCCCAATCGCGCCACGGCCTTGCGCACCGCGATCGCGTCGATCTGGCTGTCGCTGGTGGACACGCCGACCTGCGCGCCTTCTTCTTCGGGCGCGAAGGTCTCGGCCTGCCGGCCGCGGGCGCGCACTTCGTCGATCCAGGCGTTCTGCATGATGCGAAAGAGCCAGCTGTCCAGCCGCGTGCCGGCCTGCCATTGGTCGGCACGCAACAACGCGCGCTCCACCGCCAGCTGCACGAGGTCGTCGGCGTCTTCGCGGTGGCGCGTCAGGTTGCGGCCGAAGCGGCGCAGGCGCGGCAGCAGCGCGGCGATGGCGTCGTGCAGGGCGGGAGGTGGCGGGGCAGTCATGTCGGGGTTCTGTGTCGACAACGTCGGGCGGCGGGATTTTCTTCCGCCCCGCCGTCGTTATGCTGGCATCGTGAAACTTCTGCCCGTTCGTCGCCTGGGCCGCGCGCTGGCTCCCGTGCTGCTGATCTTCGCCTGCAGCAGCGCGGCCCAGGCGCAGTTGCGCCTGCCGGGCGGCCTGCCGACGCTGCCGGCCCTGCCCACCCAGCTGCCCGGGCGGGCGATCGACCGCCTGGCCGACGCCCCGGTGCCATCGCTGCGCCGGCAGACCGTGCAGGCGCTGTTGCGCGAGCACGCCGACCTGCTCGAGGCCGACCCGGCCGGCGAGCCGGTGCTGCGCGGCGAGCTGCTGCTGGTGTCGCCGTCGCCCGCGCTGCTGGCGGCGGCGCGGGCCGAGGGCTTTGCCGTGCTGCGCGACGAGCCGCTGCCGGGGCTGGACGACCTGCGCAGCGTCGTGCTGCAGGCGCCGCGCGGGCGCTCGACCGCCGATGCGCTGGCCTGGCTGCGGGCGCAGGACCCGGCGCTGGCGGCCGATTTCAACCATGTCTATACGCGCAGCGGCGACGCCGGGCCGAGCGCGGCGCCCCCCGGCGCCGCGGGGCTGGCGCCCACGGCGGCCACGAGCGCCGCGGGCACGGGCCGCGTCGGCCTGATCGACAGCGGCGTCGACAGCCGCCACCCGGCACTGCGCGCCGCGCCGGTCCGCCGCTGGGGCTGCGACGGCGCCGAGATCGGCAGCCCGCACGGCACGGCCGTCGCCTCGCTGCTGGTCGGGCAGGACAGCGCGTTCGCCGGCGCGCTGCCGGGCGCCACGCTGCACGCGGCCGACGTCTACTGCGGCCAGGCCGTCGGCGGCTCGGCCGAGCGCATCGCGCAGGCGCTGGCCTGGATGGCGCGCGAGCGTGTCGCGGTGGTCAACGTCAGCCTGGTCGGGCCGGCCAACCGCCTGCTCGACCAAGCCGTGCACGCGCTGGCGGCGCGCGGCCACCTGGTGGTGGCGGCGGTCGGCAACGACGGCCCCGCGGCGCCCCCGTTGTACCCCGCTGCATGTGCCGACGCGGTCGGCGTGACCGGCGTGAACGCCCGGCGCCGGGTGCTGCCGGAGGCGGCGCAAGGCCCGCAGGTGGCCTTTGCCGCGCCGGGCGCCGAGTTGGCCGCGGCGGGGCCCGGCGGCGAGGGCTACACCGTGGTGCGCGGCACCTCGTTCGCCGCGCCGCTGGTCGCCGGCCTGCTCGCCGCGCGGCTGCCGGCGCCCGAGCCGGCGGCCGCGCGCGCGGCGGTGCAGGCGCTCGCGCACGACGCGCTGGACCTGGGCGCCTCGGGCCGCGACCCGGTGTTCGGCTGGGGTCTCGTCGCCGAAGCCCGGCGGGTCGCGCCGGAGCAGGTTCACGCGCGCCTGCCGCGCTGAACTGGGTCGAAGCTGGATCGAAGCTGAAAGCCTTTGTAAGCGCGGGAAGAAGCACGCCGGCGGGCTCGTTGTCAGGTTGTCAGGCGCGGATGGTCCGGCGCCTGCGAAACGAACCGAAGGAGCTTCAGATGAACACGCACAACCTGTCCCGCCTTGCCTTCACCGCCGCGTTCGCCGGCCTGGCTTTCGTGTCGTCGGCCCAGGCCGGCTTGCTGGGTGGCGGCGGCCTGGGCGGCGGTTTCGGCGGCGCAGGCGGCATGGCCGGTTCGCTCAGCCCGCGCCAGGCCGACCTGAGCGGCAACCTCGCCGGCCAGGCCCAGCATGAGCTTCGCGCGCCGCGCGTCCAGCGCCCGGCCGATCCCGCGGCCGACAAGCCCGCGGCGGCCACGAGCGGCGCAACGGGCGCGGCACAGGCCGCAGGCTCCACCACACAGGCCGCAGGCTCCACCGCGCAGGGCGCCGGGGCGACAGCGCAGGGCGGCGGTCAGGCGCTGCTGGCGCGCTCGCGCAGCGCCGAGGCCCCGGCGGCCCAGCCCGCGCAGCCGGCGCAGCCGACGAACCAGCTCGGCATGGCCACGGCCGGCGCGGCGGCCGCCGGCCCGGCATCGGCCCAGGGCGCCGGCGCGGCGCAGGCCTCGCGCGAAGGCCGTCGCGTCGATGCCAGCGCGAACGGCAGCGCCTCGGCCGAAACCTCGGCCCAGCGCTGAGTCAGGCCGGCTGTTCCTCGATGAGGTAGCTCGCGCCCTCGTACTGCGCGAGCACCTCGACCAGGTAGGGCATCACGCCCTGCAGCGTGTCGTGCAGCGTGAACGGCGGGTTGAGCACGAACAGGCCGCTGCCGGCCAGGCCGAAGCCCTGGGCATCGGTCTGCGCCACGGTCAGGCGCACGTGCAGCCAGCCCTTGGGGGCGAGCGCCATCAGCCGCTTGGGCAACTGGGCCGATTCGATGCGCGCGAGCTGCGGGTACCAGACGAGGTAGACCCCCTCGGGAAAGCGCTGCACCGCGTCGCGCATCGAGGCGATGACCTTGCCGTAGTCGCCGACCAGCTCGTACGACGGGTCCATCAGCACCAGCGCGCGGCGCGGGTTCGGCGGCACCTGGCCCTTCAGGCCGGCGAAGCCGTCTTCGTTGAGGATCTGCACGTGCTTGCCGCCGAAGTGCGCGGCCAGCGTGCGCGCATCGCTCGGGTGCAGCTCGAACAGGCGCATCGAATCCCCCGGGCGCAGGTGCATGCGGGCGATCGACGGTGAGCCGGGGTAGAGCGCCAGCGGCGGCGTCATGCCTTTTTCGAGCACCGGCGCCGGCTCGCCCGGCGCGGGCTCGGGCAGGTTGAAGCGCTGCACCAGGTGCACGTAGTCGGCCACCGGCGGCGGCAGGTCGGGCCGGCTCCACAGCCGGTTGATGCCCTCGCGGTACTCGGCCTTCTTCTGCGCCTGGGCGCCCTTGAGCAGGTAGCCGCCGGCGCCGGCATGGGTGTCGATGTAGCGGAAGGGCTTGTCCTTGGCCGTCATGTAGCGCAGCACCTGGTCGAGGACCAGGTGCTTGAGCACGTCGGCATGGTTGCCCGCGTGAAAGGCGTGTCGGTAGGCCAGCATGGCGGGTCTTTCTGTGCGTTGCCCCTGCCTGCCTCATCCGGCGGCCGCGTGCAGGGCCGGCGGCGACAGGCCGCGAGCGCGTGGGGGCTTGATCCAGCTCGCACTGTAGCCGCGCCGGCTCCGATAGCCTTCGGTGCATGACTTCGACCTTGACCCCGACCTCTTCGCCGACGCTGTACGACCCGATCCGGGTCGGCGACATCGACCTGGCCAACCGCATCGTGATGGCGCCGCTGACGCGCAACCGCGCCGGCGCCGGCCAGGTGCCCACCGAGCTGATGCTGCAGTACTACCGCCAGCGCGCGAACCCCGAGACCGGCGCCGGCCTGATCGTCACCGAGGCGAGCCAGATCAGCCCGATGGGGCAGGGCTACCTCGACACGCCGGGCATCCACACGCCCGAGCAGGTGGCCGGCTGGAAGCGCGTGACCGACGCGGTGCACGCCGAAGGCGGGCGCATCGTGATCCAGCTCTGGCACGTGGGGCGCATCTCGCACGTGTCGCTGCTGCCGGGCGGTGCGCAGCCGGTGTCGTCGACCGCCCGTGCGGCCAAGAGCCGCACCTTCCTCCAGGGCGGCTTCTTCCCGGTCTCCGAGCCGCGTGCACTGCGCACCGACGAGATTCCCGCCATCGTCGCCGACTACCGGCGCGCGGCCGGCCTGGCGATGCAGGCGGGCTTCGACGGCGTCGAGCTGCATGCGGCCAACGGCTACCTGATCGAGCAGTTCCTGCGCGACAGCATCAACGACCGCAGCGACGCCTACGGCGGCTCGATCGAGCACCGCACCCGGCTGCTGACCGAGGTGCTGCAGGCCATCACGGCGGAGGTCGGCGGCGGCCGCACGGGGGTGCGCCTGTCGCCGATCACGCCGGCCAACGACGCCGGGCAGGACAGCCACGCCCAGGCGCTGTACGGCCGCGCGGTCGAGCGCTTCGCGCCGCTGGGCCTGGCCTACGTGCATGTGGTGGAAGGCGCCACCGGCGGGGCGCGTGACCTCTCCGACAAGGGCGTCGCGCCGTTCGACTATGCCGCGCTGCGGGCGAAGTTTCCCGGCCGCTGGATGGTCAACAACGGCTACGACCGCGCGATGGCCGAGGCGGCGGTGGCCGCGCGCACGGCGGACCTCGTCGCCTTCGGCAAGGCCTTCATCGCCAACCCGGACCTCGGCCGGCGCCTGCGCGAGGGCGCGGCGCTGAACGCGCCGGACACGGCCACCTTCTACGGCGGCGGCGAGCGCGGTTATACGGACTACCCGGTCCTGGCGGATTGAACCACGCGTCGAGCGGCCGGCGCAGCGCCGATGCGATGATTCGCCTTCGACAGTAAAAGGACGGCGGGATGAGGAGCGAGCAACGGCGGCGTGTGAGCGCGGGCGCGACTGTGGCGGCGATGCTGGCCCTGGCGGCCACGGGCCCTTGCATCGCGCAGACGCCCACCGAATCGCTTCGCAGCTGCCTGGCCACGTTCGAAGGCATCGCCTGGCGGCTGCCCTACCGGCCAGCGCTGCAGGTCCATCGCTGCAATGTCGAAGCTGATCGGACGACGCTGGAGCTGATCGGCGCGTTGCGGCTCGGCCCGGTGCGAGACCGCGCTCCGTCCGACGCCAGCCGGGCGCAGCTGCAGCAGGCGGTGTTCTCGCACTTCGATGGGCTGTTCCAGCGCAATGGCTTCCGCCGTGTCGACGAAGAGTCCGGCGAGGCCGAGGGTGAACGCCACGTCGCGAAGGCTCGTTATGCCCGCGGCTCGCAGGCGCCTACGCTGACGTGGCAGACCGGCGCGGCCAACACCTGGCTTGTCACCTTCGACCGCGCGCTCGCACGATGACCGAGCTGCGCGTCCTGGGCATGATGCTGGCGGCAGCCTTCGTTGCGGCCGCAGCAATCGTGCTGCTGCAGGGCGGGCGCGCCGAGGTGGCCACCGGCACGCTAGACCCCGCAGCCGAACACCACACCACAGGGCAGTCCGCGGCCTATGACGGCATCGATCGCTGGGCCTTCCGCGGACAGTCTGAGGTTGCGTTCGTCGCTCGACTCACGAAGGCCGGCTACTCGTGTGCACGCGTCAAGGCGGCAGAGACAGAATGCACCCGAGCGCAACGGTGGCCGATCGAACGCATCCTGAAAGTCAACGCCACGCTGGACGTCTCACTCGAGCCTCGCGTGATCGCGCTGCGAGCAGAGAGCCGGCTTGCGCATGAGAACTCGTGGTCGCGCGCAGCGGCTGCAGCGTTGCGGCGCGCGGGCGGCCTGGAGCCCCAGGCTCTGGCGGTGCGCGGCTTCGAGATCGACAGCATCGAGCTGCTGTCACGCGTGGTGGTGGATGCGCTGGTGCACGGCGGGTGGGCGGGGCTTTGCGACCGCGCCGGCTCGGCGAACGCCTGCGCGGAGATCGCACGCGAGCGCCGCGCCTCCGGCTATTCGCCGGTTCCACCGGTTGTGCAAGTTGGCGAAGCGGTGCAGGTGGTGCGCGCGTTGGAGCGACTGCGGCTTGACCCTGTCGCGTTGCGCGGGCCGGACGAGATGCCTTCCGACGCGCTGCTGGTGAGGCTGCAGGGTACCGAGCAATGGCTCGACTTTGAAGGCGCCGACCTCGCCGGACATCGCTTCACCGCCAGCGTGCAGCTGGAGATGGAAGGCGGAACGCCGGCGAAGCTGGTGCTGCAACTCGACGACCACACACAGGAGATCGCGCTGAAAGGGACCGCCCGCACGGCCAATGCCGGCGACGTCATGTTCCTGCTGCCGCAGATCGGCACCGGGCCACGCCGCATCGCCACCTGGCTGCGCGCGCCGAACGTGCACGACGAGACCACCCTGGCGCTCGTGCGCGCGCGCCTGCCCGAGGCGGACCCCGCCTTCCAGCCGCTGTTGCTCAGGCGCTTCCTCGACAAGCTGGCCACGCAGGAGCGGCCCGAAGTGGCGCTGGGCCTGTACCCCGCGCTGCTGCTGGTGGAGCAACGCGGAGAAGCCCTCAGAGAAGCCGGGGCCCCGCGTTGGCTGCCGCGAGACGAGAGCGGCCAGCTCGTGCTGCAGGGTTTCGCCGACGACCCCGTCACGCGCGCCGCCTGGGTGCGCGCAGTGTGCGAGCCCGACTTCGACACCATCGGCGCCGATGCAGCCTGTTGGCATCGCGCGCTCGTGAGCGACCCGCCGGTCGCGCAACTGCTGCGCAACGAGTTGGAGCCCCTGCAGGCCCAGTTCTCTGCAATGGAGGGCAATCATCCTTTGCGCATGCGCCTTGCTCGCTGGCAAGCGCTGCTCGATACCGCCCGCTAGCGCACCGCCATGCAACGGCTCTTCCACTACACCTTCCTCGCGCTCATCGGCCTGTCGCTCGCGTTGCAGACGCTGGGCCTGCTCGGCGACATGAGCGGCGACACCACCGGAATCCTGCATTCGGTGGCCGAGGCGGGCGCCGTGCTCGTTGGGCTCGGCACCGTGGCCGCGTTTCTCAAGCTGCTGCTCAACCTCGTCCGCAGCGTCCGGCAACGCGATGCGCGGTGGCTTGCGCTGGCCTATGCCGCTGTGCTGGCCTGGCCATTGCTGCTCGGGGCCGTCAAACTCGCCAGCAATGTGCAGGCGCAGGCGCAGGTGGTGGAGATGCCGACACCCGAAGGCGGTGTGCGCAAGGTGCTCCAGCAGCGCGAGCCCGAGCTGCCGCCCAGCCCCGAGTTCGTGGCCGGGCAGGCATGGGCGGATGAGCACCGCCCCGCCGTTGGCGCCGACTGCAAGGGCTCTGGCGAGTTCCGGCGCGGCTGCTTCATCCGCATGCAAGACCAGCGCAAGGCACAGGAAGCGGCGGGCCGCGCCTGGGCCGAGCAACAACGGCCCCAGCGCATCTCGCAATGCAAGGGCGACAGCGTGCACGCCGTGCTGGGCTGCCTGAAATGGCTGCAGGAGCAACCCGATGCGCCGCGCGGCTGGCCCTTTGGTGCGACGAGCACGGCGGAGTGCGAGGTGGAGGTCAACGCCAACTACGAGACCGCGAGGCAGCTCTACATCGCCGAAGGCAACCCCCACGGCGCGGAGGTGAACCGGCGCCGCCACTGGCTGCCTGACTTGCGCCAGTGCCAGCTCATCGACCGCCATGTGCAGGACCCGATGATGGTGCAGGCCTATTCGCGGCTGGCCGCGTTGGTGAGCAAGCTGCAGCAGCGCGCGCCGGTCACCTCCGAAGAAGACGCCGCCTTCCGCAGCGACTACACCGAGATGGCGAAGGTGCCCGACCAGCCCTACAAGGAGGCCTACCTTCGACTGGCGGCCGAATACCTGGAGCGCCAAGGCGGCGTCTTCACAGACAACAGCCCGCCGCCGCTGCAGCTGTCGTGCGAGGAGTTCGCGACGCGCCTCGAGACGATGCGCCAGGCCGATGCTTCGCGAGTGGAGGAGATGCGCGCGTTGAAGGGCGCGGACGGCATCGTGAGGGACGGCCGGCGCCACGACCTGCTCAACCGTCAGCGCATCGAGATGCTTTGGGAGTGGAAGCTCGTGACCGATGGGGCCAAGGCAGCGGGTTGCCCGGCGGCGATTTGAGCGGGCTTCATCAAAGAAATGACCGGTGTACTACCGCTTCAGACTGATCTGAGACATTCGGCTGCCTACGCGCAAGTGTCGGCAAGCGCCGAAAGCGGTCAGTGCTTTAAGTGTCGAGCCAGGGACCGGTCTGCTTCAGAGGCGCTCGGGGATGCGCGGGTCATTGCGGCAGGAAGTCGATCGGAAACCTGACGGTCTGTTCGGCAACGTCCTTGACGCCAAAGTCCAGCGCGAGAAAGGCGCTCCCTAGACGCTGAGCGAATTCAACACCGCCAAAGTCGGACGGACTCATCCGAACCGCTGTGACCTTGCCGGATGGTGCGATCGTGAAGTCGACCTGCACCTTGCCCTGCAGGGTTGGCTGGCTCTTGAGAGCCTGGTTGTAGATCCCCCAGAAGCTCGCCTTGTGCCGCTCGATCACCGCCCTGATTTCGTCGATGGAGCGACCTGCCTCTTCCCAAACCGGCAGCGGTCGAATGCACTCGAGTCCAGCCACGAAGTACGCCGTATCAAGATACCGCCATGCCTTCGACGGCCGCTGACGTTCCTCCGCTGGCATGTCGGCAATTCGATCCAGCCACGGGTCCAGTTGGAATCGCTCATACGCACAGGCGCAGAACGTGCGGCGATCGACATCCTGGGCGAGCACTGTCTGGAAGTCGCGCTTCAGGATCTCATCCACGCTTGAGGCACAGTTGCTCCTCAGCTCACCGAGGATTTCGTCCCGCACCTGGCCTGCTGTTACCGCACCTGGTATACACGCGGCGAAGGCGCTCAAGAGCGCAAGGCGAAACGGACGACTCGACGTTCTCATCGGTGGGCAAGGCGATGGCGCTTAGCGTACAAGCAATACCGAGATTGTCCTCGGAGCCGGCCAGGAGGCGGGCGCCAAGAAACTGAGCATGTTGCGGCACAGTGGCGGACTGACCGTATTGCCACTACTGATCGGGCTTCAGTTCGGCCGAGAGCGCGATCTGACGCAACTGCATCGAAGAGTTTGTCTGCCCGCATTGCGGCCGAGTGGTGCCAGTCGTCCCACAGTTGGTCCGCCAGCTTCAGACTGGTCTGAGACAGTCGATTCTCATTGCCGAATAACTGGCGTCGCGGAAAGCGGTCAACTAACAAATAGATGGTACGTCGCCCTCGTCCCTGGTTCGGCGACGGGAGTTGGCGGCCGTTCCCCTGACGACGCGCGTCGGAGCCTTGCACATTGCTAGTATTGACACAGGCCGCTGTCAAGGATGCGGCCAAGGGGATCAGATCGATGAAGACGCTGAGGTTGGCCCAGGGCTCTTGGACAATTCTGGACGACGAGCCATTAGGAGCCCCCGGTGGTTTTGCGGCGGTGTATCCGGGCCTCAGTGCCAAGGGCGATCCGGTGGCAATAAAAGTGTTCCACGATTTGGACCCTGCCGCTTCGAGCCGAGAGCTGAGGTTTGCGACGGAGCGCTTGGGCAAGTTGGACCCCCACGTCATTGCGATACTGGATTGCGGCATCGACGCTGACAGTGGCCGTGCCTGCATCGTGATGCCTCGCGCCGAATACAGCCTGGCGCAGAAGCTCAACACGAACGGCAAGCTCAGCGAAGCCCAGGCTGTCGTGATCGCCCACGCGGTGGTCAGCGGCCTCATATCAGTCAGCACATGGGTGCACCGTGATCTAAAGCCCGGCAACCTGCTTTGGCTCGATGGCCGCTGGCAAGTCGCGGACTTTGGGATCGCTCGCCAGGCAGACGCGAAGACCGCGATGAGCACGATGAAATCTTGGCTGACTTGTGCCTACGCAGCGCCCGAGCAGTGGAACAACGAGCGTGCGACACATAAGACCGACGTCTATGCCCTGGCTTGCGTGCTGCAAGAGGTGATGACTGGCGAGCCGCCGTTCTCCGGGCCGAACGAGGAGGACTTCGCCGAGCAGCACCGCTCGGCCGCGCCACACAATCTGGCAGGTTCACCGCGAATGAGGGCAGTGCTGGCCCGAATGCTCAGTAAGAGCCCCGACGCGCGCCCAGAACTGGGCGACTTGGAGCAGCGGTTTGCCGAATGGGAGGCTTCCGCACCCCAAACGCCGGGCGGGCAGGAACTGGCCGCGCTGGCGGCGAAGCTGGCTGCCGAAGACATGCAGCAGCAGGCTGGTGCCGCGTCGGCTGCCCTCGCCAAGCGGGATCGCGCCACTATCCAGCGCGACGCGCAGCGCGAACTCAGCGAGCTGTCCCGGGCGCTTTTTGACCGCGTCATCGACAGCGCCCCGATCGCGGTGGTCGATCTTGGACACGGTCTCACGCCCAACCGATCAGCGTCGCTCGGACACGGTCACTTGACTTTGTCTGTTGGGCAGTTCACGTCGCTTTCACCGGATGCCTTCAATGAAAGTGGCTGGGACGTCATTTGCGGCGGCACGGTGGCCGTCTCGCAGAGCGATGGCCGAGGCCGCAGTGCTTCGCTCTGGTACGTGCGCCGCTGGCCAAACACGCCTTATGAATGGATCGAGGTGTCGTACTGGTGCCTGGTCAAGAGTCAGCACCCCCTCATGGAGCCGTGCTTGTTACCGCCCGGGCGTGATGCCGACTATGCCGCGGCCAACGTTATGCACGTCTGGAACATCGCCCATTCCCCGTACCGCCTCGGAGATGGCGGGCGCGAGCAATTCATCGAACGGTGGATCGCGCGCTTCGTCGCGGTCGCTTCGGGTAGCTACCAACGGCCATCGATGTTGCCGGAGCCTTGAACCACTGCCGCTCGCGGCTCCGCTTCAACCTAGCGGCGCTTCACTTCGGCTTGGCGCCCCGCAGTCTGTCGGCGATGACCTCTGTTTCAGAGATAGAGCGCTCAGGCACCGCGCCCCAATTTGTCCCTCCGCTGTCCAGAGTTCCGGCGACGTGGAAATGAAGGTGGCCGATCGTCTGGCCTGCTGGCACTCCGTTGTTCTGCCAGACCGCGATGCCAGACCGTGCATAGGCCCAATCAATTGCCCGGGCAGCCTCGCGTACAGCAATTGCAATCGACGACGCTTCTGCGTCCGTTAGTTCAAGAATCGTCGACACATGTCGGAGCGGTATCACCAACAGATGCGGCTCGCCTCGCTGCTCACGCGTCACCAAGGTGGCGACGCTTGAAGTCCGAGAAAGAAATGTGTACGGGCGTCGTCCACTGAGATATGCGCAGAACGCGCACTCGCCGCCGTCTGGGAGGACTATGTTCATGAAGCACGCAGCGACGAGAGAAACGACTGCAATTCAAGCCTGTCAAGCTTTGCGTAGTCCTCCGGGCGCACGACGATTCGTAGCTCATCGCAGACCTTCTTGGTGCGAGAAGCAATCATGAACGAGAGGACCGTGAAGCGGATCGCATCCTGAGCGGGCAGGAGGCTCGATAGCCGTGCCAAACCGCCTCCAAAAACAGGAAGTGACACGATCTCCCCATTTCCTCGTATCGATACCTCTTCCCAAAGCGCGAGCAGACTCTTCCACAGGGTGTCGGGCGTCGATTCAGCCTTGTTTTGCAGATTCAGTTGCGTATATGCCAAGAAGAAGAGCAAGCGCGGGCCGTGCTTCAATGTCGCGATTGCACCGACTCCATAACGACTCTGCTTGCCTGGCTTCGTCACCGTCTCCAGGGGTTGCCTGCCCGCTAGAGCGGCTTTCAATTGCC
>NZ_DATFAN010000127.1:0-69377 GCF_035254525.1 Ideonella sp. | reverse complement strand
CGCCGGTCTTTTCAACGATCTCGCGGATGACCTTGCCACCCGAGCCGATGACTTCGCGGATCTTGTCGACCGGGATGTTCATCACTTCGATGCGCGGTGCGAATTCGCCGAGCTGGCCGCGGCTTTCGGTGATGGCCTTCGCCATCTCGCCGAGGATGTGCTTGCGTCCACCCTGTGCCTGGCCGAGTGCGACCTTCATGATCTCTTCGGTGATGCCGGCGATCTTGATGTCCATCTGCAGCGAGGTGACGCCGGCTTCGGTGCCGGCCACCTTGAAGTCCATGTCGCCGAGATGATCCTCGTCCCCGAGGATGTCGGAGAGCACGGCGTAACGCTTGTCCTCGAGAATGAGGCCCATGGCGATGCCGGCCGTCGGCGCCTTCAGCGGAACGCCGGCGTCCATCAACGCGAGTGAGGAGCCGCAAACCGTGGCCATCGACGACGAACCGTTCGACTCGGTGATCTCCGAAACGACGCGGATCGTGTACGGGAAGTCTTCCTTGCTCGGCAGCGCGGCGATCAGTGCGCGCTTGGCCAGGCGGCCGTGGCCGATCTCGCGGCGCTTCGGGCTGCCCACGCGACCCGTTTCGCCGGTGGCGAACGGAGGCATGTTGTAGTGCAGCATGAAGCGCTCGTCAAACGTGCCGGCCAGGGCGTCGATCATCTGCGCATCGCGCTCGGTGCCCAGCGTGGCGGCCACCAGGGCCTGGGTTTCGCCACGGGTGAACAGCGCCGAGCCGTGCACACGCGGCAGCACGCTGTTGCGGATCTCGATGTTGCGCACGGTGCGGGTGTCGCGGCCGTCGATGCGCGGCTCGCCAGCCAGGATCTGGCCGCGCACGATGCGGGCCTCGATCTCGAACAGCAGGCCCTCGACGGCCACGCTGTCGAACTCGACGCCTTCGGTCTTCAGCGACGCCATCACGTTGGCGGTGGCTTCGCGGCAGGCCTGGGTGCGGGCCTGCTTCGAGCGGATCTGGTAGGCCGCGCGCAGCGGGCCTTCGGCCAGCGCGGTGACCTTGGCGATGAAGGCCTCGTCCTTGGCCGGGGCTTGCCAGGTCCACACCGGTTTGCCGGCATCGCGCACCAGTTCGTGAATCGCGTTGATCGCGATCTTGCCCTGGTCGTGGCCGAACACCACGGCGCCGAGCATCACGTCTTCCGGCAGTTGGTCGGCTTCGGACTCGACCATCAGCACGGCGGCTTCGGTACCAGCGACGACGAGGTCGAGCTTGGAATCGGCGAGCTGGGTCTTGCCCGGGTTCAGCACGTACTCGCCGTTGATGTAACCCACGCGCGCGGCGCCGATCGGGCCGTTGAACGGAATGCCCGAGACAGCCAGCGCGGCGCTCGAGGCGATCATCGCGGCGATGTCGGCCTGGACTTCCGGGTTCAGGCTCAACACGTGGATGACGACCTGCACCTCGTTGAAGAAGCCATCCGGGAACAGCGGGCGGATCGGACGATCGATCAGGCGGCTGGTCAGCGTCTCCAGTTCGCTCGGGCGGCCTTCACGCTTGAAGAAGCTGCCGGGGATCTTGCCGGCGGCGTAAGTCTTCTCGATGTAGTCGACCGTCAGCGGGAAGAAATCCTGCCCCGGCTTGGCTTCGGTGCGGGCGACCACGGTGGCCAGAACGACCGTGTCTTCGATGTTGACGACCACGGCGCCGGTGGCCTGGCGAGCGACCTCGCCCGTTTCCATCACGACCTGATGCGGGCCCCATTGGAAGGTCTTGGTGACCTTGTTGAACATGCTCATGGAATGGTCTCCGGTGGTTGTGCGGCGCACTTGGGCGGTGGCGCCGGGAGGGACCGGGAGCAAGACGGCGGCGGGTCGTATGCCATTCCAGCGAGCCGCAATGCGGATGCGGCTTCCTGGAATGACACAGCAACAACCGTGGCTGCCTGCTCCAAAGACAAAGAGCCTGTGCTGGGGTGTACTCCAGACAGGCTCTTGCTCATCTTGCCAGCTTACTTGCGCAGGCCCAGCTTCTGGATCAGCGCGGTGTAGCGGTCGGCGTCCTTGTCCTTCAGGTAGGACAGCAGGCGCTTGCGCTGGTTAACCATCTTCAGCAGGCCGCGGCGGCCGTGGTGGTCTTTCAGGTGGGCCTTGAAGTGCGGGGTCAGCTCGTTGATGCGAGCGGTCAGCAGAGCGACCTGGACCTCGGGCGACCCGGTGTCGGCAGCGCCGCGGGCGTGGGCCTTGACGATGTCGGCCTTGTTGATGTCAGCCACGGACATGGCGATTTCCTTGTGTGTGGTGGAAGCCGCCGACGGCCACGCGCGGTGCGAAGCCCAAGCCGAACGGTTTCCGGTTTTCACTTGCGATCGCGGGTGAAACCGACCCGCGTCGTGCCTGTTTTGAGCCCCACCATGCAATATGGCCAAGGCGCAAAACCTGCGGAGTATAGCCGAACGACCCTGAGCGACCCAAGCGCCAGTTACGTTGGGACACAGCTCGCGCCGGCGATCGTCATGAACCGTCATGGCAACGGGGCTGCCTGCCGCCTGCCGGCTGAAACCACCTTGTCCACCCCTCGAGGCACTCGGATACTGCGCCGCACTCGGCTGGCACGACAACGAGGAGCGGCTGCCGCCGACGACGCGGCAGCCGAAGCCGGCCGTCACCCCTGATGTCACCAAGGACACCCATGCGCTTGAAGACCCCCGCCCTGCTGGCCGCGATCGCGGCACTCGCCGCAGCCAACCTGGCATTCGCGGCGAAGGACGACCACCTCAGCCACCGCTGCTACACCGTCGCCCCCGAGGCCGCCGAGCGGGCCCGCATCGACGACAACCTCACCGCCTTCCTGCGCATGCAGAACGCCCGCGGCGCCGACACGCACCGCGCCCCGGGCAGCGTGACGGTTCCGGTCTGGTTCCACGTGATCAACAAGGGCACCGGCATCGCCAACGGCGACATCCCGCAATCCCAGATCGACGACCAGGTTGCCGTGCTGAACGCCGCCTACGCGAACACGCCGTTCCAGTTCGTGTTGTCCGGCATCGACCGCACGACCAACGCCACCTGGTACACCATGTCGCCCGGTTCGACCGCCGAAAAGAACGCGAAGACCGCGCTGCGCCAGGGTGGCGCCGACACGCTGAACCTGTACAGCGCCAACCCCGGCGGCGGCCTGCTCGGCTGGGCCACCTTTCCGAGCGATTACACCGCGAAGCCCAAGATGGACGGCGTCGTGATCCTGTACTCCAGCGTGCCGGGCGGCACCTCCGCGCCGTACAACGAGGGTGACACCGGCACCCACGAAATCGGCCACTGGCTCGGCCTGTATCACACCTTCCAAGGCGGCTGCAAGAACACGGGCGACTCGGTCAGCGACACGGCCGCCGAGAAGTCAGCCGCGTTCGGCTGCCCGGTCGGGCGTGACAGCTGCGCCGCCAAGGCTGGGCTGGACCCGATCACCAACTTCATGGACTACACCGACGACAGCTGCATGAACCAGTTCAGCGCCGGCCAGACCGCGCGGATGGACCAGATGCACCAGCAGTACCGCACCCCCTGATGGACGGGCGGACCGGTCAGAGCTCAGGACTGGCCGGCGTCGGCCAGTTCCCAGCGCGGGCGCACCGCAAAGCGGTGCTCGTTGCTGAGCGCCGCCCGGCCCGCCTGGCAGCGCATGGCCGCGGCGAGCGCGATCATCGCGCCGTTGTCGGTGCACAGGGCGAGCTCCGGGTAGTGCAGCTGCACGCCCCGGCGCGCGCAATCGGCACCGAGATCTCGCCGCAGCCGGGCGTTGGCACCGACGCCGCCAGCCACCACGAGCCGGCGCAGGCCGGTGTCGCGCAACGCGCGCATCGCCTTGCGCACCAGCACCTCGACGATTGCCGCTTGCGTACTGGCCGCCAGATCGGCGCGCTGTGCGTCGCTCACCTCGGGCCCCAGGCGCTTGAGCGTGGTCATCACGGCCGTCTTCAGGCCGGCGAACGAGAAATCGAGGTTCGGCTGGTGCAGCAGCGGGCGCGGCAGCTCGTAGGCATCCGGCCGGCCGCGCTCGGCCAGCTTCGCGAGCGCCGGCCCGCCGGGGTAGCCCAGCCCCAGCAGCTTGGCCGACTTGTCGAAGGCCTCGCCGGCCGCGTCGTCGATCGTCTCGCCGAGCAACTCGTACTGCCCGACGCCATCGACCCGCATCAGCTGGGTGTGGCCGCCAGACACCAGCAGCGCGACGAACGGGAAGCGCGGTGGGTCGGCCGAAAGAAAGGGCGACAGCAAGTGGCCCTCGAGGTGATGCACGCCCAGCGTCGGCCGGTTCAGCGCCGCGGCCAGGCCACAGGCGACGCCCGCACCCACCAGCAACGCGCCGGCCAGGCCGGGGCCGCGGGTGAAGGCGATCACATCGATGTCGCGCACGCTCAGGGCCGCTTCGGCCAGCGCCGCTTCGGCCAAGGGCAGCACGCGGCGAACGTGGTCGCGCGAGGCCAGCTCGGGGACGACGCCGCCGTAGGCCTCGTGCATCTGCACCTGGCTGTGCAGCGCCTGGCCGCGCAGGCGCGGCGCCTCGCTGCCTTCGAACGAGACCACCGCAACGCCGGTCTCGTCGCAGGACGATTCGATGCCGAGAATGTTCATGAACGAGCGAGCGCCAGGTGTGGCGTGCTGCACGACTGATTTGTCGGCCACAGGGGTGTCATTGACGCAGAATAGCGTGTTGGCGCCGCGAAGAATGGTTGTTGGGACATGAAGGAATACAAGCTGCTTTCCTGGCCGGACCTGCCCACCGAGTTCCGGCGCATGGGTTTTCGCCGGCTGCTGAGCGAGATGTCGCAGCGCCACCTCAGCGAGGCAACGCTGCTCAAGCGCGACGGCGTGAAGCCATCCGAAGTGCGCGCGCTGCTGCGGCTCCTGGCCGAGCGCGGCGTGCTCGAGGTTCGCACCGCCGAGCCGCGCAGCGGCAGGTGGCGCCCCGCCATCGCGGGCTGGCTGCGCCGCCTGACGACCTGAGCGCCGGCGCTCAGCCGGTCAGTGCCCTTCGCGGGCGTGGTTGATCGTGTACTTCGGGATCTCGATCGTCACATCCTCGTCCGACAGGAAGGCCTGGCACGACAGGCGCGAGGTCGGCGTCAGCCCCCAGGCCTTGTCCAGCAGGTCTTCCTCGATCTCGTCGAGCTCACCGAGCGACCCGTAACCCTGCTTCACGATCACGTGGCAGGTGGTGCAGGCGCAACTCATCTCGCAGGCGTGCTCGATGGCGATGCCATGCTCGAGCAGCGCTTCGCAAATCGAGGTGCCGGCATCGGCTTCGACCTGGTCTCCTTGCGGGCACAGCTCGGCGTGGGGAAGGATCTTGATGACGGGCATGGTCTCGTGAGTGGTCAGATCTCGTCCAGGCCGCGGCCAGTCAGCGCCTGGCGAATACCGCGGTTCATGCGTGCGGCCGCGAACGGCTCGGTGCCATCGGCCAGCGCCTTCACCGCGGCGTCGATGGCCGCGGAGTCGTCGGTGCGCGCCGCCTCGCGCACGCGCTGAAGCAGACCCTCGATGGCGGTGCGTTCTGCATCGTCGAGCAGGTCGCCGTCGGCGGCCACCGCGGCCTGTGTTGCCAGATCCATGCGCTCGGCCTCGACACGGGCCTCGCGCAGCGCACGTGCGCGCATGTCGGATTCGGCGCTAGAGAAGCTCTCTTTCAGCATGCGGGCGATGTCTTCGTCAGCCAGGCCATAGCTGGGCTTCACCTGCACCGCGGCCTCGACCCCCGAGGCCAGCTCGCGGGCGCCGACGCTCAGCAGGCCATCGGCGTCGACCTGGAAGGTCACCCGAATGCGCGCCGCGCCGGCCACCATGGGGGGAATGCCGCGCAGCTCGAAACGGGCCAGCGAGCGGCAGTCCGACACCAGCTCGCGCTCGCCCTGCAGCACGTGGATGGCCATGGCGGTCTGGCCGTCCTTGAAGGTGGTGAAGTCCTGGGCCTTGGCGACCGGGATCGTCGTGTTGCGCTCGATCACGCGCTCAACCAGCCCGCCCATGGTCTCCAGGCCAAGCGACAGCGGGATCACGTCGAGCAGCAGCAGTTCGCCGTCTTTCGCGTTGCCCGCCAGCGCATTGGCCTGGATCGCGGCACCGACGGCGACGACCTCGTCCGGATTCAGGTTGATCAGCGGCTCGCGTCCGAACAGTTCGCCCACTGCCCGTCGCACGGCGGGCATGCGGGTCGAGCCGCCGACGAGCACCACGCCCTGCACCTCGTCCTTGCGCAGCTTGGCGTCGCGCAGCACTTTGCGCACGGCGGCGAGCGTGCGCTGCAGCAGGTCGTGGGTCATGGCATCGAACTGCTCGCGCGTGACCGGCTGCGCGATCTCGCCACCGCCGAGCCGACAGTGCAGCGTCGCTGCGGGCGCGTCGGTCAGGGCCTCCTTGGCGGCGCGCGCAGCCATCAGCAGCGCGCGCTGCTCGTGCGGCGAATGAGGCTCGATGCCGGCCTGGGCGGCAGCCCAATCGGCCAGCGCGTGGTCGAAATCGTCGCCACCCAGGGCGGCGTCGCCGCCGGTGGCGACCACCTCGAACACGCCGCGCGCCAGGCGCAACAACGAGATATCGAAGGTGCCGCCGCCCAGGTCGTAGACGGCGTAGAGGCCTTCGCTGCCGTTCTCCAGCCCGTAGGCCACGGCCGCGGCCGTCGGCTCGTTGATCAGGCGCAGCACGTTCAGGCCGGCCAGCTGGGCCGCGTCCTTGGTCGCCTGGCGCTGCGCGTCGTCGAAGTAGGCGGGCACGGTGATCACCGCGCCGAACAGCTCGTCATCGAAGCTGTCCTCGGCCCGCTGGCGCAGCGTGGCCAGAATCTCCGCCGACACCTCGACCGGCGTCTTCACGCCCTGGCGTGTCTCGATCGCGACCATGCCGGGGTGGTCGACAAAGCGGTACGGCAGCTTCTCGCGGCCCGCCACATCGGCCAGCCCGCGGCCCATCAGGCGCTTGATCGAGGCGATCGTGTGCTCCGGGTCTTCGGCCTGCGCGGCCACGGCCTCGTGGCCGATCTGCCGGCCGCCGTTGTCGAGGTAACGAACGACCGAGGGCAGCATCGTGCGGCCCTGTGCGTCGGGCAGGCACTCGACCACGCCGTGGCGCACGGCGGCCACCAGCGAGTTGGTGGTGCCCAGGTCGATGCCCACGGCAATCCGCCGCTGGTGCGGGTCTGGCGATTGACCGGGCTCGGAGATCTGCAGCAATGCCATGGTCGTCAAACGTCGAAGGTTTCGAGCCGGCGATCCACGTCGGCGCGGAATTTGCGAAGGAACATCAGCGCGCGAACGCGCTGGGCAGCGCCCTCGGCGTCGTGACGCTCGTCGAGGGCATAGGCCACCTCGTCCAGCAGCTCGGCTTCCCGCACGGCGACGATGTCGTCCAGCGCCTGCACAGCCGCCTCGCCCTCGGCCTCGTCCAGCGCCTCGCGCCAGTGCATCTGCTGGGCCAGGAAGCTGGCCGGCATCGCCGTGTTGCGTTCGGCGTTGATCGGTGCGCCGCGCAGTTCGCACAGGTAGGCGGCGCGGGCGATCGGATCCTTCAGGCGCTGGTGGGCCTCGTTGACGCGCACCGCCCACTGCATCGCCACGCGCTGCGCGGCCGCGCCTTCGGCGCTGAAACGATCGGGGTGAACCTTGGCCTGCAGCGCCCGCCAGCGGGCATCCAGTTCGGCGCGGTCGAGCCTGAATGCCTGCGGCAGGTCGAACAGCGTGAAGTCGTCGTCGTCGATCTTCATGGTGCGTTGCTCACAGGCGCTTTTCGTAGAACAAGGACAGCCCGTTGTCCGGATAGCCGCAGAACGGGCCGCGCGGTGCATAGCCGGCGCGTTCGTAAAGGCGCACCGCCTCGTGCTGGTCGCGCCCGGTTTCGAGCAGCGCCAGCGCCACACCGTCGGCACGCAGGCGCGCCTCCAGCGTGTCGAGCAGGCGCTGGGCGACCCGTTGGCCGCGTGCCGCGGGGGCCACGAACATGCGCTTGACCTCGCCGTAGGCCTGGCCGGCCGTCTCGGGCCCACCAGACATTCGGCGGGTGGCGCCACAACCGACCAGGTCGCCGGCGCGCTCGGCCACGAGGAAGTCGACCTCCGGCGCCAGCAGCGCCTGCACGTCGAGAATGTGGTTAGCCTCGGGCTCGTAGAGCGACGCCAGGTAGGCGTCGAGCTCGGCCAGCATGGTTCGCACCTTCGGGTGGTCCGGGCGCTCAGGGCGGATCAGGATCTCGGCGGTCATGGTCGGCTGCGACATGAAAAGGGCGCGGCCCCATGCAGCGCCGCGCCCGGTCAGAGGTGATGATTGTCGGCGAAACCGCCGCTCAGACCCGGAACGACTCGCCACACCCGCAGCGGTCTTTCTCGCGCGGGTTGTGAAACTTGAAGCCTTCGTTGAGGCCCTCACGGACGAAATCCAGTTCGGTGCCGTCGATGTAAGGCAGGCTCTTCGGGTCGACCAGCACCTTGACGCCATGGCCCTCGAAGATCACATCTTCGGGCGCCACCTCATCGGCGTACTCGAGCTTGTAGGCCAGGCCCGAGCAGCCGGTGGTCTTGACGCCCAGGCGCACGCCCACCCCCTTGCCACGGCGGGCCAGGTAGCGGGTCACATGGCGTGCCGCGGCTTCGGTCAGCGTGACGGCCATCGGTTCAGTTCGCCTGCGCCGTGGTCGCCGCCTGATTGGCCGCAGCCGGCTCGGCTTCGTGGCGCGAGCGGTAGTCGTTCACGGCGGCCTTGATCGCATCCTCGGCCAGGATCGAGCAGTGGATCTTCACCGGAGGCAGCGCGAGCTCTTCGGCGATCTGGGTGTTCTTGATCGTCAGCGCCTGATCCAGCGTCTTGCCCTTGACCCATTCGGTCACGAGCGAACTCGACGCGATGGCCGAGCCGCAACCGTAGGTCTTGAAGCGCGCATCCTGGATCAGGCCGGTGGCGGGGTCGACCTTGATCTGCAGCTTCATCACATCGCCGCAGGCGGGTGCACCGACCATGCCGGTGCCAACCGTCTCGTCGCCCTTGTCGAAGTTGCCGACGTTGCGCGGATTCTCGTAGTGGTCGATGACCTTCTGGCTGTAAGACATCTGGGTACTCCTCAGTGCTCGCGGGCGTCGCAGTTCAGTGCGCCGCCCATTGGATGGCGGAGATATCGACGCCGTCGCGGTACATGTCCCACAGCGGAGACAGTTCGCGCAACTTCGCGACGCGATCTTTCAGCGTTGCGATGGCGTAGTCGATCTCTTCCTCGGTCGTGAAGCGGCCGATCGTGATGCGCAGGCTGGAATGAGCCAGTTCGTCGCTGCGGCCCAAGGCGCGCAGGACATAACTCGGCTCCAGGCTGGCAGAGGTGCAGGCCGAACCGGACGATACGGCCAAGCCCTTGACACCCATGATCAGCGACTCGCCCTCGACGTAGTTGAACGAGATGTTCAGGTTGTGCGGCACCCGCTGCGTCAGGTGGCCATTGATGAAGGTCTGCTCGATGCCCGACAGGCCCTCGACGAGCCGGTCGTGCAGCGCACGGATGCGAGGCAGCTCCTGCACCATCTCCTCGTGCGCAATGCGAAAGGCCTCGCCCATGCCGACGATCTGGTGCGTGGGCAAGGTGCCGGAGCGCAGGCCACGCTCGTGGCCGCCGCCATGCATCTGCGCCTCGAGGCGAACACGCGGCTTGCGGCGCACGTACAGCGCGCCGATGCCCTTGGGCCCGTAGGTCTTGTGCGAGGCCAGGCTCATCAGGTCGACCGGCAGCTTGGCCATGTCGATCTCGACCTTGCCGGTGGCCTGCGCGGCGTCGACGTGGAAGATCACGCCGCGCTCGCGGCAGAGCTTGCCGAGCGCGGTGATGTCCTGGATGACGCCGATCTCGTTGTTCACGAACATCACCGAGGCCAGCACCGTGTCGGGCCGGATCGCGGCCTTGAAGGCTTCGAAATCGACGAGGCCGTCCGGCTGCACATCGAGGTAGGTGGCCTCGAAGCCCTGGCGCTCGAGCTCGCGCACCGTGTCGAGCACCGCCTTGTGCTCGGTCTTCACGGTGATCAGGTGCTTGCCCTTGCTCTCGGCATAGAAGTGCGCCGCGCCCTTGATGGCGAGGTTGTTCGACTCGGTGGCACCCGACGTCCAGACGATCTCGCGCGGGTCGGCATTGATCAGCGCCGCCACCTGGCCGCGCGCCTTCTCGACCGCCTCTTCCGCCTCCCAGCCCCAGGCGTGGCTGCGAGACGCCGGGTTGCCGAAATGCTCGCGCAGCCACGGAACCATCGCGTCCACCACGCGGCCGTCGACCGGCGTCGTCGCGCCGTAGTCCATGTAGATCGGGAAGTGCGGGGTCATGTCCATGGCGAAAAGGCGTCTGGCTCTGCTTTGGCTTACTTCGAAAAGGCGTTGCCCAGGGCGAACACCGAATTCGGCGCGGTGATCTTGATGGGCTTGACAACCGGCTGGCTCGAGATGGCGCGCTTGATCGGCGCCTCTTCGATCGACACGCCCTTGGCGAGCTGGTCGTCGACCAGCTTGCGCAGCGTGATCGAATCGAGGAACTCGATCATCTTGGTGTTCAGGCTGGCCCACAGCTCGTGCGTCATGCAGCGGCCGGTGTCGTCACCCATGCAGTTTTCCTTGCCGCCGCAGCCGGTGGCATCGATGGGCTCGTCGACCGCGACGATGATGTCGGCGACGCTGATCTCCTCGGCCTTGCGGCCCAGCGAGTAGCCGCCTCCGGGGCCGCGGGTGCTTTCCACCAACTCGTGGCGGCGCAGCTTCCCGAACAGTTGCTCGAGGTAGGACAACGAAATCTGCTGGCGCTGGCTGATGGCCGCCAGCGCCACCGGCCCGTTGTTCGAGCGAAGCGCCAGATCGATCATGGCGGTGACCGCAAAGCGGCCTTTGGTGGTCAATCGCATGGAGTGCTCCCGTCGATTCAGAGGGAAAGGCAGCCCGCAGCGAACTGCCGACCTGCCCTGGATCACCCGCTCGCTGCCATGGATGGGTTTACCCTTGGCAGAGTCCGAGTGTTTTGCTGGAGTATAGCAGAGGTTGACTTATCTTGTCGTGTATCCAAACAGGCGGTGCAACAAGCCGTCACAACCGGCCTCGACCAGGTCCAGCACCTGCTCGAAGCCGGCGGCTGCCCCGTAATACGGGTCCGGCACGTCAAGGCCTTCGCGACCGGGCGCGAAATCCAGCAGCCGTGCCAGGCGGGCCGTGTGGTTTGTGGGCGCCTGCCCCTGCAGGTCGCGAAGATGGCCCTCGTCCATCGCCAGCAGCCAGTCGAAGTGCTGGAAGTCACCATCATGAACCTGCCGGGCCCGCAATGTCGACAGGTCGTAGCCACGACGTCGCGCATGCGCCTGCGCGCGGCGGTCGGGGGGGTCGCCGACGTGGTAATCCGACACTCCGGCCGAATCGACCACCAGCCGCTCGACAAGCCCGGCCGCCATCGCCTTGGCGCGCAGCACCGCTTCGGCAGTAGGCGAGCGGCAGATGTTGCCGGTGCAGACCATCAGCACGCGGACGGGCTTCTCGCCTGAAGTCATGCGGCCCGCCCGGCCCCGCTGACAAGGGGAACCACGTTGGCATCGTGCGCCCCGCCGGCACCGAAGGCCTGCTCGCGCAGCAGTGCGAGCTGGTCGCGCACCCGGGCGGCCTTCTCGAATTCGAGGTTCTTCGCAAACTCGAGCATCTGCCGCTCGAGCGCCTTGATGCGCTTGCCGAGGTCCTTCTCGCTCATCGTCTCGATCTCGGCCGCCTGCTGCGCCAGTCGCAGATCGTCCTTGCCCGACTTCTCGGCCGCCACGCCGTCGATCATCTCCCTGACTTGCTTGCGGATGCCACGCGGCACGATGCCGTGCTCGGCATTGAACGCAACCTGCTTGGCGCGCCGGCGCTCGGTCTCGTCGATCGCTTTCTTCATCGAATCAGTGATCCGGTCGGCGTAGAGGATCGCGCGGCCGTTCACGTTGCGCGCGGCGCGGCCGATGGTCTGCACCAGGCTGCGCTCCGCGCGCAGGAAGCCTTCCTTGTCGGCGTCCAGGATGGCGACCAGGCTCACCTCGGGGATGTCCAGCCCCTCGCGCAGCAGGTTGATGCCCACCAGCACGTCGAAGGTGCCCAGCCGTAGGTCGCGGAGAATCTCGACACGCTCGACGGTATCGATGTCCGAATGCAGGTACCGCACCTTGACGCCGTTGTCCGACAGGTAGTCGGTGAGCTGCTCGGCCATGCGCTTGGTCAGCGTGGTGATCAGCACGCGCTCGCCGTTGTCGATCGTGATGCGAATCTCCTGCAACACGTCGTCGACCTGGTGGGTCGCCGGGCGTACCTCGACGAGCGGGTCGACCAGGCCGGTCGGCCGCACCAGTTGCTCGACCACTTGGCCGGCGTGCTGCTGCTCGTAGGCCGCGGGCGTGGCCGAGACGAAGATCGCCTGGCGCATCTTGCGCTCGAACTCCTCGAACTTCAGCGGCCGGTTGTCCAGCGCGCTTGGCAGGCGGAACCCGTAGTCGACCAGCACGGTCTTGCGCGCCCGGTCGCCGTTGAACATGCCGCCGAACTGGCCGATCAGCACATGGCTCTCGTCGAGGAACATCAGTGCGTCCTTGGGCAGGTAGTCGACCATGGTCGGCGGCGGGTCGCCCGGCGCCGCGCCCGACAGGTGGCGGGTGTAGTTCTCGATGCCCTTGCAATGGCCGACCTCCTGCAGCATCTCGAGGTCGAAGCGGGTGCGCTGTTCCAGGCGCTGCGCTTCGACGAGCTTGCCCTCCTTGACGAAGAAGTCCAGCCGCTCGCGCAGCTCGGCCTTGATCGTCTCGATGGCGGCCAGCACACGGTCGCGCGGCGTCACGTAGTGGCTCGACGGGTAGATCGTGAAGCGCGGCACCTTCTGCCGGATGCGGCCGGTCAGCGGATCCAGCAGGCTCAAGGATTCGACCTCGTCGTCGAACAGCTCGATGCGCACCGCGAGCTCCGAGTGCTCGGCCGGGAAGACATCGATCGTGTCGCCGCGCACGCGAAACGAGCCCCGCGAGAAATCGGTCTCGTTGCGCGTGTACTGCATGCGGATCAGTTGCGCGATCACGTCGCGCTGGCCGATCTTGTCGCCCACACGCACGATGAAGCGCATCTGCGTGTAGTCCTCGGGCTTGCCGATGCCGTAGATCGCGCTGACAGAGGCGACGATCACCGTGTCGCGCCGCTCGAGCACGCTCTTGGTGGCGCTCAGGCGCATCTGCTCGATGTGCTCGTTGATCGACGAGTCCTTCTCGATGAAGAGGTCGCGCTGAGGCACGTAGGCCTCGGGCTGGTAGTAGTCGTAGTAGCTGACGAAGTACTCGACGGCGTTCTTCGGGAAGAACTCTCGAAACTCGGAATACAGCTGCGCCGCCAGCGTCTTGTTCGGCGCGAAGACGATCGCCGGCCGGCCCAGGCGCGCAATCACGTTGGCCATCGTGAAGGTCTTGCCCGACCCGGTGACGCCCAGCAGCGTCTGGTACGCCAGGCCGTCGTTGACACCCTCGACGAGTTGCTCGATCGCAGTCGGCTGATCGCCAGCTGGCGGGTACGGCATGAAAAGCTGGAACGGCGAATCGGGGAAGCTGACGAATTCGCCCTGCGGCGCCTCTTGGGCATCGGCTTCCGGCATCACCTCAGAAATATCCGGCATGGGGTTATCCCTGGTCGAACGACTAAAATCGGCCGCGCTGCCGGGGGCCCCGACCCACGCGAAGAACCTGGCAGCTTAAAGCCTGCGCGGTTCCCTTGCCTACCCAGGCCCCTGCCTCCTCCTGCCACCGTCCCTTCAGGAAGCTTTCAGCGATGTCCATGTTTGCCGCCGTCGAAATGGCCCCCCGTGATCCGATCCTGGGCCTGAACGAGCAGTTCAATGCCGACCCCAACCCCGCCAAGGTCAACCTGGGTGTCGGCGTCTACACCGACGAGAACGGCAAGCTCCCGCTGCTGGCCTGCGTGAAGGCCGCCGAGGCCCAGCTGGTCGAGGCCGCTCGCGCCCGAGGCTACCTGCCGATCGACGGCATCGCCGCCTACGACAAGGCCGTGCAGGGCCTGGTGTTCGGCGAAGGCAGCCCGCTGCTCGCCGCCGGCCGTGTGGCCACCGTGCAGGCCCTGGGGGGCACCGGCGGTCTGAAGGTGGGTGCCGATTTCCTGAAGAAGGTCAACCCGGGCGCCAAGGTGCTGATCAGCGACCCGAGCTGGGAGAACCACCGCGCCTTGTTCACCAACGCCGGCTTCACCGTCGAGACCTACCCCTACTACGACGCCGCCAAGCAGGGCGTCGACTTCGACGGCATGCTGGCCGCCCTGAACGCCGCGCCGGCCGGCACGATCGTCGTGCTGCACGCCTGTTGCCACAACCCGACCGGCTACGACATCAGCACCGCCCAGTGGGACGCGGTGATCGAAGCGGTCAAGGCGCGCAAGCTCGTGGCCTTCCTCGACATGGCCTACCAGGGCTTCGGCGACGGCATCGCCGAAGATGGCGCGGTTGTCGGCCGCTTCGCCGCCTCGGGCGTCGACTTCTTCGTCTCGACCTCGTTCTCGAAGAGTTTCTCGCTCTATGGCGAGCGCGTCGGCGCGCTGTCGGTGGTCTGCGAGAGCAAGGAAGAAGCGGCGCGCGTGTTGTCGCAGCTGAAGATCGTGATCCGCACCAACTACTCGAACCCGCCGACGCACGGCGCCCAGGTGGTGGCCACCGTGCTGACCACGCCGGCGCTGCGCGCGCAGTGGGAGCAGGAGCTGGCCGGCATGCGCAACCGCATCAAGGCCATGCGGGGCGCGCTGGTGGAGAAGCTCAAGGCCGCCGGTGTGAAGCAGGACCTCGGCTTCATCACCACCCAGCGCGGCATGTTCAGCTACTCGGGCCTGACCAAGCCGCAGATGGAGCGGCTGCGCAGCGAGTTCGGTGTCTACGGCGTCGATTCGGGCCGCATCTGCGTGGCGGCGCTGAACGACAAGAACATCGGCTACGTGGCGGAGTGCATCGCGAAGGTGCTCTGACCCGGCGCACCGGTGACGCAGTCCCAGGGCCGCAAGGCCCTTTTCGTTCCGGTGTTTATAAACTATTTGTTTATGAATGGCGGCATCATGCGCGCCATGCTTGCTCACCTTCGCATTGCCCGCCCCGTCCCCGACCTCGATCGCAGCGCAGATCTCTACACCCGCGGGCTCGGCCTTCAAGTGCTGGGCCGATTCGAAAACCATGGGGGTTTCGACGGCGTGATGCTCGGCCAACCCGGCGGCGCGTGGCACTTCGAGTTCACGCATTCGCGCGCCCACGCGATCACGCCGACGCCCACACCGGAAGACCTGGCCGTCCTGTACCTGCCCGACCCCCCTGAGTGGCACGCCACCTGCCAACGCATGCTCACTGCGGGCTTCCGCGCCGTGGCCTCGTTCAACCCGTACTGGGACCAGCACGGCCGCAGCTTCGAGGACCCGGACGGCTACCGCGTGGTGCTGCAGAACGCCGACTGGCACAACGCCGCCGAGACACCATGACGGCCGGTGCCATGCCGATGGGCCGTGCAGAGCTTCACGGGGCACTCGACGCGAGCCTCGCCTATGCCGCAACCTACCCTGCCGGTGGGATGCGGCTGTCGAATCACCTGCCAATGGTGCTGACCGCGCTGTGGCATCTCGGCGCACCAGCCGATGCGCTCCATGCACCGCTGCGGCGCGCCGAAGAGCGGCTGGAACGCCTCACCCCCGACCGCTCGGAGGCGCGAGTTGCGAGCGAACTGTCGGCCAGGATCAGCCGCAGCGGCGTGCCCGATGTGTTGATGGAAGAACTGCCGGAGTTGCTCCTTGCCGCTGAAACCGCCGCGTTTCACGGCCTCATCCGTCTCGCTTATGCCCTGGCGGCGGATCACCAGCGTGAAATCGCCCAGGCGTTGGCAGCGTGGCGAACGACGCTCGTGCGCCTGGGCCCGCCCATGGACGCGCGACCGGCCGGGAATCACCCGAGCATCGCAAGCGCCCTCGGCGCGCTGCGCCAGCGCCCGGGCCTGGCCTTCGGGCCGCGCAGCGGCACGACCATCACGGCCGACATGCAAGCCTGCGTCGCGCTGCCGGGCTTTGACGCCGCAGTTGCGGGCGCGGATGCACCAACCGACACAGCGCTGACGCCCGATGCATTGGCCGAAGCGTCGCTGGCCGTCTACCTGGCAAGCCGCGATTTCACGGCGCTACACCTGGTCACCGCCTGTCATGCCTGGCGCCAGGTCGAGCCGCTGGCGCATTTCGACGCGGACCGGGCCCGCATCGCACGCCGCGGCCTGTGGCGTGCCTGGCTCGCCGCCTGGCTGTCGATCGGTAGGCCGAAACCGGACTTCGACGCAGTGCATGCAGGAGGGGCCACTGAGATCCTGTGGGAAGCAGCCTTGCCTGGATTGGCCGCCTCCCCGGATGAGCATCGGATCAAGCTCGCATGGACCGCGCTGGACGAATGGCGGCATCGGGGATGGCC
The DNA here is from genome assembly GCF_035254525.1 of Ideonella sp. Lineage (GTDB taxonomy): Bacteria > Pseudomonadota > Gammaproteobacteria > Burkholderiales > Burkholderiaceae_C > Ideonella. Next base: position 52,933 of record NZ_DATFAN010000127.1, on the reverse strand, counting down.
AGGGTATGCCGGGGCGCTGCCGGCGCCCAGGACGCAACCATGACCGGCAACGGCGGTTCCTGGCGCCTGCTCGTTGCCGTCTGCGCCGTGACGCTGCTGTGCACGATCGGCGTCGCGATGCCCTACCCGATCCTGGCGCCGATCTTCGTCGATGGGCCGGCCGACGGCTTCACGCACTTTGCCGGCATGCCACCGGAATGGCTGCTGGGTGTCGCGCTGGCAGCCAACCCGGCCGGCATCTTGCTCGGCAGCCTGGTGCTGGGGCCGCTGTCGGATCGGCTCGGCCGCCGGCGCGTGCTGATGGCCACGCTGCTGGCCTGTGCGCTGGGCTACCTGCTGACCGCTGCCGCGCTGCAAGCGAGGCTGTACCTGCTGTTCGTCGCCGCGCGCTTCGCGGTCGGGCTGACCGAGGGCAACATCGCGGTCGCCCGCGCCTTGCTGGCCGACCACTACGCCGAAGCGATGCGCGTCAAGGCCTTTGCGTGGCTCAACGCCTTCCAGTATGGCGGCTGGCTGCTCGGGCCGCTGATCGGCGGCCTGCTGCTGCGCTGGGGCGAAGCGGTGCCTTTCGCCTTGGCGGCCGGCGCGATGCTGCCTTGCCTCGGGCTGGTGATGATCGGCGTGCCGGCCGGCGCGCCACCGCATGCCAAGGCGGCAGCGGGCGCCGAGGAGCGCCATCGGCCGATGACCGGATCGACGCTCGCTCCGCTGATGCACGACCCGGCGCTGCAGCGGCTGTTCGCGCTGCAAATGGCCTACATGTGCGGCGTGACCGCGCTGTACGAGTACGCGCCGCTGTGGTGCGTCACCGAGGCCGGCATTGGCCCGGCAGGCATCGCCTGGATCACCGCGGTGCAGTGTGCGGCGATGGTGGCCGGCACGGCGCTCGCGAGCCGCTTGCCGGCGCTCGACCACCCCTTGCGAACGACTGCGCTGGCGGCCCTTGCAGGCGCTGCCGGCCTCGCGCTGCTGGTCGTCGTGCCGGCCACGCCGGGCCTGGTGACGATCGTCGCGCTGGGCGTGCCCCTGGCCGTGTACAACGCCTTCATGCCGGCCTGGGTCTCGTCGCGCTTCGCCCGGCACGGCCAGGGCCGGGTGATGGGCCTGCTGACGACGATCTTCTGCTTCGCCAACGTGCTGGTCGCGCTGGCCGGCGGGCTGCTGTCGCTGTGGTCGGTGCGGGGCGTGATGGCCCTCGGTGCGCTGTGCGCCGGCACGGCGGGCTGGGCGCTGTGGCACTGGGCGCGGCGCGAGGCCGCGGCCGACGGCGCCGCGGTGGCGACCGAACCCGCCCTGACGCGATGACAAGCACCGCCGACCGCCTGCTCTACCAGCTCAAGAGCCGCGGGCCGCAAAACGCCGCCACGCTGGCCGGCGCCTGCGCGATCACGCCGATGGGCGCGCACAAACAGCTCCAGGCGCTGGCCGCGCAGGGCCTGGTCGCCTTCCACGACGAAGCCCAGGGCGTGGGCCGCCCGCGCCGCATCTGGACGCTGACCGACGCAGGCCACGGCCGGTTCCCCGACCGCCATGGCGACCTCGCCGTCCAATTGCTGCGCCACGCCGCCGAGCGGCTGGGCCCCAAGGCACTGGACACGCTGATCGCCGCCCGCGAAGCCGAGGCCGAAGCGCTGTACGCGGGCCGGCTGGCCGGCCTGGCCAACCTGGGCCAGCGGGTGCAGGCGCTGGCCGCCTTGCGCAGCGAAGAGGGCTACATGGCGCGCGCGCTGCCGGCCGACGATGGCGGCTGGCTGCTCGTCGAAGACCACTGCCCGATCTGCGCCGCCGCAACGCAATGCCAGGGCTTCTGCCGCTCCGAGTTGGCGATCTTCCAGCGCTGCCTCGGCCCCGGGGCCAGCGTCGAGCGCACCGAACACCTGCTGGCCGGCGCGCGCCGCTGTGCCTACCGCATCCGGCCGCGCTCGCCGTGAACTGATGACCCAGCGCGCCCCTTTTCGGTGCTTGGCGCACCCTGGCGCGGCGTTCTAATGCGGGTGAATGCCGATCGTGAATCCACTCATGCAGGCGTGGATGTTGCGATGCACAATCCTGTATGAAAACGTTTGTGTCAGCCGTTCAGTCGGGCCGGCGCACCATGGCCGCTGCCTCTCCCCGCCTGCACTGTCCCCGGAGTCTCCTCAATGCTGTACCAGCTCTATGAAACCCAACGTGCGCTGATGGCGCCGTTCGCCGAGTTCGCGAGCGCCTCGGCCAAGCTGTACAGCCACCCGCTGTCGCCCTTCACCCACACCCCGATGTCGCAGCGCGTGGCCGCCGGCCTCGACCTGATGCACCGCCTGGCCAAAGACTACGAAAAGCCCGAATTCGGCATCAAGTCGGTGAAGGTCGACAACGTCGACGTGGCCGTGCAGGAGCAGGTCGCGATCGAGAAGCCGTTCTGCCGGCTCATCCGCTTCAAGCGCTTCACCGACGACGCCCGCGCGCTCGCCGACATGAAGTCTCAGCCCACGGTCCTGGTCGTCGCGCCGCTGTCGGGCCACCACAGCACGCTGCTGCGCGACACGGTCAAGAGCCTGCTGCAGGACCACAAGGTCTACATCACCGACTGGACCGACGCCCGCATGGTGCCGGTCGAGGCCGGCCCCTTCCACCTCAATGATTACGTGACCTATGTGCAGGAGTTCATCCGCCACATCGGCCCCGAGGTGAACGTGATCTCGGTGTGCCAGCCGACCGTGCCGGTGCTGGCTGCCGTGTCGTTGCTGGCCAGCAACGGCGAGTTCACACCGCGCACGCTGACGATGATGGGCGGCCCGATCGACGCCCGCAAGTCGCCTACGGCTGTGAACAACCTGGCGATGAACAAGAGTTACTCCTGGTTCGAGAACAACGTCATCTACCGCGTTCCCCCGCATTTTCCGGGCGCCGGGCGCTGGGTCTACCCCGGCTTCCTGCAGCACACCGGCTTCGTGGCGATGAACCCGGACCGGCACCTCTCGTCCCACTACGACTACTTCCTGGATCTGGTGCGCGGCGACGATGACAGCGCCGAGTCGCATCGCCAGTTCTACGACGAGTACAACGCCGTGCTCGACATGCCGGCCGAGTACTACCTGGACACGATCAAGACCGTGTTCCAGGACTTCGCGCTCGTCAACGGCACCTGGGAAGTCGACGGGCAGCTGGTGCGCCCGCAGGACATCACGACCAGCGCGCTGCTGACGGTCGAAGGCGAGCTCGACGACATCTCCGGCGCCGGCCAGACCCGGGCGGCGCACGACCTGTGCACCGGCATCCCGAAGTCGCGCCAGTTCCATTACGACGTCGAAGGCGCCGGCCACTACGGCATCTTCTCGGGCCGTCGCTGGCGCGAGAAGGTGTATCCGCAGATCACGGAGTTCATCGCTCGTTTCAACCGGCCGGCCGAGATCTTCGAGTCGGCCGCGCCGGCCCGCAAGCGCGTGGCCCGCGCGCGCAAGGCGGCCTGACGCCCCCCCGGCGCCGGGGGCCCGTGGCGCCCGGCGCTCAACTCGGCACCGCCGCGGCCGATAAAGGCGGCATGAAGCTTCTCGCCCTCACCGGCCGCATGCTGCGGCCGCTGTGCGCCATGGCGCTGGCCTGGTTCGCCACCGCCGCCTCGGCGGGCGGCGGCCTGCAGGTCGTCACCGAGGAGCTGCCGCCTTACAACATGACCCAGGGCGGCCGGATCACCGGCATGAGCACCGAGGTCGTGCAGGCCGTGCTGAAGGAGGCAGACCTGCAGGCGAGCATCCATTCGATGCCGTGGGCGCGTGCCTACGACACCGCGCTGAACGGCGAGAACGTGCTGATCTACTCCATCACCCGCACGCCGCAGCGAGAGACGCTGTTCAAGTGGGTGGGAATCGTCGCGCCGACCCGCTGGTACCTGTTTGGCCGGCCTGGCGTCGGCGCGTCGATCAGAAGCCTTGACGACGCCCGCAAGTTCCAGATCGCGACGGTGAACGAGGACGCGGGTGAGCAGTACCTCGTCTCCAAGGGTTTCGCCGTCGGCAAGAACCTGCAGTCCAGCAACAAGTACGAGTTCAACTACGAAAAGCTCAAGCTCGGTCGGGTGGATCTGTGGATCGCCAACGAGTTGAATGCGCTGTACCTGATGCGCCAGGCCGGCGACGACCCCGAGCGACAGTTCGTGCGCGTGCTCGAGCTGCCCGACTTGGCCAGCGACGGCGGCCTGCACCTGGCCGCGAGCCGCAAGACGCCCGATGCCACCGTCGAGCGCCTGCGCAAGGCGCTGGAAACGGTGCGCCACAACGGCAGCTACGAGGCGATCCGGCGCCACTGGCAATGAACCGGCAGCGCGCACAGACGAAACGCCTGCCGTGAGCGCCACCCCCGAGCTCGAATCGATCTGGCCCGAGGCCGCCGCCGTGGTGCCGCCGCGCGCCAGCTCGCTGGGCCGGCGCATGGTGCTGGCCACGCTGGTCTTCGGCCTGCTGTTCACGCTCTGCGCGGTGGCGGTGCGGACCTGGTCGGCCTGGCAGTCCAACGTCGAGGCGATGAGCGGCGAACTCGCGCTGATCGACCAGGTGTTCCAGCGCACGCTGTCCAAGGCGATCTGGGAAATGGACCGCGACGCGCTGCGCACCCAGCTCGACAGCGCCTCGCAGGTGGCCTCGGTCGGCGCGGTCACGCTGCGCGTGCTGCGCGAGGGCCGTGCGCCCGAGGTGCTGGTGGCCAAGCACCTGGACGTGACCGGGTCGAACCGCGCGCCGTCCATCCACCGCCAGCTGACCTATGAGCCCTACGCCGGCGCGTCGGAGGTCGTCGGCGAACTGACCCTCGTCGGCAATGAGCAGCTTCTGTGGGCCCGGCTGCGTGAAGAAGCCGCCGGCATCGTGCTGACCCAGGCCATCCAGACCCTGCTGCTGGCCGGCCTGGTGATGTGGATGTTCAACCGCTCGGTCACGGTGCACGTGCGCTACATTGCCCGGCACCTGAGCGGGCTCACGCCATCCACGCTGGGCCGGCGTCTGCACCTCACGCGGCGTGGCGGCACCGGCGACGAACTGAGCCTGCTCGAGACCGGCGTCAACGACCTGCAATCCAAGCTGTCGAGCTACCTCGAAAGGCACCAGCAGCACGAGCGCGACCTCGCCTCGCACCGCGACCGCCTGGCCGAGCTGGTCGACGAGCAGACCGCCGAGCTGCGCGCCGCAAACAAGCGGCTGGAGGAGGTGTCGCGCATCGACCCGCTGACCGGCCTGGCCAATCGGCGCCACTTCGACGAGCTGAAGGAAATCGAGTTTCGCCGTGCGCAGCGCACGAGCCAGCCCTTGACGGTGTTGATGTGCGATGTCGACCACTTCAAGCGCTACAACGACCAATACGGCCACGCCCAGGGCGACGCTTGCCTGGTGGCGGTGGCGCAGCTGCTGCGAGACAACTTTGCCCGTGCCGGCGAGCTGGTCGCCCGGGTTGGCGGCGAGGAGTTCGCGGTGCTGCTGCCGGGCGTCGACCTCGCGCAGGCCCGCGTGGCGGCCGAGCGGCTGCAACGCCGCATGCAGGCCCAGGCGATCCCGCATGAGGCCTCCACCTCGGCGCCCCATGTGACGCTGAGCATCGGCCTGGCCCCCTTCGACCCGGCCACCATGGACCGCTTCGACCAGCTCCTGCGGCAAGCCGACCAGGCGCTGTATCGCGCGAAGAGCCAGGGCCGCAATTGCATTGCCGACTGAACGCCTGAACCGGGAGACCGCATGTTCCGACGCCCCTTCGCCTTGCTCGTGCTGACGATGTCTGCCCTGGCGGCCCCGGCCATCCGGGCCGAGCCGATCCAGATCGTCACCGAGGATTCGTCCTACACCTACCTGCAAGGCGGCAAGGTGGCCGGCCCGGCCACCGAGATCGTCGAGGCGACGCTGAAGCGGGCGGGCCTGTCCGATTACCGCATTGCGCTCTACCCCTGGGCGCGGGCCTACGACATGGCGCTGCAGGAGCCCAACACACTGATCTTCCTGATCGCCCGCACGCCGGCGCGCGAGGCGCAGTTCAAGTGGGCGGGCGAGTTCATGCGCATCGAGTACCACCTGTACAAGCTGCGCAGCCGGCACGACGTCACGGTGCGCAATCTCGACGACGCCCGCCAGTACGCCGTCGGCGTGATGCGCGACGACGTGCGCCAGCAATACCTCCAATCGCGCGGCTTCGACAAGCTGGTGGTGTCGGCACGCAATGCCGACAGCCTGCGCATGCTGCTCGAGCGCAAGGTGCATCTGCTGCCGCTGCCCGAGAACGACGTGATCCGCTTCTGCAAGGAGGCCAACGTCGACCCCGCCGCGCTCGAGAAGGTGCTGACGCTCAGCGAGATGACCACCGGCATCTACATGGCCTACAGCCACAGCACGCCCAACGAGACCGTCGCCCGCACGCGCGCCGCGTTCGACCGGCTGAAGGCCGACGGCACGGTCGCCCGCCTGATGAACAGCCGGCCCTGAGTGGGCCGCTGGGGATAATCGGCGGGTGATCCGCCCCGCGCCCACCGACCTTCCTCCCGCCCAGGCCGCGCTGGCCGAGCGCTTGAACGATGCGCTGCCGCAGACGCAGTGCACGCGCTGCGGCTACCCCGACTGCCACGGCTACGCCGCCGCCATCGCCACCGGCGAGGCCGGCATCAACCAATGCCCGCCCGGCGGCGCCGAGGGCATTGCCCGACTGGCGGCGATCGCCAGCTCACCCGTCATGGCGCTGAACCCGGAAAACGGCCACGAAGGGCCGCGCGGCGTGGCCATCATCGACGAGTCCTGGTGCATCGGCTGCACGCTGTGCATCAAGGCCTGCCCGGTCGACTGCATCGTCGGCGCGGCGAAGAAGATGCACACCGTGATCGAGGCCGAGTGCACCGGTTGCGAGCTGTGCCTGCCGGCCTGCCCGGTCGACTGCATCGCGATGGCGCCGGTGACCGGCGAGAGCAGCGGCTGGAGCGCATGGAGCTCGGCTCAGGCCGCCCAGGCGCGCGAGCGCTACGCCTTTCGCCAGCGGCGCCTGGCGCGCGAGAAGCGCGAGAACGACGAGCGCCTGGCCGCCAAGGCGGCCCACAAGCTGGCCGACCTGGCCAACCAGACCCTGCACACCGACCCGGCGGTGATCGAGCGCAAGCGGGCGGTCATCGAGGCCGCGATGGCCCGCGCCCGGGCGCAGCGCGCCGCGGCCGAGCAGAAGGACAAGGACGACCTGGACACGCCGAAAACATGACGCCCGAGCAGATCGAACACATCTTCGCCACGCTGAAGGCGGCCAACCCGCAACCCGAGACCGAGCTCGAGTACACCAATGTGTTCGAGCTGCTGGCCGCGGTGCTGCTTTCGGCCCAGGCCACCGACGTGAGCGTGAACAAGGCCAGCCGCGCGCTGTTCGCCGCCGCGCCCACGCCCCAGGCCATGCTGGCGCTCGGCGTCGACGGGGTCGAGCGCTACATCAAGACCATTGGCCTGTACCGGACCAAGGCGCGCCACCTGGTCGAAGCCTGCCGCATCCTCGTCGAGCAGCACGGCGGCCAGGTGCCGCGCGAGCGCGCGGCGCTCGAAGCGTTGCCCGGCGTCGGTCGCAAGACCGCCAACGTGGTGCTCAACGTGGCCTTCGGCGAGGCGACGATGGCGGTCGACACCCACATCTTCCGCGTCGCCAACCGCACCGGCCTGGGCCCCGGCAAGACGCCGCTGGCCGTCGAGCAGGCGCTGCTCGAGCGGGTGCCCGAGGCCTACCGCGTCGATGCGCACCACTGGCTGATCCTGCACGGGCGCTATGTCTGCCAGGCGCGGCTGCCTCGCTGCGGCATCTGCCGCATCCGGCCTTGGTGCGAATACGATTCGAAAACGGACGCCCGCTGATGCAGCGCTGGCTACGCCTGCTCGCGGCTGCGCTGGCGCTGGCGGCCACTGCGGCCCTGGCCCAGCCGGTCAGCGGCGTCGACGACAGCGGCCGCACGATCCGCCTGGCGCAGCCGGCGCGGCGCGTGATCACCCTCGGGCCGCACCTGACCGAGCAGGTCTTCGCGCTCGGCGCCGGCGCGCAGGTCGTCGGCGTCAGCCGCTTCAGCAACTTCCCCGCCGAGGCGCAGCGTCTGCCGGTCGTCGGTGATGCGGTCGCGATCCACCACGAGCAGATCGCCACCCTCAAGCCCGACCTGATCCTCGTCTGGCGCACCGGCTTTCCCGAGCGCGCCCGCGCGCCGCTGCAGGCGCTGGGGGTGCCGGTGTTCGAAAGCGAGATCCGCTCGGTGGCCGAGCTGGCGCGCAGCCTGCGCACGCTGGGCGTGCTGCTGGGCCGGGCCGAGGCCGGCGAAGCCGAGGCGCGCCGGGTCGAGCAGCAATGGGCGCAGCTGCAGGCCGAGTACGCCAGGCGCAGGCCGGTGCGCGTGTTCTACCAGCTGTGGCACCAGCCGCTCATGACGATCAACCGCGAGCACCTGATCAGCCAGGCGATCAGCGCCTGCGGCGGCGTCAATGTCTTCGGCGAGCTGCCGCCCTTCACCCCCACGGTCAGCTGGGAAGCCGCGGTGCAGCGCAACCCCGAGCTCATCGCGATGGCCGGCGCCGCCAGCGACCACCCCGAGCTCGGCCAGTGGCCGCGCTTCCCGTCGGTGGACGCCGTGCGCCACCAGCGTTTCGCGCTCATCGACGGCGACCTGATCGGCCGCATGGGCCCGCGCTTCGTGCAAGGCGCGCGGGCGCTGTGCGAGGCGATCGACAAGGCGCGCTGAGCCGCGGTCGGCGTCATCCGGCCGTCACGCCTGGAAACAAGCCGGCCCGGACCCGCCTTTTCGGCCCTTCGGCCAGCCCTGCCAGCCGAACAATGACCTCATGTTGCAGGTCGTCACGTCCGAAGAGCAAGGAATGGGTCCCCCCCGCCTGTTCCGCCGTTTCCTCAAGCAGGTGCCTCCGTCGAGCAGCCTGCCGAGCCGTACCGCCGTGCGCCCGCCCGCCATCTGGGGGCAGGCCGAGCCGGTGTGGAAGGCGCTGCTGAACTGGCTGCGCTCCGGCGACGCCCCGGCCGAACGCCGCCTGCACACACTCGACGAGGCGCGCCGCGACTTCGCCAACTCGCTCGCCGACCTGCCCTGCGACGACGCCTGCGACCTGCGCCGCCGCGGCCAGACGGCCCGCTCGCTGCGCGAGCTGTGGCATCTGCGCGCCGAGCTGTACAGCGTCGTGGCTCAGCACCGCAGCCAGGCCGAGGCCGACCGGCGCCTTCGCCTGGTGAACCGCCACTTCCCGACCAGCACCACGCCGACCACCACCGCCACATCGCGGCCGGGCCAGCACCTGGACGTCTGAGGCCCCCATGGCACACGATTTCGACGACACGGCCTTCGACACCGTCATCGACACGGGTTTCGGCCACGGTGGCATGCCGCAGGACCGCGCCGCCCGGCTCGCCGCGCGCCGCGCCTTCGTCGACATGAAGTCGCTGTTCCTGCGCGCCACGGCACCGCTGGAAGACCGCAAGGGCGAATGGCTGCGCCACCAGGTGCGCCTGGCCAACGACCCGATGGACCTGTGGCTGCTGCGCGGCCCGGTGCTGCGCGCGCTGAGCATGGACGACCAGCGCCACCGCGGCATGCGCGCCGAGCTCTACCGCAGCCTCGACAGCATCTTCCCCGAGGCCTTCGGCTTCGACCCCGGCGCCAGCCTGCCGCCGACGATGCCCGCACCGTGGGAAGCGATGGCCGGCGACGGCCGCCACGGCAGCTACATTCGCTGACCGGCGCAGGCCTGAACGGCCGCACCCCCGGTGCAAAATCGGGGCGTGAACATCATCATCCTCGACGACTACCAGGACGCGGTCCGCAAGCTGCGCTGCGCGGCCAAGCTGCACGACCTGAACGCCAAGGTGTTCACCAACACCGTCAAGGGCCTGGGTCAACTCTCCATCCGTTTGCGCGATGCCGAGGTGCTGGTCGCGATCCGCGAGCGCACCCAGTTCAACCGCCAGCTGCTCGAGAAGCTGCCCAAGCTTCGCCTGATCGCCCAGACCGGCCGGGTCGGGCCCCACATCGACATCGACGCCTGCACGCGCCTGGGCATCGCGGTGGCTGAAGGCGTCGGCTCGCCGTATGCGCCGGCCGAGCTGACGTGGGCGCTGATCATGGCCGCGATGCGCCGGCTGCCGCAGTACATCGGCAACCTGAAGCACGGCGCCTGGCAGCAATCGGGCCTGAAATCGGCGTCGATGCCGCCCAATTTCAGCATCGGCATGCAACTGCGCGGCAAGGTGCTGGGGATCTGGGGCTACGGCAAGATCGGCGCGCTGGTGGCCGGCTACGGCCGCGCCTTCGGCATGGACGTGCGCATCTGGGCCAGCGACGAGTCGCGCGAGCGCGCCGCGGCCGATGGGTATGCCGTGTTCGAGTCGCGCGAGCAGGCCTTCGTGCAGAGCGACGTGCTCACCGTCCACCTGCGCCTGTCCGACCGCACGCGCCAGGTCGTCACGCTGAACGACCTGAGCCGCATGAAGCCCACGGCGCTGTTCGTCAACACCTCGCGCGCCGAGCTGGTCGAGGATGCCGCGCTGGTCGCCGCGCTGAACCGCGGCCGGCCCGGCATGGCGGCGGTCGACGTGTTCGAAACCGAACCCATCCTGCAAGGCCACCCGCTGCTGCGGCTGGAGAACGCCGTCTGCACGCCGCACATCGGCTACGTCGAACAGGACAGCTACGAGCTGTACTTCGGCGCCGCGTTCGACAACGTGGTCGCCTTCGTCAACGGCAAGCCTACCAACATCGTGAATCCGGATGCGCTGAGGGTCTTGCGGTGAAGGACGTGGGGGCGGCGGCACGCGCGCCGAGCGCCGGGCCGCCCCAAGCCGGCGCGCATCCCCTCGGCGGCCGAGGGGCGCTGCTCTACGGCAACTTCGTCATCGGCTGCGGTGTGATGGTCGTGGCCGGCTCGTTGAACGACCTGACGCGCTCGCTGGAGATCAGCGTGGCGGTCGGCGGCCAGTTGATCACCGTGGCCGCGGCGGTGATGGCCCTGGGTGCACCGCTGCTGGCGGCCTGGGTCGGCGGCATGGACCGCCGGCGGCTGCTCACGTGGTCGCTCGCCTGGTACGCGCTCGGCCACGCGCTGTGTGCCGCGATGCCCGATTTCACGAGCCTGCTGCCGCTGCGCGCACTGAGCATGCTCGCCGCGGCGGTCTTCACGCCCCAGGCGGCGGCCGCCATCGGCTGGCTGGCGCCGCCCGAGCAGCGCGGCCGCGCGATCACCTTCGTCTTCCTCGGCTGGAGCGTGGCCTCGGTGTTCGGCATGCCGCTGCACGCCTACATCGGCGAGGCCTTCGGCTGGCGCTATGCCTTCGGGCTGGTCGCGCTGCTGGCCGTGGCCGGCGCGGCCTGGGTCTGGCGCGCGCTGCCCGACGGCATCCGCCCCCCGCCCATGGGCCGCGCGGCCTGGAGCGAGGTCTTCACCCACCCGGCGCTGATGGCGATTGTGGCGGTCACGGCCATGTCGGGCGCCGGCCAGTTCACGCTCTTTGCCTACTTCGCGCCCTATTACCGCCAGCAACTGCATGCCGACGCGTCGATGATCAGCTTCCTGTTCGCCTGGTTCGGCGGCTTCGGCCTGATCGGCAACGTGCTGCTGTCTCGCAACGTCGACCGCCTCGGCGCCGGCCGCGCGGCGACCGCCCTGCTGGGCGGCGTGGCGGTGTCGATCGCGCTGTGGCCGCTGGCGCGCAGCCCGGCCGTGATGATGGCGGTGATCCTGCCCTGGGCGCTGGGCTGCTTCGCGTCGAACTCAGCCCAGCAGGCGCGGCTGGGCGCGGCCGCGCCCAAGCTGGCACCGGCGCTGATGGCACTGAACACCTCGGCCATCTACCTCGGCCAGGCGCTCGGCGCGGCCGGCGGCGGCGCGCTGATGGCCGCGAACCAGGCCGCCGGCCGGCCGGACTACGACGGGCTGCACCTGGTTGCGCTCGCCTGGCTGGTCGCGGCCGTGGCCGCGAGCCTGTGGGCCGGCCGGGCGCTGGCCCGCCGGGGCGTGGCCCATGTCCGATGACGCCCTTGCCACGCCGATGGCCGGCCAGCGCAGCCGGCCCACCGGCTGCTGGGATCTCTTCGTCACTTTCAGCCGGCTGGCGCTGCAGGGTTTCGGCGGCGTGCTGCCGATCGCGCAGCGCGAGCTGGTCGAGCGCACCGGCTGGCTGACGGCTGCCGAATTCGCCGAGAGCCTGTCGGTCGGCCAGGTGCTGCCGGGGCCGAACGTGGTCAACCTGTCGCTGATGGTCGGCGACCGCTTCTTCGGACTGCGCGGCGCACTGTCGGCGCTGGCCGGCATGCTGCTGCTGCCGATGGTGCTGGTGCTGCTGCTGGCCACGCTCTACCGCGGGGTCGCGGACGTGCCGGCCGTCGCCGGCGCGGTGCGCGGCATGGGGGCGGTGGCCGCCGGCCTGGTGCTGGCGATGGCCTTGAAGCTGCTGCCCACGCTGCAGCGCAACCCCTTGGGCCGGTCGCTGTGGGCGCCGATCGCGCTGGTCTGTGCGATGGCCATGGCCTGGTGGCGCTGGCCGCTGCTGGCGGTGATCCTGGGGCTGGGCGGCGCGAGTTGCCTGCTGGCGTGGTGGCGGCTGGGCCGCCCGGCACCCGCCGCGGGCGCCGATGTCGACGCCGAGGCGTGACCGCCGTGGCCGACCTGATCGCCCTGTTCATGCACTGCCTGCTGCTGAGCCTGCTGGCGATCGGCGGCGCGATCGCGACCGTGCCCGACCTGCAGCGCTTCGTCGTGGTCGAACAAGGCTGGCTCGGTGCCGCCGAGTTCACCGGCTCGGTCGCCCTGGCGCAGGCCGCCCCGGGGCCGAACCTGCTGTTCGTTGCGGTGGTCGGCTACAACGCGCTGGGCCTGGCCGGGGCCGTCGCGGCGATGGCCGGCATGCTGCTGCCGAGCACCACGCTGACCCTGGTGGTCACCCGCTGGGGTTCGCGGCGGCGCGACACCCGCGGGGTCAAGGCCTTCATCGCCGGCATGGCGCCGATCACGCTGGGGCTGCTGCTGGCCACCGGCTGGCTACTGGCGGCGCCGGTGGTACACGCACCCGTCGCGCTCGTGCTGATCGCCGCCACCGTGGGGCTCTTGTGGCGCACCCGGCTCAGCCCGCTGTGGCTGCTGGGCGCGGGGGCGGTGGCCGGCGCGGCAGGCTGGGTTTAGGGCTCCGGGCTGCCGGTGTCGGAATAGCCCTGGTCGAGCTTGGCGCGCGCCGCACTCGCGAGAGCCTCGTAGCGGTCGCGGAATTCGGCGAGCTGTTCGTCGTCGAGCTCTTCCAGATCCAGCAGCGCGTTGTGCGCGCCCCGGGTGGCGCGGATCAGCTCGTCGAGCTTGATCTGGATGGCCTCGGTGTCCCGGTTCTGGGTGTTCTGGATCAGGAACACCATCAGGAAGGTCACGATGGTCGTGCTGGTGTTGATCACCAGCTGCCAGGTGTCGCTGAAATGGAAGATCGGCCCGGTGATGCCCCAGACCAGGATGATCGCCAGCGCGAAGACGAAGACGCGGGGCCGCCCGCAGAAGCGCGACGACGCCTTGGCGAATCGGGAGTACCAGGTGCCGTTGTTCATGCCTCTCAACCTCTCAGACCGTCCCCTCGTCCTTGGTGCCGAAGATCTTGTCGCCCGCGTCGCCCAGGCCCGGCATGATGTAGCCCTGATCGTTCAGGTGGTGGTCAATCGCCGCCGTCCAGCAGCGCACGTCGGGGTGGGCCTTGTCGAGCGCGGCGACGCCCTCGGGTGCCGCCACCAGCACCAGCGCGCGGATGTCCTTGCAGCCGCGGCGCTTGAGCAGGTCGACCGTCGCGATCATCGAGCCGGCCGTGGCCAGCATCGGGTCGATGATCAGCGCGGTGCGTTCCTCGAGCTTGCCGACGAACTTCTCGAAGTAGTTCTCGGGCTGCAGCGTCTCGTGGTTGCGCGACAGGCCGACGACGCTGACCTTGGCGTTCGGGATCATGTCGAGCACGCCGTCGAGCATGCCCAGGCCCGCGCGCAGGATGGGCACCACCGTGACCTTGCGGCCAGCGATCTGCTCGATCTCGGTCAGGCCGCTCCAGCAGTTGATCGTGGTCTTGGCCAGCGGAAAGTCGGCGGTGGCCTCGTAGGCCAGCAGCCGGGCCAGCTCGCCAGTCAACTCGCGAAACTTCTTGGTCGAGATCTCGGCCTCGCGCAGCAGGCCGATCTTGTGGCGCACCAGCGGGTGGGAAACGGCGATGACGGGCATGGTGGAATAGGCGGTTCAGTGGTCGATCCGGCCACAGTGTAGTCAGGCGGTCGCGTCGGAAAGAAGCCCTGGCAATACCCGTGCCGCGGTGCCGCGCACGAGCTGGTGCGCATCGCCGTCGATCTCGGTTTCGTCGGGGTTGACGATGGCCACCCAGGCACCCGCCCGGCGCGCGCGGGCCGCGAGCCCCGCCGCCGGCCACACCGCGCCGGAGGTGCCGACGACCAGCATCAGCTCGGCGCGGTCGGCCGCCGCCTCCGCCGCCGACAGCGCCCCGAGCGGCAGGTCCTCGCCGAACCAGACCACGCCGGGCCGCACCAGGTTGCTGCAGTCCCGGCAGCGCGGCGGCTCGCCGGGCGCCGCCCCTTTCGTGTCACAGGCGGAGCCGCAGCGCCGCGGGCAAGGGTCCAGCCAGCGGTCTTCGAGGATGTCGCCGTGCAGGCGGATCGTGTCAGGGTTGCCGGCGCGCTGGTGCAGGTCATCGACGTTCTGCGTCACCACCGTCAGGCGCCCCGGGTGGCGCTGCGCGAAGCCACCGAGCGCCAGGTGGCCGGGGTTCGGCTGGGCGGCGCGCACGCCGAGCCGGCGCTCGGCATACCAGTTCCAGACGCGCTGCGGGTGGGCGCGAAAGCCCGCCTCGCTGGCGAGCTGCATCGGGTCGAAGCGGGACCACAGGCCTGTCAGCGTATCCCGAAAAGTCGGGATGCCGCTCTCGGCCGACATGCCGGCGCCGGTGAGCACGACGATGCGCTGCGCGGCCTGCACGCGCTCGCGCAGGGCGCCGAGCCCGCCGTCCATCGTCAGTCCTTGTGGCGGCGTTGCCGCCTGGCCTCGTACAGGCAGACCCCCGCGGCCACCGAGACATTGAGGCTTTCCACCGCCCCGGCCATCGGGATGCTGACCAGCTCGTCGCAGGTCTTGCGGGTGAGCTGGCGCATGCCCGCCCCCTCGGCGCCGAGCACCAGGGCGACCGGGCCGCTCAGGTCGACGTCATACAGCGTCTGCGTCGCGTCGTCGCTGGTGCCGACGATGCGGATGCCGCGCTCCTTCATCTCGTTCAGGCTGCGCGCGAGGTTGGTCACCATCAGGTAGGGCACGGTCTCGGCCGCGCCCGACGCCACCTTGGCAACCGTCGCATTCAGCCCCACGGCATGGTCCTTGGGCGCGATGACGGCGTGTGCCCCCGCGCCGTCGGCCACGCGCAGGCAGGCGCCGAGGTTGTGCGGGTCGGTCACGCCGTCCAGCGCCAGCACCAGCGGCGGGTCTTCCTTGGCCGCCTCGACGCCCTCGAGCACCTCGTCGAGGGAATGCGTCGGCGGCAGCGCTTCGGCCCGCGCCACCACGCCCTGGTGGCGCGGGCTGCCGGCGAGCTTGCTCAGGCGCGCATCGTCGCTGTCGACAACGCGCACACCGGCCTCCTTCGCCCGCTCGACGAAACCGCGCATGCGCGCGTCGCGCCGCGTCGTGTCGACGTGGATCTCGGTGATGGACGAAGGCGCCGTCTTCAGGCGAACGGTGACGGCGTGAAAGCCGAACAGGATGCGGGTGGCCATGGCGGCAAGCGTACCAGCCGCGCTCGGCGGCCCTTCACCGGTCCAGCCGGGCCTGCCAGCGCTCGACCACCGCACGGCTGTAGCGCACGCTGTGGCTCGCCGGGTCGATGCCGGCCGCGGCATCGGCCAGTGCGAGGCGGGCTGTATCGCGCTGGCCCTGGGCCAGTGCCAGCCGGCCGCGCAGCAGGGCCAGCCGGGCCGGCCAATCCTGCTGCGGCTGGGCCACGTTCAGCGCCTCGGGCGTCAGGCCCTGCACCAGGGCCGGCACCTCGCCGGGTTGCCCGCGTTCGAGCAGCGCATCGGCCAGCACGAAGCGGATCTGCTGCACCGCCGGCGCCTCCTCGGCCTGGCTGGCGCGCGCATGGGCCAGCGAACTGCGCAGGTAGGGCTCGGCGCGCGCCGCATCGCCGCTGAGCAGGTAGGCCTGGCCGATGTTGGACTCGGCGTTGATGCTGCGCGGGCTGGCCTCGCCCAGCAGGCGCCGGTAGCCGGCCAGCACCTCCGTCCATTGCGCCGCGGCACGCGGGTAGTCGCCGCGGCGATACAGCACGCCCGCCAGCTGGTCACGCGCCACCAGGGTCTTGCGGTCGCCAGGCCCCAGGGCGCGTGCCAGGCCCTCGGCGGCCTCGCCGAGCATCGTCTCGGCGAGGCCGGTGTCACCTGCCTGGCCCAGGCAGGTGGCCAGCGCGACCCGCGTGTACAAGGGTTGCGCGTGCGCGGCGCCGTAGTGCGCCTCCTGCTGCGCGAGCAAGGCGCGCAGGATCGCCTCGGCCGGCGCGTAGTCGCCCAGCATCATGCGCGTCTGGCCCAGGTCGAACTCGACGCGCTCGCGCAGCAAGGCCGCATCGGGCGGCAGCGGCGGGGTTTGCGCGGCCAGCAGGTGCTGCGCCTCGGCCAGCAGGGGCAGCGACTCCTTCAGCTTCATCACACCGCTGGCCGTCCACGAGCGCGCCCACAGCAGCCGGGCGCGCGAGACCACGGTCAGCCCGTCGGCAGCCCCGGCCGGGTCGAACTCCGCCAGCGTGCGACGGGCATCGTCCAGACGCCCCAGCTGCACCAGGTCGACCGCCATCGTCAGGCGCGACTCGGCGGCGGGGTCGCTGGCCGCCTCACCCGCATCGGCGAAGGCGGCCTGCGCCAGCCGGCCCTGGGCCAGCGCCTCGGGGTAGCGCGCCAGGTTCGAGAAGGCGCGCTGCATCGCCAGGTGCAGGCTGCCGCGCAGCGAGGGTGGCGCGGCGGCGAAGCGTTGCTCGACGCCCGACGCCGCCGCCGCGACCGCCTCGGCCACCGTCACGTTGCTGCGCCCGGCCAGCACCGGGTTGGCGGCGGCGATCAGGTCGTCGCTCAACACCCCGTTCAGTGCGCGGACAAGTTGCAGCTGCCGGTCGGCCTCGGCGCGGGCGTGCCGTTGGCCGTCGGCCAGCCACAGCGAGGCGCCCAGGCCCATGGTCAGCAACACCAGCGTGGCGAGCACCCAAGGCCGTCGCACGCGTGCGCGCGCCAGCGCCTGGCGCACCTGCTCCGCCTCGGCCTGGGCGGCTTGCTGCACGGCCTGCTCGGAGCGCCGCTCGGGCAGGCGGCGGATGTGCCCGGCAAACTCGGCCACCGAAGCGAAACGACGCGCCGGGTCCAGATCGGTCGCCTGGGCGAGGTCGGCGGCCAGCAGTGGATCGGCGAGCTCGCGCTCCCAGCCGGGCGCCATCAGGCGGTGCAGGTCGCCGCACACCAACTGGTAGACGATCACGCCCAGCGAGTACAGGTCGCTGCGGGTGCTGAACGCGGTGCCGGTGTGCAGCTCCGGCGCGATGTAGTAGGCCGTCCCGCTCAGCTCGCTGCCGGGGCTTTCGGCCGAGACCGTCATGCCCATCGCGGTGATGTGCAACGCCTGCAGCCGCTGCGGCTCCAGCAGGCCGGCACTGCCGAAATCCGTCAGGCGGATCTGGCAGCCCTCACCACCACCGCTCCCAGCCGCGGACGGCGCGATCAGCACGTTGCCGGGCTTCAGGTCCTTGTGCAGCACGCCCAGCGCGTGCGCGGCAGCCACGGCGTCGAGCATCTGCAGCCCGAGCGCCAGGCGGGCACCGTCCGCCAGCGAGGCCAGCCCGCCGCCGTCGGCCCAGGCAAGCAGGCTCTGGCCCCCGTCTTCGCACTCCAGGAAGTACGGCGGCGTCTCGAAGTTCCAGTCCAGCACCCGCGCCAGGTCGGGCCGCTCGCCCAGGCCCTCGCGCAGCAGCCGGTAGACGGTCGCCTCACGCTTCAGCGCCGCCAGCCGCTCGCCATCGACCGCGAACTTGTAGATCCGGGTTTCGCCGGTGCGCGGCTGGCGCGCACGCCAGGTCTCGTTCTGGTGCGAGGCGCCGAGTTGCTCGGCCAGCACGAAGTGGTCGCGGCCGGGCACCGTCATGCCGGCAGACAGCTCCAGCCGGCTGACCAGGCGACGGCCGGTGGCCACGCGCTCGAGTGGGCCGTCGAAGCGGTATCCCTGCCGGGCCACCGTGGCGATGCGCTGGCCGTTCTCCGGGCCCAGCGCGGTGCGCAGCTTCAGCACCGCATTGGCCAGCACGTTCTCGACCGTGACGCGATCGCCCCAGAGCTGGCGATAGATGTCTTCCCGCTTCACCACTTCGCCCGGCTGGGCGAGCAGCAAGGCCAGCAGTTGCAGCGGCCTTTGCTGCACCTCGACCGCCAGGCCCTGCACCCGCAACTCGGCCCGCGCCTCGTCGAACTCGGCGCTGCCGAAGCGAAAGACATGGCTGACCGGGCCGTTCGAGCTCAAGGGCCGCCCCTCCTTGGCCTTGCGTGGCGCGCCGCAGTGTGTCACGCCGGATCGCCGCAGGCCATCCCCAGTCGGAGGTGATGAATCGGTGAGGTCGGCGTGATGGCTTGCGGCCCCGGCACAGGCTGCAATGGCCGGCGTGGCGGATCGGCTTCGCCACGCCCGCCCACCCCTTCCGGAGGACTTCTGCCATGAGCAACCCATCCACCTACGCCTGCACCTCGATCACCCTGCTGCTCGCCGCCGGCGCCCTGGCCGCGGAAGCGCCGCAATCGATGTTCCTCGAACGCGGGCAGACCCAGGCCTCGGCCAAGCAGGTCCGCAGCTACGGCGTGCCGACGACCGACGAGTTCGGCAAGGTCCTGTACTGGGACATCACGGTCGACCTGGCGGTCAACGCCAACGGCAAGCCCATGGGCAGCGCGACCGTCTCCTCCATCCGGCAGCCCAACGTCCGGACCAACCGGCTGGTCCCCGGCGCCTACACCGACACCTGGGGCGGCGCCTGTACCGTGAACACGACCACCCTGCCCAGCGGCCGACAGGAGGCCTCGGTCACCTGCACGTCCACCAGCTATGTCTGGAACTTCACGGTCGACAACGGCGATGTGGCCGGCCACCCGTTCGAGTTGCAGCTCAAGGCCGCCGGCATCGACCAGATCCCGGACTACCGCGACTACAACTGGGGCATCGACGGCGCCACGTCCAACAACTACGGCGCCTGCTTCTCCACGAACTACGTCGTCGCGGCGCGGCAGGTGGGGCCGCAGATCGTGGTCACGCGGTATGGCTACGACAACATCGGCGACTGCGGGGCGACGCTGACCCAGACGCCATGATGGGCAAACACTTACGAAAAATGTGTTGACGGCACTTTTCCCGCAGCGCAGTATCGCATCGACCCTGATACCCCAATGGGTATTTTGATCAACATCAAGCGCACGCCATCCGGGCGTGCGCGCAGGAGCGAGCAATGCGATCTGTACGCCCTATCGCCAGATGGGGGCGCGGCCTGCTGTTGGCTGCCGCCTGCCTGTCCACCGGCATCACGGCCAGCGCAGCCAACAGCTACAAGCTGCTCGGCTGGAACGACCTCGGCATGCACTGCATGGACGCCGATTACTCGGTGTTCTCGATCCTGCCGCCCTTCAACAACCTGCACGCGCAACTCGTCGATGCCACGAACAACAAGCTCGTGACCAGCGGCGTGACGCTGAGCTTCGAGGCCACGGCCGACCTGCAAGGCTCGGTCAACAGCCACTCGGCCGACAAGACGAACTTCTGGACCTATGCGCTGCCGCTGTACGGCGCCGACCTGCCGCCCGAGATGGGCCTGGGCGGCTGGCTGACCGCCGGCTACACGCCACAGGCGATGCGTTTCGTGCCGGATTCGGCCATGCACGAGGCGGTCGGCATCCCCATCACGCCGATCGACGACAACCGCCAGAAGAACCCCTACCCGATGGTCAAGGTGGTCGCGCGCGACACGGCCGGCAATGCGCTGGCCGAGGGCCACGTGGTGCTGCCGGTGTCGGATGAAATGACCTGCATCGCCTGCCACGCGAGCGGCTCGCAGGAGGATGCCAAGCCCCCGATCCACGGCTGGATGTGGGACCCGCGCGGGCCGGAGAAGGACTACCGACGCAACGTCCTCGCGCTGCACGACGACAAGCAGATCGGTCTGGCCAAGTACAAGAGGGCGCTGAAGCAGCTCGGCTACGACAGGGCCGGCCTGCTCGCCACGTCGGATGGCGGCAAGCCCATCCTCTGCGCCGCCTGCCATTCGTCCAACGCCCTGCCCGGCACCGGCCTGGCCGGCATCTCGCCGTTGACGACCGCCGAGCACGGCCTGCACGCCAAGGTGATCAACCCGAAGACCGGCCTGCCGCTGGACGACGAGCGCGACCGCGGCGCCTGCTACATGTGCCACCCCGGCGCCGAAACTAAGTGTCTGCGCGGCGTGATGGGCAACGCGACGCTGCCCGACGGCACGCCGGCGATCCAGTGCCAGAGCTGCCATGCCGGCATGAGCAAGGTCGGCAGCGCCAAGCGCACCGGTTGGCTGCAGCAGCCGACCTGCCAGGCCTGCCATCACGACGGCAAGCGCGACCTGATGGCCGTAAACGCCAAGGGCAAGGTCAAGACGCCGGCCGACACGCGCTTCGCGACCAACGCCGACGTACCGGCACCCGGCTTCAACCTCTACCGCTTCAGCAAGGGCCACGGCGGCCTGCAGTGCGAGGCCTGCCACGGCTCGACCCATGCCGAGTACACCAGCTCGCATGACGGCGACAACGTGCAGTCGATCGAAACGCAGGGCCACGTCGGCACGATCGCCGAATGTTCGGCCTGCCACACCGCGATCGGTGTCAGCGCCACCGGCGGCCCGCACGGCCTGCACACCATCGGCCAGCAGTGGGTCAACAAGCACGGCAACGTCGCCGAGCGGGACCACCAGCCCTGCGCCTATTGCCACGGGGCCGACTTCCGCGGCGGCCCGCTGGCGGCCACGCGTGCGGCGCGCGACTTCAAGGTGGAGGACCGGCGCGTGCAGTACGCCGCCGCCCAGAAGGTGGGCTGCTACGACTGCCACGACGGGCCCGGCGGCGACCTGAAACTGACCCGCCGCTGATCAGAACGTGCCGGTCGTCCACCAGCGCCAGGTGCGGATCGCGCCGATCAGCACGGGCTGGTGGACCATGTAGAAGGTCAGCGACCAGGTGCCCAGCAGCGCGAGCGGCCGCAAAGCCCGCGGCAGCTCGCCGCGCAGCACCCCCGGGCGCCGCTCGAACAGCCAGGTGCCGAGCAGCACGCCCGCGAGCACGACACCGAGCCACGGCAGCACCGGCACGTAGTCTTCGGCGCGCGGCAATCGGGTGACCAGCCCGGTCCAGTTCAGCCAGCGCGAGTCGAACACCGGGTGCTGCACCAGGCGGGGCAGCACCAGCGACACGAGCGCCAGCCCCAGCAGCGCAGCCCGGCCGGTACCGCCGCGCGCCAGCAGCGGTGGCGCAACCAGCCTCACGATCAGCAGCATCGCCGCGATGCCATGCAACACGCCGAAGCTGATCCAGGTGCGCGGGAACATCGTGGCCGAGCCGATGGACACCAGCACGGCGCAGCCTGCCACCTGGGCCCAGCGGCGCCAGAAGCGCCGCCAGCCCTGCCCTGCCTGCAGTGCCGCCGCCTGGCCCATGCCGGCGCACAGCAGGAACAGCGTCACGATGCAGGTGCGCTGCACCGTCCAGAACGGGTCGAGCTGGAAGCGCTGATGCGGCTGCAGGTAGCCGAAGTAGTTGAGGTCGAAGCAGAAGTGGAAGGCCGCCATCCAGACGATGGCGGCGCCGCGCAGCGCATCGAGCCGGGCATGGCGTGTGTGCGGTGGTGTGGGAGGTGACGAGAGCGAGGCGGGCAGCACGGGCGCGACGATAGCGCATGGGACAATCGCGCCGCATTGACAAGACGGGTTTCGAGGGAGGAACCACCATGCTGCACCAAGCTGCCGCCTCGCTGCGGCGTTTCGTTCTTGCCGCGGCCACACTCGCCGCGGCGGCCGCCCATGCCGAGGGCGCGCCCGATCCCAGGCAGGCCTGGGACGACGCCGCCAAGGCCGCGCAGACCGGCCCTGCCGAGATCAAGCTGCTCGACCAGGCAGTGCTGAAGTTGCCCGAGGGCCGCGTCTTCGTGCCGCAGCCGCAGGCGACCCGGCTGCTG
This sequence comes from Ideonella sp., assembly GCF_035254525.1. GTDB lineage: Bacteria > Pseudomonadota > Gammaproteobacteria > Burkholderiales > Burkholderiaceae_C > Ideonella. The sequence goes on along the minus strand of NZ_DATFAN010000127.1, from coordinate 30,689 downwards.
CAGGCCATGGGCAACCCCGGCGAAGACCCGCGCCTGCAGGGCCTGGTCTTTCCGAAGGGCGATGACCAGGGCTGGTTCATGACCGTGCGCTACGAGGACTCGGGCCACATCAAGGACGACGACGCCAAGGAATGGAATGCCGACGACCTGCTGAAGAGCTACAAGGAAGGCACCGAGGCCTCGAACGAGGAGCGGGTGAAGCTGGGCGTGCCGGCGATCGAGATCATCGGCTGGGCCGAGAAGCCCGCCTACGACGCCGCCACCCACCGGCTCGTGTGGGCCATGTCCTCGCGCGAGAAGGGCGAAAGAGTCGCGAGCGCCGAGGACGGCCAGGGTGTCAACTACAACACCTACCTGCTCGGCCGCGAAGGCTACTTCAGCATGAACCTCGTCACCGGCCTGAAAGAATTGCCCCAGCACAAGCCCGAGGGCCAGGCGATGCTGGCCGCGCTGGCCTTCAACGACGGCAAGCGCTATGGCGACTTCGACGAGAAGACCGACCACGTGGCCGAATACGGCCTCGCGGCGCTGGTGCTCGGCGTTGGCGCGAAGAAGCTCGGCCTGCTGGCCATGGCCGGCGTGTTCTTCGCCAAGTTCGCCAAGCTGATCATCCTCGGCGTGGTCGGGGTGGGCGCGGCCGCGGCCAAGCTGCTCGGCCGCAAGAGCAAGACCACGGCCTGAGCGCGCGCGGCGATGGGCAAGCTGCTGCTGTTGCTGCTGTCCGGCGCCAAGCTGGGGCCGCTGCTGAAGACCGGCGGCACGATGCTGGTGTCGGTCGTGCTGTACGCCTTCGTCTTCGGCTGGCGTTATGCGGTCGGCTTCGTTGCGCTTCTGTTCGTGCACGAGATGGGGCATTACCTTGCGGCCCGCCAGCGCGGGCTGGCCGTGGGGGCACCGACCTTCATCCCCTTCATCGGCGCCTGGGTCGAGCTGAAGGATCTGCCGCACGACGCCGAGACCGAGGCCTACGTCGGCCTCGGCGGCCCGCTGGTGGGCACCGTCGGCGCGCTCGTTTGCTACTTCGTCGCCCGCAACGAAGGCATCACCTGGCTGCTCGCGGTCGCGTACTCGGGCTTCTTCCTGAACCTGTTCAACCTGATCCCGCTGTCGCCCTTCGACGGCGGCCGCATCACGGCGGTGCTGTCGCCGCGCATCTGGCTGCTCGGCGTGCCGGTGCTGGGCGCGCTGTTCTACTACAACCCCAGCCCGATGCTGATCCTCATCGCCGTGCTGGCGGCACCGCAGGTGATGAAGGCGATCCGGTACCGGTCGGACAGCCCGGAAGCGGCGACCTATTACGCCGTGCCGACACGAACCAAGTGGGAGTACGGCTTCTACTACCTCGCCTTGCTCGGCTTCCTTGCCGTGATGACGCACGACGTGCACGAGATGCTGGGCGCGGCGCGCGCCACTGGCGGCACCTGATCACACGGGCGTCGGCCCGCCCTGCTCGAAGCGGCCACCCTGCTCCGCCAGGGCCACCACATTGGCTGCCGGCTCGAAGCGCGCGCCGTAGCGCGCAGCCAGCTCGCGGCAACGCTCGACGAAGCGCGCCGGCCCGACGTGGTTGACGAACTGCAGTGCGCCGCCCAGGAAGGGCGCGAAACCCCAGCCGAGGATCGAGCCGACATCGCCGTCGGCCACCGATCGCAGCACGCCCTCTTGCAGGCAGCGCGCGGCCTCGTTGGCCTGGGCGTACAGCAGGCGGTCGATCAGCTCGCGCTGGTCGGGCTGCTCCGGCTTGACCGGGAACAGCCCGCCCAGGCCCGGCCACAGCCGCTTCTCGCCTGGCTCCCCTTCGGCCGGCCAGTCGTAGAAGCCCTTCCCGGCCTTCTTGCCGACGCGGCCGATCTCGCACAGCTGCCGAAGCACGCCTTCACCGGGGTGGGCCACGTAAGGCTTGCCTTCGGCGGCCAGATCCTTGCGCGTCTGGTCGGCCACGTGCACGCCCAGCGACAGGCTCACCTCGTCCTGCAGCGCCAGCGGCGGCATCGGCATGCCGGCCTGCAGCCCGGCCACCTCGATGCTGCGCGGGTGCACCCCCTCCTTCAGCATCGCCAGGCCCTCCATCACGTAGGTCGCGAAGACACGGCTGGTGTAGAAGCCGCGGCTGTCGTTCACGACGATCGGCGTCTGGCCGATCTGGCGCACGAAATCGAAGCCCTTGGCCAGGGTCTCGTCGCTGGTCCGCGCACCGACGATGATCTCGACCAACGGCATCTTGTCGACCGGTGAGAAGAAGTGCAGCCCGATGAAGCTCGCCGGCCGCACGCTCGCCTCGGCCAGGCCGGTGATCGGCAGCGTGGAAGTGTTCGAGGCGAACACCGCGCCGGGCGCCAACTGCGCCTCGGCCAGGCGGGTGACCTCGGCCTTGACCGCCCGGTCCTCGAACACCGCCTCGATCACCAGCTCGCAGCCCTGGAGCGCGGCGTAGTCGGTGGTCGGCGTGATGCGCGCCAGCAGCGCATCACGCTGCGCGGGCGTGCGGCGCCCCCGCTTCACCGCCTTGTCGAGCAGGCCCTGGCTGTAGGCCATGCCCTTCTCGGCGTTCGACTGGCTCGTGTCGAGCAGCACCACCTCGATGCCCGCCCTGGCGCTGACGTAGGCAATGCCCGCGCCCATCATGCCGGCGCCGAGGATGCCGAGCCTGCGCACGGTCGATGGTGGCGGCGCGGCCGGCCGAGACGCGCCCTTCTTGATTGCGCCGAGCTGGTACCACAGCGTGCCGATCAGGTTGCGGCTCTCGGGGCTCACGACGCAGGCGGCGAAGTAGCGGCTCTCGATCGCCAGCGCCGCGTCGAAATCGACCAGGCCGCCCTCGAACACGCTGCTCATGATGTGCGTCAGCGCGGGGTAGTTGCCGAAGCTCTTGGCACTGGCGATCGACGGGGCGATCGCCAGCATCTGTACCGCCGCCGGGCTGCGCGAATCGCCGCCCGGGTAGCGGAACTTCGGCGCGTCCCAGGGCTGCACCGGCTTCGGGTTGGCCGCGATCCAGGCACGCGCCTGGGCCAGCATCTCGTCGCGGCTGGTGGCCAGTGCATGCACCAGGCCGCTGGCGAGCGCCTGCGCGGCCTTGACCTCGGTGCCCTCGGCCATCCACTGCAGCGCCTGCTGCATGCCGACGAGCCGCGGCAGCCGCTGCGTGCCGCCACCGCCGGGCAACAGGCCGAGCTTCACTTCGGGCAGGCCGAGGCGGGCCGCGCCATCATCGAGCACGATGCGGTGGTGGCAGGCCAGCGCGATCTCGAGCCCGCCACCCAGGCAGCGGCCGTGGATCGCCGCGACCACCGGCTTGCCGCAGCGTTCGATGCGCCGCAGGAAGCCCTTGAAGCGCATCGACTCGTCGAAGGCCTGCTGGGCCGTGGTGATGCCCCACAGGTGATCCACATCGGCGCCGGCGAAGAAGTCGGCCTTGCCGGAGGTGAGGATCAGCCCCTTGACCGCGGCATCGGTCTCCAGCCGCTCGACGAGCGCCGCCAGCGCCTCGGCCATCTCGGCGTCGATGATGTTCATCGGTTTGCCGGCCAGGTCCATCGTCGCCAGCAGCACGCCGTCCGCGCCCAGTTCACATTGGATTGCCGGCATGTTCAGACCCGCTCGATGATGGTGGCAATGCCCATGCCGCCGCCGACGCACAGCGTGGCACAGCCGGTGGAAAGGTCGCGGCGCTCGAGCTCGTCGAGCACGGTGCCGAGGATGATGCAGCCGGTGGCCCCCAGCGGGTGGCCCATCGCGATCGCGCCGCCGTTGACGTTGACGCGCTCGATGTCGATGCCGAGTTCGCGCGCGCACTTCAGCGGCACCGCGGCGAAGGCCTCGTTGACCTCCCACAGGTCGATGTCCGAGGCGGCCATGCCGGCCTTGCCCAGCGCCTTGCGGCACGATGGCGCGGGGCCGGTCAGCATGATCGTCGGCTCGGAGCCGATCACCGCCATGCTGCGGATGCGGCCGCGCGGCTTCAGCCCGGCGCGCCGGCCGGCCTCGGCCGAGCCGACCAGCATCAGCGCCGCCCCATCGACGATGCCGGAGGAATTGCCGGCGTGGTGCACGTGGTCGATGCGCTCGACGGTGGTGTACTTGCGCAGCGCCGTGGCGTCGAAACCCATCTGGCCCATCATCGCGAAGCTGGGCTCCAGCTTGGCGAGCGTGTCGGTCGTGGTCGACGGGCGGATCGTTTCGTCCTCGGCCAGCATCAGCAGGCCGGCGATGTCGTGCACCGGCACGATCGAGCGGGCGAAGCGGCCCTCGGCTCGCGCCGCCGCGGCATGGCGGTGCGAGCGCGCGGCGAAGGCATCGACATCCGCGCGGCCCCAGCCCTCCAGCGTGGCGATCAGGTCGGCGCCGATGCCCTGCGGCACGAAGCCCAGGTGCTGGTTGACGCGCGGGTCCATCACCCAGGCGCCGCCATCGCTGCCCATGGTCCAGCGGCTCATGCTCTCGACGCCACCGGCCACGACCAGGTCCTCCAGCCCGCTCATCACCTTGGCAGCCGCGAGGTTCACCGCCTCCAGGCCCGAGGCGCAGAAGCGGCTGAGCGTGACGCCGGCCACCGTCTGCGCCCAGTCGGCATCGAGCACGGCGGTGCGGGCGATGTCGGCGCCCTGCTCGCCGATGGGTGTCACGCAGCCGAGCACCACGTCGTCGACGAGCGAGGTGTCGAGCTGGTTGCGTTGCGCCAGCGCCTTCAGCAGCCCGCGCAGCAGCCACACGGGGCTCGCCTGGTGCAGGCCACCGTCCTTCTTGCCCTTGCCCCGCGGGGTGCGGACGTGGTCGTAGACGAAGGCGTCGGTCATCGTGGGTCCTTGTTGCGGGCCGACGTCACATCGAACGTGAAGCCAGCTCCTTCATGATTTCGTTGGTGCCGCCGTAGATGCGCTGCACCCGCGCATCGGCATACAGCTCGGCGATCGGGTACTCCATCATGTAGCCGTAGCCGCCGAACAGCTGCAGGCACTCGTCCATCACCTTGCACTGCGCTTCAGTGACCCAGGCCTTGGCCAGCGCGGCGCGCGCCGCATCGAGCTCGCCCTTCAGGTGGGCTGCCATGCAGGCGTCGACGAAGGCCCGCGCGGCGAGCACCGTGGCCTGCACCTCGGCCAGCTTGAAGCGGGTGTTCTGGAACTCCCACACTGTCTTTCCGAAGGCCTGGCGTTGCTTCACATAGGCCAGCGTCTCGTCGAGCGCCCGCTCCATAGCGCCGATCGCGCTCAGGCAGATGATCAGCCGCTCCTGCGGCAGCTGCTCCATCAGCTGCACGAAGCCCTGGCCCTCCACGCCGGATTCGCCGCCCAGCAGGTTGGCCACCGGCACGCGCACCTCGTCGAAGAACAACTCCGAAGTGTCCTGTGCCTTCATGCCGACTTTCTCGAGGTTGCGGCCGCGGCGAAAGCCTGCCGCAGGCTTGCCGTCCTCGCCGTCGGTCTCGACGACCAGCAGCGACATGCCCTTCGCGCCGGCCGCGCCGCCGGTGCGGCAGACGACGATGATCAGGTTCGCGTTCTGCCCGTTGGTGATGAAGGTCTTGGCGCCGCTGAGCACGTAGTGGTCGCCATCGCGCCGCGCGCTGGTCCGCACCGACTGCAGGTCGCTGCCTGTGCCCGGCTCGGTCATCGCGATGGCGCCGATCAGCTCGCCGGTGGCCATCTTCGGCAGCCAGCGGCGTTTCTGTTCCTCGCTGCCGTAGTGCAGGATGTACGGCCCGACGATGGCCGAGTGCAGCCCGCCGCCCCAGCCCGAGAGGTTGGCCCGCGCCTGCTCGAGCAGGATGACGGCCTCGTGGCCGAAATCGCCGCCGCCACCGCCGTATTCCTCCGGCAGGCCGACGCACAGCAGCCCGTTGGCCCCGGCATCGCGCCAGGTGTCCGGCCCCATGATGCCGGCCTCGCGGAACTCCGCCGCGCGCGGCACCCAGCGCTCGTGGATGAATCGGTGCACGCTGTCTTGCAGCATGCGGTGCTCCTCGGTCATCCAGACCGACGGGAAGTTCGGCAATGCCATGTGGTGCTGGCCCTCAGCGGCGCTCGGCCAGGCCGCGGCGCACGGTCTCGTTGATCACCCGCAGCTCGGCCAGTGTGGCGTCGATGTCGGCACGTCGTTGCTCCAGCTCGGCAATCGCCTCGTCGGTGCGGTTCAGGACATAACGCATCTGCTGCACGCGGCCCTCGCCGTGGGTGCCGTACAGATCCAGGTAGTGCTTGATTTCGGCGAGCGACGAGCCGATCGACTTGGCGCGCAGGATCAGCGCCAGGCGCGCACGGTCGCGCCGGGTGTAGACGCGCGTGCCGTTGACCCGCCGCGGCTGCAGCAGGCCCTTGTCCTCGTAGAAGCGGATCGCCCGCAGCGAAATGCCGAACTCGCGGCACAGCTCGGTGATCCCGAACAATTCGCTCGTCGCCTCGTCGCGGTGGGCCGCCACCGCGTCCTGGGGCGACAGCACGACGATGTCGTCCTGCCGGGTCATTCGGGCGCCGTCTTCAGAGCAGGTTTTGCAACTTCAGCGCCACGCTCATGTCGCCGCTGACCTTGATCTTGCCCATCATGAAAGCCGTGGTCGGCTCGAGCTCGCGCAGGATCAACCGGCCCAGTGTGTCCAGGCTGAGCGCGATCGTGCAGGCGGCGTCGCCATCGTGGTTGCTGACGGTGTTCGGATTCGCGGTGCCGTCGATCAGCACCTTGCCTTCGCTGCCGCAATCGAGCTTCAGCGTCGTGCCCAGGCCGCTGTCACTGCCCACGCGCTCGCGCAACACCTTGGTGGCGGCTTGCATGTCCATCGTCTTCTCCTCGGATTCGGGGTTCGCTCCACTGTAGGCGGCCGTTGCGCGGCCCTGCACTAGCGTAATTCCCTATTAGCCATCTAGGTGACGTTAACGTTACCCTCCGACCCATGACTGCCAAGCCAGCCGCCCGCTACGACAGCGTGTTCCGCCCCGGCCTGTTCGCCGGCCAGCGCATCTGGGTCACCGGCGGGGGCTCGGGCATCGGGCGCTGCGTTGCGCACGAACTGGCCTCGCTCGGGGCGCAGGTCCTCATCAGCGGCCGCTCGGCCGACAAGCTCGAGCGCGTCGCGGCTGAAATCATCGAAGACGGCGGCCGCTGTGACTGGCGGGCCTTCGATATCCGTGACGAGGACGCGGTCAAGGCGCAGGTGGCGGAAGTGGCCGCCCAGGGCCCGATCGCGGGGCTGGTCAACAACGCCGGTGGCCAGTTCCCTTCGCCCATGCTGGCGATCAGCAAGCGAGGCTTCGACGCCGTGGTCGCCAACAACCTGACCGGCGGCTTCCTGATGATGCGCGAGGTGTTCGTGCAGAGCATGCAGCAGCACGGCGGCGCCATCGTCAACATGACGGCCGATTTCCGCAACGGCATGCCCGGCATGGCGCACTCCGGCGCCGCCCGCGCCGGCATGGCGAACCTGACGCAGACGGCCGCCTACGAATGGGCCCATGCCCACGTGCGGGTCAACGCGGTGGCCCCGGGCTGGGTGGCCTCCAGCGGCATGGATACCTATGGCGGCGCGGTGAAGGCCATGATCCCGAAGCTGAAGCACCACGTGCCGCTGCGGCGCCTGGCCACCGAATCGGAGGTCGCCTCGGCCATCGTCTTCCTGCTCTCGCCGGGGGCTTCGTTCATCACCGGCGTGACGTTGCAGATCGATGGGGGCGCGTCGCTCGGCAGTGCGATCTACCCCAGCATTGACCATGCGGGCTCGCCGCCTTACGACGGCTTTCACCGGGCGCGGGTGCCGGAAGTGCTCAAGCCTGCGGCCGAGGGTGGGGATGCGTGACTCGGCCGCAATCGGCTCGTTGCTGTCGGTCGGGGTCGGGCCGGACTGCCTGGGTTGTGGCGAGCAGGGCGGCGGCGGCGCCCCCGTTCTCCGGCCCACCACGCGGGGCACCCTCGCAGCGAGGCACGGACAGCCGCATCAACACGGTGGTGCCCTGGATGCATGGGAGGCTACCGCGAATGGGGCCTGCGCCCGGGGGCACCACCACCGCCCTGCAGGCACCTCGGGTGGCGTGCCTCGCCGTGGCGTGCCGCGCGGGTGCCGAGGGTCGGTGGCTTGGGGCACGGGCGCAGGCCCCATTCGCGGTAGCCTCCCATGGCTGCAAGAGAAAACCGTGTTGATGGAGAGCCGCCTGCAGTCTGCAGACCGTGCCCCGCGTGGTGGGCCGGAGAACGTGCCCCAAGCCGCCGGCCCCAGCGCGACCACCGCATGCAGCCCGCGGCGATCAACCCCAACGGGTAGAGAACCGCTGCCCGCAACTGCGCCGGCTATCACCACCTGGAGCAACCCGTGCCCGTGCTGACGAGCGTCATCGCTACGCAATCCCCAGCGTTTCGAGCCAACGCCGCGCGCATGGCCGAGCGCCTGGCCGAGGTGCAGGCGCTGCAGGCACGGGTGGCCGCGGAATCGGAGGCGAAGGCCGGGCGCTTCGAGCAACGCGGCCAGTTGCTGCCGCGCGAGCGTGTCGCCCGGCTGCTCGACCGCGGCACACCTTTTCTCGAGCTGTCGCCATTGGCCGGTCTCGGCATGCACGACGACGACGGCCGCAAGGTGGTGATGGGCGGTGGCTCGATCGTCGGCGTCGGGGTCGTCGCCGGCCGGCGCGTTCTCGTCTCGGCCAGTGACTCGGCGATCAAGGGTGGCACGGTGCCGCCGATGGGGCTGAAGAAGGCGCTGCGGGCGCAGGAGATCGCCCGCGAGAACAAGCTGCCGCTGGTCTACCTCGTCGAGTCGGGCGGCGCGAACCTGATGTACCAGAGCGAGATGTTCGTCGAGGGCGGGCGCAGCTTTGCGAACCAGGCGCGGCTGTCGGCCGCCGGCATCCCGCAGGTCGCGGTGGTGCATGGCTCGTCGACTGCCGGCGGCGCCTACCTGCCCGGCCTGGCCGACTACGTGGTGCTGGTGCGCGGGCGCTCCAGCATCTACCTCGCCGGCCCGCCGCTGGTGAAGGCCGCGATCGGCGAAGACGCGACGGACGAAGAACTCGGCGGCGCCGAGACGCACGCCGAGATCACCGGGCTGGGCGAGTACCTGGCCGAGAACGACGCCCACGCAATCGCACTGGCCCGCGAGCTGCTCGCGGCGCTGCCGTGGGACGACGTGCCCGCGACGGCTTCGGCCCCGGAACCGCTCTACCCGCCCGACGAACTCATGGGCGTCGTGCCCGCCGACGATCGCGAGCCCTACGACGTGCGCGAGGTCATCGCCCGGCTGGTCGACGGCTCCGATTTCCTCGAGTTCAAGGCGCTCTACGCGACCGACACCATCTGCGGCCACGGCCGGCTCGCCGGCCACCGCATCGGCCTCGTCGGCAACAACGGGCCGATCCAGCCCAACGGCTCGACCAAGGCGGCGCAGTTCATCCAGCTGTGCGACCAGAGCGGCACGCCACTGGTCTTCCTGCAGAACACCACCGGCTACATGGTGGGCAAGGCCGCCGAGCGGGCCGGCGCGATCAAGCACGGCAGCAAGATGATCCAGGCCGTGGCCAACGCCCGGGTGCCCAAGTTCACGGTCGTGCTCGGCGGCTCGTTCGGCGCCGGCAACTACGGCATGTGCGGCCGCGGCTTCGACCCGCGCTTCATCTTCAGCTGGCCCAGCGCCCGCACCGCGGTGATGGGCGGCGCCCAGGCGGCGCAGGTGATGGAGATCGTCGGCCGCGGCAAGCTCGAACGCGGTGGCCACCCCGTCGACAACGAGGCATTGAAGACCATGGGCGACCAGCTTCGCCAGCGCATCGACCGCGAATCGAGCGTGCTGTTCGGCACCGCGCGGCTGTGGGACGACGGCGTGATCGACCCGCGCGACACCCGACGCATCCTCGCGCTGTGCCTGGGTCTCGCGGCCGAAGCCGAGACGCGGACCCTTCGCCCCAACACCTTCGGCATCGCCCGACTCTAGGAGACCCGGCATGAAACTGACCCAGGAGCACCGCGCGCTGTCCGACACGGTCGTGCGATTCGTGCGCGAGGAGATCAACCCCCACGTGGCGGAATGGGAGCGGGCCGAGGAGTTCCCGAGCCATGCGCTGTTCAAGCGGCTGGGCGATCTCGGGCTGCTGGGCCTGAAGTACCCCGAGGAGTACGGCGGCGCGGGCCTGGACTTCAGCTACTCGATGGTGATGGCCGAGGCGCTGGGTGAGTGCAACTGCGGCGGCGTGCCGATGGCCATCGGTGTGCAGACCGACATGTGCACCCCGGCGCTGGCCCGCTTCGGCTCCGACGAACTTCGCCGCGAATTCCTCGCCCCGACGATCGCCGGCGACTACGTGGGCTGCCTGGGCGTCAGCGAGGCCGGCGGCGGCTCGGACGTGGCCGCGGTGAAGACCACCGCCCGCAAGGAGGGCAGCGACTACGTCATCAACGGCAGCAAGATGTGGATCACCAATGGCCTGAAAGCCGATTGGTGCTGCCTGCTCGCCAATACGAGCGACCAGGGCGGCCCGCACAAGAACAAGAGCCTGATCGTCGTGCCGATGGACGCGCCCGGCATCGCCAAGCAGAAGATCCACAAGGTCGGCATGAACTCGTCCGACACCGCGCAGCTGTTCTTCGACAACGTACGCGTGCCCCAGCGCCACCTGATCGGCCAGGAAGGCATGGGCTTCATGTTCCAGATGATGCAGTTCCAGGAGGAGCGGCTGTGGGGCGCGGCGTCCAGCCTGCGCGGCCTGGACCGGCTGATCGACCTGACCATCGACTACACCCGCCAACGCCAGGCCTTCGGCAAGAGCATTCTCGACAACCAGGTCGTGCACTTCCGCCTGGCAGAGCTGCGCACCGAGGTCGAGGCGCTGCGCGCGCTGACCTACTCGGCCGTCGAGCAGTACGTCTCCGGCAAGGACGTGACGCGCCTGGCCTCGATGGCCAAGCTCAAGTGCGGGCGTCTCAGCCGCGAGGTGGCCGACAGCTGCCTGCAGTACTGGGGCGGCATGGGCTACACGCTCGACAACCCGATCTCGCAGGCCTGGCGCGACAACCGGCTGGTCTCGATCGGCGCCGGAGCCGACGAGGTGATGCTCGGCATCATCTGCAAGCTCGAGGGCACCTTGCCGAAGGGAGCGCATTGATGCCGGTGCTGATTCACAGCGAGCCGGCGCCCGGCGGCGCGCCCGGCCGGGTCGTCCACCTGACCCTGAACCGCCCCGAGCTGCGCAACGCGATGTCGCTGGCGATGGTCGATGCGCTGCTGGCCGCCCTGTCGGAGGCCGAAGCGGCCGGCGACGTGCGCATCATCGTGCTGCGCGGCGCCGGCGGGCACTTCTGCGCCGGGGCGGACCTGAAGGACATGGCCGCGGCGCGGCTGGCGGTCGACGGACGGGCGGCGATGGCGGCCGTCAACGCGCGCTTCGGCGAGCTGTGCGTTGCCTTCGCCGGCACCGGCATCGCCACGCTGGCCGTCGTCGAAGGCACGGTGATGGGCGGCGGCTTCGGCCTGGCCTGCGTGGCCGACGCAGTGATCGCCGGCGACTCCGCGCAATTCCGCCTGCCCGAGACCTCGCTCGGCCTCGTGCCCGCGCAGATCGCGCCCTTCCTCGTCGAGCGGCTGGGCTATGCCGAGGCCAAGCACCTGGCCGTGACCGGCGGCAAGCTCGATGCGCGCGAGGCGCTGGCGCTGCGGCTGGTGCACGAGGTGCATGCGGCCGGCGCGCTCGACAGCGTCGTGCAACGCCGGCTGCTGGAGATGCTGCGCTGCGCGCCCCAGGCGGTGGCCGCCACCAAGGCCCTGCTGGCCAGGTCCCGGGGGCAGGCACCCGCCAGCCTGGTGGCCGAGGCCGCGTCGGTGTTCGCGGACGCGGTGACCGGCCCCGAGGGCAGCGAGGGCACGGCCGCCTTCGTGGGCAAACGTTCGCCGGGCTGGGCGCCCCAGTGAGCCCCCAGTGAAGTTCAGCAAGCTCCTCATCGCCAACCGCGGCGAGATTGCCTGCCGGGTGATCCGCACGGCGCGGGCGCTGGGCTACCGCACGGTGGCCGTTTACAGTGACGCCGATGCGGGCGCGCCGCACGCCGCGCTGGCCGACGAGGCGGTGCGCATCGGGGCGCCACCCGCCGCCGAGAGCTACCTGGCTATTCCCGCCCTGCTCGATGCCGCGCGCCGCACGGGCGCCGACGCCGTCCACCCCGGCTATGGGTTTCTCTCCGAACGCGCCGACTTTGCCGCCGCCTGCGCCGACGCAGGCCTGGTCTTCATCGGCCCGCCGCCCGCAGCCATCGAGGCGATGGGCGACAAGGCCGGCGCCAAGCGCCGCATGCTCGCGGCCGGCGTGCCCTGCGCGGGCGGCTTCCTCGCCGACGACCCCGCCGGGCAGGCCGACGAGCGGCTGCAGGCCGAGGCCGAGCGCCTGGGCTTCCCGCTGCTGGTCAAGGCCGTGGCCGGCGGCGGTGGGCGCGGCATGCGGCTGGTGCGCTCGGCCAATGAGCTGCCCGCCGCGCTCGCCGGGGCGCGGCGCGAAGCCGCGAGCGCCTTCGGTGACGACAGGCTGATGCTCGAGCGGCTGATCGAGAACGGCCGCCACATCGAGATCCAGGTCTTCGCCGATGCCCATGGCCACGCGGTGCACCTGGGCGAGCGCGACTGCAGCGCCCAGCGCCGGCGCCAGAAGGTGATCGAGGAAGCGCCCTCGCCGGTCGTCAGCCCGGCGATGCGCGAACGCATGGGCGCCGACGCGGTGGCCGCGGCGCTGGCGGTCGGCTACGTGGGCGCCGGCACGGTTGAGTTCATCGTCGATGCCGAGCTGAACCACTACTTCCTCGAGATGAACACCCGGCTGCAGGTCGAGCACCCGGTCACCGAATGCGTGACCGGGTTCGACCTCGTCGAGTGGCAGTTGCGCGTCGCGGCCGGCGAGCCGCTCGCGGCCTGGCTGCCGAACGGGCAGGCCGATGTGCGGTTCGCGGGCCACGCCATCGAGGCCCGGCTGTACGCCGAGGACCCCTACGATGGGTTCGCACCGCAGGCCGGGCGCGTCCTGCACTGGCGGCCGTGCGTCGCGGTCGAGGCCGGCCGGGTGCCTGGTGCAGGCGCCTCGTCGGTGCGCATCGACGACGGCATCGCCGAGGGCGGCACGGTGTCGCCCTGGTACGACGCGATGGTCGCCAAGCTGATCGTGCACGGCCGCGACCGGGCCGACGCGATCCGCCGCCTGCAAGCCGCGATCGACGACGCGCCGCTGCTCGGCATGGCGAACAACGGACGCTTCCTGCGAGAACTGCTGGGGCACGATGATTTCGTTGCGGCGCGGATGACGACCACGCGGCTCGACGAATGGGCGCGCGACGGCCATGCGCCGATGCAGCGGCCGGTGCCCGAAGAAGCCACCTGGCTGGCCGCCGCCGCCCTGGCCGCCCGCGGTGACCTGCGTGCCGGCGAGGCGGCCGGCCTGCGGCCTGCGGCGCTGGCGACGCAGACCCTGGCCCTGCACTGCCAGGGCCAGACGCGCCACTGGCGTGCGCGGCTGGACGGCGATGCGGTGCAACTCGAAGCGGCCGGTGCCACCCACACCGTGCGCGTGCGCGGCGAACAAGGCCACGCCTGGCGCCTCGACATCGACGGCGTCGCCCGACGCGTCGTCGCCCGGCGCGATGCCGCCGGTGCCTGGCACCTTGCCGAGCACGGCGCAGGCTTCATCTTCAGCGAGCCCTCGGCCCGGCCCGACACCCTCGACGGTGCCGACCCCGGCCGCGCCCACGCGCCGGTCGCCGGCATCATTGCCCAGGTGCTGGTGCAGCCGGGCGACCGCGTCAGCGAGGGCCAGCCGCTGCTGTGCGTCGAGGCGATGAAGATGGAGATGTGGCTGCATGCCGGTGCCGCCGGCACGGTGCGCGCGGTGCACGCACGCGAGCGCGACGCGGTGGCCGCCGGCGCGTTGGTCGTCGAACTGGAGATCGAAGCCGCATGAACCCCGACAAGGCGATCCTCACCTGCGCGCTGACCGGCGTGCTGACCGACCCGAAGCAGCACCCGGTGCCGGTGACGCCGGCCCAGATGGCCGCCGAGGCGCGCGACGCCTTCAACGCCGGCGCTGCCGTGATGCACGTTCACCTGCGCGCGCAGGAGCCCGGCATGGGCCACCTGCCGAGCTGGGACCCGGACGTGGCCGAGGCCGTCGTCGGCGCGATCCGCGCGGCCTGCCCCGGCGTCATCATCAACCTGACGACTGGCGTGATCGGCAAGGACATTTCGGGCCCCGCCGCCTGCATCCGCCGCGTGAAACCCGAGATCGCCGCCTGCAACGCCGGCAGCCTGAACTACCTGAAGCTCAAGGACAACGGCCAATGGGCCTGGCCGCCGATGGTGTTCGACAACCCGGTCGCCAAGGTGCAGCAGTTCCTCGACGTGATGGCCGAGTGCGGCACGCACCCCGAGTTCGAATGCTTCGACGTCGGCATCGTGCGCTCGGTCGCGATGTACGTGAAGGCGGGGATGCTCAAGCCCGGGATGGGAAGACCCGAGTGCAATTTCGTGATGGGAGTGGCTTCGGGCATGCCCTGCGACGCCGACCTGCTCGCGCTGCTGCCTCGCTGGCTGCCCGAGGGCGCCGTCTGGCAGACCACTTTGATCGGCCGCGCCGAGATCTGGCCCGTGCACCAGCGCACCGCCGAGCTGGGCGGCATGCTGCGCACCGGTCTGGAAGACACCTTCTACCTGCCGACGGGCGAGCGCGCCGCCGGCAACGGCGCGCTGATCGAACAACTCGCGGCCTGCGCCCAGCGCGCCGGCCGATCCATCGCCTCGCCCGACGAGGCTCGAACGTTGCTGCAGCTACAAGGAGCACGCGCATGACGACCACCGAACGCAGCCTCAAGGGCAAGACCCTGTTCATCACCGGCGCCTCGCGCGGCATCGGCCTGGCGATTGCCACCCGGGCCGCCGCCGACGGCGCCAACATCGCGCTGATCGCCAAGACCGTCGACCCGAATCCCAAGCTGCCCGGCACGCTGCACAGCGCGGCCGAGGCGGTGCGCGCCGCCGGCGGCCAGGCGCTGATCTTGCAGACCGACATCCGCGACGAGGAGCAGGTGGCCGCGGCCGTCGCGAAAACGGTCGAGCACTTCGGCGGCATCGACATCCTGGTCAACAACGCCAGCGCGATCAACCTGACACCGACCGCCGCGACGCCGATGAAGCGCTTCGACCTGATGTTCGGCGTCAACGTGCGCGGCACCTACTGCTGCACGCAGGCCTGCCTGTCGGCGCTGACCGCCAGCGCCAAGGCCGGGCGCGCGCCGCAAGTCCTGACGCTGTCGCCACCCTTGAACATGAAGCCGCACTGGTTCGGCAACCACGTGGCCTACACCATGGCCAAGTACGGCATGAGCATGTGCACGCTCGGCCACGCCGAAGAGTTCAAGCGCATCGGCATCGCGGTGAACAGCCTGTGGCCGCGCACGGCCATCGCCACCGCGGCGCTGCAGATGATCCCGGGTGTCGACCCGAAAATGTGCCGCAAGCCCGAGATCCTGTCGGATGCGGCCTGGCTCATCCTGACCGACCCGGCCCCGGCGCCCAGCGGCAACTTCTACGTCGACGACGAGGTGCTGGCCGCCCACGGTGTCAATGATCTCGAGCCCTACAGCGTGGTGCCGGGCACCAGGCAGTTCCTGCCCGACTTCTTCCTCGATTGATGCCCGCCACCAACCGCCGCAGCGCCGCGGAGCAGCATGAGCTCCACACCACCCTGACCGACCTGTTCGAGCAGCGCATCAGCTTCAACCAGGTGCTGGGCCTGAAGGTCGTCACGCTCGACCCGGCCCGCCCCACGCTGCGCTTCGACATGCGGCCGGAGTTGGTCGGCCACTACCTCTACGGCCGCCTGCACGGCGGCGTGATTTCGGCCACGCTCGATGCGATGGGCGGCTTCGCACTGATGGTGGCCATCGCCGAAAAGCACGCCAATGAATCGGCCGAGCAGGTGCTGCACCGATTCGCCCGCATGGGGACGATCGACCTGCGGGTCGATTTCCTGCGCCAGGGCATCGGCCAGCACTTTCTCGCGACGGCCGAGGTCACGCGCCTGGGCGGTCGCGTGGGCTCCACGCAGATGCGCCTGACCAACGACGAAGGCACGCTGATCGCGACCGGCGCCGCCGCGTACATGATCAGCTAGCGGCTGGCCCGCCTGGCGTGCCTTTGGGTTTCTTTCGCGCCTTGACCGCGAGCGCACGCCCCAAGGCGGCCTCGAGCGCCGGCAGCTTCACCGGCTTGACCAGGTACTCGAAGGCACCGAGGCTCATGGCCTTGAGAACGTCGATGTTGAGCTTGTCCGCCGTCAGGAGGATGACGCGGAAGGCCCCGGCCGCGATGTCTTCACTGAGCCTGCGGACAACCTCGATGCCGGAGATGTCCGGCAGGTGCATGTCGAGCAAGATCGCGTCGGGATGCTCGCTGCGGGCACGGCTGACGCCTTCTTCTCCGGTTGGTGCCCGCACGAGACGCAAGCCCGGATGCCCAGACAGCAGGCCTTCCACCAGGGCAAAGTTGATGGGTTCGTCCTCGATGTACAGGACGGAGCCCTGTAACGTTGCCAAGGTCGACTTCTCGGTCGAATGCAATGTCGTCATGGCGCGCTCCACGGAGTCGGTGGACTGCAGTGCCAGATTCTTGCAGGAAAGCCTCCCGGGCGCAGCGATGGCTGAATGGCCGGGCTGCGTCAGCGTGCCCAAGCGCCAACACCTGGCGAGACCACCGCCGAGGCCCGCCGCAGCCCCACCCATTCGAGCTCGGCGAGCACCACGGTTCCCACGGCCTGCATGGCCAGCACGGCCACGCCCAGGCCTTGCGGCGAGCCGACGATGCCGAAGGCGGCAAGGGCACAGTCCAGCGCCCAGACGAAATTCAGCGCGATCACGGTGCCGATCGCCGCACCGGGCACGCTGGCTCTGCCGGCCAGCCAGGCGAGCAGGCCGACCCAGGGGACGAGGGCCACCCCGATGCCCTGCAGGGCGGCGGCGGGCAGGCCCGTCCAGGCGGCCAGGGGTTCGGCGTCGGCCATCAGGGCCAGCGCGGTCGCGCCGCTCAGCGCGGCATCGATACGCAGCACATTGCGCAGGAAGGGGGTCATCGTGCGGTGGGTCATGGCGATCTCCTGTTCGGGTTGGGGATGGCGCCATCGTGCTGGCGCGATCGCAGCCGGTCCATGACCTCCGAGGTCATGGCAGGGCTTCGCCGCGGCGCTATCGTAGGCTCATGGATGCCGTTGCCACCCCGCCCCGCAGCATCGACGCGGCCGCCCCGGTCGGCGAGCTGATTCGCCACTGGCGACAGCACCGCCGCTGGAGCCAGCTCGACCTCGCCACCGAAGCCGAGGTGTCCACGCGGCACTTGAGTTACATGGAGACCGGCCGCGCGCTGCCCAGCCGCGAGATGCTGCTGCGCCTGTCCGAGCGCTTGCAGGTGCCGCTGCGCGAGCGCAACCGCCTGCTTACCGCTGCCGGCTATGCGCCGATGTACCGCGAGCGGCCGTGGACCGACCCCGCGCTGCAGCCCGCGCACGAGGCGGTCCAGCGCGTGCTCACCGCCCACGAGCCCTACCCCGCGCTGGCCGTCGACCGGCACTGGAACCTCGTCGCCCACAACCAGGCGGTGACCGCCATGCTGACCGGGTTGCCGGCCGAGCAACTGGCGCCGCCGGTCAACGTGCTGCGCCTGTCGCTGCACCCCGATGGCCTGGCCCCGCGCATCGTCAACCTGCCCGCCTGGCGCGAGCACCTGTTCGAGCGCCTGGCGCACCAGATCCAGTCCAGCGGCGACCCGGTGCTGGCCGAACTCGCCGCCGAATTGCGCGCCCTGCCCGCTCCAGTCGGCTCGCCCGTCGACCCGGCGCCCCCGGGCGGGCTGCCCGCCCTGGCCGTGCCGCTGCAATTGCGATCTCCCGCCGGCACACTGAGCTTCATCAGCACCATCACCGTATTCGGCACGCCAGTGGAGGTCACACTGTCCGAGCTGGCCGTCGAGGCCTTCTTCCCGGCCGATGCCTTCACGGCCAAGGTCCTGGCCGAGTTCGCGGCCGCGTCGCCAAGGTGACGGACAGCGCGAACTTGACCTGCGACAACCCTTGCCGCCCCCCTTCTTGTAGGAGCCCGCCATGAGCAGCACCCAGGCCACCGAAACCCGCTACCGCATCTGCCCGCTGTGCGAGGCCTGCTGCGGGCTGGACGTGCAGGTGGCCGACGGCCAGGTCGTCGCGATCCGCGGCCGTGCCGACGACGTGTTCTCGCACGGCTACATCTGCCCCAAGGGCTACGCGCTCAAGGACCTGCACGAAGACCCGGATCGGCTGCGCCAGCCGCTGGTGCGGCGTGACGGGAAGCTGCAGCCCGCGAGCTGGGACGACGCCTTCGGCGAGATCGAGCGCCGCCTGGTGCCGGTCATCGAGCAATACGGCGCCGACGCCGTGGCACTCAGCGTGGGCAACCCCGCCGCGCACAAGATGGCGCTGCTGCTGTACTTCGCGCGCCTGGCCCGTGCGCTCGGCTCGAAGAACGTCTACTCCGCCTCCACGCTGGACCAGATGCCCAAGCAGCTCTCGTCGGGCTGGATGTTCGGCCACTGGCTGTCGGTGGCGGTGCCCGACATCGAGCGCTGCGACTTCCTGCTGATCCTCGGTGCCAACCCGATGGCCAGCAACGGCAGCCTGTGGACGGTGACCGACTATCGCGGCAAGGCCAAGGCACTGCGTGCGCGCGGCGGGCAGATCGTCGTGGTCGACCCGCGCCGCAGCGAGACCGCCGCGGTCGCCGATGCACACCACTTCATCCGCCCGGGGGCCGACGTGTTCCTGCTCGCGGCGATGGTGAACACGGTGTTCGCCGAAGGACTGGCGCGGCCCGGTCGGCTGGCCGAATGGACCGCGGGCATCGACGCCGTGCGCGAGGCGGTGGCTGCCTTCACCCCGGAGGCGGTCGCGGCTCGCTGTGGCATCGCCGCCGAGACGATCCGCGGGCTTGCCCGCCGGCTCGCCACCACCGAGCGCGCCTGCGTCTACGGCCGCATCGGCACCTGCACGCAGGAGTTCGGCACGCTGTCGTCCTGGCTGGTCGATGTGCTGAACGTGCTCACCGGCCACCTCGACGCGCCCGGCGGCGCGATGTTCCCCAAGGCCGCCGCCTTCGCCGCGAACACCCTGGGCAAGCCGGGCCTCGGCCGCGGCATCGTCACCGGCCGGCATGCCAGCCGCGTCAGCGGCGCGCCCGAGGTGATGGGCGAGCTGCCGATGACGCTGCTGGCCGAGGAGATCGAGACCCCCGGCAAGGGCCAGATCAAGGCGCTGATCACCGTGGCCAGCAACCCGGTGCTTTCATCGCCCGGCGGCCCGCGGCTGGCCAAGGCGCTCGATTCGCTCGAGTTCATGGTCAGCCTGGACATCTACCTCAACGAGACCAGCCGGCATGCCGACGTGGTGCTGCCCGGCGTGTCGCCGCTGCAGGACCCGCACTACGACGTGACCTTCCCGCAGCTCTCGCACCGCAACCACGCGCGCTTCAGCCCGCCGGTGTTCGCGCCCGACGCGGGCGAGCCGACCGAGTGGGAGAACCTGCTGCGCCTGCTGGCCGTCGTGCGCGGCCAAGGTGCGCGGGCCGACGTGCTGGCGCTCGACGACGAACTGCTCGCGCAGGAGGTGGGCAAGCAGGCCGGTGCCCACGCTCCGGCTGTGCTGGCCGCCCTCGGCGCCAGCGGCCGCCGCGGGCCCGAACGGCTGCTCGACCTCGCGCTGCGCAGCGGCCCCTACGGCGACCGCTTCGGCCTGGAGCCCGACGGCCTGAACCTCGACAAGGTGATGGCCGCGCCGAACGGCATCGACCTCGGGCCGCTCGAGCCGCGCATCCCCGAGATGCTGCGCACCCCCAGCGGCCGCATCGAGCTGGCCCCGCCTGCCTGCCTGGCCGACATGGCCCGGGCACGCGAGCGGCTGGCGGAACCTGCGCCCGAGCTGGTCATCGTCGGCCGGCGCGAGGTGCGCAGCAACAACAGCTGGATGCACAACCTGCCCACGCTGGCCAAGGGCCCGCAGCGCTGCACCGTGATCGTCCACCCGGCCGATGCGCAGCGCCTGGGCCTGGCCGACGGCGCCCCGGCGCGCATCAGCGCCCGCAGGGCGAACGGCGACGCTGCCCGCGCGGTGACGGCGCCGGTGGC
Source organism: Ideonella sp. (assembly GCF_035254525.1). Lineage (GTDB taxonomy): Bacteria > Pseudomonadota > Gammaproteobacteria > Burkholderiales > Burkholderiaceae_C > Ideonella. The sequence continues at coordinate 10,549 of NZ_DATFAN010000127.1, read as the reverse complement.
GGTCAGCGCCGAGATGATGCCCGGCGTGGTCAGCCTGCCGCACGGCTGGGGCCACGATCTGGCCGGCGCGCAACTCCACGTGGCCGCCGAGCGCCCCGGCGCCAACCTCAACGCCGTGCTGGACGAGCACCTGCGTGACCCGCTGTCCGGCAACGCCGTGCTGTCTGGCGTGGAAGTCGTCTTGGCGCCCCTCTGACCCCGAACAGGTACGATTCGCCCCGGCCACCCACCGGAGCGAATCGTTCATGCAAGTCGTCTGCCTCGATCTCGAAGGCGTCCTGGTTCCCGAGATCTGGATCGAGTTTTCCCAACGCACCGGCATCGCCGAGTTCTCGCGCACCACGCGCGACGAGCCCGATTACGACAAGCTGATGCGCTTTCGCATCGACCTGCTGGCACAGCATGGCCTGAAGCTGGCCGACATCCAGGGCGTGATCGCCGGCATGAGCCCGCTGCCGGGCGCGCGCGAGTTTCTCGCCGGCCTGCGCGAGCGCTTCCAGGTCATCATCCTGTCGGATACCTTCTACGAATTTGCCGACCCGCTGATGCAGCAGCTCGGCCGGCCCACGCTGTTCTGCCACCGCCTGCTGATCGACGACGAGGGCTTCGTGCGCAACTACCAGCTGCGCCAGCCCGATCAGAAACGCCACGCGGTCAATGCGCTGAAGAGCCTGAATTTCCAGGTCATCGCGGCCGGCGACTCGTACAACGACACCGGCATGCTCGGCGCCGCCGACGCCGGCTTCCTGATCCACCCGCCCGAGGCGATCGCAAAGCAGTTCCCGCAGTTCACCGCCCACCACGGCTACGAGGACCTGCGCCGCTCGATCGACGCCGCCGCGCAGCAACTCGCGTCCGGCTGAGACCGGCCGGCCGCCTAGAACCGCATCTTCAGGCTGACGCCCACCGCCCAGGCGCTGCGGCGTTCGACCAGTGCGTTCTCGCGCGGCCAGAAGTGGCCGACGACGACGCCGCCGAGCAGCCAGTCTTCATGCACCGGTTGCTCCCAGCGCACCTGCACCCCATAGTCGCTGGGCTCCACGCCTGGGCCCTGCTCGCCGCTGACCAGGGCCTCGAGCGCCGCCACCCGCTGCTCGCCGAAGGAACGGTAGGCACCGACCAGGCTCGACCACTCGAAGTACTTGGACTCCTGGGTGATCGTGGCCGAGTTCAGCCAGCGGGCGGCCAGCTCCGGCGTGAAAGCATGCTCGTAAGAGAGCGCCGTGGTCGAACCGAAGTGGTCGTCGAGGCTCCAGAACACGGTCTGCCTGAAATCGGCCAAGTCGTTCGGGCCGAGCAGCCACTGCCGGCGGTAACGCGCCTGGGCGAACGGCTTGAGCCCACCGCGCAGGCCCAGCCGCAGGTCGACGGAATCGGTCAGCGAGCGCCCGATGCCGGCGAAGAACTCGCGGTCGCGGGCCTCCTCCAGCAGGCGGTCCTGGCGCGAGAACGCACCGGGCTTGTCGGTGACCACGTCGCGCTGGTCGTCGCGGCCGATGAAACCGTAGATCCGCTCCTCGATGTTCGGCAGCCGGAAACGCGCGTTGAAGCGCACGTCGAAGTCGGGCCTGTCGTGTTGCCTGAAGAGCAGCGCGGCACTCAGGCGGCCATCGCTGACCTTGCCACCGTCCTCGAAGGGGCGGTCACCGAACCAGCTGTCGACGCCACGCGCCAGCCAGACCGTCATCGACCGCACCGTGCTGCGCGCCGACTCGGCGACTTCGCCGGCTTCGCTGGCTTCATGCGCTTGCGCCGGGGCCTGTTCGGCGACAGGCTCCGCCGTCAGCGCGCACTGGGCCGGCGCGGCCGCGCCGGCTGCAAGAAACCCCAGCAAGAGCGACGCGATGCGGTGGAAAGCGGGCTTGGACACTTTGTCAATGTACCGCGCAGCGCGGCCACCGCGCGGCGCCCGCTTTGTCGACCGTCAAGCACGGCAGCGGCGCGTTCATCCACAGTGGACGGCACCATCACGATGGTCGCCTGCGCGCGCCGATGCCCCCATGCCCCGCCGCCTCCTGCTCATCCAGGGCCACCCCGATTCGGGTGGAAGTCACCTCTGCCATGCCCTGGCGGCCGCCTATGCCGAGGGTGCCCGTGCCGCCGGGCACGAACTGCGCACGCTCGACGTCGCGGCGCTCGACTTCCCGCTGCTGCGCAGCCAGCAGGACTGGGAGCACGGCCCACTGCCGCCCAGCCTCGCGCCGGCCCAGGCCGACATCGCCTGGGCGCAGCATCTGGTGCTGCTGTTCCCGCTCTGGCTGGGCGACATGCCGGCGCTGCTCAAGGGCTTTCTGGAGCAGGTCGCGCGGCCCGGTTTCGCGTTCAAGGGGCAAGGGCCCGCGCCGGAGGGTGAAGCCAGCAACGCATTCCAGCACAAGGGCCTGGTGGGGCGCTCGGCCCGCATCGTCGTCACGATGGGCATGCCGGCCCTGGTGTACCGCTGGTACTTCCGCGCCCACAGCGTGAAATCGCTGGAGCGCAACATCCTCGGTTTCGTCGGCATCGCACCGATCGAGCACACGCTGATCGGCGGCGTCGGCACGCTCGGCGCGGCCAGCGCCAAGGCCTGGCTCACCCGGCTGAGCCGCCTCGGCGAAAAAGGCGAGTAAGCCCGAACCGTCGGGTGGGGTGGCGGCCCCTATCATCGGGTGAGCGCCGCCCGCGCCCCACCCGACCGGATGATCGACCGCCCGATTTCGTCGCTGTCACCCGGCACCCGCTTGCTGGTGCTGAACTTCGCGCTGGCGCTGGCCTACTACCTGACGGCCCTGCTCGGCATGGCGCTGGGCATCGGGCCGCTGCACATCACCGCCATCTGGCCCCCCTCGGGCATCGCGCTGGCCGGTTTCATGCTGCTGGGCACGCGCGCGCTGCCCGGCCTTGCGATCGGCGCGGTACTCACGCACTACCTCGACTTCTTCGGCCCGCAGATGGACTGGAACGGCGCCGCCGTGCTGGGCTCGGTCCTCCTGGCCAGCGGCTCCATCCTGCAGGCCGCCCTGGCCGCCCAGCTGACGCGCGGCGTGCCCGGCCGCATCGAGGCCAGTCCGGTGCGGCCGACGGTGCGCTTTGCGCTGGTCGTCCTGGCCTGCGGCCTGATCGCCGCCACCGTGGGGCGCGCCACGCTGTACGCCTTCGGCGTGCTCGCACCGCGCGAGCTCTTCTACGGCTGGCTGACCTGGTGGGTCGGCGATGTGGTCGGCATGCTGATCGTCGCGCCCGCGCTGCTGCTGCTATGGCATCCGGCGCTGCGCACCCGCCGCGTGGCCGTGCAGGCCTTTCCGATCATCTGCCTCGGCCTCGGGCTCACGCTGTTCTCGACCTTGTCGATCGGCGTGATGGAGCGCGACGTGCACATCGAGCGCTTTCGCGCCGAAGGCAGCCGCCTCGCGATGGCGCTGCAGAACCACGTCGACATGGCCCAACGCGATCTCGAAACCCTGCAACGTCTGTTCTACAAGAACGAGCTCGACCCGGCAGAATTTCGCGCCGTCTCGGGCCCGATGCTGAACCGCAGCCCCTGGCAGCAGCATTTCGCCTACCTGCCGCGCGTGGCCGCCGCCGAACGCGACCGCTTCGAGACGCGCCAGGGCGGCATCTCGCTGCGCGAACTGAGCCCGCGCGACACCGTCGTCATCGCCGGCGCACGGCCCGAGTACTTCCCCGTGCTGTGGACCGCCCCCGAGGCCGGTCACGACGCGCTGGTCGGCATCGACCACCTGGCCGATCCACAGCGCGGCCCGGCGGTCGAGAAGGCCCGCGCCAGCGGCCAGATCGCCGCGTCGCTGCCGCTGCACTCGGTCGCCCAGTCGGCCACGGACGAGCTGGTGCAGGTGCTGTATGCGCCGCTGTCGAACACCAACCTGAGCGACCGGCTGCCGCACGACCCGGCCCAGGTCAACGGCATGGTGGCGGCCACGATCGACCTCGGCCAGCTGCTGCGCGCCGCGGTTGCGCAGATGGACACCGGCGGCCATCACCTGCTGCTGTACGACCCCGACGCACCGGCCGCCCACGCGCTCGAATGGCCGGTCGGCGAGGCCTTGGCGGTGCGCGACCAGGCCGAGCGCCAGCGCGTCCTCCCCGTGCTCAACAGCGGAATCCACCACGAGGTGGCGCTGCGCGTGGCCGACCGGCGCTGGGCGCTGCTGATGCAGCCGGCCTGGGCCGAGCTGGCGCCCGAGCCCGGCTGGCTGCAGCTCGGCGTGCTCTCGTCGGGGCTGATCTTCACCGTGCTGCTGACCGGCTTCATGATCGCGCGCCGCCGGCATGACCTGCTGGTCGTCGGCCAGCAACAGGCACTCGAATCGCAGGTCGCCGCGCGCACCGCGGAGCTGGCGCATTCGAACGAGACGCTGCGCGCCGAGGTGGCCGAGCGCGAGCGGGCCGAGGGCGAGCTGCGCGAGGCGCGCCAGCGCGCCGAGTCGGCCAACCGCGCGAAATCGATGTTCCTGGCGAACATGAGCCACGAGATCCGCACGCCGCTGAACGCCGTGCTGGGTTTCGCGCAGATCCTGCTGGCCGACCGCAGCCTGCCGGCTGCCACGCGCCACCGGCTGGAGGTGATCCACTCGGCCGGCAACCGGCTGCTGAACCTGATCAACGACGTGCTCGACCTGGCCAAGATCGAGTCCGGCAAGCTCACGCTGGTGGCACAGATCTTCGACCTGCACCGCGAGCTGATCGAGATCGGCCACCTGTTCGCCAGCCGCGTCAGCGCCAAGGGCCTGGCCTGGCAGCTTGAGCTCGACGAGCTGCCGGCGCCGGCCGTGGTGCACGCCGACCGCACCAAGCTCGGCCAGGTCGTGATCAACCTGCTGGGCAACGCCTTGAAGTTCACCGAGGCCGGCTGCGTGCGGCTGCGGGCCTGGCGCGACGGGCCCGCGGTGTGGATCGAGATCGAGGACACCGGCCCAGGCATGGGCCAGGCCGAGCTCGAGCGCCTGTTCGAGCCCTTCAGCCAGGGCGAGGCCGGGCGCGACAAGGGCGGCTCGGGGCTGGGCCTCGTGCTGTCGCGCGACATCGCACGCGCCATGGGCGGCGAGCTTTCGATCATCAGCGCTCCGGGCGCCGGCACCCGTGCCCGGGTGATGCTGCCGCTGCCGGTCGTCGCGCAGGACGCCGGACTGCCGGCGGCCGAACCGGACATCGCCCGCCTCGAGCCCGGCAGGCGCTGCCGCGCGCTGGTGGTCGAAGACGACCCGGACAGCCGCGAGTTGCTCGTCAAGCTGCTGAAGGACATCGGCTGCCAGGTCGAACAGGCCGAGGACGGGCAGGCGGGGCTGGACGCCTGCCGCCGCCAGCCCTTCGACATCGTGTTCAGCGACATCCGCATGCCGCGCCTGACCGGTGTCGACATGATCCGCGCGCTGCGTGCCGACCCGGCGACCGCGACGCTGCCAGTGGTCGCGGTGACCGCCTCCAGCCTCGAGCACGAGCGCCGCTTCTACATCGAGATCGGCTTCCAGGACTTCGTGCCCAAGCCCTTCCCCTTCCGCGACATCTACCGCATGCTGGCGCAGCACGCCGACGCGCGCTTCATCGCCGGCGAGGCGGACCGGCCAGCGGCACCCGAGGCCGACGCACCGCTTCCGCTGCTGCGGCCCGATGCCGACACCCTGAGGCGCCTGCGCGAGTTGCGGGCCGCCGCGGCCGAGGGCGACCTGGGCCGGGTCAAGCGGGCGCTTGCGGCGATCGACGACGCCGCCCTGGGGGCCGCGCGCCGGCAGGCCTGGGAAGACGCCGCGCGGCGCTACGACTTCCAGGGCTTGGAGGAGGCCGTGCGCACCACGCTGGCGCAGGTGACCGCGCCCGCCTGATCCGGGGCGACTCCGCGGCAAACGCACGATCTCGGCCTGCGCAAATGCTTGAGCCCCGGCGGAAGCACTGGCATAAACTGGCTGTTCCGCGGCATCGACCATGCTCCACGTGACCGGCATCAAGCTCACCGTCCTGATCGTGGACGACACGCCCGAGAACATCGATGTCCTGAGCGCCGTGCTCGAGGGCCTGGGCTGCGAGCTGATGGCGGCCACCAGCGGCCCGCGGGCGCTGGAGCTGGCCGCGCGCCGCCGGCCCGACCTGATCCTGCTCGACGTGATGATGCCCGGCATGGACGGCTTCGAGGTTTGCCGGCACCTCAAGGACGACATGGCGCTGGCCGACATCCCGGTCATCTTCGTCACCGCCCGCGCCGACGACATCAGCACCGGCTTTGCTGTCGGCGGGGCCGACTACATCACCAAGCCGATCAACGCCGACGAGGTGCTGGCCCGCGTGCGCCACCAGATCGAGCGCCAGGTGCTGCTGCGCGACCTGCGCGAGCTCAACCGCAGCCTGGAGGAGCGGGTGCGCGAGCGCACCGCCGAGCTGACGCTGGCCAACCGCCAGCTGCGCATCGAGATCAACGAGCGCCGCTACATGCAGGACCGGCTGAACTACCTGGCCACGCACGATTTCGTGACCCGGCAGTACAACCGCGGCGCGCTCGACGCCCACGTCTCCGAGTTGCTCGCGCGCGTGCAGCGCCAGGCCACGTCGGCCGTGTTCCTGCTGGTCGACATCGACCAGTTCCGCCTCGTCAACGAGACCTGCGGCTGCGTGGCCGGCGACGAACTGCTGCGCCAGTTCGCCGAGCTGGTCGGCGGCGCGCTGACCCGCAGCGACTTCTTCGCCCGCGTCGGCGGCGACAAGTTCGCCGTCGTCAGCGAAGACCAGTCCGAGGAAGGCGGCATGGCGCTCGCGCGCCAGATCCACAAGCACATCGCCGAGTTCGAGTTCCAGTGGGAGGAGAGGGTGTTCCGCCTGGCCGCGTCGATTGCGGTCGTGCGCATCCAGCGCGACATCGTCTCGTTCGACCAGCTGATGCTGATGGCCGACGAAGCGGCCTACCACGCCAAGCGCGAAGGCCGCGGCGCGATCTGCCTGTACGACGCCAAGCGCAGCGCCACCGACCCGCACCGCGAGTCGGTCAACTGGGCGCTGGTGCTGTTCGATGCGCTCAAGCAGGATCGGCTGCGCATGCACGGCCAGCGGCTCGAGCCGCTGGCCAACGGTGCGGCCGCCGGCCCCCGCCGGCTGCACGTCGAGACGCTGGCCCGGCTGTGGGATCCCGTGCGCGACAAGCTGCTGATGCCCGCGCAGTTCATCGCCCCGGCCGAGCGCTTCCACCTGATCACCGACATCGACTGCTGGATGATCGGCCAGGCCGTCGCGCTGCTCGGCCAGGTGCCCGAGCTGCACGAACGGATCGGCCAGTTTGCGATCAACCTGTCGGCGATCTCGATCCGCGATGCGACGCTGGCCAAGCACGTGGCCGACCTGCTGGCGCAACACAATGTGCCCGGCCGTCTGCTGTGCTTCGAGATCACCGAGACCGAGGCGATCACCAACCTGCAGAGCGCCGGCAGCTTCATGCAGCAGCTGCGCGACCTCGGGTGCCGCTTCGCGCTCGACGATTTCGGCAGCGGCTTCGCATCGTTCAGCTACCTGCGCCGCCTGCCCTTCGACTCGATCAAGATCGATGGCATGTTCGTCCGCGACATGGACACCGACGACGTGCACAGCGGCATGGTGCGTTCGATGGCCGAGATGGGCCGGCTGCTCAACAAGCCGGTCGTCGCCGAGTGCGTCGAGAACGAGCGCGTGGCCGACATGCTGCGCTCGCTCGGCATCGACTGGGGCCAGGGCTACGCGTTCCACACGCCCGAGGAACTGACGCCGCAGCTGCTGCGCAGCTGGCTCGCCGTCGACGAGGGCGTGGGCGCCGACGCGCAGCAGACCGCCTGAACCCGGCGGGCCGTTTCGCCGGCCGTCAGGGCGCCATCGCGCCGCGCAGCACCTTGTCAAGCTCGGTCTTGAGCTTCCAGCCGTCGCCGGGGTTGTACCAAAGGCCGTGCTCCAGCGGGCCGGCGTTGTTGACGCGGTAGGTCCAGAACGCGTAGTGCAGCTGGTTGGCCTTCAGCAGGCCCAGCACGTCGCGCATGTAGTCGAGCACGCTGGGCGCCGAGCTGACGCAGCCGACCTGGTCGACGAAGACCGGCACCCTGTTGCGTGCCCGAAAATCCAGTGCCGGCTGCAACGCCGCCGCCAGCGCGTCGCGATCGACCCGGCGGCTCACGCCCTTGCGGTCGACATATGCACCCGGATAGGCCACCGGCGAGCCCATCACGTCCTGGCGCCGCCAGGGCTTGCAGTATTCGGTGGGCAGGTAGAAGTTGGCCGCGTAGACCAGCTTGTCGTCGACCTTGGTGTGGACACCCTGGAGCTGGTTGATGTCGTAGTGGTCGTTCGGCCCGATGACCAGCGGCGTGCGCGTGTCGTGGCGGCGCACGTTGGCGATCAGCTCCTCGTAGAAGCCGCGCAGCTCGGCGCTCGTCACCGGCTTCTTCGGGTGCGGCTCCGACAGCAGCTCGTAGGCCGCGATGCGCGGCGTGTCCTTGTAGCGCTGGACGATGAAGGCCCAGGCCTCGAAGAACTCGCGCCTGAGCGCCGGGTTGTTCCAGTAGTTGCTCTCGCGGTTGTCGCCGGCGCCCTGGTCGGAACCGGCGAACAGCACGACCCACAGGCCTGCGTCGGTGGCCCACCTGATCTGCTCGTCCAGCTGTTTCAGGCCCTCGGGCTTGAAGTGGCCCGGCGCGTCGGTCTGGCGGATGTCGGCCTTGGGCCCGGTGAAGTTCCAGCGAAACGGGATCCGCACGACGTTGGCCCCGCGCTCGGCATTGCCGCGGCCATCCTCGGGCAACGCGGAGCCCCAGCGGCCCCAGTTGAAGCCCCTCAGCCAGATCGGCTTGCCGTCGGGCGTGAGCAGTTGCGCGCCCGAAACCGTCAGGCGCACGGCCGGTTCGGCCGCAGCGGCGGCGCCGGCCGCCCCACCGGCCAGCGCCGATGCGCAGGCTGCCACGGCCAGGCCGGCCTGGCGCCACCATGTTCCTTCGCTGCACTTCACCATCGGAGAGCCTCCTCGGGGAAAAGCCAGCACGATCGCCCCCGCGCCCGCGGGGGCGATCGTCAGGCCAGCCAGCGGCGGGCGTTGCGGAACATCCGCATCCAGGGGCTGTCGGCGGCGATGTCGCCGCTCGTCCAGCTCATCTGGACGTTGCGGAAGACGCGTTCCGGGTGCGGCATCAGCGCGGTGAAGCGGCCATCGGCGGTGGTCACCGCGGTCAGGCCGCCGGGGCTGCCGTTCGGGTTGAACGGGTACGCGTCGGTCGCGCGTCCCTGGTGATCGGTGAACCGCATCGCGGCAATGACACCGGCCGGGTCGCCCCGCTGGGCGAAATTGGCGTAACCCTCGCCGTGCGCCACGGCGATCGGCAGGCGGCTGCCCGCCATGCCGGCGAAGAACAGGCTGGGCGACTCCAGCACTTCGACCTGCGACAGCCGCGCCTCATAGCGCTCGCTGCGATTGGTCGTGAACCGCGGCCAGGCGCCGGCGCCCGGGATGATGTCCGCCAGTTCGGCGAGCATCTGGCAGCCATTGCACACGCCCAGCGCGAACGTGTCCTGGCGATCGAAGAACGCCTTGAACTGCTGCGCCAGCCGGTCGTTGAAGGTGATGCTGCGCGCCCAGCCGATGCCCGCGCCCAGCGTGTCGCCGTAACTGAAGCCGCCGCAGGCGACGAAGCCCTTGAAGTCCTCCAGGCGCGCGCGGCCGGACTGCAGGTCCGTCATGTGCACGTCGTAGGCGTCGAACCCCGCCTCGGTAAAGGTGTAGGCCATCTCCACGTGGGAGTTGACGCCCTGCTCGCGCAGGATCGCCACGCGTGGGCGCGCCAGGTTCAGGAACGGCGCGGCGACGTCCTCCTGCGGGTCGAACGACGGCGCCGCCTGCAGGCCCGGGTCCGACGGCTCGCCGGCCGCGGCATGCTCCTGGTCCGCGCCCGCAGGGTTGTCGCGCTGCCGGCAGATCTTCCAGCTCACGCTGTCCCAGACCTGGTGCAGGTCGGCGAGGCTCGCGGAAAACACCGCCTTGGTGTCGCGCCAGACCTGCACCTCGCCCTTGCCGACGTCGATCGCCGACCCCGCGGGCCGCGTCGTGCCGACGAAGTGGCTGTAACGGGACAGGCCGTGCTCGCGCAACACCTGCATGACCTCGTTGCGTTCGCCGGTGCGCACCTGCAGCAGCACGCCCAGCTCCTCGTTGAACAGCGCCTTGAGCGTGAGTTCCTCCCGCCGCGGGCCGACCTGCGCCGCCCAGTTCTTGGCGTCGCCGTATTCGGCCCGGCTGTCGGAAATGCCGTCGCCTTCCGTGACCAGCATGTCGACATTGAGCGACACGCCCACGTGGCCCGCGAATGCCATCTCGCAGGCGGCGGCGAACAGGCCGCCGTCGCTGCGGTCGTGGTACGCGAGGATGCGGCCCTGCGCACGCAGCGCGTTCACCGCGTTCACGAGGCTGACCAGGTCCTGCGGTTCATGCAGGTCCGGCACCTCGTGGCCGACCTGGTCCAGCGCCTGCGCCAGCACGCTCCCGCCCATGCGGTTGCGTCCCCGTCCCAGGTCCACCAGGACCAGCGTCGTGTCCTCGTGTGCGTCCAGTTGCGGCGTC
>NZ_DATFAN010000126.1:0-8601 GCF_035254525.1 Ideonella sp. | reverse complement strand
AAGGCCAAGACGGCCGAGCGCATGGGCCCGGTGGGCGAGGGCCGTGCCATCGAGGCGCGGGCGGTTTGCCTGCTGGCACGCGCCTGAGGGCGCCGCCCACACTCTTTTCAAAACTTAAAAGGACATCCGATGAGCGGTTTGCCGCCTTGCCCCCAATGCCACGCCGACTACACCTACGAAGACGGCAACCAGCTCATCTGCCCGCAGTGCGGCCACGAATGGAGCAAGGATGCGGCCGTGGCCGCTGAAGAAAAGCGCGTCTGGAAGGACGCCTACGGCAACGTGCTCACCGACGGCGATTCGGTCACCTTGATCAAGGATCTGAAGATCAAGGGCTCGTCCTCGGTCGTCAAGGTCGGCACCAAGGTCAAGAACATCCGCCTGATCGAGGGCGACCACGACATCGACTGCAAGATCGACGGCATCGGCGCGATGCAGCTGAAGTCGGAGTTCGTCAAGAAAGCGTGATCGGCCAGACAGCCGTCACTTGACGGGAATGGCCATGCCTCGGTCCACCGCCACGGCGGTGATGGAGTTCTGAGGCGAGCCTTCGATCAGCCGGTCCGAATAGGTCAGGTAGACGAGCGTGTTGCGCTTCTTGTCGACCATGCGGACGATGCGCAGCTTCTTGAAGACCAGGCTGATGCGCTCGTTGAAGATCTCTTCCTGTTCCGGCAGCGGCTTCGAAATGGCAATCGGCCCGACCTGGCGGCATGCGATCGAGGCCTCCGACTTGTCCTCGGCCAGGCCGAGCGCACCCTTGATACCACCCGTCTTGGCGCGCGACACGTAGCAGGTCACCCCATTCACGCCGGGATCGTCGTACGCCTCGATGACGATCTTGTGGTCGGGGCCGATGAACTTGAAGACCGTGTCGACCGCGCCGATCTGCTCGGCCAGCGCCGCGGCACCGGTGCCCAGCAGCGCAAGGGAAATGACGAGGTGTCGCATGTTGGCTTTCAGGCCCGCTTGAGCCGGATGTGGGCGATCAGCCCGCCGTCGCGCGCATTGGCCAGCTCGAAGTGGCCGTCCATGCGCTGCAGTGATTTCTTGACGATGGCCAGGCCCAGGCCGGCGCCGGTGGCCGCGGTGCGCGCGGCGTCGCCGCGGAAGAAGGGTGTGGTCAGGTGCTCGAGCTTCTCGGGCGCCACGCCGGGGCCATAGTCGCGCACGGTGATGATCACCGAGTCGCTGGTCTGCACGTGGGTGACCTTGACCTTGGCCACGCCGGTGTCCAGCGAGCGGCCGTAGCGGCGGGCGTTCTCGAACAGGTTGGCGAACACGCGGCCGAGTTCGGTGTCGTCGCCCTTGACCGTCAGCCCGGGCGTGAGCTTGAGCGAGATGCGGATCTGCGAGGTGTCGCGGAAGGCGGCCGCCTCGCGCACGATGACCTGGGTCAGGTCCACCGGGCCGGTGCGGGTCTCGTCGGGCCGCGCGTAATCCATGAACTTGTCGATGATCGCGTCGAGCTGGTCGATGTCGGCCGCCATGTTGCGGCGGGCCTCGTCGTCGGCCACGCTGATCTCGGCCTCCAGGCGCAGGCGGGCCAGCGGCGTGCGCAGGTCGTGCGAGATGCCGGCGAGCATCACGGCGCGCTGCTCTTCCACCTTGGCCAGCTCGCGCGCCATGCGGTTGAAGCCGATGTTGACGGCGCGGATCTCGCTGGTCAGCGTCGATTCGTCGAGCCGAGAATCGAATTCGCCTTCGCGGATGCGGCTGGCGGCGAAGCTCAAGTCCTGCAGCGGCCGGTTGATCAGCCGCGCGATGCCGACCGAGCCGAGCACGGTGGCCACCAGCGCGATGGTGACCCAGACGAACCAGGTGCCGGGCGTGAGCGGCTGCAGGCGCGTCGAGTCGGTCTGCATCCAGTACGGGTCGCGCTCGATGTTGAAGCCGACCCACAGCGCCGGCACGCCGTTGACCGTGCGCGCGACGACCGTGCTTTCACCCAGGCGGTTGCGCAGCTCGTTGGCCACCGCGCGGGTGAAGCGGTCGGTCTCGAAAGGCTCCCAGCGGTCACCCGGCTCGCGCGGGTTGATCTTGACGGCTTCCTGGTCGCTCATGGTCTTGACCACGGCGATGCGGTTGATGCCGTCCGAGAAGCGCAGCGCCGCGCGCGACAGGTTCACCAGGCTGGCGACCTGCTGCGCCGCCAGCACCGCGCGCGGCTCGAACTCGAGCTGGCGCAGCGTCTGCACCCACGCGAAGACGCCACCTGCCAGCAGGATGCCGAGCAGGAAGAACGTGCGCCAGAAGAGGTTCAGCGCGAAGGGTGGGCGCGGCATCTAGGCGAGGCTCCGGATCACGGAGCGTCGCCCGGCACGAAGACATAGCCCACGCCCCACACCGTCTGGATGTAGCGCGGGTTGGACGGATCGGGCTCCAGCATCTTGCGCAGGCGCGAGATCTGCACGTCCAGGCTGCGGTCGAAGGGCTCGAACTCGCGGCCGCGGGCCAGCTGGGCCAGCTTGTCGCGGCTCAAGGGCTGGCGCGGGTGGCGCACCAGGGCCTTGAGCATCGAGAACTCGCCGGTGGTCAGCGTGATCTGCTCGCCATCTTTGGTGAGCCGGCGCAGCGACAGGTCGAACTCGAAGGGGCCGAAGGTCACGATCTGCGGGTCCTTGGCCGGGGCGCCTGGGGCCTCGGGGGCCGGGCGGCGGCGCAGCACGGCGTGGATGCGGGCCAGCAGCTCGCGCGGGTTGAAGGGCTTGGGCAGGTAGTCGTCGGCGCCGACCTCGAGGCCGACGATGCGGTCGACATCCTCCACCTTGGCGGTCAGCATGATGATCGGCGTCGAGTCGTTGGCGGCACGCAGGCGCCGGCAGATCGACAGACCGTCTTCGCCGGGCAGCATCAGGTCGAGCACGATCAGGTCGATGGTCTCGCGCGTCTGCAGCCGGTTGAGGGCCTTGGCATCCTCGGCCAGCAGGACCTCGAAGCCCTCCTGCGTCAGATAGCGCCGCAGCAGGTCGCGGATGCGGGCGTCGTCGTCGACGACGACGATGCGGTCCGGGCGGGCGTTGGCGTTGGTGCTCATTGGCAGCTCCTAATTTGTAACAGAGGCATTGTGCAAGGCGGAATTGGCGATTCCGGCCCGCCTGACCCTCTGTTACAAATGTTGCCCCGCCTGTCAAGTGCTTGCCATCGGGCTCTCGGAAGGCCCTTCTGGCAGCGCACACATCGGGTTGGGCGGCGGCTTACTGGGCCACCCAGCCGCCGTCGACGTTGATCGCCGTGCCGCGGATGTTGGCAGCCGCCGGCGAGCACAGGAACACGGCCAGGCCGGCCAGTTCCTCGGGCGTGGTGAACTGCAGCGAGGGCTGCTTCTCGGCCAGCAACTGGCGCTTGGCTTCCTCGATGCTGACGCCGGCGCTGGCGGCGCGGGCATCGACCTGCTTTTGCACCAGCGGGGTCAGCACCCAGCCGGGGCAGATGGCGTTCACCGTGACCGGCGTCGTCGCCGTCTCGAGCGCCACCGCCTTGGTCAGGCCGACGATGCCGTGCTTGGCGGCCACGTAGGCCGACTTCTGCGCCGAGGCGACCAGCCCGTGCACCGAGGCGACGTTGATGATGCGGCCATAAGCGCGCGCCTTCATGCCGGGCAGGGCGACGCGGATCGCATGGAAGGCCGAGCTGAGGTTGATCGCGATGATCGCGTCCCAGCGCTCGACCGGGAATTCGTCGACCGGTGCCACGTGCTGGATGCCGGCGTTGTTGACCAGGACGTCGACCGCGCCGAACTCGGCCTCGCAGGCCTTGACCATCGCCTCGATCTCGGCCGGCTTGCTCATGTCCGCGCCGTGGTAGCCGACCTTGGCGCCGCCGGTGGCGTGCCGGGCCACCTCGGCCTTGGCCGCTTCGATGTCGCCGAAGCCATTGAGCATCACGTTCGCGCCCTGGGCGGCCAGGGCCTGGGCGATGCCCAGGCCGATGCCGCTGGTGGATCCGGTGACGAGCGCGGTCTTTCCGTTGAGCATGAAGGTTCTCCGAGGGGTTGCTACAGTGATTATCGAGAACCTCAGCTTGCAAGAACATGAACAACGCGTTGACCCCCCGCTTCGACAGCGTGCAATGCCTGGATGCCCGCGGCCTGCACCGCATGGCCTATGTGGAGTGGGGCGACCCGGCCAACCCCAAGGTGCTGGTCTGCGCCCACGGGCTCGCGCGACAGGGGCGCGACTTCGACACGCTGGCCCAGGCGATGGCGGGCGAGTACCGCGTGGTCTGCCCCGATGTCGTCGGCCGCGGCCGCTCCGATTGGCTGGCCGACCCGATGGGCTATGCGATCCCACACTACGTGGCCGACATGGTCACGCTGCTGGCACGGCTGAACGCGCAGGAGGTGCACTGGTTCGGCACGTCGATGGGTGGGCTGATCGGCCTGGGCCTGGCCTCGCTGAAGGGCTCGCCGATCGGCAAGCTCGTGCTGAACGACGTCGGCCCGCGCATCGAATTCGAATCGCTGCAGCGCATCGGCCAGTACCTCGGCGCACCGGCGCACTGGGCCACGCTGGACGAGGCGGCCGACGCGTTGTGGGCCATCTCGGAAAGCTTCGGCCCGCACACGCGCGCGCAGTGGCTGGCACTGAGCGCGCCACAGCTACGGCCCGATGGCGATGGCTTCAAGCCACACTACGACCCGGGCATTGCGCTGCCCTTCGGCCTGGTGACGCGCGAGATCACGGCCGCCGGCGAAGCAATGGCCTGGCAGGCCTATGAGGGCCTGCGCTGTCCGACGCTGGTGCTGCGTGGCGCCGAATCGGATCTGCTCAGCCGGGAGACGGCGGCCGAGATGGCGCGGCGCGGGCCCAAGGCCACCGTGCATGAGTTCCCCGGCGTCGGCCACGCGCCGACGCTGGTCCAGGCAGACCAGATCGAGGTCGTGCGCCGCTTTCTGCTCGCGCCATGAAGAGCCAGCCCGTCGCGCTCGACGAACCGTCGGCGCCTATCGTTGCGCTGGCAGATGACCTGAGCGCCGCGCCGCTGCCGGCGGCTGCGGCGCCGGACGTCGTGGCCAGCCCGCTCGAGCGGGCGCGCGCCTTTGCCGAGCCGCTGCTGCGCGGCCGATTGCTCGACACCGGCGAAGACGCCTTCGCGCATGCCGAGGGCGTGGCCGCGGTGCTCGGCGCGATCGGCGGCGCGCCGGCCCTGCAGGCGGCGGCCTACCTCGTCTATGCGGGCGATTTCCTGCAGCGGCCCGAGGAGGTGGTGGCCAAGGCCTTCGGCGAGTCCTATGCGAGCCTGGTGGCGCTGACGCGCAAGCTCGTGCAGATCCAGCGTGCGGCGCGCGAGGCCCAGGTCGAGCAGGAGTTCCAGGCCCGCCAGACCGAGCGCGTGCGCAAGATGCTGCTGGCCTTCTCGCGCGACCTGCGCGTGGTGCTGCTGCGACTGGCATCACGGCTGCAGACACTGCGCTTCTACGCGGCGGCCAAGCGCCCGTGCCCGCATGCGCTGGCGGCCGAGACGCAGCAGGTGTTCGCGCCGCTGGCCAACCGGCTCGGCATCTGGCAGGTCAAGTGGGAGCTGGAGGACCTGGCCTTCCGCTTCCTGCAGCCCGACGAATACCGCCGCATCGCCAAGCTGCTGCACGAGAAGCGCATCGAGCGCGAGGCGGGTGTCGAGGTGGTGCGCCAGGAGATGGCCGAGCACCTGAAGGCGCAGGGCATCCCCGCGCTGGTCTACGGCCGGCCCAAGCACATCTACAGCATCTGGAAGAAGATGCAGGGCAAGCACATCGATTTCGCGCATGTGCTGGATGTGCGCGCGCTGCGCGTGATCGTGGCCGACGTGCCGGCCTGTTATGCGGCGCTCAGCCGCGTGCACGAGCGCTACACGCCGGTGGCCGGCGAGTTCGACGACTACATCGCCAAGCCCAAGCCCAACGGCTACCGCTCGCTGCACACGGTGGTGCTGAGCGACGACGACCGGCCGGTCGAGGTGCAGATCCGCACCCAGGCCATGCACGAGCATGCCGAATACGGCGTGGCTGCGCACTGGGCCTACAAGGAAGCCGGCGTCAAGGGCTACGCCGGGGTCAGTGCAGCCGGCGAGTTCGAGGAGCGCATCGCCGAGGCGCGCAAGGCGGTGCTGCGCCAGCTGCTCGCGTGGGAGCGCGATTTCTCGACCCAGGGCGCCGGCGCCGCGGCGGCCGAAGGCGCGGGTTTCGACGACCGCATCTACGTCTTCACGCCGCAGGCCACGGTGATCGAGCTGAGCGCCGGGGCCACGCCGATCGACTTCGCCTACGCGGTGCACACCGACCTCGGCCACCGCTGCCGCGGCGCGAAGGTCGACGGTGCGATGGTGCCGCTGAACACGCGCCTGGCCAATGGCCAGACGGTGGAGGTGATTGCGGCGAAGGAGGGCGGCCCCTCGCTCGATTGGCTCAATGCCGAGCTCGGCTACCTGCACAGCCCACGCTCGCGCTCGAAGGTGCGGGCCTGGTTCAACGCGCTGGCGCAGACAGCGACGATCGCCAAGGGCCGGGAGCTGGTCGAGAAGCTGCTGCAACGCGAAGGTCGAACGGCGCTCAAGCTCGACGACCTGGCCGACAAGCTCGGCTTTCGCGATGCCCAGGCGCTGTTCGAGGTCGTCGGCAAGGACGAATACTCGCTGCGCAACATCGAGACGCTGCTGCGCCCGCCCGAAGCCGCACCCGAGGCTGACGAGATGCCCGCGCTGCGCCGCTCGCGTGCCGACGCCACGGGCACCAAGGGCGGGGTGCTGGTGGTGGGCGTCGAGTCACTCCTGACCAACCTCGCACGCTGCTGCCGCCCCGCGCCGCCGGACTCGATCGGCGGCTTCGTCACACGCGGCAAGGGCGTGGCCATCCACCGGCGCGATTGCAGCAACTTCCGCCACATGGCCGAGCGCATGCCCGAGCGCGTGATCGCGGTCGAGTGGGGCGCACCGCCGAAGGACCGCGACGCTGCCTACCCGGTGGACGTCGCGATCGAGGCCAGCGACCGCCAGGGCCTGCTGCGGGACATCTCGGAAGTCTTCGCGAAAGAGAAGATGAACGTCACCGGCGTGCACACGCAGTCGGTGCGCGACGCCGAGGGCAAGACCGCGTGGATGACCTTCACGGTCGAGGTGGCCGATGCCTCGCGCCTGAAGCAGGTGATGGGCCTGGTGGCGCGCGTGTCGGGCGTGCGCCACGTGCGACGCAAATGAGGCACAGGAGGCTCTGGCAACGAGAGTTGAAAAGCATGCTATAGTGCAAGGCTTCGCAGGCGCGTAGCTCAGTTGGTTAGAGCACCACCTTGACATGGTGGGGGTCGTTGGTTCGAATCCAATCGCGCCTACCAATAAAACCCAACGCCGACAAGCACTTAGCTTGTCGGCGTTGTCGTTTCTGGCGCTGCAAGGCGCGGCAACTTCTTCCCAAGTTCCCAAGTTTTTCCCAAGTTTCGGAGACAGGCGGCGTGCCGGCAAGCGGCTGGTTTCGGCAACGTTTGCGAAGTGGAAGTCCCGGCCATGAGCGTCTCCCGAGGCTGTTGTCGAGACCGGCCATTCATCTACCAAGGTGATTTGGCGGGGCCCTTGGATTTGGCCACCCGCCCGGACTTTGGTGATACGACGAGCGCTACTTGATCGCTCGACTGGTTGAGCGACCGCTTTGTCTGGCAGGTGCCTTTAGTTCGCTGGAACGTACAAAGCGTAGGACGCTTCGCGCAGCAACGAATCAACCGGCGTCGCAGTGACCTGCAGGTCGCAAGACGAGTTCATGTTGTTGTTCACGACAATGGACAGCGAGGTCGAGGTTTCGTTCGACTTGGTTACCGTCACGTCGCTGTGGCGATCGCAGAGATAGACCGCGCCAGGCGCTTGCCCACCCACCTGCCAAGTCACGGGAACCGTCGAGGTAAATTCCGCAGTCGAGCCGCTTGGTAGGTCAGCGAACATTTGGGTTCCAGAAGTCCCGGCCACTGCCCCGCCGGGATTCGTGAACTCGACGCCATCCACCTTCAGTGTCGCCTTGAGCCCAGCGCGGACGTTGAACTTGTAGTGCAAGCTGCCGGTGGTAGAAACGACCTTCGAGCAATTCACATCCCTGCAGAGTTGCAGCGTCACGTCGCCTTCGTGTACACCTCCCTCGAGCATCTGATCGGGCGACAAGGTGGTTTCAAACTTGGTGGAGCTTCCGTCGACCGCGGAAATGATGATCGGGTCCGGCCCGAAAACTGCCTCACCCATCAGCATTCGCACAGCGACCACATCAGACGGTGGGGCCGAAGCAAAGGTCGCCGTGACCTTGACGAACTCCGGCGAAGAGGCATCGTAGTAGGTACGGTCAAAGTGCTGCGTGTAGCTTTGCTCCACAGAACCGGGCGAATACGTCACTGCGATGGACTTGTTCGAGCTATCCCCGTCGGTACCGCCGCCTCCACAGGCTGCCAGGCCGACAGAGATGGAAATGGCCAGGCCGGCGGCCGCCGGGCGTGTCAGGCGACACATGTTCATCGAATCTCTCCCTCAAAGGATGCTGTCCGCGCGTCGGCCAGCCAAAAGCGCGGCAGTATGGTCCTCGCCCGGTGTCACCGACCGCCGTTATAGAGCCACCGATGTTCGGCGTATTGGAGCCAGCAACAGGTGAGTAAA
>NZ_DATFAN010000125.1:0-24749 GCF_035254525.1 Ideonella sp. | reverse complement strand
CGGTCGAACAGCGCCATCGACGCGGCCAGCGTGCGCTCGGCCAGCTCGCCTTCCACGCCCTGGCCCAAGGCGAGGTAGCTCTTCGCCATCCGCTGGCACAGCATGCGCTGGCGGCCGGCCTTGTTGATGGCGTCGTTGATGTCGTGCACCTGGGCACGGCCGGCGAGCGGCAGCGTCAGCGTTGCGCCGGCTGCCAGCATCCACGCGCGGCGCTTCATGCGGCCTCCACGGGCGCGAACTGACGCGTGTCCACCGCGGCCTTGTCGAACTCGAACCACGGGTCGGGCTCGCCGTCGAGCGCGAACTGCAGCCGCTGCCACAGCGCCTTGCGGCCCTCGATGTCGTCGAGGACCCGCTTCTTGACGTGGTCGAGCCCCACGCGGCCGACGTAATGCACCGTGCGCTCCAGGTACCAGCCTTCCTCGCGGTACAGCTGCAGGAAGGCGCCGCTGACCTCGAGCACTTCCTCGGCGGTCTTGAGCTTGCACAGGAACTGCGCCACCTCGGTCTTGATGCCGCCGTTGCCGGCCACGTAGATCTCCCAGCCCGAGTCGACGCCGATCACGCCCACGTCCTTGATGCCGGCCTCGGCGCAATTGCGCGGGCAGCCGCTCACCGCGAGCTTGACCTTGTGCGGGGCGTACATGCGCCACAGCGCGCGCTCGAGGTCCTTGCCCATCTGCGTGCTGTCCTGCGTGCCGAAGCGGCACCACTCGCTGCCCACGCAGGTCTTCACCGTGCGCAGCGCCTTGGCGTAGGCATGGCCCGAGGGCATGCCGATGTCCTTCCAGACGTTGACCAGGTCCTCCTTCTTCACGCCGAGCAGGTCGATGCGCTGGCCGCCGGTGACCTTGACCGTGGGGATCTTGTACTTGTCGACCGCGTCGGCGATGCGGCGCAGCTCGTCGGCCGTGGTCTCGCCGCCCCACATGCGCGGGATGACCGAGTAGGTGCCGTCCTTCTGGATGTTGGCGTGGCTGCGTTCGTTGATGAAGCGCGACTGCGGATCGTCCTTGGCTTCCTTGGGCCAGGTGCTGACCAGGTAGTAGTTGATGGCCGGGCGGCAGCTGGCGCAGCCGTTGGGCGTGCGCCATTCGAGCGCGCGGTACACGCCTTCGATCGTGAGCAGCTTGCTGCCGTCGGGCAGCGGCTTGCGGATCGCCTGGCGCACCTCCTCGTGGCTGTAGTCGGTGCAGCCGCACATCGCCTTCTTCTTCGGCGTGGCGGAGTAGTCGCCACCGGCGGTGAACATCAGGATCTGCTCCACCAGGCCGGTGCACGAGCCGCACGACGCGCTGGCCTTGGTGTGCTTGCGCACCTCGTCGAGGGTGAACAGGCCCTTCTCCTTGATGGCCTTGCAGATCGCGCCCTTGGTGACGCCGTTGCACCCGCACACCTCGTCGCCGTCGGCCATCGCCGCGGCCTTGTTGTGGCCTTCGTGACCGGTGTCGCCGATGTTGGACTCGCCGAACATCAGCTTGTCGCGGATATCGCCCACGCTGCGGCCTTCGCGCAGCAGCTTGAAGTACCAGGAGCCGTCGACGGTGTCGCCGTACAGGCAGGCGCCCACCAGCTTGTCGTCCTTGATGACGAGCTTCTTGTAGACGCCGCCGTAGGGATCGCTCATCACGATCTCCTCGCAGTCGTCGCCGCCCATGAAGTCGCCGGCGGAGAAAAGATCGATGCCGGTGACCTTGAGCTTCGTGCTGGTCTGGCTGCCGGTGTAGCGGCCGATGCCGAACTCGGCCAGGTGCGTCGCGCAGACCTTGCCCTGCTCGAACAGCGGCGCCACCAGGCCGTAGGCGATGCCGCGGTGCGCGGCGCATTCGCCGACCGCGTAGATGCGCGGGTCGGTCACCGTCTGCATCGTGTCGGTGACGACGATGCCGCGGTTGCATAGCAGCGAGGCACTCTCGGCGAGCGCGGT
Source organism: Ideonella sp. (assembly GCF_035254525.1). GTDB lineage: Bacteria > Pseudomonadota > Gammaproteobacteria > Burkholderiales > Burkholderiaceae_C > Ideonella. The sequence goes on along the minus strand of NZ_DATFAN010000125.1, from coordinate 22,822 downwards.
GTTGGGGCGGATGCCCGCGGCCATCACAACCAGGTCGGCCGGGATCTCGCGGCCGTCCTTGAATTTCACGGCCTTCACGCGGCCCGCGTCGTTGCCCAGCAGCGAATCGGTCTGCGCGCCGATCTCGAATTTCAGCCCGCGGTCTTCGAGCGACTTCTGCAGCAGCTTGCCGGCCACGTCGTCGAGCTGGCGCTCCATCAGCCACGGCATGATGTGCACCACGCTGACCTGCATGCCGCGCAGCATCAAGCCATTCGCGGCTTCCAGGCCCAGCAGGCCGCCGCCGATGACCACCGCGTGCTTGTGCGTCTTGGCCGTCTCGATCATCGTCTCGGTGTCGGCGATGTCGCGGTAGGCGATCACGCCGCCGAGCTCCTTGCCGGGCACCGGCAGGATGAAGGGGTTCGAGCCGGTCGCGATCAGCAGCCGGTCGTAGGGCGCGCTCGTGCCGTCTTCGGCGATCACCAGGCGCTTGACGCGGTCGATCTTTGCGACCTTCTTGCCCAGGTGCAGCGTGATGCCGTTGTCTTCGTACCAGGACAGCGGGTTGAGGATGATCTCGTCGACCGTCTGCTCGCCGGCGAGCACCGGCGACAGCAGGATGCGGTTGTAGTTCGGGTGCGGCTCGGCGCCGAAGACGGTGATGTCGTACAGGTCCGGTGCGATCTTCAGCAGCTCTTCGAGCGTGCGCACGCCGGCCATGCCGTTGCCGACCATCACGAGCTTCATCTTCTTCATGGTGGGGCTTCCTTTCAAGAACGTCTCAATTGCAAAAAGCAAGTCGGGTGCCCAATGCGCGCGGCCACAATGCGGCGGCAGCCAAGCAGGGGATCGGATGAGTTTCGAAGTCGATGTCGGCTACAGCAGCCAGCGCGGGCCGCGCGAGATCAACGAAGATTTCGCCGGCGCCGTGCGCGCCGCGCCGCACGAGGCCGCGCGCGGGCTGATCGCCGCGGTGGCCGATGGCGTGTCCACCGGCGGCCACGGCCTGGAAGCGGCGCAGACCACGGTGATGGGCCTGCTGTCGGATTTCTTCGCCGTGCCGGCCACCTGGGAGACCACGGTGGTGCTCGACCGGCTGATCGGCGCGCAGAACGCCTGGCTCGCCGCGCAGAACCGGCGCCGCGCCGGCCGGGGCGGAGACGGCGCGGCGCTGACCACGCTGACCGCACTTGCGCTGCACGGCCAGACCTGGACGCTGGCCCACGTGGGCGACACGCGCGCCTGGCTGTTGCGCGACGGCGAGCTGACGCAGCTCAGCCACGACCATGCCTTCGACCACCCCGACCAGCGCAGCCGCCTGACGCGCGCGGTCGGCCTGGACGATGCGGTGCGCGTCGACTACGCGCAGGGGGACGTGCGCATCGGCGACGTGTTCGTGCTGACCAGCGACGGCGTGCACGGCGCGATCAAGGCCGCGCGGTTGACGCAGCTGGCCGCCGCGGCCGACGGCAACGCCCAGGCGGCGGCCGATGCACTGGCCCAGGCCGCGCTGGATGCCGGTGGGCGCGATAACGCGACCGCCCTGGTGCTGCGGGTGACGGGGCTGGACGCGCGCCAGCTCGACGACGAGCGGGCCGACGGCCGGCGCCTGCCCGCGCCGCCGCTGCTGAAGGTGGGCGACACGCTCGACGGCATGAGCATCACCGCGCTCGTCGCCGACACCGGCGTGCACCGGCTCTACCAGGCGCGGCTGCCGGGCGGCGGCGCGCTGGTGGCGCTGAAGACGCTGCACCCCAGCCGGGCCAGTGACCCCGAGGAGCGCGCGATGCTGGTGCACGAGGCCTGGCTCGGCCAGCGTGTCGGCGCCGACGGCAACGCGGGCTTCGTGCGCGTGCACGAGCGCCGGCCCGACGCCAGCGTTCTGTACACCGTGTTCGATTGGCACCCCGGCCGCACGCTCGAACAACGCATGGCGGGCGGCGAGCGCCCGACGGCGGCCGAGGTCATCGAGGCGGCGCTGGCCTGCACCCGCGCGCTGGCGCGGCTGCACCGGCACGGCGTGGTGCACCGCGACATCAAGCCTGGCAACCTGCACCTGGGCGACGACGGCGTCTGGCGCATCCTCGACCTCGGCGTGGCGTTGAGCGGGCGCGAGAGCGCCGCGCAGCGCGAGCTGCATGCCGGCACGCCGAGCTACATGAACCCCGAGCAGTGGGACGGTGCGCTGCCCGACGCGGGCAGCGACCTGTTCGCGCTCGGCGTCACGCTGTACCAGTGGCTGACCGGCCGCCTGCCCTATGGCGAGATCGAGCCCTACCAGGGCGGGCGCTACCGGCGTGACCCGGTGGCTCCGTCGCGCATCCGGCCCGACGTGCCAATCTGGCTCGACCACGTGCTGCAGAAGGCCGTCGCACGCGAGGCCGCACAGCGCTTCGAGACCGCCGAGGAGTTGCTGCTCGCGCTCGAGCGCGGCGCCTCGCGGCCCCTGCGTGCGCCCGGCGCGACGCCGTTGATTCACCGCGATCCCCTTGCGCTGTGGAAGGCGGCGCTCGCGGTGTCGCTGCTGTTCAACGTGTTGCTCGTCGTCTGGCTGTTGTTCTTGCCGAGATGAGCTGCTTCGGCGGGTGCGGGCTTCGCGCGTCCGCCTTTCTCCGCCCACGTCCGCGTCCAGCGGATCTGCACCATCCGCAGCATCACCAGCATCAGCAGCGCCAGCGCGGTGAACGCGAGGAAGCCGAACAGGTAGGTGCCGGCGTACTGCTTCGACACGCCCATCGCATTGGGCAGGAAGCCGCCGCCCAGCGCGCCGACCTCGCCGATCATCGAGCCGGCCACGGCGGTGGTCAGCGGCCAGCGCAGCGGCACGAGCTGGAACAGCGCACCATTGCCGGCGCCCAGCGCGGCGAAGCACAGCATGAACAGCAGCGTGGTGAGCGCCAGCGAGCTGCCGGCGAAACCGCACATCGTCAGCGTGGCCGCGACCAGCATCAACACGCCGCTGAGCGTGTTGATGCCGCCGATGCGGTCGGAGATGTAGCCGCCCAGCACGCGCACCGCCGAGCCCATCAGCGTGGCCAGCATCGTCAGCTGGCCGGCCTCGATCTTGGTGACCTTGAACTGGTCGTGGAAGTAGGTCGGCAGGAAGCTCGACAGGCCGATGAAGCCGCCGAAGGTGACGATGTAGATCAGGCTGAAGGCCCAGCCGTCCTTCTCGAACAGGCAGGCGATGTGCTCGCGAAAGCTCTGGTGCTCGCGGTCGGGCGGCTCCTTGGCGGCGAACCACATCACCGCCATCGGCAGCAGCATCGTCAGCGCGGCCAGGCCGTACACCGTCTGCCAGCCGAAGGCCTGCGCCAGCGGCGGCGCGAACAGCACCGCCAGCACCGTGCCCGAGTTGCCCGCGCCGGCGATGCCCATCGCCAGGCCCTTGTATTTGGGCGGGAACCAGCCCGAGCCGAGCGACAGCGCCACGCCGAAGCTCGCGCCGGCGATGCCCAGCAGCACGCCCATCGCCAGCACGCCGTCGTAGCTGTCGACGAAGAAGAAGCCGAAGGCCAGCGCGGCGACGATCAGCGTCATCTCGACCATCGCCGCGTTCTTGCGCCCGATGTACTGCGACAGCACGCCGAGCGGGAAGCGCATCAGCGCGCCGGCCAGGATGGGCACCGAAAGCATGAAGCCCTTCTGCGCCGGCGTCAGCCCGTAGCTCTCGCTGATGAACGGGCCCATCGCGCCGTTGAGCACCCAGACGGCAAAGCAGAAGTCGAAGTACAGGAACGACGCGGCAAGCGTCGGCCAGTGGCCGGAGCGGAGGAACGTCGAAAACTTGGACATGGCGCGATCGCGAATGGCTGAACGCCCCCGGCGAACGCGGCAGCGCTCGCTTCGGGCGTGGTGGGTCGGGAGGACACTGCCGGCCAGAGCGGCGGCGGCAGGGGGGTGATGCGGTGTACGTGGCACCGGCCGGCAGCGCACGGCCTCACGCGGCCGAGCGGGCCGGCGGATGGCGCGCCGGGGCGCACGAATCGGCCTTGATTGCAGGGTCAAGGCCTCACCAGGGCGGTGCGTCGTTACACCGCCGCCTATCCCTTTGCAAGGCTCGTGCCGGATTCGCTTGAGGTGGCACGAAGCCCGCTTCGGCCGCTCATCCCCTATGCTTCGTGCGTGACGAGCTCGCCCCCCTCCTCCACTCGACCGGCCTTCGCGCTGTGGGCCGACGATCCCGACGCACCGCGCTTGGCCGCAGCCCTGCAGGCGGCCGGTCTGCCGCTGGCCGACGCCCCTGGCGCCGCGCCCGAAGCCGGTGCACATGCACCGCGACAGGTCGTTCTCGGTGCATCGGCCGCCCTAGCCTGGCTCGCCCAGGCCGGGGACGGCGAGGCCGGCCAGGGCAGTGCGTTCGGTCTGGCGCCGGCCGACCCGGCCGAGATGGAGGCGCTCGCCCGGTCTGGCCTGGCCGGCTGGTGGCCGGCCGCCGTGCTCGACGACCCTGTCGCGCTGCGCGCCGCCCTGGCCTGGGACGCCGCGCGCTGGCAGCGCGAGCAGGCCACGCAGGCCGAGCTGGCCCGGGCGCGCGGCCAGCTCGACGAGCGCAAGTGGGTCGACCGTGCCAAGGGCGTGCTGATGACCGCGCGCGGCATCGGCGAGGACGAGGCCTTCCGCCTGCTGCGCGGGGCTGCGATGCACGCCAACCTGCGCGTCGGCGAGGTCTCGCGCTCGGTCACCGAGGCCAGCCAGTGGGCCGAGGCGATCAACCGCGCCGGCCAGCTGCGCATGCTGTCGCAGCGCCTGGTCAAGCTCGCCGCGCAGCGCCTGGCCGGGATCGACCCGCGCCGTGCCCGTGCGCTGCAGGACGAGGCCGCCCAGCGCGTGCAGGACAACCTCGACCACCTGGCCGCGTGCCCGCCGCTGGCCGCCGGCCCGGACACGATGCAGGAGGCGCGCGAGGCCCTGGCTGCCACCACGGCGGCCTGGGACAAGCTCGCACGAGCCTTGGCCCAGCGCCCTTCGGCCCAGGTGCTCGCCGGGGCCGATCGCTGCGCGATGGCCTTGCTCGACTGCGCCGAGGCCCTCACCGCGGCGCTCGAGCAAGGCGGCGCGCGGCGCGCGCTGCGGCTGGTCAACCTGTGCGGCCGCCAGCGCATGCGGGTGCAGCGCGTGGCCAAGGATGCGCTGCTGGCCGAGTTGCTGGACGAGCCGGCCCGGCGCGAGGCGCTGGCGCCGCTGCTCGACGAGTTCGCCGCCGCGCTGCAGGAGCTCGAGCGCGCCCCGCTGGCCAGCGCCGAGACGCGCGAGGCGCTCGACAGCGCGCGCGACGAATGGCTGCGCCTGCTGCGCGGCGCCGACGCGGCGGGCCGCGCCGAGGGCCGCGCGCTGCTGGCCGCGTCCAGCGACGCGCTGCTCGATGCTTTCGACCGCCTGACCGCGGGCTACGAGCGGAGCCTTCAAGTGATCATGTCTTGAGCCTCGCCCGGTAAACTCGCGCCTTTCCTGCTCACTGGGTTTTCATGGTTGGTGTGGCTTCGACGGGTGATCCGTTCCCCGTCTTCGATCTCAAGAACACGAACCTGCCGCTGCTCGCGCTGCAGCTCAAGAGCGCCGACCTCGCGGCCCTGGCCGGGGAACTCGGCCGCCGGCTGAGCGAGACGCCGAACCTGTTCAATCACGACCCGCTGGTGATCGACCTGGCGCTGCTGCGCGAGGCCGACGAGGCGGTCGACTTCGCCGCGCTGATGGCGCTGCTGCGCGACAGCCGCATGCAGCCGGTGGCCGTGGCTGGCGGCAGCCCGGCGCAGATGGAGGCCGCGCTCGCCGCCGGCCTGCCCGAGGCGCCCGAGCCGCCGGCTCCGAAGCCGCGCCCCGTGCGCGAGGTGGAGGTGATCAAGGAGGTCGTGCGCGAAGTGCCGGTCGAGGTGCCGGTGGAGGTGCAGGTCGCGGCGAACACGCTGGTGATCGACAAGCCGCTGCGCTCGGGCCAGCAGGTCTACGCCAAGGGTGGCGATCTCGTCGTGCTCGCGGCGGTCAACTTCGGCGCCGAGGTCATTGCCGACGGTCACATCCATGTTTACGCCCCGTTGCGCGGCAAGGCCATCGCCGGCCACCGCGGCAACACGCAAGCCCGTATCTTCAGCACCTGCCTGGAACCCGAGCTGATCGCGATCGCCGGCGTCTACCGCACCACCGAGACCGCGCTGCCCGCCGAGGTGCAGGGCAAGCCGGCCCAGGTGCGCCTGGTCGACGACAAGCTGGTCATGGAACCGCTCAAGAGCTGAACAGAACCCTCTCGAATATCAAGGACTCGTTACCGATGGCAAGAATCGTCGTAGTGACTTCCGGCAAGGGCGGGGTCGGCAAGACCACCACCAGCGCCAGTTTTTCGTCCGGCCTCGCCCTGCGCGGCCACAAGACCGCGGTGATCGATTTCGACGTCGGCCTGCGCAACCTCGACCTGATCATGGGCTGCGAGCGCCGCGTGGTCTACGACCTGATCAACGTGATCAACGGCGAGGCCAACCTGAACCAGGCGCTGATCAAGGACAAGCAGTGCGACAAGCTGTTCGTGCTGCCCGCCTCGCAGACGCGCGACAAGGACGCGCTGACGAAAGAGGGCGTCGAGCGCGTGCTGCACGACCTGGCCGAGATGGGCTTCGACTACATCGTCTGCGATTCGCCGGCCGGCATCGAGACCGGCGCGCTGCTGGCGATGCACTTCGCCGACGAGGCGCTGGTCGTCACCAACCCCGAGGTCTCGTCGGTGCGCGATTCCGACCGCATCCTCGGCATGCTCAGCAGCAAGACCAAGCGTGCCATCGAAGGCAAGGAAGGCATCAAGGAGCACCTGCTGATCACCCGCTACAACCCCGGGCGGGTGCAGGACGGCCACATGCTGTCGCTGACCGACATCCAGGAGATCTTGCGCATCCCGCTGCTCGGCGTGGTGCCCGAATCCGAGACGGTGCTGCAGGCGTCGAACCAGGGCCTGCCGGCGATCCACCTGAAGGACAGCGACGTGGCTGTCGCCTACCAGGACCTGGTCGCCCGCTTCCTCGGCGAAGACCGGCCGATGCGCTTCACCGAAGCCGTCAAGCCCGGCCTGCTCAAGCGCCTGTTCGGCGGGAGGTAAGCCGGCATGTCCTTCCTGTCCTTCCTGCTCGGCGAAAAGAAGAAGACCGCCAGCGTCGCCAAGGAGCGGCTGCAGATCATCCTCGCGCACGAACGCTCGGGCCGCACCGGCGCCGACTACCTGCCCGCGCTGCAGCGCGAGCTGGTCGAGGTGATTTCGAAGTACGTGTCGATCAACCCGCAGGACATCAGGGTGAACCTCGAACGCCAGGACAATCTGGAGGTGCTCGAGGTCAAGATCGAGCTCCCCGAGGCCTCCCGCTTGTAACGGCCGTCCCAACATCGCGTTTCATTTCGCGGGCCCGGGGGCCCTACGCTGCGGTCGATCTGAAACGAATGTGTCCTCGATGCTCGGCCGAAACAAGCCTGTTGTCTTTGATCCCTACGGCCGCCGGCGCACCCGCCGCGGCCTGCCCAGCTGGTTCTGGCTGCTGCTGATCGGCACGCTGGCCGGCGTGACCGGTGTGCTCTACCTGCAAGAGCGCGTGCTGCCGCCGCGCCTGTCGCAGGATGATTCGGCGGCCTTGCGCAGCCGCTTCGACGAGGCCGACGCCGAGCGCCTGCGCCTGCGCAGCGAACTGGCCGACACCAAGCAGCGGCTCGACGCGGCCCTGGCCGACAAGACCCGGCTCACCGCCGAGCTGGCGGCCAACCGCAGCACCACCGACGACCTGAAGGCCGACGTCGCCTCGCTGGTCGCCACGCTGCCGCCCGACCCGCGCGACAACGGCGTCGAGGTGCGCGCGGGCCGTTTCAGCGCGAGCGGCTCCACGCTGGACTACGACGTCGTGCTGACGCGCGAGCGCAGCGCGGCCAAGCCGTTCACCGGCGTCATGCAACTCGTGGTCGCCGGCGATCCCGCGCGCGGCGGCTCGAGCAGCTTCAGCGCCAAGCCGGTGCCCGTCTCGATCCGCGGGCACGAGATCGTGCGCGGCCGCATCGAGCTGCCCGACGGTTTCAAGCCGCGTCAGACGACCGTGCAGGTGCTGGACCGCGAGGCCGGCAAGTCGCTCGGCATGCGCGTGCTGCTCGTCAAGTAGCGTGCCGTTATGCTGGGCGCCGTCTCGAATGCCGGAGGCGGCTCCATGGTCTCAGCAAACCCCGACGCACAACGCCTGGCCGAGGCCGGCGTGGCCGCCTTGAATGCCGGCCAGTGGCACGAAGCCAAGGCGCTGTTCAATCGCCTGGTGGCGGCCGACGCGTCCAGCATCCCTGGCTGGCTCGGGCTGGCCTATGCCTGCCAGGCCGGTGGCGACTGTGCCGCGACGCTTGCTGCGGTCGACCGTGCGCTCGCGCTCGAGCCCGCCAACCTGCGCGCGCTGATGCTCAAGGCCGACAGCCTCGAGGCGGCTGGTGATGCCCGGGCAGCGGCCGCGTTCTACCTGCATGCCTTGCGCAAAGCCCCCCCACCAGAGCAGCGCCCGCCGGCGCTGCAGCGCGAACTGGCGCGTGCCCAGGCCATGCTGGACCGGCGCGCCGGCGCCATCGAGAGCGAGGTCCGCGAGCGCCTCGGCCCGGCGGCATCGAGCCGCCGCGTCGCGGAGTCGATGGACATCCTGTTCGGCAAGGCGTCGCCGTGCTTCCAGCAGCCGCGCTACTACTTCTTCCCCGGCCTGCCGCAGATTGCCTTCTTCGACGACCGCGCGCCGTTTCCATGGCTGGCGGCCCTGGAGGCCGCCACCGGCGATATCCGCGCCGAGGCGCTGGCGGTGATGCGCCAGGACGGCGCTTTTGCGCCCTATGTGCGGCGCCGGGTCGACCGGCCGCAGAAGGTGCAGGGCAGCCTGCTCGACAACCCCGACTGGAGCGCGTTCTACCTGTGGAAGGATGGGCAGCCCGTCGCCGAGAACGCGGCCCGCTGCCCGAAGACCATGGCCGCCATCGAGCACATTCCGTTGTCGCACCTGCGTGGCCGCACGCCATCGGTGCTGTTCTCACTGCTGCGTCCGGGCGCGCACATTCCACCGCATCACGGCATGATCAACACGAGGTTGATCGGCCACCTGCCACTGATCGTGCCACCCGGCTGCGAATTCCGCGTCGGCAACGAGCGGCGCGAATGGGTCGAGGGCCGCGCCTGGCTGTTCGACGACTCGATCGAGCACGAGGCCTGGAACCGCAGCGGGCAGACCCGCGTGATCCTGCTGTTCGAGGTCTGGCGCCCCGAGCTGAGCGAAAACGAGCGGGCCGAGGTCGCTGCCCTGTTCGAGGCGATCGACGCCTGCGGCGGTGGCGGTGGTGCCTGGGCGGACGCGTAGCGGCCAGTGACCGGCCTCAGCGCATCGCCGTCGGCGCGGCCGCAGGCACCCAAGGCTCCGGCACGCGGTTCTTCACCGGCGGGATCGTGCGCAGGTAGGCGAACACGGCCTCGAGGTCCTCGTCGCTGAAGTTGTTGTAGACGGGGATCGGCATCGGCGGCAGCACGGCGCGGCCACGGCCCAGGTGGCGGCCGGTGCGGATGGTCTGCTTGAAGTCGCTGACGGTCCAGTTGCCCAGGCCCGTCTCGGGGTCGGGCGTCAGGTTGGCGGTGAAGCTCACGCCCCAAGGGCCGGCCCAGGCGGTGTTGGTCGCCGACGTGACGACCAGCCACGGGCCCTCGGGCAAGGTCGGCACGGGCGGCATCGCCAGGCCCTGCGGGTGGCCCGACAGCAGGCGCGCGAGGTCCGGCTCGGGGCCGTTCGGGCCCATCTTCAGCGGCGTGTGGCAATCCATGCAGCCGGAGGTGTTGACGAGGTAGCGGCCGCGCGCGGCGATGTCGGGCTTCGCAGGTTCGGCCGCCTGCGCGGCCGGGGCGTCGGCCAGCCCGTAGGCGGCGAACAGCGTGATGGCCGCGGCCAGGGCGTGGCGGCGCAGCGTGGCGTGGGTGGGTTTCATGGGTGGATCTCCTGTCGAGGGTCGGGCGGGGGTAGTGCGCTGGCGATCCAGCGCTGGACGAGGGCCAGGCCCTCGGTGTCGGGAAGCTCGGTGCCCAGCGGCGGCATCTGGCGCTGCGGCTGGCGCGAGGCCATGCGCAGCGTGAGCACGCTGTCTTCCGGCTGGCCGGGCACGACGATGTGCGCCTCGGCTGCGCTGCCCGGCGGGCGGAAGCGGCTGGCCGCGCCGAGCGTGGACTGCAGCACCTCGTGCAGCGCGGCCGCCGGGTCGGCCACGCGCTGGGCCAGCGTCAGGGCGAGCGGGACCTGCGTGCCGGCGCGGTGGTGGCAGTGCGCGCAGTTGCCATGCAGCGTGCCCAGCGCGGCGCGCTCGAGCGGCGAGCGGGCCGGGATGCGCGGCGGCTCGGCCAGCAGCTCGGGCGGCAGGCCACGCAGCAGGCCCCGCTCGGCGAGCCCGCGCAGGTCCACCGCATCCGGCCGCGGCGGGCTGGCGCCGGTGGCCAGCGGGTCGCGCGCGGGCGACAGCTGCAGTGCACTGGCGCCCAGCACCGGCACCGGGCTGCCGCCGTGGCAGGCCAGGCAGTCGGTGCGGCCGGGCACCGCATAACGGCCGCCCGGCGCCGCGGCCACGGCAAGCGCGCGGATGCCGCGTGCCGGTGCCAGCACGGCGTCGTCGCCCGCCTCGTTCCAGACGTAGCTCGCGAAGCGCCAGGCGCCGCGCGGCGTGCGTTCGATGTAGCGGGTTTCGATGCGCCGGCCGCCGAGCGCGAACTCCTTCCACAGCCGCGTGCCGGGCGGGAAGGCCCAGGCATCGGGGCTCGTCCCGTCGATGAAGCCGCCCGGTGGCAGCGCGAGCCAGCGCCGCTTGGTGGCGCCGTCGGACCACAGCGGGTACTGCGGCGTGAAGCCGAGCACGCCGTCGCGCGGGTCGGTCGACGAGCCGGGGGCGTACAGGCCGGTGTCGGCCAGGTGCTCGGGCAAGGGCGCATCGACGCCGTCCGCCGGTGGCGCGGTGGCCGAGGCGGCGCGGCCGGCGCCGAGCGACGCGGCGAGCGCGACGGACACGGCGGCCAGGGCAGCGACGGCGGCGCGAACGGTGGCCATGGCGGCCTCACGCCAGACCGGTGGCCGCGCTGCGGCGCCGCTCGGCCCGCCAGCGAGCCAGCACGCGCGCCGCATCGGCGGGGTCCATGCGGGCGCTGCCGGCATCGGCGCGGCGCGCGCACAGCTCGACCACGTAGCCATCCGGGTCGCGCAGGTAGATCGAGTCGATGAAGCCGTGGTCGGCCACACCGCGCACCTCGATGGCTTCGCGCCGTGCGCGGTCCCTCATCGGCAACAACACGTCGGCCTCGACCTCCAGCGCGATGTGCAGGTCGAAGTCGTGCTGCGGCTTGAATGCGAAGGGCATGCCCGGCACCTCGAAGAAGGCCAGGAACGAACCGTCGCCGAGGCGGAAGAAGGTGTGCAGCGCGGCCTCGGCGCGGCCCGTCTTGGTCTGGTCGAGCCGGATCGCGGCTGCCAGCGGCAGGCCGAGGAAGTCTTCGTAGAAGCGGCGCGTGCGCTCGGAATCGCTGCAGCGCCAGGCGTTGTGGTGCAGGCCGTGGATACGGGGGTTCATCGCAGTCTCCTTCACAGCGCTTCGAAGGTGGCGCCGGCACCCGGCGCGACGAGCTGGGCGTAGAAGGCCGCATGGGTCGGCGCGAAAGCCGGGCGGGCCTTCATCGCGGCGATCCAGCGGCTGAGGTTGCGCCAGCGCCGGTAGTCGGCGTGCACCGCCTCGCCGAGCGTGAGCATCGCGATGCCGAGGTAATCGGCCAGCGATGGCAGCGCGCCGCCCAGGTGGTTCTGGTGCGGCCCGATCAGGTGCTCGTCCAGCACGCCGAGCCAGCGCCGCGCCTGCGGCCGGGCCCAGGCCAGCGTGGCGGCCTGAACGGCCGCATCCGGGCGTCGGTGCTGGGGAAAGACCTGCGGGTAGACGAAGCCGTAGCAGAGCTCGCGAGACAGGAAGGTGTTGAGCCAGTCCATCTGTTCGTTCACGCGGGCGCGGGCCCGCGGGTCGCGCGGGTAGGCCGAGTCCAGGCCGTGCGCGTCGGCCAGGTACTTCAGGATCGCCGACGATTCGGTGAGGCAAAACGCGCCGTCCTCGAGCACCGGCACGCACTGGCTCGGGTTGAGCACGGCGTAGGCGGGCTGCAGGTGCTCGCCGGTGAACAGGTCGACCTGCCGGTGTTCCAGCGCGAGGCCGTGGTCGGCGGCGAAGAAGGTGACCGCCCGGCTGGTCGTCGAGATGGGGTGGTGGTGGAGTCTCATCGTGCTCTCCCGAGGTTCAGGCGGCGAGCCCGGGCACGGGCGCCAGGCCGAGCGATCGGGCCAGGCGGGCCCAGCGCGTGTCGTCGAGCCGTGCGCGTGCCGCGGCCAGCGCGGCATCGAAGGCCTCGGGCGGGGCCTTGGCGCGCATGCCGTGGAACAGCCCGGCGAGCTCAGCCGCGTTCAGCGCGTGCGCCATCCAGCCGAGCGCCTGCATCAGCTCGCGCGGTTCGATGCTGGCCGACAGCCGGCCGTGCAGCGCGGCGAGCTCGGCGTCGCTGTACAGCGCCCACAGCGCGGCGTTGTTCTGCGTCTCCTCGAACTGCATGTGCTCGAGGTTCTCGGCGACGAAGAGGCCGAGGTGCTGGTACAGCCGATGGGCCAGCCTGGCGCGCTCGGCCGCAGGCGCCTGGCGCAGCGCGGCCAGCTCATCGGTCAGCGTGCCGATGCTCTCCAGGTGATCGCGGTGCTCGTCGGCACTGCGCTGCGCGCTGCAGGGGCGTCGGGCCTCGATGGCGGTGTGCAGGAAGTCGTTTTCGTGTTTCAGGTGACCGGCCAGCAACGCCAGCAGCTGCTCGGCCTGGCCGAGTGAACCCTCCAGCTCCTCGGGGTCGTCGACATCCATCGCGCCGAGGCGCCGCAGCGTGTCGAACATCGCGACCCGCAGCGCCTTGTGGATCGGGCGGTACAGGTCGAGCCGGGGGCCGGCCACGGCTTGCTCTGTCGGCCGGCTCATCGCCGGGCCCCCATCGTGGCCGTGGCGCGGCGCTCGGGTTGGCCGCCCAGCTGGCGATAGCGCTGGGCAGACTTCTCGACGAACAGCGGGTCGCGCGGGTCGAGCGGCTGCTCGGGGTCGTCGGCGACCGGCGCATCGGCGGCGGCGATCAGGGGTGCCGCGGCGCAATCGCGGTCGGCCGCGGCCTGCACGCTGAACGCGGCGGCCAGCGTCATCGCGGTGGCCAGCACTGGCCAGGCGAGGTGGATCTTCATTCGGGGCTCCTTCGGACTCGGGTTGCGCGACAAGGGCGTCGCATGGCCAGCAGTCTCCGGATCGGACGGGTGCGGCGCATCGCCCGCACGGGCCATAGGCTGCCGCCAGGGCAGTGGGGATGGCGATGGCCCGAATGGGCCATGGCTCAGTCGACGGGGGCAATTGGGGAGTCCGCGCCCCACGGGTTAGGGGCCCTCGTCCCCCTCCCCTCGGGATACGTGGACCAGCCCCCGGCTTCTATCGTGACGGGGTCGGTCGCCACACGGCCGATGTCTCGAAAAGGCGGCCGGAGTCTCCGGCACTGCCATCCACCCGTTCACACCCATCCATGTCTCAAGGAGGACATCTCATGAACATTTCGACGCAACAACAAGCCCCCGCCCTCGACACCGCTCCGCGCATCCTGGCTCGCCAGCTCGCCCGCGAGCTGAGCAAGGAAGAGATCGAGGCCATCTCCGGCGGCCGCTCGAAGGACCAGGACCACGGCGGCACGGGCTCGGGCCTGTGGGGCAACCTGGACGACAGCGAGTAAGCCCACTCGCGCGCGACCTCGAGCCGGCCCCGCGGGGCCGGCTTTTTCCGAACCCACGACACACTCGTGCTTCACGCATGGCCACCATCCTCATCCCCACCATCGCCCGCGATGTGCATGCGGCCGCCGTGGCGCTCGCGCTCGAGCAGCGGGGGCACCGGCCCATCCGCTGGTTCTGCGCCGACTTCCCCGAACAGTGCAGCATCTCGATGTCGCCCGATGGCGACGCGCCGACGCAGCTCGCGGTGCGCGACGCGCACGGCGTGCTGTTCGACACGCTGCCCGACATCTACTGGAATCGCCGCCTCTCGCCGCCGGTGCTTGGCCCCGGCCTGCCGGAGGGCGACCGCCAGTTCGCGCTGCGCGAATCGCAGGTGCTGCTCAGCGGCGCGCTGGGCCTGGCCTCGCAACACGCCTTCGCCGTCAACGACGTGCACCGCGCGGGCCGCGCCGAGAACAAGGTGCTGCAGCTCGCCGCCGCGCGCGAGCTGGGCTTCACGCTGCCCGACACGCTGATCTCCAACGAGCCCGCCCGCATCCGCCGCTTCCTGCGCGAGCACGAGCGTGGCGGCGCGGTGTTCAAGTCCTTCCGGCCCGTCACCTGGGAGTCGAGCGACTGCCTGGCGATGCTCTTCACCGCCCGCATCACCGAAGCCATGCTGCCTGACGATGCACTGCTGCGCCTGGCGCCCGGCATCTTCCAGGCCTGCGTGCCGAAAGCCCATGAGCTTCGCATCACCTGCATGGGCGACGAGCTGATCGCCGCGCGGCTGGATTCGCAGGCCACGCCCACCGGCAAGACCGACTGGCGCGTCGCCCAGCTGAGCGAGCTCTCGATCACCGAGGCCGAGTTGCCGGCCGAACTGCAGCAGCGCTGCCGCGCCCTCTTGCGCCGGCTCGGCCTGGTGTTCGGCTGCATCGACGTGATCGTCACGCCCGAGGGCGAGCACGTCTTTCTCGAGATCAACCAGATGGGCCAGTTCCTCTGGGTCGAAGAGATGTGCCCCGCGGTGCCGATGCTGCAGACCTTCTGCGAGTTCCTGCTCAGCGGCGATGCGCGCTTCCGCCGCCGCCCGGGGCCGGCCAAAGGCCCGGCCTATGCCGACGTGCGCAGCGCCGCGCTGGCGCTGCTTGACGCCGAGCGTGACCTGCACCGGCAACCCGAGCACGACAGCCACGTGGTGTACGAATGACGGCTCCGCTGTTTCGCGAGCAGGCGCTGCGCGCGCAGCGGCACCGGCAGTTCGGTGTGCCGCTGCGTCTGAGCATGCCCTGGCCGGGCGTCGCCGGCTGGGTGGTGCAAGGGCTGCGCGACGCCTTCCGGCGCCAGACGACGCCGCTGGTGCTGCAGGCCGAGGCCGCCGAGTGCGGGCTGGCCTGCCTGGCCATGGTCGCCGGCCACCACGGCCACGACATCGACCTGGCCACGCTGCGCGCCCGCCATCCGCTGTCGTCGAGAGGCGCGACGCTGGCCGACCTGATGAACGTGGCCGGCCGGCTGCACCTGGGCGCGCGGCCCCTGCGGCTGGAGCCTGAGCAGCTCGGCGAGCTGCCGCTGCCTTGTGTGCTGCACTGGGGCTTCAACCACTTCGTGGTGCTCACGCACAGCCGTGGTGGCCGTGTGGTGCTGCACGATCCCGCCTGCGGGCGGCGCGAGATGGCGCTGCATGAACTGGGCGAGCACTTCACCGGCATCGCGCTCGAGCTGGCCCCGGCGCCGGATTTCCAACCCCGGCGCGACCGCCAGCGCCTGCCGGTCGCGGCGCTCGTCGGCCGCCTGCCGGGGCTGGCCCGGCGCGCCGGCCAGGCGCTCATGCTCACGCTGCTGCTGCAGAGCCTGATGCTGCTGTCGCCGATCTACCTGCAGTCGGTGGTGGACCAGGCCCTGACCACGCAGGACCGTCCGCTCGTCGCCACGCTGGGCCTGGCCTTCCTGCTGCTGGCCGCACTGCAGGCGGCGGTGACGGCGCTGCGCGGCTGGCTGCTCGCGGTCATCGGCGCCAGCCTGAACCTGCAGTTGCAGCGGCGACTGCTGCACCACCTGTTGCGCCTGCCGATGGGCTGGTTCCAGCGGCGCCAGACCGGCGACGTGCTCTCGCGCTTCGATTCGCTGCAGGCCATGCAGCGCACCATGAGCACCGGCCTGCTCGAAGCGCTGGTCGACGGCGCGATGGCGCTGCTCACGCTCGTCATGATGTTCAGCTACAGCGCCCGGCTCGCACTGGTGGGCGTGGGCGCCGCGCTCGTCTACGGCGCCATGCGCCTGGGCCTGTACCGCACGATGCGCCGCGCCGCCGAAGAGCAGATGACCCGCGCCGCCCTGCAGCACGGCCACCTGCTCGAAACCCTGCGCGGCATGCAGACCATCAAGCTGCTGGCCCACGAAGGCCAGCGCTTTGCCCGCTGGAACAACCTGGCCGTCGATCAGAGCAACGCCACGCTGCAGGTAGAGCGCCTGAGCGTGCTGGCGCAGGCGCTCAACGGGGGCCTGTTCGCCATCGAGAACGTGCTGACCATCTGGCTCGGCGCGCTGCTCGTGCTCGCCGCGCCGAGAGGCGCGGGCCTGACCATCGGCATGCTCGTCGCCTTTCTCGCCTACAAGACCCAGTTTGCGCAGCGCGCAGCGGCGCTCGTCGACAAGGCGCTGGAGCTGCGCCTGCTGGGCCTGCACGCCGAGCGCGTGAGCGACATCGTGCTGGCCGCGCCGGAAGAGCCGGGCGGCACCGCCCCCACCACCGAGGTGGGCGCCAGCCTCGCGCTCAAGGCCTTGAGCTTCGGCTACGAAGGCGAGCCGCCGCTGTTCGAGGGCCTGGACCTGCGCATCGAGGCCGGCGAATCGGTGGCCATCGTCGGCCCCTCGGGCTGCGGCAAGACCACGCTGGTCAAGCTGATGCTGGGCCTGCTGCAGCCCACCGCGGGCCACATCGAGGCGGGCGGCGTCCCGCTCGACCAGCTCGGCCTCGCGCGCTACAGGGGTGCGGTGGCCGGCGTGATGCAGGACGACGTGCTCTTCGCCGGCTCGATCGCCGACAACATCTGCTTCTTCGACCCCCAGCCCGACCCCGACCGCATCGAGGCCTGCGCCCGCCAGGCGGCGGTGCACGACGACATCGCGGCGATGCCGATGCGCTACGAGACCCTCGTCGGCGACATGGGCACCGTGCTCTCGGGTGGCCAGAAGCAGCGCGTGCTGCTGGCCCGCGCGCTGTACCGCCAACCCCGCATCCTCTTCCTCGACGAGGCCACCAGCCACCTCGACGTGGCGGGCGAGCACCGCGTGAACGAGGCGGTGCGGGCGCTGAACCTGACCCGCATCATCGTCGCGCACCGGCCGGAGACGGTTGCGAGCGCGGATCGGGTGATCGACCTGGGCGCGGCCACGCGCAGGTGAGCCGCCCAGGCCAGCCGCTGTCGATCCTGGCCCGTACCATTCGTCGTGCAAGCAGCGGCAGCCAGCCCGGCCGCCTGCCTCACGAAGGAGTCCCCCGTGGCCTTGCAGCTCTACTTCCACCCGTTCTCGTCCTACAGCCAGAAGGCGCTGATCGCCTTCTACGAGAACGGGATCGCCTTCGAACGCCAGGTGCTGGAAGGGCCGGACAGCCCGGCGATGCAGCGGCTGGCAGCGATGTGGCCGATGAAGCGGTTTCCGGTGCTGGTGGATGGCGATCAGACCATCCTCGAAGCCAGTTGCATCATCGAGTACCTGGATCTGCACCGGCCCGGGCCGGTGCGGCTGATCCCGGCCGATCGCCAGGCGGCACTGGAGGTGAGGATGCTGGACCGCTTCTTCGACAACTACGTGTCCACGCCGCAGCAGAAGGTCGTGTTCGATGCGCTGCGGCCTGCCGAGGTGCGTGATGCCCGTGGCGTGCAGGAGGCGCGCGACATGCTGGAGACCGCCTATGCCTGGCTCGACCAGCGCATGGCCGGACGCGAGTGGGCGGTGGGCGACAGTTTCAGCCTGGCCGATTGCGGTGCTGCGCCGTTCCTGTTCTATGCCGACTGGACGCACCCGCTCGGCGAGGCCTATCCGCAGGTCACGGCTTACCGCCGCCGCCTGCTGGCCCGCCCCTCGGTCGCCCGCGCGGTGAACGAGGCGCGGCCCTACCGCCCCTACTTTCCGCTGGGGGCGCCGGATCGTGATTGATATGAACCCCCACGCTCCCTTCCGGTCGGCGCCTTGCAGGCCGCGCCGTGCCAGTGGCCCGGCTCCTCGCCAGGCACGAACAGGCCACTGGACTGTTCGTGTCCGGGCTCGGCCCCCCGAGGGGGCTTTTGCAGCGGACCGGCGAAGCCGGATCCGCGCAAATCCCTTGGCCTGGTCGGTCTCGCGATGATCGTCATCGACGCTGCCGCCACGCGCCAGGCGCTGCCGTTCGCGGCGCTGGTCGATGCGCTGCGCAGGCAGTTCGACGCCGGGGCCGAGGTGCCGCCGCGGCATGTGCACGAGCTCGCCGTGCCCGGTGGAGGCACTGTCACCTCGCTGATCATGCCGGCTTGGCTGCCCGGCCGGTACTACGGCGTCAAGGTCGTCAACATCGCGCCGGGCAATGCGGCGCGCGGGCTGCCCGGGCTGCATGCGAGCGTCCTGCTGCACGACGCGGCCACCGGCGTGCCGCTGGCGCTGATCGATGGCGACGAGATCACCGCCCGGCGCACCGCGGCGGCCTCGGCGCTGGCTGCGTCGTACCTGGCGCGTGACGATGCGGCGCGTCTGCTCGTCGTCGGTGCCGGGCGGGTCGCGCGGTGGCTGCCGGCGGCGTATCGCGCCGTGCGGCCGATCGGGCCGGTGCGGGTGTGGGCGCGTGATGCGGCAAAGGCCGAGGCCCTCGCTGCGCAGTGGCGCGCCGAAGGCATGGACGCGGCGGCCGCGCCGGCGCTCGAGGCGGCGCTGGCCGAGGCCGACATCGTGAGCTGTGCGACGCTGGCCACCGCGCCGCTGGTGCCGGGCCGCTGGCTACGGCCGGGCACGCACCTGGACCTGATCGGCAGCTTCACGCCGGCCATGCGCGAGGCCGACGACGATTGTTTCGCCGGCGCGCGCCTGTTCGTCGACACCGACGAGGCGCTGCGCAAGAGCGGCGAGCTGCTCGGGCCGATGGCGCGCGGCGTCTTCGCGCCGGCCGATGTGCAGGGCACGCTGGCCGATCTGGTGGGCGGCGTGGCGGCGGGTCGCCGCACGGCCGACGAGCGCACGGTGTTCAAGTCGGTCGGCACCGCGCTCGAAGACCTCGCTGCGGCGGTGCTGGCCTACGAATCGGTGACGCGGGTATAGCGGCACATGAGCACTTCGACCGCCCAACCCGCCTGGACCCTCGATACCGTGCTGGACCGGCTGCGCGCGCAAGCCCGGCCCGAGGTGCTGGCCGGCATGGCGCACTTCGGCATGAACACCGCGCACCGGCTGGGCTGGGGCATCCCGGCGCTGCGCCAACTGGGGCGCGAGATCGGGCGCGACCATGCACTCGCGCTGCAGCTTGCGGCCAGCGGCGTTCCGGATGCGCAGATCCTTGCCGCCTATGTGGCCGAGCCGGCGCGTTTCACGGTCGCGCAGATGAACACCTGGGTGGCGAGCCTCGCTGCGTGGGATACCTGCGACCAGGCCTGCAGCAACGCCTTCGCGCTCAGCCCGCTGGCTTGGGGGCGGGTGCCGGTGTGGGCGGCGCGCCGCGGCGAATTCGAGCGCCGCGCCGCGTTCGCGCTGATCGCCGCGCTGACGGTGCACGACAAGTCGGCCCCCGACGAGCGCTTTCTCGCCTTCCTGCCGCTGATCGAGCAGGCCGCCGACGACGAGCGCAACTTCGTCAGGAAGGCGGTCAACTGGGCGCTGCGCCAGATCGGCAAGCGAAACGCCGTGTTGCGAACCCACGCCATCGCTTGCGCCGAAAAGTTGCGCACGCGGCACTCACGGGCAGCCCGCTGGATTGCGGCAGACGCCTTGCGCGAGCTGCGCGGCCGCGGATCGTGAACCCCATGGAGAGCCCCACTTGACCTGGATGAACCTGCTGACCCGCCCGCGCGGCGCGGCGCCGATGCTGTTGAGTTGGCTGGGCGCCACCGCCGCGCTCGCCGCCCCGGTGCGCTACGACATCGACCCCAACCACACCTACCCCAGCTTCGAGGCCGATCATCTCGGCGGGCTGTCGGTCTGGCGCGGCAAGTTCAACAAGTCGGCCGGGCAGATCGTGCTGGACAAGGCGGCCGGCACCGGCGGGCTGGACGTGGTGGTCGAGATGGACAGCCTCGATTTCGGCCTCGACCAGATGAACGCCGTGGCGCGCGGCCAGGACATCTTCGATGTCGAGCGCTTCCCCCAGGCCCGCTTTCGCGGCCAGCTCGAGGGTTTCGCCGAGGGCGCGCCCAGCCGCGCGGTCGGCGAATTCACGCTGCACGGCGTGACCCAGCCGCTGACGCTGGAGATCCGCCAGTTCAAGTGCATGCCGCACCCGCTGTTCAAGCGCGAGCTGTGCGGCGCCGATGCGTTCGCCACCTTTCAGCGCGACGCCTTCGGCATCGATGCCGGCAAGCGCTTCGGCTTTCGCATGGATGTGATCCTGCGCATCCAGGTCGAGGCGGTGGCCGCGGAGTAGGCCCGCGACCCTGCCCCGCGCAGGCTCAGGGTCGCCCCCAAAGACAGCCGGGTTCGAACGCGGGCACACTGGGGCGAACCGGCCGCCCGCGCAGCACCCCGCGCGGGCCGGCCGGGCGCATCCAACTTCCTCACCCAGGAGGCTCGCTTGTCGTCCAACACCGGAGTCGGCCGTGCCGAAACGCCCCGCCGTGGCAGCCGCTGAACCGAAGGCAGTGGCGCCAGCCCACCACGCGCCCGCCGTGCCCGCGCCCACCTACGATCCGGGCCCGCTGCGCCTGTACGTGCCCGAGCCCACCGGCCGTCCGGGCCACGCGACCGATTTCTCCTACCTGCGGCTGGCACCGGCCGGCGCGGCGCCCCGGCCGCCGCTGGATGTCTCGCCCGCCGACACCCACGACCTCGCCACCTCGTTGGTGCGCGTGCTCGACGACGAGGGCCGCGCGGTCGGGCCGTGGGCGCCGGCGGTCGAGCCCGAGGCCCTGAAGCGCGGCCTGCGCGCGATGATGAAGACGCGGGCCTTCGATGCCCGCATGCTGATCGCCCAGCGGCAGAAGAAGATCTCGTTCTACATGCAGTGCCTGGGCGAGGAGGCGATCGCGATCGCCCACGCGCAGGCGCTGAAGCCGGGCGACATGTGCTTCCCGACCTACCGCCAGCAGGGCCTGCTGCTGTCGCGCGACGACATCTCGATGGTCGAGCTGATGTGCCAGCTGATGAGCAACGAGAAGGACCCGGTCAAGGGCCGCCAGCTGCCGGTGATGTACTCGTACAAGCGCGCCGGCTTCTTCACGATCTCGGGCAACCTCGCGACGCAGTTCATCCAGGCGGTCGGCTGGGCGATGGCCTCGGCGATCAAGGGCGACACCAAGATCGCGTCGGGCTGGATCGGCGACGGCTCGACGGCCGAGAGCGATTTCCACACCGCGCTGACCTTCGCCCACGTCTACCGCGCGCCGGTGATCCTGAACGTGGTCAACAACCAGTGGGCGATCTCGACCTTCCAGGCGATTGCTGGCGGCGAGGCCAGCACCTTCGCGGCGCGCGGCGTCGGCTGCGGCATCGCCTCGCTTCGGGTCGACGGCAACGACTTCCTCGCCGTGCTCGCCGCCTCGCGCTGGGCTGCCGAGCGGGCCCGCAACAACCTGGGCCCGACGATGATCGAGTGGATCACCTACCGCGCCGGCGCGCACTCGACCTCGGACGACCCGACGCGCTACCGGCCGGCGGGCGACTGGCAGGCCTTCCCGCTCGGCGACCCGATCGCGCGCCTGAAGCGCCACCTGATCGTGCTGGGCGCGTGGTCCGAAGAGGAGCACGCGGCGGCGCAGCGCGAGGTCGAGACCGAGGTGGCCGCCGCGCAGAAGGAGGCCGAGGCCTTCGGCACGCTGCACGACGGTCACATCCCGCCGATCGAGAGCATGTTCGAGGATGTCTACAAGGAGATGCCGCCGCACCTGCGCGCGCAACTCGCGCAGGCCAAGCGGGGAGACTGAGCCGATGACGCAGATGACCATGATCCAGGCCCTGCGCTCGGCGATGGACGTGATGCTCGAGCGCGACGACAACGTCGTCGTCTACGGGCAGGATGTCGGTTACTTCGGTGGCGTGTTCCGCTGCACCGAGGGCCTGCAGGCCAGGCACGGCCGCACACGCGTGTTCGATGCACCGATCAACGAAGGCGGCATCGTCGGCTCGGCGATCGGCATGGCGGCCTATGGCCTGCGGCCGGTGGTCGAGGTGCAGTTCGCCGACTACGTCTACCCGGCCTACGACCAGATCGTCTCGGAGGCGGCGCGCCTGCGCTACCGCTCGGCAGGCGATTTCACGGCGCCGATCACGATCCGCATGCCCTGCGGAGGCGGCATCTACGGCGGGCAGACGCACAGCCAGAGCCCCGAGGCGCTGTTCACCCACGTGTGCGGCATCCGCACGGTGATGCCGAGCAACCCGTACGACGCGAAGGGCCTGCTGATCGCCTCGATCGAGTGCGACGACCCGGTGATCTTTCTCGAGCCCAAGCGCCTGTACAACGGCCCGTTCGACGGCTACCCCGATCGGCCGGTCGTGCCCTGGTCGCAGCACCCGGCCAGCGAGGTGCCCGAGGGGCACTACACGGTGCCGCTGGAATCGGCCGCGGTGGTGCGCCCGGGCGAGGACCTGACGGTGATCACCTACGGCACGATGGTCTTCGTCAGCGAGGCGGCGGCCCAGGAAAGCGGCATCGATGCCGAGATCATCGACCTGCGCAGCCTGTGGCCGCTGGATCTGCCGACCATCGTCGCTTCGGTGAAGAAGACCGGGCGCTGCGTGATCGTGCACGAGGCCACGCGCACCAGCGGCTTCGGTGCCGAACTGGCCGCGCTGGTGCAGGAGCATTGCTTCTACCACCTCGAGTCGCCGATCGAGCGCGTGGCCGGCTGGGACACGCCGTATCCGCATGCCCAGGAGTGGGCCTATTT
>NZ_DATFAN010000124.1:0-11463 GCF_035254525.1 Ideonella sp. | reverse complement strand
GATCGAGCTGAACGAAGCCTTCGCCGCGCAGGCGCTGGCGGTCATCCGCACCGTCGGCCTGAACCCGGACGTGGTCAACCCGATGGGCGGCGCGATCGCCCTGGGCCACCCGCTGGGCGCGACCGGCGCGATCCGCGCCGCGACGGTGGTGCATGCGCTGCGTCGCAAGCAGCTGAAGTACGGCATGGTCACGATGTGCGTCGGCACGGGCCAAGGCGCGGCCGGCATCTTCGAAACGGTCTGACGTGCACGTCACGCGCCGCCGCGTGCTGCTCACCGGCGGCGCGCTCGTTACCGCCGCAGCCGTCGGCACGGGAGCCTGGATCATGACTGGTTCGATGCGATTCAAGACGATCGACGACGCGCGGCGTGCGCTGGCGGCTCTCGCCGCGCAGCCGCCGCGCGCCACGGGCGCGTGGAGCCTGGCGCAGGTGCTGATCCATGCCGCGCAAAGCGTCGAGTACTCGCTCGATGGGTTCCCGCAGCTCAAGCCGGCGCTGTTTCGCGCGACGGTCGGCCCGCTGGCCTTCAAGGTCTTCGACGCACGCGGCGCGATGAAGCACCCGCTGGACCAGCCGATCCCCGGCGCGCCGGCGCTCGATGCGCAGGCGCCGCTGGACCAGGCGGTGCAGCGGCTGCTCGCTGCCTTCGACCGCTTCGAGCGCCACCCCGGCGCGCTGCAGCCGCACTTCGCCTATGGCGCGCTGGACAAGCCGGCCTTTGCGCGGGCCCACCTGATGCATCTGGCCGAGCACTGGAGCGAGTTCCAGCCGGCCTGAAGAAGACTTTCCGCGCCGGATGGCGGCGCTCGATGCAAGGAGACGCGATGACCCCGATCCGTTTTCCCGCCACCGACGGCTTCGAGCTGGCCGGCACGCTCTACGGCGACGCCGCCGGCGCCCGCGCGGCGGTGCTGATTGCTCCGGCGATGGGCGTGCCGCAGAGCTACTACGCCGACTTCGCGCGCTGGCTCGCCGAGCGCGGCCACCTCGTGCTGAGCTTCGACTACCGCGGCATGGGTGCCTCCCGGCCGCCCGAGCACGCGCGCTCGCTGCGCGGCTTCGAGGCCGACATCCACACCTGGGCCGAGCAGGACGCCGCCGGCGCGCTGGCCTGGCTGCGTGCCCAGGCACCCGAGGCGGCGCCATTGCACTGGGTCGGCCACAGCCTGGGCGGCCAGATCTTCGGGTTGCTGCCCAACCGCGAGCTCGTTGCGCGTGCCGTCACGGTCGGCTCCGGCAGCGGCTACTGGCGCGAGAACGCGCCGAAGCTCAGGCGCATGGTCTGGTGGATGTGGTACGTGCTGGTGCCGCTGGCGCTGCCGCTGGCTGGGTACTTCCCGGGCAAGCGGCTGAAGAAGGTCGGCGACCTGCCGCGCGGCGTGATGGCCCAGTGGCGCCGATGGTGCCTGTCGCCGCACTACATGATGGGCGAGGGCGGCGCCGCGCTGCGGCGGCACTATGCCGAGCTGGGCACGCCGATGCTGTCGCTCAGCTTCACCGACGACGAGTTCATGTCCCAGCGCAACATCGAGTCGCTGCACGGCTTCTACGCCGGGGCGCCCAAGGCGATGAAGCGCATCGCCCCGGCCGATGTTGGGGCGCGCCGTATCGGCCATTTCGGCTTCTTCCGTCTACAGCATCAACCCGCACTGTGGACGGAAGTTGATGATTGGCTGCGGCCGTCCCCCCTCATTTGAGGGGCACTGCGGCATAGACGCGCCGCGACGGTCTTCCTAGGATCCACGCTCGGGCCTCGGGGCTGCGTCACGATGCGCAGTGTCCGAGGCCGGTTCGTTCGGTGTCTGGCCACCAGCCGGCGCCGGCTCGTCGTTACCTCCAGGAGACAGTTCATGCATCCACGTTCCTCGACCGTGTGGACCGCTTGTGCCCTGATGATCCTCGGCATGGGTTCCACCGCGCAAGCCGCCGCGACGCGCGAGAAGGCCGCTGAGGCCTCTGAAGCGGCTCAAGGCGTGCAAATGGTTCCCACCGGCAAGGGCTACGGCGTGCCGGCCAAGCCGGGCCAGTTCGTGCCCGCCGAAGAAGGCCCGCAGGCCAATGGCATCGATTACCACGGCGGCCCGGTGATGAAGGCCAAGGGCGGCCAGAAGATCTACATCCTGTGGTACGGCGACTGGGCCACGCAGAGCCCGACCGGCAAGCAGATCGTGCGCGACATGATCAACAACATCACCGGTACGCCCTACTACAACATCAACACGACCTACTACCAGAACAACATCGTCACCAGGAACGTCAAGAACAAGGTCACCCTGAAGGGTGAAGCCGACGACGTGGCCAAGTCGGCGGGCTCGGCCCTGTCGGACACCGCGATCCGCAACCTGATCGCCAACGCGATCACCGCGGGCACGTTCCCGGCCGACAGGAACGGCATCTACTTCCTGCTGACCACCAAGGACGTCAACGCGACCTCGGGCTTCTGCACCTCGTACTGCGGCTGGCACACGCACACCTCGGTGCTCTCGACCGACATCAAGTACTCGTTCGTCGGTGACGCGGCCCGCTGCCTGAGCGCGTGCGCGGCGCAGTCGACCAGCCCGAACGACAACCCGGGTGTCGACGGCATGGCCAGCGTGATCATGCACGAGATGGAAGAGGCGGCGACCGACCCCGACCTGAACGCCTGGTGGCAGACGTCGACCGGCATGGAGAACGCCGACAAGTGCGCCTGGACCTTCCAGCCCACCTTCACGGCGCCCAACGGCTCGCTCTACAACGTGCAGTGGGGCGCCCGCAAGTTCCTGATCCAGCGCAACTGGGTCAACGCGAACGGCGGACTCTGCGCGATGCAATACCCCTGATGGCTTGGCTCGAGCGACTGGTGCTGGCGGGAGCCGGCACCCTTTTGCTGGTCTCGGTGGCCGTGCCGGCCGCCGGGACGGCCGATGCGCCGGCGCCGCGGCAGCGGGTCGTCACGATGACCCGCTTCATGAAGATCTTCAGCCAGCACGAGTACGACCTGATCGATGCCGTGCGGTCCGGCAACAAGGGCCTGCTCGACCGCCTGCTGCCCGAGGACTTCGAGCAGCGCAACGCGGCGAGCCCAGGCTCGCCAGTGCCGCGTGACGAGTGGCTCAAGGCCAACGATCTGCAGGGCGCCGGGACGGCGCTCATCACCGAGCTCGCGGTGCATGACCGCGGCGAGCTGGCGATCGCGAGCTTTCGTCTGAAGCTCAAGGAGCGGGACTTCTTCATCGTCGATGTCTGGCGCCACAAGGGCGCCGACACCTACGAGCTGCTGACGCGCTATGCCGCGCCGGTGGCGGCCGCGCCGGTCGCCGCGCCGAGCGGTCCGAACACGAAGCAGTGAGCTCGCTCCAGGCCGGGGTCGTGGGTTCACCCGGCCCGGCTTTGGAGAGCCCTCTCCAGGCGGCAGCGGCTCGTGCGGCCGGGTGGCGCTGTCAGAATCGGCGGCACCCCCGCGGCGCGATGTCTCATCGGCGCCGCGCCACCCAAGGAGACGCCATGTCCATCAAGACGGCCACGCTGAACGGCGTGGCGACGATCGAAATCGCCCGCCCCGAGAAGAAGAACGCGCTGACCCAGGCGATGTACCAGGCGATGGCCGATGCCATCCGTGCGGCCCAGGACGACGCGGCGGTGCGCGCGATCCTGATCACCGGCCAGCCCGGCATCTTCACCTCGGGCAACGACATCGAGGACTTCATGCAGCGCCCGCCGCAAAGCGAGGACTCGTCGGTGTTCCAGTTCATGAAGGCCCTGATCGGCAGCGACAAGCCGGTCGTCGCGGCCGTCACCGGCGCTGCGGTTGGCATTGGCACCACGCTGCTGCTGCACTGCGACTTCGTCTATGTCAGCGACGAGGCGCGGCTCGCGATGCCCTTCGTCGGCCTGGGGCTGGTGCCGGAGTTCGCGTCCAGCCTGCTGGTGCCCGGGCTGATGGGCCCGCGCCGCGCGGCCGAGAAGCTGCTGCTGGGCGACCCCTTCACCGGCGCCGATGCGGTCGAGTGCGGCATCGCCAACGCGGTGCTGCCGGCCACCGAGGTGGTCAACCACGCGCGGCGTGTGGCCGAGCGGTTCAACACCCTGCCGCCCGGTGCCGTGCGCGACACCAAGCGGCTGATGCATGGCCCGCAGCGCGAGCGCCTGCTGCAGGTCGTGTCCGAGGAGGCCAAGATCTTCGCCCAGCGCCTGCGCAGCCCGGAGGCGATGGAGGCCTTCCAGGCCTTCTTCCAGAAGCGCCAGCCGGACTTCTCGAGATTCTGACCCCCACGCTCCCTTCCGGTCGCTGCCCCCGGAGGGGGCTCGCGCAGCGGACCGGCCAAGCCGGCTCCGCGCGCGTCACTTGGGGGCGGCGGCTCCTTCGGAGCGCCTGTGGGCGGGGCGTCCGCGAGCTGTCAGGAGCCCGGGACTCCCGCCGCGCCGCACTGCGGGCAGTAGCGGAAGAACACGTTCTTGCGCGTGCCGCAGCCGGCGCAGCGGTCGAACAGCCGCAGGCCGCAGTGCACGCAGAAGTCGGGCTTGACCTCGCCGGTGGTGAGGATCGCGCGCTCGCAGCCGGGGCAGACGTTGGCGCCCATCTTCTTCAGCGCCTCGTCGGTGGTCAGTGCGCGCCGGCGTTCGGCCTCGGTACGCTGCTCGGCCTGGGCGCGCCGGGCCAGGTAGCGGCGCATGCCGCGCACCGCCCAGTGGCCGCCGACGCCGGTGAGCAGGATGCCGACGGCATAACGCACGTAGCCGCCGTAGCTCGGCAGGTAGGGCACCAGCTCGAAGAAGAAGGCGAAGGCCGCGAACAGCACGAAGCCCCGCATCAGCGGCCAGTGGTCGCTGCGGCGCTTCTTGACGACGAGCCAGCCGGCAATCACCAGCAGCGGCAACGTCAGCGCCAGCCGGAAGCCGAAGACCCGCATCTCCTGCCGGAACAGCGCGCGCTCGTAGTCGGCCTGGGCGGCCTGCAGCAGGTCGGCCTCGCGCCGGCGGTGCGCCGACTGCGCCTGCTCGGCGTCGAGCCGCGCCTGGTTCAGCCGCTCGAGCTCGCCCTCGGCGCCGCGCTCGGCGGCCAGCAGGCGGTCGAGCTCGCGCGTGCGGCGCAGCACCTCCGGGTCCTGGCTCGTGTCGCCGGTCACCTGACGGCTGGCCAGCCAGTTGCGGTGGGCCTCGCGGGCGCTGGTGTTGTCGCGCGCCGCGGTGTCGCGCGCCAGGCGCGCCTGGTCGAGTTGCTCGCCCAGCGTGCGCAGCTTGTCTGACAGTGCCTTGATCTGCCGGCGCTCGGCCTCGACCGCGCCGGGCGGGGCGAACTCCTCGGGCGTCAGCACCGATTCGACGCGCGGCAGGTCGCCGATCAGCTTGCCGCCCAGGCCGATCAGGAAGCCGGCGAACAGCAGCGACACCAGCCACATGCCCAGCCCGAACAGCCGTTCGGGAACGCGCAGGCTCTTGAACATGGGCTTCAGTCTTTGGGGATGTCGCGCGGCTGGCCCAGCCCGTCGATCGCGACGTAGGTCAGCTTGGCCTCGGTGACCTTGACGACGTACAGGTCCTGCGGGTTGCGCTCGGCATAGACCTCGACGTGCACGGTGACCGAGGTCTTGCCGATGCGCGTGACGCTGGCGTAGAAGCTCAGCAGGTCGCCCACGGACACGGGCTGCTTGAAGACGAACTCGTTGACCGCCACGGTGGCGATGCGGCCCTTGGCGATGCGCGCCGGCAGCACCGCACCGGCCAGGTCCACCTGGGCCATGATCCAGCCGCCGAAGATGTCGCCGTTGCCGTTGGCGTCGGCCGGCATCGGCATCACCCGCAGCACCAGGTCCTTGTCGTCGGGCAAGCGCTGGGCGAGGCGCTCGGGCACACTGGCGGTTGCGGTGGCGGGGCGGTCGCTCATGACGGGTCCTGTGGTTGCTGCAAATCCCTTCGATTCTTTCACGATGCGTCGTCATTCCCTGGCCGTTCCCGGTGAACCGGCCGCGCCGAGCCCCCGCACCCGCAGTGATGCCGAGACGCTCAAGCGCCTGGTGCCCTACGTCTGGCGCTACCGCTGGCGCGTCGGCGCGGCGCTGGTCTTCCTGGTGGCCGCCAAGGTGGCCAACCTCGGCGTGCCGCTGCTGCTCAAGCACCTGGTCGATGCACTGAACCTGCCGGCAGGCGACGCGCGTGCGCTGCTCGTCGTGCCGGCCGGGTTGCTGCTGGCCTACGCGGCGCTGCGCCTGTCGACCAGCGTGTTCACCGAGTTGCGCGAGCTGGTTTTCGCCAAGGCCACGCACGGTGCGTCGCGCCAGATCGCGCTCGAGACCTTCCGCCACCTGCATGCCTTGAGCCTGCGCTTCCACCTCGAGCGGCAGACGGGCGGCATGACGCGCGACATCGAGCGCGGCACGCGTGCGCTGCAGTCGCTGGTCTCGTACTCGCTATACACCATCCTGCCGACGCTGGTCGAGCTGGCCCTGGCGCTGGTCCTGCTGGCGACGAAGTTCGACCTCGGCTATGTGTGGATCACGCTCGCGGCGCTCGCGGCCTACATCACCTTCACGATCACGGTCACCGAGTGGCGCACGCACTTCCGCCGCAAGATGAACGAGCTCGACTCGCGGGCCCACACCCGGGCCATCGACGCGCTGCTGAACTACGAGACGGTCAAGTACTTCAACAACGAGGAGTTCGAGGCCACGCGCTACGACGAGGGGCTGGACGCCTACCGCCGCGCGCAGATCAAGTCGCAGACCTCGCTGTCGCTGCTGAACACCGGCCAGCAGCTGATCATCGCGGGCTCGCTGCTGGCGATGCTGTGGCGCGCGACCAGCGGCGTGGTCGACGGCCACCTGACGCTGGGCGACCTGGTGCTGATCAACGCGCTGTTGATCCAGCTCTACATCCCGATGAATTTCCTCGGCGTGCTGTACCGCGAGGTCAAGCAGAGCCTGGCCGACCTCGACAAGATGTTCGCCCTGCTCGAGCGCGAGCGCGAGGTGGCCGACATGCCCGGTGCCGGCGCGCTGCAGGTGCACGGCGGCACCGTGCGCTTCGAGAACGTCGGCTTCGCCTACGACCCGGCGCGGCCCATCCTGCGCGAGCTGAGCTTCGAGGTGCCGGCCGGCAAGACGGTGGCAGTGGTCGGCGCGAGCGGCGCCGGCAAGAGCACGCTGGCGCGGCTGATCTACCGCTTCTACGACGTGCAGGCCGGGCGCATCACGATCGACGGGCAGGACATCCGCACCGTCACCCAGGACAGCCTGCGCCGCGCGATCGGCATCGTGCCGCAGGACACGGTGCTGTTCAACGACACGGTCGAATACAACATCGCCTACGGCCGCGCCGGGGCCTCGCACCCCGAGGTGGAAGCGGCCGCCAAGGCCGCGCACATCCACGAGTTCATCGCCGCGCAGCCGCAAGGCTACGGCACCGTGGTCGGCGAGCGCGGCCTGAAGCTCTCGGGCGGCGAGAAGCAGCGTGTGGCCATCGCCCGCACGCTGCTGAAGGATCCGCCGATCATGATCTTCGACGAAGCCACCTCGGCGCTCGATTCGGCCAACGAGCGGGCCATCCAGGCGGAGCTGAAGAGCGCCTCGCGCGGCAAGACCACGCTGGTCATCGCCCACCGGCTGTCGACCGTGGTCGATGCGCACGAGATCCTCGTGATGGAGGCCGGCCGCATCGTCGAGCGCGGCCCGCACGCGGCGCTGCTCGCGCAAGGCGGGCGTTATGCTCGCATGTGGCAGTTGCAGCACGCCGCACAAGAAAAGTCGGAGACCAGCGTCGATGGACACCAAGTGGCTTGAGGATTTCGTCAGCCTGGCCGAGACGCGCAGCTTCTCCCGTTCCGCCCAGCTGCGCCACGTGACGCAGCCGGCGTTCTCGCGCCGCATCCAGGCGCTCGAGGCCTGGGCCGGCATCGACCTGGTCGACCGCTCGTCCTACCCGACCCGGCTCACGCCGGCCGGCGAGACCTTCCATGCCCAGGCGCTCGAGATCCTCGGCAACCTGCAGGCCACGCGCAACATGATGCGTGGCCACCAGGTCAGCGGGCAGGACATGGTCGAGTTCGCGGTGCCGCACACGCTCGCCTTCACCTTCTTTCCGCACTGGCTGATGGACCTGCGCAAGCGCCTGCCCGGCCTGAAGAGCCGGTTGATCGCGCTGAACGTGCACGACGCGGTGATGCGCCTGACCGAAGGCAGCTGCGACCTGCTGATCGCCTACCACCACCCGAGCCAGCCGCTGCAGCTGTCACCCGACCGCTACGAGATGCTGAGCCTGGGCACCGAGACGCTCGCGCCCTACGCCAAGGCAGGCCCCGACGGCCAGCCGCAGTGCAGGCTGCCGGGCCGCGCCGGCGCGCCGATCCCTTTTCTCAGCTACGCCTCGGGTGCCTACATGGCGCGGCTGGTCGAGCAGATCATCAAGCACGCGCCGACCCCGCCGCACCTGGACCCGATCTACGAGACCGACATGGCCGAGGGCCTGAAGGCGATGGCGCTCGAGGGCCACGGCCTGGCCTTCCTGCCGGCCAGCTCGGTGCGCAAGGAGCTCAAGGCGCGGCGCCTGGTGGCGGCCGGCCCGAGCGACTACGAGCTGACCATGGAAGTGCGCATGTACCGCGAGCGCCCCGAAGTGGCGCGCCACGTCAAGGCCGGCGCCCAGGAGCTGTGGGCCTTCCTGCAGTCGCGGCAGTGACGCCGCGCCTCATGGTGGAAACCCTCAGTCGGAATGCATTTGCCGCATAACCCGTCAGACAATCGGCATTGGCTTCGGCCGGGCAGCCCCGCTACAGTCCGCGCCCAGCGTCAGGCCTGCAGGGTGGCCCGGCGCACTTCCTGCTAGGGCCTGCCCTGGTGGTACGGGCTTGCACGTAGTCCCGCGCCGAACGATTGACGTTACACCTGCTACCCTAGTTTTCACTCGAAGGAGTTCGCATGAAGAAGTCTCTGCTGGTCCTGGCCGCGACCGCGTCGCTGGCGGCCGCGGGCGCCGCCCAGGCCCAGGCCAACGACACCCTGAAGAAGATCAAGGACAGCGGCGCGGTGACCATGGGCGTGCGCGAATCCTCCGGTGGCCTGTCGTTCACGCTGGGCGACGGCAAGTACGTGGGCTTCCACGTCGAGCTGTGCCAGCACGTGCTGGCTGACGTGCAGAAGCAGCTCGGCCTGCCCAAGCTCGAGATCAAGTACCAGCCGGTCACCTCGCAGAACCGCATCCCGCTGGTGCAGAACGGCACGGTCGACATCGAGTGCGGCTCGACCACCAACAACGCCACCCGCCAGAAGGACGTGGCCTTCGCCGTCACGACCTACGTCGAGGAAGTGCGCATCGCGGTGAAGGCCAACTCCGGCATCACTTCGATCGGCCAGCTCAACGGCAGGAAGGTTGCCACCACCACCGGCACCACCTCCGTGCAGACGCTGCGCAAGAACGAGCGCGCCACCGGCGTGAACTTCGAGGAGGTGTTCGGCAAGGACCACGCCGACAGCTTCCTGCTGGTCGAATCGGGCCGGGCCGATGCCTTCGTGATGGACGGCCAGATCCTGGCCGGCTTGATCTCCAAGTCGAAGAACCCGAACGACTTCAAGATCGTCGGCGAGGTGCTGTCGGTCGAGCCGATCGCGATCATGATTCGCAAGGACGACCCGGTCTTCAAGAAGGCCGTCGACGCCACGCTGATCGGCATGATGAAGTCGGGCGAGATGGCCAAGATCTACGACAAGTGGTTCATGCAGCCGATCCCGCCGAGCAACACCAAGATCGGGCTGCCGGCCTCCGAGGCCACCAAGGCAGCGTGGGCGAACCCGAACGACAAGCCGATGGAAGACTACGCCAAGAAGTAGGCAGCATGCTGGCAAACACCGTGGCCCCGGGCCCGGTGTTTGCATAGGCTGACGGCGCGGCGCCGGAGGGCTGCCGCGCCTTTTCTTTGGGCGCCGGAGGGACCTTCGTGGCGAATTGGGATTGGCAGGTGTTCTGCAAGGACACCATCGACGGTGAGGTCGTCGCCAGCTGCTTCGGCAGCGGCGGCAACATCACCTACCTGGATTGGATGCTCTCGGCCTGGGGCTGGACGCTGTCGGTGGCCCTGCTCGCGCTGGTCGTGGCGCTGGTGGTCGGCTCGCTGATGGGCATCCTGCGCACCACGCCGAGCAAGGGGCTCGTGCTGCTGGGCAACAGCTGGACCGAGCTGTTCCGCAACATCCCGCTGCTGGTGCAGATCTTCCTCTGGTACCACGTGGTGCCGTCGCTGATCCCGCCGCTGCGCGAGGTGCCGAGCTTCATCCTCGTCGTGCTGGGCCTGGGCTTCTTCACCTCGGCGCGCGTCTCCGAGCAGGTCAAGGCCGGCATCCAGAGCCTGCCGCGCGGGCAGCGCTACGCGGGCCTGGCGATGGGCCTGACGCTGCCGCAGACCTACCGCTACGTGCTGCTGCCGATGGCGTTTCGCATCGTCATCCCGCCGCTGACCAGCGAGAGCATGAACATCATCAAGAACTCGGCCGTGGCCTTCGCCGTGTCGATCGCCGAGCTGACCCAGTTCGCGATGCAGGCGCAGGAAGAGACCTCGCGCGGCGTCGAGATCTACCTCGCGGTCACGGGCCTGTACTTCGTCTCGGCCTTTGCGATCAACCGCATCGCGAAGGTGATCGAGGGTCGCCTGCAGGTGCCCGGCCTGATGGGGGGCGGCAAATGAATCTGGACTTTGCCTTCCTGAACTGGGGCGTCATCTCCAGCTTCATCGCCAAGGGTTTCTTCTTCTCGATCCAGCTGACGCTGGTCGCCATGATCGGCGGCATCATCATCGGCACGCTGCTCGCGCTGATGCGGCTGTCGGGCAAGGGCTGGCTGATCTGGCCCGCGGCGGCCTACGTGAACACGCTGCGCTCCATCCCGCTGGTGATGGTGATCCTGTGGTTCTTCCTGCTGATTCCCATGATCATCGGCCGGCCGATGGGCGCCGAGCTGTCGGCCATCATCACCTTCACGGTGTTCGAGGCGGCCTACTACTCCGAGATCATGCGTGCCGGCATCCAGAGCGTGCCGCGCGGCCAGGTCCATGCGGGCTACGCGGTCGGCATGACCTACCGCCAGACCATGCAGCTCATCGTGTTGCCGCAGGCCTTCCGCAACATGCTGCCGGTGCTGCTCACGCAGACCATCATCCTGTTCCAGGACACCTCGCTCGTGTACGCCATCGGGGCCTATGACATGCTCAAGGGCTTCGAGGTCGCGGGGAAGAACCATGGCCGTCCGATCGAGGCCTACCTCGCCGCGGCCGTGGTCTATTTCGTCCTGTGTTACACGCTCTCGTGGGCGGTCAGGCGGCTGCACCAGAAGATCGCCATCATCCGTTGAGGTCGTCGTAGACCGAGGAATTGCAATGATTGAACTCAAGAACGTTTCCAAGTGGTATGGCCCGGTCCAGGTGCTGACCGACTGCTCCACCCGCATCGAGAAGGGCGAGGTGGTGGTGGTGTGCGGTCCCTCGGGATCGGGCAAGTCC
>NZ_DATFAN010000123.1:0-13490 GCF_035254525.1 Ideonella sp. | reverse complement strand
TTGGCGGCGAGGGCGGGGCAGGGCGGCGTACCGCCGCAGCGGGTGCTGGATGTCGGCAGTGGCGCCGGCCTGCCGGGTGTCGTGCTGGCCATCTGCCAACCCGACTGGCACGTCACCTGCGTCGATGCGGTGGCCAAGAAGGCGAGCTTCATTCGGCAGGTGGCTGCCGAGCTGGGCCTGCCGAACCTGCAGGCGAGCCACCAGCGCGTCGAGGCGATGAGTGAGCCGCCGTTCGATCTGATCACCTCACGTGCTTTCGCCACGCTGGCCGACTTCGTCGCCCTGACCCGCGAGCGGCTGGCTGCCGGGGGGTGCTGGGTCGCCATGAAGGCCAAGCTGAGCGACGACGAGCGTGCTGCGGTGCCGAAGGATGTGGCGGTGTTTCACGTGGAACCACTGACCGTGCCTGGGCTGGACGCCACACGCTGCCTGGTCTGGATGCGGCCGGGCTGACGGCGGGCGGCTCACCATCCACCGCCTGTCCACCCCATTTCCCCGCCCCATCCACGGCCTGCCCACAGCTTTGTCCACAGGCGCACCGCAGGCCACAGCAGCGGCCGCAGGTTCTCAAGCGACAATCCCCCGCATGTCCCGCATCTTCTGCATTGCGAACCAGAAAGGCGGCGTCGGCAAGACGACCACCTGCGTCAACCTGGCCGCCGGTCTGGCGCGCGTGGGCCAGCGCGTGTTGCTGGTCGATCTCGACCCGCAGGGCAATGCGACGATGGGCTCGGGCGTCGACAAGCGCAAGCTCGAATCGACGGTCTACGACGTCCTGCTGGAAAGCGCCAGCGTCGCCGAGGCGCGTGTGCGCTCCGAGCCGGGCGGCTATGACGTGCTCGGCGCGAACCGCGAGCTGGCCGGCGCCGAGGTCGAGCTGGTCGGGCTGGAGCACCGCAACGAGCGCCTGCGCCGCGCGCTGAAAGCCGCCGAGGCCGACTACGACTTCGTGCTGATCGACTGCCCGCCGAGCCTGAGCCTGCTGACGCTCAATGGCTTGTGCAGCGCGCATGGCGTGATCGTGCCGATGCAGTGCGAGTATTTCGCGCTCGAGGGCCTGACCGACCTGGTCAACACGATCAAGCAGGTCCACGCCAACCTGAACCGGGACCTGCAGCTCATCGGCCTGCTGCGGGTGATGTTCGACCCGCGCATCACGCTGCAGACCCAGGTGAGCGACCAGCTGAAGGCACACTTCGGCGACAAGGTGTTCAACACCGTGATCCCGCGCAACGTGCGCCTGGCCGAGGCGCCGAGCTATGGGCTGCCGGGCGTGGTGTTCGACCCGGCCGCCAAGGGCGCGCAGGCATTCGTCGAGTTCGCGCGCGAGATGGTCGCGCGGGTCGGGGCCGCGGCCGCCGCGCCCGCTTGACGCCACCTACAGGCGCCGCTGCGCCGCGACTTCTGCACACTTGCTGATCGCCCGTGCCGGCAGCGCCCGGCACAATGCCGGCGTTCAACAAAACGCACCTTGGGAGGTCCCTTGAATCGACGCCTTGCCGCCGCCGGCATCACCACGCCCGCCATCGGGCGCCCATCAGCCGCCACGTTCCCCGCCACCGTTCGCGGGCTCGTTTCGGCCGCCCTGGCCGCCGGCCTGTTGGTCGGCTGCGGCGGTGGTGGGGGAGGCGGATCGTCCGCCACTGACGGCGCCCAGGTCTGCGCACCGACCAACCCGTACGTCGCCGACGCGACGGCGCCCACGACGACCGGCTCGCTGACCAGCGAAAAGGTCTGGCTGCGCAGCTACATGGGCGATGCGTACCTCTGGTTCGGCGAGATCCCCAGCGTTGACGCCCAAGCCGCTTCGTTCAGCAACACGGCCGATGTCTACGGCTCGCTGCGCAACTATTTCAGGGCACTGCTCACGCCGGCACGCACGGCCTCGGGCGCGTACAAGGACCGCTTCAGCTTCACCTATCCGACCCGCGCCTGGAACGACCTGGCCAGCTCCGGCTCGTCGGCCAGCTACGGCATCGAGTGGTATGCGAACTCCTGGGACACCGTTCCGCGCGGCATCCGCATTGCCACCGTCGAGGTCGGTTCGCCAGCGGCGGCTGCGGGCCTGCAGCGTGGGGACGTGCTGATCAGCGCCGACGGCACTGGCGCCGACAGCACCTCCGACTCCGGCATCAGCACGCTCAACGCGGCGCTGTTCCCCGCGGACGCCGGCCGGTCGCACCAGTTCGTATTCAGCCGCGGCGGCAGCAGCCTGCCGACGCAGACGCTGGTCAGTGCGGACGTCATCAAGGATCCGGTCCCGACGCGCACGGTGTTCGACAATGGCGGCGTCCGCTATGGCTACATCGTCTTCACCGACCACATCGCCAGCTCGGAGGCCAAGCTGATCGAGGCGGTCAACTACCTGAAGGCCCAGTCGGCCCAGGAGCTGGTGCTGGACCTGCGCTACAACGGCGGCGGCTACCTCTACCTGGCCAGCGAGTTGGCCTACATGATCGCCGGCCCCACGCCGACCAGCGGCAAGGCCTTCGAACGCCTGGTCTACAACAGCAAGCGCACCGCCGAGAACAACACCACGCCGTTCTACAGCGTGTCGTGCCTCCTCGACACCAACTTCGACTGCACGAGCCAGCAGCCGCTGCCGACGCTGAACCTGTCGCGCGTCAGCGTGATCACCAGCGCCTCCACCTGCTCGGCGAGCGAGGCCATCGTCAATGGCTTGCGTGGCGTGGGCATCGACGTGCGACTGATCGGCGGCACGACCTGCGGCAAGCCCTATGGCTTCACGGCCAAGGACAACTGCGGCATCTCGTATTTCCCGATCGAGTTCAAGGGCGAGAACCAGGTCGGCTTCAGCGACTATTCCGACGGCTTCCCGGCCACGTGCCCCGCCAGCGACGATTTCGTCCACGCCTTGGGCGATGCAGACGAGGGCATGTTGAACGCGGCGATCTACAACCTGCAGAACGACGCCTGCGATCTGTCGGCCGCCCAGGCTGCCCGGCGCTCGCTGCTCGCCGCAGGTCCGCACGCGGCACCCCGCCTGCTGCGCGGCCCCCACCGCGAGAGCCGGATCGTGCTGCCGCGGCGCTGACGCCTGCGGGGCAGGGCTCGGCCTACAGGCCGAGCCCTTCTTCCTTGCCCAGGTGCACGTTCATCGCCTGCACCGCCGCGCCGCTCGCCCCCTTGCCGAGGTTGTCGAGCCGGGCCAGCAGGATCGCCTGACGCTCGTTGGCAAAAACGAACAGGTCGACCCGATTGGTGTCGTTGCAGGCCTGCACGTCGAAGAAGCCGCCCTCCAGCGTGGCCGGGTCCGACAGCGGCATCACGCGCACGAAGCGCTCCTGCGCGTAACGCGCCGACAGCGCATCATGCAGCTGCGCGCCCGTCGTGATGCCCGGCAGCATTGAAAGATGCAAGGGCACACTTACAGCCAGACCCTTGTAGAAATTGGCCACGATCGGCATGAAAACCGGCGCCGTGGCCAGGCCCGTGTGGGCCTTCATTTCCGGCAGGTGCTTGTGCGACAGCGCCAGGCCGTAGGGCCGCGGCGCCTGCAACGCCGCGTCACCGCCGGCCTGGTACTGGTCGATCATCTTCTTGCCGCCACCTGAGTAGCCGGTGATCGAGGTGGCGGTGACGGGCGTTTCGGCAGGCACCAGGCCGGCGTCGACCAGCGGCCTCAGCAGCAGGATGAAGGCGCTCGCGTGACAGCCCGGGTTGGAGATGCGCTTGGCCTGGCGCAGCAGCTCGCGCTGCCCGGGCGCCAGCTCGGGCAGGCCGA
Organism: Ideonella sp.; assembly: GCF_035254525.1. Classification (GTDB taxonomy): domain Bacteria; phylum Pseudomonadota; class Gammaproteobacteria; order Burkholderiales; family Burkholderiaceae_C; genus Ideonella. The sequence continues at coordinate 9,745 of NZ_DATFAN010000123.1, read as the reverse complement.
AGGCCCAACCCGGGGCGGTGCGGTGCGCGGTGCTGGCGTCGATCAGGCAGGTGCGCGGGTTGGTGACCATCGCCGCCGCCTCGCGCGACGCCGCGTCGGGCAGGCACAGGAAAGCCACGTCGGCCGCATTCAGCAGGCGGGCGCGCTCGGCCGCATCCTTGCGCTTGTCGGCATCGATCTTCAGCACCTCGATGTCGCCGCGCCGCGCCAGATACTCGTGAATGCGCAGGCCGGTCGTGCCTTCCTGGCCGTCGACGAAAACGCGGGTGGTCATGGGCGTGTCCTTGTGAAGCGGGGCCAGCCGGGCAGGGCCCAGGCCGCAGAATTCGGGGAATCCCTGAAGCATACGGCAAGCACCCCCATGACCGAACCCATCACCCCGCGTGTTCTGCTGCTGCCCGGCTGGCTCGACTCCGGCCCGGGCCATTGGCAGACGCTGTGGGAGGCGCGACACGGCGACTCCCGGGTCCAGCAGGCCGATTGGGTCTGGCCGCGCCGTGGCGACTGGATGGCGCGACTCGACGAAGTCCTGCTCGAGGACGACCGGCCCGCGCTGCTCGCCGCGCACAGCCTGGGCTGCCATCTGGTCGCGGCCTGGGCGGTGCACTCGCGCCACGTCGCCCGCGTGCGCGGCACGCTGCTGGTGGCGCCGCCGGATCTCGAGCGGGGCGACACGCCGCCGCAATTGCATGGCTGGCGGCCGGTGGTACGCTCTCCTTTGCCGTTTCGAAGCACGTTGGTCTACAGCGACGACGATCCGTTCGGCACGCCTGCGTCGGCCCGCGCCTTGGCGCAGGATTGGGGAGCCACGACGACGCTGTCGCTGGGCCCGCGGGGCCATGTCAACGCAGAGTCGGGCCTGGGCGCCTGGCCCGAAGGGCGCCGGCTGCTGGCGGCATTCGTCGACGAAGCGCACCTGCACAGGCTGCCGCTCGCCTAGCGGCCCGGCGACAATCCACCGATGGCAACGAAAAAACCCAAGGGCCTGGGCATGGGCCTGGAGGCGCTGCTCGGCCCCAAGGTCAGCGACACGCCGCTGGCCGCTGATACCGCCGGTGGCGCACCCAGTGTTCTGAAACTGGGGCAACTCCAGGCGGGCAAATACCAGCCGCGCACGCGGATGGACGAGGGCTCGCTGTTCGAACTGGCGGAGAGCATCAAGAGCCAGGGCGTGATGCAGCCCATCCTGGTGCGGCCGGTGAGCGCACCAGGCGAGGGCGCCACCGGGGCGGCGCGCTACGAGATCATCGCCGGCGAACGGCGCTTCCGTGCCGCCAAACTGGCCGGGCTGGACGAGGTGCCGGTGCTCGTCAAGCCGGTGCCGGACGAAGCGGCTGCCGTGATGGCGCTGATCGAGAATATCCAGCGCGAGGACCTGAACCCGCTCGAAGAGGCACAGGGCCTGAAGCGCCTGGTCGACGAATTCGGATTGACGCACGAGCAGGCGGCACAGGCCGTGGGCCGCTCGCGCAGTGCCGCGAGCAACCTGCTGCGGCTGCTGAACCTGGCAGCACCGGTGCAGCAGATGTTGATGGCCGGCGACCTTGACATGGGTCATGCGCGCGCACTGCTGCCGCTGGGCAATGCGCAGCAGATCCTCTCGGCCAACGAGATCGTCGCGAAGAAACTCTCGGTGCGCGATGCCGAGAAGCTCGCCAACAAGGCGCTGAACCCGGGCCGCCAGACGCCGCTGCTGCGTGTGGCGCAGGAGAAGTCACGCGACATCGTGCGGCTCGAAGAGCAGTTGGCCGACGCGCTGACGGCCGATGTCGAGATCCGCGTGCAGCGCAAGACCAAGCGTGGCGAGCAGGGCGAGATCGCGATCCGCTTCGGCTCGCTCGATGAACTGTCGGGCCTGCTCGACAAGCTCGGCGCGCGCGACCGCTGAGCCGCTGAGTCTTTGCGCGGCCCGCTTGCGCCGCGCTGACACCGCGCCGCCAGGGCCTGCTTTGCGTGCAGCGCGCCACGGCGTTGCGGCGCGAAGACATCGCCCTCTCCCCACGCCGGCACGAAACGAGATATAACCGATTCACCGCCGCATCGGCGCGATGACGGATCGCTCGATCTGGCGGGTGCATGGCCCGCTTATTGCTGAATCGCAGCCAGGAGAAAAGCCCAAGCTTGTCACCGTAGACGCAGTCCGCTGCGTTTCAAGACCTGAAGACCGGAAAGCTCTGATGACGCCCGGGTCCGTACAGCCGGGACGCCATCAGAACTTCCCAGACGCCGCGCCGGAGGGAGACCCTGCGCAGCGCCGCCCTGACATCCACAGGAGGTCTTGCATGGACGTGATGAGCAGCTTCGCCGCCCGCTACGAGCGCACCCGCGAAGAGGAGTTGTCCCTCGCGGATTACCTGGCCGAGTGCAAGCGCAATCCGCTGGCCTATGCCACGGCTGCTGAGCGCATGCTCAAAGCCATCGGCGAGCCGCAGATGGTCGACACGCGCAACGATCAGCGCCTGTCGCGCCTGTTTGCGAACAAGGTCATCAAGATCTACCCCGCCTTTGCCGAGTTCTACGGCATGGAGGATTCGATCGAGCAGGTCGTGTCCTACTTCCGGCACGCGGCGCAGGGCCTTGAGGAAAAGAAGCAGATCCTCTATCTGCTGGGCCCGGTGGGCGGCGGCAAGAGCTCGATCGCCGAGCGGCTGAAGCAGCTGATGGAGCTGGTGCCGTTCTACGCGATCAAGGGGTCGCCGGTGAACGAGTCGCCGCTCGGCCTGTTCAATGCCGAAGAAGACGGCCCGCTGCTCGAAAGCGAATACGGCATTCCGCGGCGTTACCTGAACCGCATCATGAGCCCGTGGGCGGTGAAGCGGCTGGAAGAGTTCGGTGGCGACATCCGCCAGTTCAAGGTCGTCAAGCGGCACCCCAGCGTGCTCAAGCAGATCGGTGTCACCAAGACCGAGCCGGGCGACGAGAACAACCAGGACATCTCGAGCCTGGTCGGCAAGGTCGACATCCGCAAGCTCGAGACCTACGCGCAGGACGACCCGGATGCCTACAGCTACTCCGGCGGCCTGTGTCTGGCCAACCAGGGCCTGATGGAATTCGTGGAGATGTTCAAGGCGCCGATCAAGGTGCTTCACCCGCTGCTGACGGCGACGCAGGAAGGCAACTTCAAGGGCACCGAAGGCTTCGGGGCGATCCCCTTCGACGGCATCATCCTCGCGCACTCGAACGAGAGCGAGTGGAAGGCCTTCCGCAACAACAAGAACAACGAGGCCTTCCTCGACCGGGTCTACATCGTCAAGGTGCCTTATTGCCTGCGTGTCTCGGAAGAGATCAAGATCTACGAGAAGCTGATCCGCAACTCGTCGCTGGCCGAGGCCAAGTGCGCCCCGGGCACGCTGAAGATGATGAGCCAGTTCGCGATCCTCACGCGGCTGAAGGAGCCCGAGAACTCATCGCTGTTCTCGAAGATGCAGGTCTACGACGGCGAGAACCTGAAGGACACCGACCCGCGCGCCAAGAGCTACCAGGAGTACCGCGACTACGCCGGCATGGACGAAGGCATGAGCGGCATCTCGACCCGCTTCGCCTACAAGATCCTGTCCAAGGTCTTCAACTTCGACAGCCAGGAGGTGGCCGCCAACCCGGTGCACCTGATGTACGTGCTCGAGCAGCAGATCGAGCGCGAGCAGTTCCCGGCCGAGCTCGAGCAAAAGTACATCGGCTTCATCAAGGAGCAGCTGGCGCCGCGCTATGCCGAGTTCATCGGCAAGGAGATCCAGACCGCTTACCTCGAGAGCTACAGCGAGTACGGCCAGAACATCTTCGACCGCTACGTCACCTACGCCGACTACTGGATCCAGGATCAGGAGTACCGCGACACCGACACCGGCGAGGTCTTCGACCGCGCGAGCCTGAACGCCGAGCTCGAGAAGATCGAGAAGCCGGCCGGAATCGCCAACCCGAAGGACTTCCGCAACGAGATCGTCAACTTCGTGCTGCGCGCCAGGGCCAACAACGCTGGCAAGAACCCCGCCTGGACCAGCTACGAGAAGCTGCGTTCGGTGATCGAGAAGAAGATGTTCTCGAACACCGAAGAGCTGCTGCCGGTCATCAGCTTCAACGCCAAGGCCAGCGCCGACGAGGCGAAGAAGCACGAGGACTTCGTGGATCGCATGGTGCAGAAGGGCTACACCGCCAAGCAGGTGCGGCTGCTGTGCGAGTGGTACCTGCGCGTTCGGAAATCTTCTTGAGCACGAATCCTTCGCACACTTGAAGAAGGACGAGCGCGATGCTTCAGCAGATTATCGACCGCAGGCTGGCCGGCAAGAACAAGTCGATCGGCAACCGCGAGCGGTTCCTGCGCCGCTACAAGGAGAAGATCCGCGAGGCGGTCAAGCGCGCGGTCGATGGCCGCGGCATCCGCGACCTCGAGCGCGGCGAGGAGGTGCGCATCCCTAAGAAGGACATCTCCGAGCCGATCTTCCACCACGGCCAGGGTGGCAAGCGCGAGATGGTCCACCCCGGCAACAAGGAATACATCACCGGCGACCGCATCGAGCGGCCCAAGGGCGGTGGCGGGCAGGGCAGCGGCAAGGGCCAGGCCAGCGACTCGGGCGAGGGCGAAGACGACTTCACCTTCGCGCTGACCAAGGAAGAGTTCATGCAGGTCTTCTTCGAGGACCTGGCGCTACCGCACCTGGTGAAGACCCAGTTGGCCGACGTGCCCGAGTGGAAGACGCACCGCGCCGGCTACTCGAGCGACGGCACGCCGAACAACCTGCACATCGTGCGCTCGATGCGCGGGGCGCTGAGCCGCCGCATCGCGATCGGCGGCGATGCGCGGCGTGAGCTGCATGCGCTCGAGGCGCGCGTGGCCGAGATCAAGCGCCACCATGCCGATGATCCCGTTGCGCTGAAGGAGCTGGCCGAGGCCGAGAAACGCATCATCGAGTTGCGCGGCAAGCTGGCCGGCATCCCCTTCCTCGACCCGATCGACCTGCGGTTTCGCAACCGCGTGCGCGTGCCGGTGCCGAGCTCGAAGGCGGTGATGTTCTGCCTGATGGACGTCTCGGGCTCGATGGACGAGGCGCGCAAGGACCTGGCCAAGCGTTTCTTCATCATCCTGTACCTGTTCCTGACCAAGCACTACGAGAAGATCGACCTCGTCTTCATCCGCCACCACACGCAGGCGCAGGAGGTGAGCGAGGAAGATTTCTTCCACGCCCGCGAGACGGGAGGCACGGTGGTGTCGAGTGCGCTGGAGCTGATGCACGAGATCATCAAGGCCCGCTACAACCCCGGCGAGTGGAACATCTACGGCGCCCAGGCCAGCGATGGCGACAACTGGCACCACGACTCCGGCCGCTGCCGCGAGCTGCTGGTCGAGAAACTGCTGCCGGCCTGCCGCTACTACGCCTACGTGCAGGTCGCCGAAGAAGAGCAGAACCTGTGGGAGGAATACGCGCGCATCACCGAGACGAACAAGCACTTTGCGATGCGCAAGGCCGTCTCGGCCGACCAGATCTATCCGGTGTTTCGTGACCTCTTCAAGAAGGAAGGAGCACCGAAGTGACCGAGTTTTCCCAGGACCGACGTTTCGTGCACAACCCTTCGAAGATTCCGCTTGCCGGCGACCGCCGCAAGCCCCGCCTGGCGCTCGACGGCCCGCTGCCGCCGCCGCCTCGCCCTGAACATGCGCTGCCCGACCCGAGCGATTGGTCGTTCGAGCTGATCGAGCAGTACCACGACATCATCAAGACGACCGCGCGCCGCTTCGGCCTGGACACCTACCCGAACCAGCTCGAGATCATCACCGCCGAGCAGATGATGGACGCCTACGCCAGCGTGGGCATGCCGGTGAACTACAGGCACTGGAGTTACGGCAAGGAGTTCATTTCCACCGAGAAGAACTACCGCCGCGGCCACATGGGCCTGGCCTACGAGATCGTCATCAATTCGAACCCCTGCATCGCCTACCTGATGGAGGAGAACACGATGGCGATGCAGGCGCTGGTGATCGCGCATGCCGCCTACGGCCACAACAGCTTCTTCAAGGGCAACTACCTGTTCCGCATGTGGACCGATGCGGGGTCGATCATCGACTACCTCGTCTACGCGAAGAACTACATCGCCGAATGTGAAGAACGCTTCGGCGTGGAGACGGTCGAGGAATTCCTCGATTCCTGCCACGCGCTGCAGAACCACGGGGTCGACCGCTACCGCCGGCCCAGCAAGAAATCGCTCGCCGAAGAGTTGGCGATGCGCAAGGACCGCGAGCAGTACGCGCAGACGCAGGTCAACGACCTGTGGCGCACGCTGCCCCGGCAGCCCGACAAGGCCGAGGAGGCCCAGCAGGCCAGGCGCTTCCCGGAAGACCCGGAAGAGAACCTGCTGTACTTCATCGAGAAGAACGCGCCGCTGCTGGAGCCCTGGCAGCGCGAGGTCGTGCGCATCGTGCGCAAGATCGCGCAGTACTTCTACCCCCAGCGCCAGACGCAAGTGATGAACGAGGGCTGGGCGACCTTCTGGCACCACAAGATCCTCAACACGATGTACGACGACGGCTTCCTGACCGACGGCGTGATGATCGAGTGGCTGAAGTCGCACACCAACGTGGTCTACCAGCCCAAGGTGGGCGACCGCGGTTACTCCGGCATCAACCCGTATGCGCTGGGCTTCGCGATGTACACCGACATCAAGCGCATCTGCGAACACCCCACCGATGAAGACCGCGCCTGGTTCCCCGACATCGCCGGCAAACCCTGGCTGCCGACGCTCGACCAGGCGATGCGCAACTACAAGGACGAGAGCTTCGTCGGCCAGTTCCTGAGCCCGAAGCTGATTCGCGACTTCCGCTTCTTCGAGATCACCGACGACGAGACCGACAGCGAACTCGAGGTCAGTGCCATCCACGACGACAGTGGTTACCGCCGCGTGCGCGAAGCGCTGTCGAGGCAATACGACCTCGGCGCGCGCGAACCCAACATCCAGGTCTGGAACGTCAACCTGCGCGGCGACCGCTCGCTGACGCTGCGCCACACCCAGCACAACGACCGCCCGCTGGACGAGGGCGCGCACGAGGTGCTCAAGCACGTCGCCCGGCTGTGGGGCTTCGGCGTGCAGCTGGAAAGCGTCAACGGCAAGGGCGACGTGACGCGGCGCTGGAGTGTGCCAGCACCGCATGATTGAGGCCTCTACGCCGCGAAGATCTTCCCCGGGTTCATGATGCTGCGCGGGTCCAGGGCCCGCTTGATCTCGCGCATCATCGCCACGGCGCCGGCGCCGGCCTCGTCGAGCAGGAAACCCTGCTTGTGCAGGCCCACGCCGTGTTCGCCGGTGCAGGTGCCCTCCAGGCGCAGCGCGCGGGCGACGAGCTGGCTGTTCAGCGACTCGGCCAACTCGCGTTCGGCGGGCACGTTCGGGTCAATGAGATAGGCGATGTGGAAGTTGCCGTCGCCGACGTGGCCGACGATGAAGTAGGGCAAGCCGGAGGCATCCACCTCGGCCACCGATTCGACGATGGCCTCGGCCAAGCGCGAGATCGGCACGCAGGCGTCGGTCGTGACCGCGCGGCAGCCCGGTTTCATCTGGAGGCCGGACAAGTAGGCGCGGTGGCGCGCCGTCCACAGCCGCGTGCGGGCCTCTGGCGTGGTCGCCCACTCGAAGGCCTGGCCGCCGAACTCGGCGGCGATCTCCTGCACCGTCTCGGCCTGCTCCTTCACGCTGGCCTCGCTGCCGTGGAACTCCATCAGCAGCATCGGTGACTCGGCCAGCGTCATCTTCTCGGCGCGGTTCACCGCACGCACCGCGTTCGCGTCCAGCAACTCGCAGCGCGCAATCGGCACGCCCATCTGGATGATCTGGATCGTCGTGTTGACGGCGCTGGCCACATCGGGAAAGTGGCACACCGCCGCCGACACCGCCTGTGGCAAGGGGAACAGCTTCAGCGTGACCTCGGTCATCACCCCCAGCGTCCCCTCGCTGCCGACGAACAGGCGCGTCAGGTCATAGCCGGCGCTGGATTTGCGGGCCCGCGTGCCGGTGTGCAGCACCTCGCCCGAGGCGGTGACGACCGTCAGACCCAGCACGTTCTCGCGCATCGTGCCGTAGCGCACCGCGTTCGTGCCTGACGCGCGCGTGGCGGCCATGCCGCCGATCGTCGCGTTGGCGCCCGGGTCGATCGGGAAGAACAGGCCGGTGTCGCGGATCTCGCGGTTGAGCTGCTCGCGGGTGACACCGGCCTCGACGGTGACGGTGAGGTCCTCCGCATTGACGCGCAGCACCTTGTTCATCCGCGTCAGGTCGATGCTCACGCCGCCTTGCACGGCCAGCAGATGACCCTCGAGCGAGGAGCCCACGCCGAACGGGATCACCGGCACGCCGTGCTCGGCGGCCAGGCCGACGACGAAGGCCACCTCCTCGGTCGTCTCCGCGAAGACCACGGCGTCGGGCGGCGGCACGTCGAACGGCGATTCGTCACGGCCATGCTGCTCACGCACGGCCAGCGCCGTGGACAGGCGGACGCCGAAGCGGGCGGCGAGGGCGTCGCGCATCGCGGCAGGAAGGGGGCGGGGCGGCGGCAGGTCGGCAGGGGCGTTCATGGGCGGATTTTCTTCCTATCGCTTCGTGGCGCGTGCGGCATGGCTTTCGTTTGCTCCGGGTTAACCCGCCGTGAGAACTCATCAATTCGTTGGCGACCGTGCGCCGCCCTTCGGATAAAAACGCTCGGCGCTCGAGACCGGTGAAATGGGAGGCCGGGCGCACACAACTTCGATCCCATTGCATCTCTAACCGGAGAGATCTGAACATGCGTTCGCAATCCATTCGCCTGGCCCTGGTGGCCGGCGCTGCGCTGGCTGTGGCCGGCTTCGCCCAGGCGGGCACCACCGTTGACCTGTCCAAGCTGAGCCCGAAGCAGCAGGCGTCGCTCGCAAAGGCCCAGGCGGGTAAGCGCGCCATCACGCCGCAATACAACTACGACATCAAGGCCCCCGTGCTGAAGGGCGTCCATGTGGGGGGCAAGGTCAACGCGAGTCTGAAGTACGCCCAGGCCGTGGTGTCACTGGTCATTGCCGACAACCTGGCCGGCCTGAGGTACGTCTCGGTTGCCCTGCAAAGCCCTTCGGGTCAGTACGCCACCATGGATTGGTCGGCCGACTTCGAATCGAAGCGCAATGAACTGCAGATCGGCGTGGACATGTCCGGAGCCACCGAGAACGGTACCTGGCGCATTACGTCGGTCACGGTGCAAGACGCCAACAGCAATTCGTCGTACTACGACGAATCGATGCTGGCTGCGCTGGGGCACACGACCTTCACCGTATACAACGCTGCAGGTGATGTGGCGACGCCATCGCTGGTTGCCGGCGGTGTCAATCTGACCCCGAGTGTCTCGCGCTCGACGCCTCCGGGCGGCATGCTGCCCGGAAACCCTGCCCGCGTCGGTGTTCAACTCAATGCAGTTGATGACGGTGTTGCTGGCGTGCGGTCGGCCTACATCCAGTATTGCCACGTGGAGGGTTTCGATTGCTTCTACATGAGCGGTTCGACCTCGGTACGCGGCCAGACATCAGCCATCTTGACGTTGGGCTCCCACATCTATGAGTGGCAGTCGCTGGGGGCCTACACGCCGTACTACATGGAGGTGTACGACCAATCCGGCAACGGGCGAACCTACTACTCCTGGGACACCGACCTCAGCGCGTTCATCGACAACCCGGTGATCACGATCACCGAGTGAACTCGCGCCCGGCGGCCGCGCCGGGTGAAGCCATACAGCCAGCGGCGCATT
>NZ_DATFAN010000122.1:0-2793 GCF_035254525.1 Ideonella sp. | reverse complement strand
GGTAACGAAGGCGACACGGCCGGACAAGTCGATGCTGTAAGCCACTGCGATTCCTCTCTGTGCAGGATGCGAAAAGGCACTGCGCGCGAGCGCCGGGCGCGCCGAATAGAATCGAAGCCCCGCCGCGGCGCAGGAGACGCGCGGTGTTTGCGGACCATTATCGACGAGACCCCATGACCCAAGAAGAAATCCTGGCCCAGTTCGGGCCGCGCGAGGCGATGGAATACGACGTGGTGGTGGTGGGCGGCGGCCCCGCCGGCCTGTCGACCGCGATCCACCTGAAGCAGCTCGCTGCGCAGGAGGGCAAGGAGATCTCGGTCGTGGTGCTCGAGAAGGGCTCCGAGCCCGGCGCGCACATCCTCTCGGGCGCAGTGATGGACCCACGCGCGATGAATGAGCTGCTGCCGAACTGGAAGGAGCTCGGCGCGCCGCTCAATCAGCCGGTCACCGGCGACGACATCCTGTTCCTCAGCGAGACGGGCTCGACCCGCACACCCGACTGGCTGGTGCCGCGCAACTTCCACAACGAAGGCTGCTACGTCGTGGCGCTGGGCTACGTGGTGAAGTGGATGGCCCAGCAGGCGGAGAGCCTCGGTGTCGAGATCTTCCCCGGCTTCGCCGCCGCCGAGGTGCTGTACGACGAGCAGGGCCGCGTGCGCGGTGTGGCCACCGGCGACCTCGGCATCGGCAAGGACGGCCAGCCGCACGAGGGCTTCCAGCTCGGCATGGAACTGTGCGCCAAGTACACCGTGTTCGCCGAGGGCGCGCGCGGCCACCTCGGCAAGCAGCTGATCGCCAAGTACCAGCTCGACCAGGGCAAGGACCCGCAGAGCTTCGCGATCGGCATCAAGGAGCTGTGGGAAATCCCGGCCGAGAAGGCCAAGCCCGGCCTGGTGGTGCACACCGCCGGCTGGCCGATGACCGACGACACCTTCGGCGGCGGCTTCCTCTATCACCTCGAGGGCAACAAGGTCACGCTCGGCTTCGTGATCGGGCTGGACTACCAGAACCCCTACATGAGCCCCTTCGACGAGATGCAGCGCTGGAAGACGCACCCCGCGATCCGCGCCCACATCGAAGGCGGCAAGCGCATCGGCTACGGCGCCCGCGCGATCAACAACGGCACGCCGCAGGCGCTGCCGACGACGGTGTTCCCGGGCGGCGCGCTGGTCGGCTGCGACGCCGGCTACCTGAACGCCGCGCGCATCAAGGGCAGCCACGCGGCGATCAAGAGCGGCATGATGTGCGCCGACGCCATCGCCGAAGCGCTGGCCAACGAGCGCTCGCACGACCTGCTGGCCGCCTACCCGGTGGCGTTCGAGCAGAGCTGGCTGAAGGAAGAGCTCGACCAGCAGCGCAACTTCAAGCTCTGGTTCAAGAAGGGCCAGACGGTCGGCAAGCTGATGACCGGCATCGAACAGTGGCTGCTGCCCAAGCTCGGCGTACAGAGCCCGCCGTGGACGCTGCACGCGACCAGGCGCGACCACGAGTGCCTGAAGCCCGCGGCCGAGTGCCAGCCCATCGCCTACCCCAAGGCCGACGGCAAGATCAGCTTCGACAAGCTCTCGTCGGTGTTCGTCAGCAACACCAACCACGAAGAGAACCAGCCGGCGCACCTGACGCTCAAGAACGACAGCGTCCCGGTGCAGGTCAACCTCGCCACCTACGCCGGCCCCGAAAGCCGCTACTGCCCGGCCGGCGTCTATGAATTCGTCAAGAACGAGGACGGCTCGGACCGCCTGCAGATCAACGCGCAGAACTGCGTGCACTGCAAGACCTGCGACATCAAGGATCCGCGGCAAAACATCGTCTGGGTCACGCCCGAGGGCGGCGGCGGGCCGAACTACGCGGGGATGTGAATCTAGGCGGCTTCCGCCTAGATTGCGCGCGACGCATCGAGATTCCCTCGAGCCGATCGCGAGCACGGCCGCCGGCCCGAGCCCTCGCCAGCGGAAACACCTGCTGGCCGACATCTGAACAACGCCGGGCAGGTGGTGGGCTTCTGGTCCGGCGGCGGCCACAGCGGCCACGCGTGGGAAACCAGCTTCTACTGGGATCCCGAGACGAAGTCGATGGCGAATGGCAGATGGTGCTTCTCACCCCGGCCACCAGCGCTCGGCAGGCCGACCGCTGACGGGTTTCAGTCGCTTGATTCGTCGAGCGTCACCGCCTGCTTGCGGGCGTGACCGGCGCGCCAGACCGAGAGCGTGACGCGGTCGCCCGGGCGGTAGCGCTCGAGCGCGGTCAACAGGTCGTCGAAATCGGCCACCGGCTCGTCGTTGACGGCGGTGATCACGTCACCCTGCACGATGCGTCCATCGCTGCCGCGCCTGAAGGGCTGCAGCCCGGCGCGCTGCGCCGCGCCGCCGCTGCTCACGCCCACCAGCGCCACGCCCGATGGCAGGTCCAGCGCACGGCTCAGCGTGACCGACGCGCCGCTGACGCCCAGCGTCGGCCGGACGAAGCGGCCATCCCGGATCAGCCGCGGCACGATGCGGTTGACCTCGTCGACCGGAATCGCGAAGCCGATGCCCGAGCTGCCGCCCGAGGGGCTGTAGATCATCGTGTTGACGCCGATCAGGCGGCCCGCCGAATCGAGCAATGGGCCACCCGAGTTGCCGGGGTTGATCGCCGCGTCGGTCTGGATCACGTTGCGGATGCGCCGCCGCGTGACCGACTCGATCTCGCGGCCGAGCGCCGAGACGATGCCGGTGGTCAGCGTCTGGTCCAGCCCGAAGGGGTTGCCGATCGCGAAAACGCGCTGGCCCACCTGCAGGTCGCGGCTGCTGCCCA
>NZ_DATFAN010000121.1:0-48888 GCF_035254525.1 Ideonella sp. | reverse complement strand
ATCGGCGAGCCGCCTTCGAACCAGGGGCGCTGGAAGGTGCCGCCGCCGAAGGGATCCAGGCCGGTCCAGCAGAAGCTGTGCCAGTAGCACACCGCGAAGCGCAGGTGCTCCTCCATGCGCTTGCCCAGCACGATGCGGTTCTTGTCGTAATGACGGAAGGACAGTGCATCGGTGCTGTCGGGGCCACGGTAGGCGATTTGCGGGATGCTGTGGAAGTAACTGTTCATGTCAATGAAGTGTTGTATCGGCCAGCGTGGTCGCTCAGGCCGCGCCGGCGAGGGCCGGCATCGGCTTCAAGCGCTGGTAGATCTCGCGATAGCGCTGCAGGCGTTGCTGCAGCCGCTGGTGGCGCTGTGGTTCCGGAAGATGCCGGGCAGCGATGTCGGGTTTGGTGCAGACCTTCGCCTCGTCGCCGCCGGCCGCCAGCCAGCCGAGCCGCGCGGCGCCGAGCGCACCGCCGGCCTCGCCGCCGGCATGGACGACGATCTCGACGCCGAGGGCATCGGCAATCAGCTGTGCCCACAGGCTGCTGCGCGCGCCGCCGCCGACCAGCGACAGGCGCGTGACTTCGGTGCCGGCTTCCTGCAGGGCGGCCAGGCCGTCGGCCAGGCCGAAGGCCACGCCCTCGAGCACGGCGTAGGCACACAAAGCCCGCGTGGACTGGTGGTTCAGTCCAAAGAACAGGCCCTGGGCGAACGGGTCGTTGTGCGGCGTCCGCTCACCGGCCAGATAGGGCAGGAAGATCGGGGCGTCGTGCAGCGACTCGGCGGGCAGCGCCGCGAGTTCGCGCAGCAGCGCGGCTTCGTCGGCTGCGCCGCTGAGCTGCACGAACCACTTCAGGCAGCTCGCGGCCGACAGCATCACGCTCATCTGGTGCCAGCGTTGCGGCAGCGCATGGCAGAACGCGTGCACGGCCGAAGCGGGATTCGGGCGATAGCGGTCGTTGACGACGAACAGCACGCCCGAAGTGCCGAGGGAAATGAAGCCATCGCCGGGCCCGACCGCACCGATGCCGATCGCGCTGGCCGCGTTGTCGCCCGCACCGCCGGCGATCACGACTTCGGGGCCCAGGCCCCAGGCCCGCGCGAGTTCGGGCCGCAGCACGCCGCTGGGCTGGTTGCTCTCGACCAGGCGCGGCATCTGTGCGCGGCTGAGCTGGCAGGCCGCCAGCAGATCGTCCGACCAGTCGCGCGCCGCCACGTCGAGCCACAGGGTGCCGGCGGCGTCCGACGGGTCGGAGACCTTCTCGCCGCTGAGCCGCAGGCGCAGATAGTCCTTCGGCAGCAGGACGGTCTTGATTTGCGCGAAGACCTCGGGCTCGTGCCGTCGGACCCACAGCAGCTTGGGCGCCGTGAAGCCGGGCATCGCCAGGTTGCCGGCCACCGCGTGCAGGCCAGGCGCGCGTTCGGTCAGCTCGGCACACTCGGCGTGGCTGCGGCCGTCGTTCCACAGGATCGCTGGCCGCAAGACCTGGTCTTGCGCGCCGAGCAGCACGGCGCCGTGCATCTGGCCGGACAGGCCGATCGCGCGCACCTGCGCGAAGGCTTGCGCATGGTCCTGCCGCAGCCGGGCCACGGCGCTCTCGGTGGCTTGCCACCAGTCTTCGGGCGCCTGCTCGGCCCACAGCGGCTGCGGCCGAGAGACCGTGAGCGGCGCGCCGGCCTGGCCGACGATCCGCCCTGCCGAGTCGAGCAACAGCAGCTTGACTTCGGAGGTGCCCAGGTCGATACCGAGGTACATCAATCTTCCTGTGCGGTCTTGACGCTGAAGCCCGGAGAGATCAGCGGCCGGGTCAGGCGGTAGCGGGCCAGCGCGGCGGCGCCGACCGCGACCGCGTCGGCACCGAAGCGCGAGATCTGCACGACCGGCGGCTCGAGGTTGGCCGCCGAGGCATAGTCGTTGAGGGTCTGCAGCGCCGGGTCGAGGAAGGCATCGCCCAGGTCGACGACCGAACCGCCGAGCACGATGCAGGCGGGGTCATAGGCGGCGGCCAGGTTCTGCAGCAGCATGCCGAGGTAGCTGCCGGCCTTCTTGACGGCACGCGAGGTCTCGGCGTCGCGCTGGGCCAGCCGGTGCTGGATCTCGGCCACCGGTGCGGCGGGCAGGGTCTGCTCGCCGTTTGCGGGCAGGCGCAGGATCGCCCGCGGGCCGATCAGGGCTTCGGCGCAGCCCCGGCGGCCGCAGGAGCACAGCGGGCCGTCGAGCTGCAGCACGATGTGGCCGACCTCGCCGGCAAAGCCGCGGTTGCCCGTCAGCAACCGGTCGTCGACGATCACGCCGGCGCCGACGCCCTGGTTGACGCTCACGTAGAGCAGGGGATTGCGGGCTTCCGAGGTGTTGAATTCCAGCTCGCCCAGTGCGGCGACGTCCGCCTCGTTCTGCACGAACAGGGGCACGCCCGCCAGCGTCGACCCGCTGAGCTTCTCGGAGAGCAGGGCCTTGAAGGGCACGTCCCGCCAGCCGAGGTTGGGGGCGAAATGCAGCAGGCCGCTCGCCTCGTCGACGCCGCCGGGCAGGCCGACGCCGATGCCGATGATCTGGTGCCGGGCTTCGTCCAGCTGGCGGCGCAGCTTCAGCAGCGTCGTCGCGAGGCTGGCGATGCAGGCCTTGGCCGACCTGCCGGCCCCGTGGTTGGAGGACGCGGAAGCCAGGATCTCCCCAGTCAGGGAGGTGGCCACGACCCGCAGCGAGTCGATGCCCACTTCGGCGCCCAGCAGGAGCAGGCGCGAGGGATCGATGAACAGTGGCGTCGGCCGGCGGCCGAGGTCGCCGGTGGCGACGACCTCGCGCTCGAGCAGCCAGCCTTCGAGCAGCAGCTCGCGCACGAGCAGACTCACCGTCGACTTCGTCAGCCCGACGGCCGTGGCCAGATCGGCACGCGACAGCCCCGGGTGGGCGCACAGGTGGCGCACCAGCGCCATCCGGTTGATGTCCTTGAGCAACTGTTGGTTGCCGGCAGCCTCGACGGACAAGACAGGCCTCCTGATGGGTGTTATTTGAACGAGGTCTGCATGTTAGTTCGATCGTCGGACTAAATAAAGGCCGTGCAAACACCTAGACGCGGAATCGCCACGGGCGCGGCCGGCGCGGTGGCGCCGGCCGGTCAATCCTTGGATGCGGGCGGCCGCGCGGGGCGCGAGCTGTCGCGCACCACCAGTTCCACCGGAAGCAGGGTTTCGCTGGGCGAGGCGCCCTCGATCAGCGCGCGCACGGCCTCGCGCCCCAGCGCCTCCTTGTCCACCCGCACGGTCGACAGCGTGGGCTTGCTGCGCGAGGCGGCGGCGATGTCGTCGTAGCCGATGACGCGGATGTCCTCCGGCACCCGCAGCCCGGCCGCGGTGCAGACCTCGATCGCGTTGAGCGCCGTCTCGTCGTTGTAGGCGAACACCGCGTCCGGTCGCTTCGGCAGCGCCAGCAGCCGGCGCATCGCGTCCTGGCCGGCCTCGCTGTACTGCAGCGCCATGTCCAGGGTGACATCGAGGTCGGGATCGTGCAGGCGCTTGGCCTCGAACAGCGCCTTGTGGAAGCCCTTGGCGCGCAGGGCGACCGAGTGGTGCGACAGCGGCCCGAAGATCGCCGCCGGACGGCGGGAGCCGCCCTCCAGCAGGTGCCGCGTGGCCAGCCAGGCGCCATGCAGGTTGTCGTCGTTGACGCAGTGCACGCCGACCATGAAATGGTCGACCAGCACCAGCGGCAGGTCGCACTGGCGGATCGCCGCCATGGTCTCGCTGTCGATGTATCCCGCGGCCAGCAGCGCGTCGGATTCATGCCGGCGCACCTGCGCCGCGACGTCGTCGCCCGGCGCCACCGACATCAGGCTCAGCAGGACGCCGGCCTCGCGGCACGCGGCCTCCGCGCCATGCAGCACGATGGAATAGAACTGGTTCGTCGCGAGCGAGCCGATGCTGCGGTTGTACAGAAACAGGATGCGGCGCGGCTTGCCCGTCTGCAGGTGGCTGAGGTCGTAGTTCAGCTCGTGGGCGACGCGGATCACGTCGGCCCGCGTCTGCTCCGACAGCCCGGGCTGGCCCTTCAGCGCCCGCGACACCGTGCCGATCGACACGCCAGCGGCCTGGGCCAGTTCGCGGATCGTCACGCGCCGTTTCGTCTTGTCGGTCATGCCCCGAATCCAACCTGTCTCGTACTAAACATCGGCGGCGATTGTGACATCGGGCCCTCCCGTGCTGGCTTGACGCCGTCTTCCCGGGTGACCAGAATACCAGCGGTTTACTAAACAACGCAAACAACACCAGGTTGTTTCGATCCTGGCCCGACGCCATGCCCCTGAACGCCTCGCTGAACGCTACGTTGAACGCATCCTTGAACCGCGATGAACAGGCCCTGCTGGGGGCCCTGGTGTCGCCACCGGACGGCTCGCCGATGCGGCGTCGCGGCTTCGTCTTCGGCGCAGGCACGTCCTCGTACCAGATCGAGGGCGCGGCGCACGAGGATGGGCGCCTGCCGTCGATCTGGGACACCTTCTGCGCCGTGCCCGGCAAGGTGGCGCGTGCCGAGAACGGCGACGTCGCCTGCGACCACTACCACCGCTGGTCCGATGACCTGGATTTGCTGCAGGCGCTCGGCGTCGACGCGTACCGCTTCTCGATCGCGTGGCCGCGGGTGATGGACGAGGCCGGCCGCCCCAACCCGCGCGGCATCGACTTCTACAAGCGCCTGCTCGACGGCTTGGCCGAGCGCGGGCTGCGCGCCTTCGTCACGCTCTACCACTGGGACCTGCCGCAGCACCTCGAGGACAAGG
Source organism: Ideonella sp. (assembly GCF_035254525.1). Taxonomy (GTDB): domain Bacteria; phylum Pseudomonadota; class Gammaproteobacteria; order Burkholderiales; family Burkholderiaceae_C; genus Ideonella. The sequence continues at coordinate 44,129 of NZ_DATFAN010000121.1, read as the reverse complement.
GCGGCTGGCTCAACCGGGAGACGGCCTGGCGCTTCGCCGACTACGCCGACCTGATGAGCCGCGAGCTGGCCGGTCGCGTCGAGGCCTGGGCCACGCACAACGAGCCCTGGTGTGCCGCCTACCTCGGTTATGGCAACGGCCATCACGCCCCCGGGTACGACCAACTGCGCTGGGGCACGCAGGCCATGCACCACCTGCTGCTGGGCCACGGCCTGGCGCTGCCGGCGCTGCGCGCGAACGACCCGGCCGCGCAGGCGGGCATCGTGGCCAACGTCGGCCCGGCCTACCCCGACAGCGACACGCCCGCCGACCACGCGGCCGTCGACCTGTACGACGCCTACCAGAACCGCTGGGTGCTCGACCCCCTGCTGAAGGGCCAGTACCCCGAGGCGCTGTGGCGCTACTGGAAGGGCTGCGAACCGCTGGTGCTGCCGGGCGACATGGAGGCCATCGCCCGGCCGATCGACTACCTGGGGCTGAACTTCTACAGCCGCGCCGTCGTGCGCGCGAGCGGCGACGACAGCTTCGAGTGGGTGCACCGGCCCGACGTCGAGCGCACGACCATGGACTGGGAGGTCTACCCGCAAGGCCTGCAGGACATCCTCGAGGCCTTCCAGCGGCGCTACCCGAACCTGCCGCCGATCTACATCACCGAGAACGGCATGTCGAGCGCCGATGAGCTGCGCGACGGCCAGGTCGACGACGTGCAGCGCCAGTCCTACATCAAGCGCCACTTCGCCGCGTGCTCGCGTGCCATGGTCAACGGCGTGGACGTGCGCGGCTACTTCATCTGGTCGCTGATGGACAACTTCGAGTGGGCGTTCGGCTACGAGCGCCGCTTCGGCATCGTGCACGTGGACTTCGAGACCCAGAAGCGGACGCCCAAGCGCAGCGCGCTGGCCTATGCGGCCTTCCTGCACCAGCGTGCGCTGGCGGAAGCGGTGCCGCTTTAGCGGGCGGGCATCGCGCCGAAGTGCGTGCAGGTCGTTCGCACATGGCTCGCCAGCAGGCGCCGGCCCGAAGCGGTAGGGCTGGCGCGGGTCGGGGCACAGCTGCGGCCACTTGGTTTCGTTCTCGAGCACGAGCACACTGCATTCGCGTGCGGTCAGCGCGCGGTAGGCCGGGTCGTTGAAGCCGCTGGCGCGGCGCGGCGTGCCACCGACACCCAGGGTGCTGCCGAAGCGCAAGCCCTTGGCGCGTGCCAGCGCATCGAGCGGGGGTTCGGCCGCTGCGACCGGCGCCATCCATGCGCCTGCCGCGATGGCGGCGAACAGCCTCCCCACCTCACGGCGGGAAAAAGACAGTGCGCCGGGCGAGGGCCCGGCGCACTGCAAAGTCGAAAGTGCTTTCGACATGAGACCAGTTGGTTCCCGAAGGTCGCCAGGGCCGGATCGGGATCCGGCCCTGGCGGCGCATCAGAACGAGTAGCGCAACGACGCCGTGTAGCTGCGGCCGGAGGTGAAGTAGTTGTGGCCGAGCATGCCGATGTGCTGCTGCATCAGCTGCTTGTACATCGAGTTCGTCAGGTTGCGGCCCTCCAGGGCGAAGGTCAGGTTGTCGTCGAACCGGTACTGGATGCCCGCATCGACCTGGCCATAGCTGTCGCCCCACAAGGGCAGGCCCAGGGGCAATCCGTGCGACCCGTAGCCGCTGCTGGCGGTGTTGGTGTCCAGGCCGTTCTGCTGGTTGGGGCCGGTGTTGTCCGAGTTCAGCGACACGCCCTGCAGGTACTTCTCGCGCCAGGAGTAGGCCACGCGCGCCGAGATCGGCCCCTTGTCGTACAGCACCGCCAGGTTGAAGGTGTTGCGCGACAGGTTGGGCAGCGGGGTGTCGCCGAACGTGCGGCCATCGGTGTCGCAGCCGTTGATGAACAGGTTCAGGTTGTCGGCGCCGGCGCCGGCCGAGCAGTACGGCGAGTACACCGCGTTGTACCGCTTCATCTTGCTGTCGACGTAGGTGTAGTTGGCCTGCAGCCCCAGACCCTGCAGCCAATCCGGCAGATTGTCGTAGTACTGCTGGTAGGCCAGCTCGATGCCGCGGGCGTGGCCCTTGGCGCCGTTCACCGGTGCCGTGATGACGAAGTCGTACGGCGTGCCGTCGTCCGCGTTGACCGTGCGGGTGTAGGTCTGGTTGACGATGATGTCCTTCAGATCCTTGTTGAAGACCGCGAAGGTCAGCGAGCCGGTCTTGGCGAAATACCACTCGGCGGTCACGTCCTCCTGCGTCGAGCGCACCGGCTTGAGCATCGGGTTGCCGCCCGCAGTGCCGGTGAAGGTCACCGAGCGCACCACGGGATTGTTCGGGTCGGTGTTGTCGATGTCGACGTTTTCCTTCAGATCCAGGTAGCCCTGCATCTGGCTCAGGTCCGGCCGCGAAATCGCCTTGGCCGCCGCGAAGCGGAACTGCAGCGCGTTGGTGGCCTTCATGCGCAGGTTCAGGCTGGGCAGCACATCGGTGTACGAGTTGTCGAAGGATTCGGCCTTCGCGAAGCTCGTGAACACCGGCACCGTCTCGCCCCCGGCGCCGGTGGGCGGCGTTGCCGCGGTGAGCGTGGTGTAGCCGTTGGCATGGCCCTCGGTGTGCACCACGCGCAGGCCCACGTTGCCGTCCACGGGCATCGCCAGCTCGTCGAAGGCGAAGCGCAACTGCGTGTAGCCGCTGGTGGTGCGCTCGTGCTGGTCGTTCGTGCCGATCGGGTCGCCGAGGCCGGCAGGCGCCCAGGTGTACGGGTTGGCGTTGGCACCCATCCAGCCGCAGTGATCGTCGCCGCCCCATGCCCAGCCGGTGCAGAGCGACTTCACGTGGTCGTGCAGGCTCACGTAGCTGGCCGGGAAGCCGTTGACCACCGACGCACCCGGGAAGTACATGCCCGGCACCGCACCCATGCCGCCCATGAAGTTGGAGAACGGGTTGTACTGCGTGGCTTCGCTGTAGTTCTTCACCCAGGCCAGATCGTTCACGTACCAGTAACGCTCCCAGGCCTTGCTCACCGCCGCCCAGTTGTAGTTCGGGTTCGAGTTCTGCGTCAGCGCGTCGCGGTCGGCCAGGCGCACCCCGAAGCGGAGGTCGACCAGATACGGGTTGTCCTGGAACTGGTAGCGCGCGTCGCCGCGCCAGGCCTTCTGCGTGGCTTCACCCTTGTCCAGGTGCTCCATCGTCGTGGCCCAGTAGTAGTTGTCCCGGTTGTTCAGGAACTCGGTGTCCGAGGTGTCGAAGCTGGCCTTCGGAATGGAGCCGGTGAGGTCGATGGTCTGCTTGGGCATCAGGATGCCGGTCGCGACGTTCGAGTCCAGCGCGTGGGTCTTCGACGTCACGTACTGCAGATCCGAGGTCAGCGTCCATTCGGCGGACGGCTTCCAGCGGAAGTTCCAGGCCCAGTCCTCGCTCTGCGAGGTGCGCGAAGAGAAGCGGGTGTTGTTCTCGACCTCGATGCCGTCGGCGTTGCTCTTCAGCACGCCCTTGACCAGGCGGCCCGCGTCGTCATAGACGGCGTCCTCGATCAGGATCGAGTAGGGGTCGACCTCGGCCTTGACCGCCCACTCGCGCATGTCGAACTTGTAGCGCGACTGGAAGTAGGTCAGGGACGACTCCATGTCGTTCTTCTTCCACTGCAGCGCCGCGTAGGCGCCGTCGCGGGTGCGGTCGTATTCCTGGCGACGCCAGCTCAGGTCGCGCGGGAACCAATGGCCGTCGGCCGTCGGGATCGTTTTCCCATCGGCCGTCGTCGTCGTGGGGTAGTACGGGTCCACCGTGACGGTGTCGGTGCGGCTGGTGCCTTCCGAGTGGGCGACGTCGAGCAGCACGCCGAACTTGCCGAACTCGGTGTCCCAGCTGTTCGCGATCAGCCCCGACACCTCGGGCTTGAACTTGCCCTGCAGGTCGGAGTAGGTGGTCGACAGGGACACCGCGCCCTTGAAGCCCTTGTAGTCGAAGGGCAGGGCGGTGCGCAGGTCGACCAGGCCGGCGATCGCGCCCTCGGTCTGCTCGGCCGACGGGTTCTTGTAGACGTCCACCCGCGACATCAGCTCCGGCGGCACGTCTTCGAAGCCGAGGCCGCGGCCGTTGTTCGCGCTGAAGGTTTCGCGGCCGTTGAGCTGCGCGCTCACGTAGGTCAGGCCGCGGATGATGACGCCCGAGCCTTCGACCGAGTAGTGGACCGGGTCGGAGCGCGCGGCGGTGCGGTCCATGGTGACGCCGACGACGCGCTGCAGCACTTCCGTGACCGAGCGATCGGGCAGCTTGCCGATGTCTTCGGCGACGATGGAATCGACGATCTCGTCGGCTTCCTGCTTGATCTTCTGTGCCGATTGCAGGGCGGCGCGCTGGCCCGTCACGACGACGGTCTCGACCTTCTCGGAGGCCGGCTGGGTCTGCGCCTGCGCGGCGCCACACAGCAGCAGCACCGTTTGCGCCGCTGCGATCGACAACGCTGTCTTCTGGAAATGTCTCACTCTCATTTGCTCCTCGTTGGTCCTCGGGGTCAGCACTTGCGAGCCTCTCTGCGGGCTGTCAGCCTCTTGTGCTTCTTAGTGCTTCAGTGGTGGAAATCAGGTCGGGGTCATCGGTGCGCGTTTGCTGCCTCCCTTCAGTCCTTGATCGACACGGCGCGAGCCGCGTGATCCAGTGCTGCGTAGTGAAGGTTCGACGGGGTTCCCGCGACGGCCACGTGCCACGCCTGGCCGGGCACGAGGTCGATGAAGTTGTCGGCGAATGTGGCGCCATCGGCCTGCAGCCACAGCCCCTTGACGGGCCGGTCGGCGTTGAGGCTCAGCCCGCCGGCCGCGCGGGTCACGGTGATGGCTGCGGCGTCGAGCCGGTAGAACTTGAAGGGCTCGGCCCAGGCGCAGTCGCGCGCCAGCTCGGCGCTGTCCGCGGGGTTCAGCGCACGCAGCTCGGCGACGACGGGCTCACCCGCCGCCGGCAGGGCCTGCGTGGTCTCGACGGTGCTGCTCGCCGGCGCCACGCGGTCGCTGATCGTGTCCAGCAGGCAGCGGCCGTCCAGCGCGTAGACGCGCAGTTGCAGCAGCACCGCGCGCGCTTCGCTGCCGGCGTTCATCACCGCCAGCCGGACCTGGCCCGCCTCGAGCCGCGCGGCCACGGCCAAGGGCGCCAGCGCGCGGCGGATCGCATGCCACGCCGGCTTGACGGTGCCGGACGAATCGATCAGCGCCCAGCTGGTGACGGGCCAGCAGTCGTTGAGCTGCCAGACCAGCGCGCCGCCGACGGCCCGCGCGCCGGGCTGCTGCCAGCGGCGGCGGAAGTCCTGGTAGGCCACGCGCATCGCCTCGGCCTGGATGAACTGGGTGGCGTAGACCTGCTCGGCCAGCGAGGGGCCGACACGCAGGTTGTCGGCCATGTAGACGGCCAGCCGCCGGTGGCCATCTGGGGCGCTGCCGCCGGCCTTGTTGTGCCATGTGGCGGTGCGGCTTTCGGCGAATCGCTCCTCGGGCGGCAGCACCGATTCCAGCAGGGCCAGCGAGGGGTGCGACTGCATGCCGAACTCGCTGACGAAGCGCGCCTGCACGTCGCCGTAGCGCTGGTACGGCAGCATCTGCTGGTGCCAGACCTCCCAGCTGTGGCGGTCGCCGACGGTGGCGTCCGCCGACATGGTGATGCCGGTGGGGTTGGGCGAATACGGGCTGCCGGGCCAGTAGGCGCGGTCGGGGTCGAGCTCGGTGCAGACCTCGGGCAGCAGCTTCTCGTAGATGGCGCGGGCATCGAAGCGCTCGAGCTGCGCATGCGGGCCGTACGCGCCGATCGACTCGGCCACCGCGTAGTCCTCGTTATTGCCGCACCACAGCGCCATGCAGGCGTGGTGGCGCAGGCGCTTGACGGCAGCGCGGGCCTCGTCGCGCACGCTGGCCAGGAACGGGGCGTGCGCCGGGTACATGCCGCAGGCGAACATGAAGTCCTGCCAGACCAGCAGGCCCAGCTCGTCGCAGGCGTCGTAGAAGGCGTCGTGCTCGTAGATGCCGCCGCCCCAGATGCGCAGCATCGTCATGTTGGCCGCCGCGGCCTGGGCCACGCGCTCGCGGTAGCGCGCGGGCGTGATGCGCTCCAGCAGGCTGTCGTCGGGGATCCAGTTCGCGCCGCCGGCAAAGAACCCCTGGCCGTTGACCTCGAAGTAGAAGCTTCGGCCGCCTTCGCCCTTCACCGGCTCCTGCACCAGGCGCAGCGTGCGCAGGCCGATGCGGCGGCGGTCTTCCGCCAGCGGCTGGCCGGCACCGTCGACCACCCTGGTCACCAGCGTGTAGAGCGGCTGGCCGCCCATGCCGCGCGGCCACCACAGGCGGGCCTCGGGGACCGCGAGGCTCGCGCCTGCGACTTCGGCCGCGTAGGCCGCGCGGGCGACGCTGTGGCCGTCCGGATCGAGCAGGTCCAGCTCCACCGCCAGCCCGGGCGCGGCGCCTTCGAGGCGCGTCGCCACGTGGATGGCCGCGCGCTGGGCGGCCACGTCCACCTGCGTGCGGGTCTGGACCTCGTCGATGCGCGCCTCCCAGCTGTGGCGCCGCACCGGCTTCCACGGGCCGCAGGTCAGCAGCTCGGGGCCCCAATCCCAGCCGAAGTGGTATTGCGCCTTGCGGGCATACAGGCGCGCGCTGTCGCCGTTCCAGAGTTGCCGGCGCCCGAAGGCGGCCTCCTGTTCGCGCGCACGCGCCAGCGGCGGGTCGAAGCGCAGCACCAGCTCGTTGCTGCCGATGCGCAGGCGCTCGCGCACGTCCACGCGCAGCGGCACGAACATGTTGGACGAGGTGAACAGCGGCACGCCGTTCAACCAGGCGGTGCAGTAGGTGTCCAGGCCCTCGAAGACCAGGGTTTCGTGGGCGGCCAGGCTCGCCACATCGAAGTGCAGGCGCCACGCCCAGGTGCGCTCGCCGACCCAGCGCACGGCCGTCTCGTTCGTGCCGTAGAACGGGTCGGGGATGCGGCCGGCGGCGAGCAGCGCGCCGTGGGCGCTGCCCGGCACGGACACGGCCTGCCATTCGGCATCGGGCAGTGCGTTCAGCGCGGCGCAGTCCACGCCAGCCGGCGCCTCGGCCAGTTGCCAGCCGGCATGCAGGTCCAGCAGTCGTTCAGGGGTCATGGGTAGGGGTCCAGGAAGGGAGGTGTCAGTTCAGGCGGGCGCCGGTCTCGTCGGCACCGAACCAATGGGTGCAAGCCGCGGGCCACCGCAGGCCGACGGCCTCGCCGCGACGAGGCCGCGGCCCATCGGCAGGCAGGCGGGCCAGCACCCGTTCTCCGGCCGGCAGGCCGACGTGCACGATCTGTTCGTTGCCCAGGTGTTCGGCGAACTCGATGCAGCCCGACAGGCCTTCGCCGGCCGGCGCCAGGCTGACGTGCTCCGGGCGGATGCCCAGCACCAGTTCCGCGGGCAGCGGGCCCGCGGCGGTCGGTGCCTCGAGCGACGCGCCGGCCACGTGGATGGCGCCGGCGCCGTCGGCGCGCGCAGGCAGGAAGTTCATCGCCGGGTTGCCGATGAAGCCGGCGACGAAACGGTTGGCGGGGCGGTCGTACAGCGCGAGCGGCTCGCCGCACTGCTCGATGCGGCCGTGGTTGAACACGGCGATGCGCTGGCCCAGCGTCATCGCCTCGACCTGGTCGTGGGTGACGTAGACCATGGTCGTGCCCAGCTCGCGGTGCAGGCGGGCCAGCTCGGCGCGCATCTGCACGCGCAGCGCGGCGTCGAGGTTGGACAGCGGCTCGTCGAACAGGAAGACCTCGGGCTGGCGCACGATGGCCCGGCCGATGGCCACGCGCTGGCGCTGGCCGCCGGACAGGGCGGCCGGCTTGCGACCCAGCAGCGGGTCGAGCTGCAGGATGCGCGAGACCCGCGCTACCGCTTCGTCGATGGCGGCGCGCGGCTGGCGTGCCAGCTTGAGCGCGAAGCCCAGGTTCTCGCGCACGGTCATGTGCGGGTACAGCGCGTAGCTCTGGAACACCATCGCCACGCCGCGCTGGGCGGCCGGCGTGTCGTTGACGATGCGGCCCCCGATGCGCAGGGTGCCGCGGGTGATGTCTTCCAGCCCGGCGATCAGGCGCAAGGTCGTCGACTTGCCGCAGCCGGATGGGCCGACGAACACCATGAACTCGCCGTCGGCCACGGCCAGGTCGATGCCGTGCAGCACCGGCGGCGCGCCGGCACCGAAGGTCTTTTCTACGTTCTCGAGTGCCAGATCGGCCACGTTCGGAGTTCCCGGCTCGGGGTGTTGAGCTAAACAAAAATGTGTTGCGCAGTTTGTTTCTCTGTCTAGTTTGCGTCACTCAGGGACAATACCTAGATTCTGCCGGTGCGCCACACTCGCCAGCCCCCTGGCGGGCAGGCATAATCAAACTGTTTACTAAACAGTTAGCTTGAACTCCACCCCTCGCACCTTGCTCGCCGCCTTGGCGCTGGCGGCCCTGGCTGCGGCCGCCGCGGCGCCCGCGCCAGCGCCTGCGCGCAAGCTCGTCGTCTGGATGGTGGGCGACGACCGGATCCCGCGCCTGCTCCAGCCGGCGGTCGAGGCCTTCCGGGCCGAGCACCCGGGCGTCGACGTGGAGGTGCGCGACGTGCCCTGGGCCGACGCGATGACCAAGTACTCCGCCGCGCTGGCCAGCCAGCGTGGCCCGGATCTGATCACCGGCAGCACGTCCTACGGCATCGACCTGGGCGCCAAGGGCGCGCTGGTGGACCTGAACCAGCGCGCGCCGGATCTCGTGCGCCTGCTCGAGCAGCATGCCAACCCGGGCGCGCTGCGCGCCGTGCGCCGCCCCGACGGGACGATGCATGCCGCGCCGTTCGACATGCATGCGCAGTTGCAGTACTACCGGACCGACCTGCTGCCGCGCGCCCCCGCCACCTGGGACGAGTTCATGGCGGCGGCCAAGGCCCTGCGCGCCAAGGGCACGCGCGGTTTCGCGCAGCAATGGGGCAACACCACCTGGCTGGGCTACTTCCCCTACCTGCGCCAGGCGGGCGGCGCGGTCTACGACGAGGGCTGCACCCAGGCGCTGCTGGGCAGCCCGCAGGCGGTCACGGCCCTGCGCTACTACGCGTCGATCTACCGCGAGCTCCAGGCCCCGACCGATTCGTGGCCGGACGCCGACGGCGGGCTGGCCAGCGGCGCGTACCCGCTGATCCAGTCGGGCACCTGGCAGCTGTCGTCGATCGACATCATGCACAAGCAGGTCGCCGGCCATTGGGCCGCGGCGCCCCTGCCGGCCGGCCCCACCGGGCGGCGCACCGCCTTGCTCGGCGGCACGGTGCTGGGCGTGACGGCCTTCTCGCCCCGCATCGACCTGGCGCTGGCGTTCATGCGCACCGTCTACCGGGCGGACGTGGCCCGGACCATGGTCGACTCGGCGCTGGAGATGGGGTTGATGTGGCTGCCCGCGGGCCGGCAGGACCAGCTCGCCGCGCTGCCGATGCCGGCCGATCGCAAGCAGGCCATGCTGGCGCAGCTCCAGGACGCGGAAGGCCCGCCCAACTGCCCCGGCTGGCTGCGCTACGAATACGCTGTCACGCGGGCCGTGCAGCGCGTGGTGCTGGCCGGTGGCGACCCGCAGACCGAACTCAACCAGGCCGCCGCGGTGTTGAACCGCGCGCTGGCCCGGCACTGAGAGCCTGAACAGCCCAGCATGCGCGAGACCATGACCCACGGACCGCTGTTGCGAACCTGGCGCCGCCATGGCCAGGACATGCTGCTGGTCGCACCCTTCTTCGCGCTGTTCGCGCTCTTCGTCGCCTGGCCGGTGCTGCGCTCGGCCTGGCTCAGCTTCACCGAGTACCACGCGACCTCGGCCCCGGTGTGGGTGGGCGGGCGCAACTATGCCGACCTGTTCACCGACGAGCGCTTCTGGACGGCCTTGCGCAACACCTTCACCTACATGGGCGCGGTGTCGCTGATCTCGGTGGTCATGGGCCTGGTGCTGGCCCTGGCCTTCGGCAGCCAGTCGCGCCTGCACCAGTGTGTGCGCATCGCCTTCCTGCTGCCCTCGGTGGCCGGTGGCGTCGGCGCCATCTCGGCCTGGAAGTGGATGGCCAACTCGGAGCCCTACGGTCTGTTCAACAGCGTGCGCGTCGCGCTCGGCTTCGAGCCCGCGCGCTTCCTCGGCGATCCGGTGTGGAGCATGGTGATCCTGGTGATCGTCGGCGTGTGGTCGGTCGTCGGCTACAACATGGTGATCTTCGTGGCGGGCATGCGTGCCATTCCCGCCCACCTGGTCGAAGCGGCCACGCTGGACGGCGCCACGCGCTGGCAGCGGCTGCGCCACGTCACGCTGCCGATGCTTCGGCCCTCGCTGGTGTATGTGCTCGTCACCGGGATGATCGCGTCGTTCCAGGTGTTCTACGAACCCTATCTGCTGTTCGGCACCGTCGACAACATCGGCGGGCCGCTGGACTCCGCGCTGATGCTGGTGACCTACCTGTTCGACTACGGCTTCCGCCAGCTCGACCTGGGCCTGGCCTCGGCCGCCGCCTGGGTGCTGACGACCATCCTGTTCTTCCTCACCTGGGTGAACCTGAAGGTGGGCGGCGTCACGGAGAGTCGGCGATGAGCCGCCTGCCCGGTGACAAGCCCGGCCGCTGGCTGACGCTGGCGCGCCTGCCGCTGTGGCTGCTGGTGGCCGGCGTGCTGCTGCCCTACTACTGGATGAGCATCGGCGCATTCAAGTCGGTGACCGAGCTGGTCCGGGTGCCGCCTTCGTTCTGGGCCGAGGCGCCCACCTGGCGCAACTTCTTCAACCCGGATTGGGCCGGCACCTCGGCCGATCCCGAGCGCCTGGCCGGCATCCTGCAGGTGCAGGTCGAGGGGCATGGCTTCCTGCACTTCTACGCCAACAGCCTGCTGGTCACCTTCTTCGTCACGGGGTTGAGCCTGCTGGCCGCGTCCTTCGTGGCCTTCGTGCTGACCAAGCGGCCCTTTCCCGGCAGCCGGCTGCTGTTCAACCTGCTGCTGATCAGCATGATGGTGCCGTGGGAGGTGACCATCGTGCCGAACTTCGTCACCGTGGCCCGCCTGGGCTGGGTCAACACCTACGCGGCGCTGCTGGTGCCGGGCCTGGCCAAGGCCTTCATCGTCTTCTACTTCCGCCAGATCATCACGTCGATCCCCGAGGAGCTGATCGACGCGGCGACGATGGACGGCGCGGGCGCGGTGCGCACCTGGTGGAGCGTCGTGCTGCCGCTGCTCAAGCCGGCGCTGGCCGCCATCGCCATTCCGGTGGCCGTGAGCGAGTGGAACAACTTCCTGTGGCCGCTGCTGGTGGTCAACGACGCCGAGTACATGACGCTGCCGCTGCAGCTCGGCAAGATGGCCGGCAACCTCACCTTCTACCCGCACACGGCGGCCGTGCTGATGGCGGGTTCGCTGCTGGCCTCGCTGCCGGCCATCGTGGCCTTCCTGCTGCTCCAGCGCCAGTTCGTCGATGGGCTGACCGCCGGCGCGACCAAGGGTTGAGCATGACCGGCACCGATTCGAGCTTCACCACGCCCGCCTTCGCCTCGCGCTGGGCCCAGCGCTGGCAAGACGAGCTCGCAGGCAACGTGCTGCCCTGGTGGCAGCGCGAGATGTTCGACGATGCCGGCCGGCTGCTTGGCTCGCGCGGCAACGACGGCGTGCTGCGCGAGGTGCCGCGCAGCGCGGTGCTCAGCACCCGCGTGCTGTGGGCCTTCGCCAGCGCCCAGGGCCGCCTCGGCGCGGATGCGGCGGGCGCCCAGGCGGCCCGGCGTGCGTGGGACTGGGTCACCGGCCCGCAGACCGACGCCGAGCACGGCGGCGTGTTCTGGTCCGTCGATGCCGGCGGCCGGCCCGTCGACGACCACAAGCAGGTCTACGCCCAGGCCTTCGCGATCTACGCCTTCACGGCCGTTCACGCCTGGCAGAAGGGCGAACGGGGCGCGGCCGCCGCGCCGGTAGGCCCGGCGCTGGAGAAGGCACTGCGCCTGTTCGACCTGCTCGACGCGCACGCATTCGATGCCGCGGACGGCGGCTGCTGGGAAGGCTGCGCGCGCGATTGGACGGTGCTCGGGGATTCCCGCCTGTCGGACAAGGAGCCGCAGGCGCCGAAGTCGATGAACACCATGCTGCACGTGGTGGAGGCGCTGACCGAACTGCATCGCCACCACCCGGACCCGCGCGTGGCCCGGCGGCTGCGCGAGTTGATGGGGATCTTCCTCGAATCGATCTGGTTGCCGCAGCAGCGCTGTTTCGGCCTGTTCTTCTCTGCCGACTGGCGCCACCTGACACCGCAGGTGTCTTTCGGCCACGACATCGAGACCGCCTGGCTGCTGGTCCGCGCGGCCGAGGCCTTGAACGATGCCGCGCTGCTGCAGCGCACGCGCGAGTTGGCGCGGCGCGTGGCCGATGCCGTGCTCGAGCGCGGCGTGGCGGCCGACGGCAGCGTGCTGGGCGAGGGCCGCTTCGACGGCACGATCACCGACGCCCGCCGCCACTGGTGGTGCCAGGCCGAGGCCGTGGTCGGCTTCTGGGATGCCTGGCAGCACGGCGGTGACCCGCGCCATGCCCAGGCGGCCTGGCGCGCCTGGCAGTACATCGACAGGCACCACGTCGACCGCGTGGGCGGTGACTGGTTCAAGACGCTGGACGCCCAGGGCTGCCCGATCGACCAGGTGCCCAAGGCCGGCCCCTGGGAGTGTCCCTACCACCATGTGCGCGCCGGCCTCGAGATGATCGAGCGCCTTCAGCGCGCTCCCCGATGAACCCGACCCTGGCCGCCTTCGCCGAGCCCGCCGATTCGACGCTGGCGGCGCTTCGCACCTATGCGCAGCTGTTCGCCGGGCAGCGGGCGCGGCTGGCCGCGGCGGCCATCGTCTACCTGATCAAGCACAGCCCCGCGGTGCTGCTGCCGGTGATCACCGGCATCACGGTGGACCTGCTGGCCGAGCACGCGCCGCTGACCACGCTGCTGGCCTGCGCGGCGGGCACGGCGCTGCTGATCGCGCAGAACCTGCCGGGCCACCGCCTGTACATCCACCTGATCAGCCATGCCGTGCGCGATGCCGAGGCCGCGCTGCGCAGCGCCCTGGCCGAGCGCCTGCTGGTGCTGTCGTTGCCGTGGTGGTGGCGGCAGTCGCCGGCCGCGCTGCAGACCAAGCTGCTGCGCGATGTCGAATCCGTCGGCCTGCTCACGATGGCGCTGGCCGACGGCGTGCTGGGATGCGGCAGCGGCATCGCCGTGGCCCTGGCCGTCACCGCCTGGCGCGCGCCGCAGTTCCTCTGGCTGTTCCTGTGCACGGTGCCGCTGGCGGCGGCGCTGGTGTGGTTCACGCGCAAGCGGCTGGGCCAGGCGCAGAACCAGCACCGCGAGGCCATCGAAACCCTGGGCAACAGCGCCGCCGAAATGGCCCGGCTGCTGCCGCTGACGCGCGCGCACGGGCTGGAGCCGGCCCAGCTCGAGCGGGTGGGCGGCCACATCAGCGAGGCCGCCCGCACCGGGCTGGCGCTGGACCAGGCCGGTGGCCGCTTCGGCGCCATGGCCTGGGTCGGCTTCCAGGGCATGAATGCGCTGTGCCTGTTCGTCGCGGCGGGCATCTATGCAAGCGGATGGATCGCGCTGACGCTGGGCGACGTGGTGCTGCTTTCCGGCTTCTTCGCAACGCTGACGAATTCGGTGCTCGGCCTGGCCAACCTCGTGCCCCAGATCCATCGCGGCATCGAGGCCATCCGCTCGCTCGACCTGCTGCTGCGCAGTGCGCCGGTGCAGGCGGTGGGCACCGAGCGCCCGGCCCGCTCGCACGGGCAGGTGAGCTTCGAGGCTGCCACGCTGGCGCACGAGGTCGGCGCCGCCGGGGCGGGCGTGCACGCGATCACGCTCACGCTGGCGCCGGGCGAAACCGTGGCCCTGGTCGGCCCCAGCGGCTCGGGCAAGACGACGCTGGCGATGCTGGCCTGCGGCCTGCTGGAGCCGCAGGCGGGGCGCGTGCTGATCGACGGCGTGGCCCTGGCCACGCTGGACCCGCAGGCCTGGCGCCGGCAGGTGGCCTGGGTGCCGCAGGACGCGCTGCTCGGCGACGGCACCGTGCGCGACAACCTGGCGTTCGGGCTCGGCCCGGTGGACGATGCGGCCCTGTGGCCGGTGCTGCACGAGACCGGCTGCAAGGCCTTCGTCGAGCGCCTGCCGCAAGGGCTGGACACGCCGCTGGGCCACCACGGCCACCGCCTGTCCGGCGGCGAGCGGCAACGGCTGGCCTTGGCCCGTGCGCTGCTTCGCGAACCCCGCCTGCTCGTGCTGGACGAGCCCACCAGCGCGCTGGACGGCCAGAGCGAACGCATCGTGATGGCGGCCCTCGAACGCAGCCGCGCCACCCGTGCCACGCTGGTCATCGCGCACCGGCTGTCGACGGTGGCCAATGCCGACCGCCTGGTCGTCATGGACGCCGGGCACATCGTGGACCAGGGCCGCCACGACGAGTTGCTCGCGCGCTGCGGGCTTTACCGGCGCTTGTGGCAGGACGAGGAATCCGCGCCATGAAGCGTCTATGGGAGTGTTTGTTCACGATGACCACCGCCGCCACGATCGGAATGGCAACCCCCGCCGCCAGCGCGGCAGACGCGCGCCTGCAACAGGTGCTGAAACGGCTGGACGCGGGTCAGCCGATCATGGTGGCCGCGATCGGCGGCTCGATCACCACCGGCTACGCCGCCAACCCGCCGCGCGAGCGCGGCTGGGCCGCGCAGGTGGCGGCCCGGCTCGGCCGGTGGGGGCCGGTGCGCTTCATCAACGCCGGCGTCAGCGGCACCGATTCGGCCGCGGCGGTGCAGCGCCTGCAGTCGCACGTGCTCGATGCCGAGCCCGACCTGGTGTTCGTCGAGTTCGGCGTGAACGACCAGTGGCTGGACGAGCGCGTGCGCGCCGCCAGCTACGAGGCCCTGCTGCGCCGGCTGCTCTCCGCCCCGAAGCCGCCCGCGGTGGTGCCGCTGATGCTCACCCAGCAGGGCAACCGCTTTCGTGATGCCGTGGACCAGCAGCTTCGGCTGGCGGCGCACTACGGCCTCACGGCGGTCGACTTCGGCCAGTGGATGCAAGGCCGCGTCGACAGCGGGCAGGGCCGCTGGGAGGTGCTCTACGACGAGCCCGTGCACCCCAACCAGCGCGGCCACGACACCATCGCCCAGGCCGTCATCGAATCGCTCGAGGGGGCCATGAAGACGGGGGCACCCGCTGTGGCTGCGGCCTTGCCCGAGCCCCTGCATGCCCGCGCCCGCGAGTACGAGCACGTGCGCCACTTCGCCGGCGATGATCTGAAGCCCTGGCGCCACCACGGCTTCGTGCGCGGCGGCGAGGTTCACCCGGAGTGGGCGCAGCTGCCCGGCGGCCAGGTGGCGGGCTGGACCACGACGGCCGACGATGCGCAGGCCTCGTTCCTCGTCTGGGGCCGCGAGGTGGCCGTCTTCCACGCCGAGAGCGAGCGTTACCGCAACCTCGAAGCCTGGGTCGACGACGGCCCGGTCGTGACCTTGCGCGGCCAGGTGCCCGAGCGGGTCGGCTACATCGGCTGGCACTACACCGTCGTTGGCACCGACCTGGAGCCGGGCGCCCACCTGCTGCACGTGCGCGTCAAGCGTGATGAGTGGGCCGGCAGCGGCCGCAGCGCCAGCCTCGTCTCCGTGATGGGCGCGGGGCTGCTGCCGCCCGCGCTGCACCCGAGTGATTTCGTGCGCGAATCGCCCAGTGGCGTGCGCGGCTGGCGCTTCGTGACCGCCGACGATGCCCGGTGGCGCACGACCGGCCGCACCGGCAAGGAGGCCAGCGGCGCGCGCCTGCTGGCCTGGAGCGGCACCGAGCTGCGCGCCCGCTTCACCGGCACGCAGTTCGCGCTGCGCTTCGCCCCCGGGCGCGGCGGCATCAACCACTTCACGGTCGAGGTGGACGGCCGGCCCCACATGCTGTCGCTGCGCGGCGAGGGCCTGGCCGACTGGCGCCTGCGCGAACCGCTGCCACCGGGCGAGCACAGCCTGCGCATCGTCAAGCGCACCGAAGGGGCGATGGCCGAAGCCGTGCTGCACGGCCTGCTGCTGGGAACGGGCGGCCAACTGCTCGCGCCGCCGCCCGCCCGTCCGCTCAAGCTCGAGTTCTACGGCGATTCGATCACCGCCGGCGCCTGCAACGGCGACATGGGCGAGGACCAGTACGAAGACCTCTCGAGCCACGACGGCACGCGCGCCTACGGCGCGCTGACGGCCCAGCGCCTGGGGGCCGACTACGTGGGCATCGCCTTCAGCGGCATCGGCATCACCCGCACCTGGGGCGAGTTCCTGATGCCGCAGGTCTGGAACCGCGTGGCGCCCTGGCCGGATGCGCCCGAAGCACCGCGCGATGCTCGCGAGCCCGATGTCGTGCTCGTGAACCTCGGCCAGAACGACCACGGTTTTCCGGCCTCGCGCGGCGAACCCTTTGCCGCCGATTTCGCCGAGCGCTACCTGGCCTTCGTCCGCCAACTGCGCCAGCGCTACCCGGCGACGCGGCTGGTGCTGCTGGCCGGCGGCATGACGGCCTGGAAGGAGCAGCCGGCGATCCCGCAGGCGTTGGCCGAAGCGGTGCGGCGCCTGAAGGCCGAAGGTGATGCCCAGGTCTGGACCTACACCTTCCAGGCCTTCTCCTGGGCGCATCCGCGCATCGACGTGCATGCGCAGATGGCCGACGAGCTGGTGGGTTTCCTGAAGAACAACGTCCTGCCGTGAACCGACCGCCCGAACGCCCCGACCTGCGCCAGCCCGAGGCGCTGCTGGCCCACATGCGCCACACGCTGTCGTTCTATGCACCCCGCGTGAAGGACGGCAGCGGGGGCTGCTTCCAGTTCTTCAAGGACGATGGCACGGTCTACGACCGCCGCATGCGCCACCTGGTCAGCAGCACGCGCTTCGTCTTCAACCATGCCTTGGCCTGGCGCTGGTTCGGCGCGCCGGTGGCCGACGTGGCGCATGCACTGGCCTTCGTGCGCAACGCGCATGCTCAGCCGCAGGGTGGCTACGCCTGGGTGCTGGACTGGCACGAGGGCCGCGCGACGGTGCTCGACGACACCCACCACTGCTACGGCCTGGCATTCGTGCTGCTGGCCCATGCCCATGCGGCCGAGGCCGGCGTGCCGGGCGCCCGCGAAGGCATCGCCGAAACCTTCGCGCTGATGGAAGAGCGCTTCTGGGAGCCCGAGCACGGCCTGTATGCCGACGAGGCCACGCCGGACTGGCGGGTGGGCGCCTACCGCGGCCAGAACGCCAACATGCATGCCTGCGAGGCCATGCTGGCGGCCCATGCCGCCACGGGCGAGCAGTGCTACCTCGACCGCGCGCTGGTGCTGGCCGAGTCCATCACCCAGTGCCAGGCGGCGATGGCCGGCGGGCTGATCTGGGAGCACTACCGCGCCGACTGGACGCCCGACTGGCACTACAACCGCCACGACAAGACGAACATCTTCCGCCCCTGGGGCTTCCAGACCGGCCACCTGACCGAGTGGGCCAAGCTGCTGCTGCAACTGGAGCGGCGCCTGGGCACGGCGGCGCCCGCGTGGCTGTTCGACACGGCCGCGAGCCTGTTCGACGAGGCCATGAAGCCCGGCTGGGACGAAGCCCACGGCGGCTTGGTCTACGGCTTCGGGCCCGATGGCCGGGTCTGCGACGGCGACAAGTACTTCTGGGTCCAGGCCGAAAGCCTGGCCGCGGCTGCGTGGCTGGCGGTGCGCTCCGGCGACGACCGCCACTGGCAGTGGTACGACCGCCTCTGGGCCTACGCGTGGGCGCACTTCGTCGACCACGAGCACGGCGCGTGGTACCGCATCCTCGCGCCCGACAACGCCAAGGTCAGCGACGAGAAAAGCCCGGCCGGCAAGACCGACTACCACACGATGGGCGCCTGCCAGGACGTGCTGGCCGCGTTGGGCGTGGCGCCGCCGCCGACATCCAACGAGCCCCTGGAGACGACCCCTTGAAGAAGACACCCGCCTGGCATCGGCTCGCCGCCGCTGCGCTCCTCGCGCTGGGCCTGCACGCGGCCCCGGCCGCCTGCGCGCCACTCGAATGGCGTGGCATCAGCCTGTCCAGCGCCGAATGGGGCGAGAAGAACTTTCCCGGCGTGCTGGGCAAGGACTACGCCTACCCCACCGTCGAGAGCACGGCCTACTACCAGGCCAAGGGCATGAACCTGATGCGCGTGGCCTTCCGCTGGGAGCGGCTGCAGCCCACGCTGAACGGCGACTTCGATGCGGCCGAGCTCGGCCGCCTGCGCCAGCTCGTGGACGGCACCACCGCACGCGGGCTGTCGGTGCTGCTGGACCCGCACAACTACGCCGCCTACCGCGACAAGCCGGTCGGTTCGCGCGAGGTGCCCATCGCGGCCTTCGCCGATTTCTGGCGGCGCCTGTCGCTGCAGTTCAAGGACAACCCGCGCGTGCTGTTCGGCCTCGTCAACGAGCCGCACGACCTGCCCACCGAGACCTGGGCGGACGCTGCCCAGGCCGTGGTGGACGCGATCCGCGCGACCGGCGCGGCCAACGTCATCACCCTGCCGGGCAACGGCTGGACCGGCGCCTGGAGCTGGCACAACAACTGGTACGGCACCGCCAACGCCGAGGTCATGACGCGGGTGAAGGACCCGGCGGACCGCATGCTGATCGAGGTGCACCAGTACTTCGACGACGACGGCTCCGGCAGCCACACCACCTGCGTCAGCCCGGCCATCGGCGCCGAGCGGCTGCAGCGCTTCACCGAATGGCTGCGCCGCCACGGCCGCCGCGGCCTGCTGGGCGAACTGGGCGGCGGCGACAACCCGGCCTGCGCCGGCGCCGTGCGCGGCGCGCTGGACCACCTGCAATCCAACGCCGATGTCTGGGCCGGCTGGCTGTGGTGGGCAGGCGGCCCGCTGTGGGGCGACTACTTCATGTCGCTCGAGCCCGGCGCCGATGGCCGCGACAAGCCGCAGATGCGCTGGCTGGAGCCGTACCTGAATCACACCGGGCCAACGGCGTTCTGCACCCAGCTGAGCTCGGACCCCGATGGCGACGGGATCGGCACCGAAGCCGGCGCCCCCTGCAAGATGCGAACGGGCTTCGACATCACCGCCGACATGGGCTACGGCTGGAACCTGGGCAACACGATGGATGCCATGGGCAACACCGCCGACCCGGTGGGCGACGAGACCCAGTGGGGCAACCCCCGGACCACCCAGGCCAACCTGGACGCGGTCCACCGCGCCGGCTTCAAGACCCTGCGCCTGCCGGTCTCCTGGGACGACCATGTCACCGGCACCGGCTACACGATCGACACCGCCTGGATGGACCGCGTGGAGGCCATCGCCAACTATGCGTTGAACGACGGCATGTACGTGATCGTCAACGTGCACCACGTCGGCGCCTGGGAGAGCCCAACCACCGACAACGAGGCCAGCGCGGCCGATCGGCTGCGCAAACTGTGGACCCAGATCGCCACGCGGTTCGCGAAGTACGACCACCACGTCATCTTCGAAACCATGAACGAACCGCGCAACCGGTCAGGCGGCACCGACGACTGGTGGGGCAAGGACCCCAGCACCTTCACGGTGATCAACCACCTCAACGCCGCCGCCCTGGCCGCCATCCGCGCCACCGGGGGCAACAACGCCAGGCGCCTGGTGATGATGCCGGGCTACGTGGCGGGCACCGAGGAACACCAGCTCGATGCCATCGTGATGCCCAACGACAAGATGGTCGCCCTGTCGGCGCATTCATACAGCCCGTACCACTTCGCGCTCAACCTGGGCACGGGCAGCGTCACGACCTTCACCGACACCGCCACCGTCGACGCCATCTTCGCCCGGCTCGACAGCAAGTTCATCCAGAAGGGCATCCCCGTCGTCATGGGCGAGTGGGGCGCCTTGCTGAAGAACAACAACGACGAGCGGGTGAAGCACGCCATGTACTTCGGGCAGAAGGGCAGCGCCTACAAGATCCCCATCGTCTGGTGGGACAACGGTCAGTTCACCTACGATCCCGACCACCCCACCGCGAACGGCGAGGCCTACGGCCTGCTCGATCGTGTGACCAACACCTGGCGATTCCCGCAGATCGTCGACGCCATCAAGGCTGGCTGGGGAAGCTGAAGCGCAAGGCGCCCGCCGCGCGCGTCACTGGGCCGGATCGCGAAGATGGCGCTGAAGAAAGGCCTCGACACGCTGGGCGAAGTCCACCCGCGTGGACAGGTGCTGCCAGCCATGCCCCTCGTTCGGGTAGACGATCCACTCGGGTGGATGGCCTGCCTTGATCAGGGCTTCGCGCAGGCGCGTGCCGTGCGTCAGCGGCACGCGCAAGTCATCCTCGCCGTAGGCCAGCAGCAGCGGCGCACGAATGCGCTCGGCCTGGGCGACGGGCGATACCGCGGTGAGCATGGCAGCATCCTTGTCGACATCGCCCACCATCTCGGGCAGCATGTGCCGGCGACCCCAGCGGCCGATGTCGTCGAGAACCCAGCTCGAGCCCTCGAGGAACAGGAAGGGGTCGGCCACGGCCACCCAGGCGACGCCGCAGCGGTACAGATCGGGGTGGCGTACCAGGCCCATCAGTGTGGCGTAGCCGCCATAGCTGGCTCCGGCAATGCAGGCCCGGTCGCTGGCCAGGCCCTGCTTGCGTGCCCACAGCAGCGCGTCGGCCACGTCGTCCTGCATGGCCTGGCCCCACTGCTTGAAGCCGGCCCGCCAGTGGGCCTCGCCGTAGCCGGTGCTGCCGCGAAAGTCCGGGGCGATGACCAGGTAGCCGCGAGAGGCCAGGAACTGCTCCATCGGCGCCCAGCGCCAGGAGCCGCCGCGCATCCACGGGCCGCCGTGCACGAGCACCACCGCCGGCGCGGCCTGGCCTGCCGGCACCCCTTGGGGCAGCGTCAGCCAGACCGGCAGGTCGCGCCCGTCGCGCGCCTTGATGCGCTGGAAGTCGACGCCGGCCATCTTGCGCGGATCGATGCCGTCGAGCACGACGGCCACGTTCTCCCAGCGCTGCGTCGCGGCGCGGTACAGCAGCAGGCGGCCCGGGTCGCGGTCGGCGTAGGACTGCACCAAGGCCACCATGTCGGCCTGTCCGCAGCGCCGACACTGGATGAGGTTCACGCGGCCAGGTAGGCGCTTGTCCACCGCCTCCTGGAAGCGCTTCATCGCCTCGTCGAACCAGACCGAGACACCCGCGTCGGCATCCAGGTGCAAGCCCACTATGCCGGCACCGGGCTCGCCCGGGACGAGCATCCCCTCGAAGTCGAACCCGGGCACTTGCACGATGGGGCGGGTGGCCGGCGCCAGGGTGTCGAAGTCGAAGGTCGTCAACACGGCTTCGCGGGCCTCGCCACGCTGGTGGGTCACGTAGAGACGCCCATCGCCGGCGACGGCGACGGGCCGGAACGGCTCCTGCAGCACGTCGAATTCGGCGATGCGGCGCCACGACGTGGCCCCCGGCGCCAGCCAGTGGTAGCTGGCGCGTCCCTCGTCCACGCTCATGGCCAGGCGAGGTTCGCCGCGCGGGTCGAACCACCAGGCTGCCGCGCCGTCCGGTGCCGCCGGCATGTCCATGCGGCGAACAATGCCCGAGCGCGTGTCCAGCCACATCGGCGCGACGTGGTACTGACCGCCTCGGGCCTGCCCGAGGACGACCTCGTTGGGCTTGACGCCGGCCTGTGGCACCGGAACGAACAGCAGGTGATGGCTGAGGTCGAGCGTGCCCGGCTGCTGCCGGCATGACTTCACCTCGCTGCAGATGAGTTCGACGTGTTGCTTGCCGCCCACGTCCACCGAGAAGAGCCCGGGTGCATGGCCACGGATCTTTCCAGGCTCCAGCTGTCCGAGGCTGTAGAGCAGGCGTTCGTCGTTCACCCAATGGAAGTCGACGACGTCCAGCTTCTTGTAACTCGCCAGCACCCTGGCGGGTTCGGCGGTCTGCTGCAGATCGACCACCAGCAGGCTGGCCCGGGAGTCGTCGCGCACGGCGGTGATCGCGACGTGGCGCCCCGTCGGCGAGAGCTCGGCGCGCAGCACGGAAGGGTGGCGGAAGAAATTCTCGTCGGGGACGACCGCCGCCGGCTTCGCAGCGGCCCCGGTGGATGCAGCGGGCGGCGCCAGATCGGTCGCGCCAGCGGCCAGGGGACAAATCAGCGCGAGCGCCAGCTCGATGGCGCGCCCCGTCGCGTTGGCACGTTCGGCCATGAAGTTCGACTCAGACCGCGCCGCGGCGGGCCTCCAGCTGGCCCCGGATTTCGTGCATGCGGTTCTCGGTGAGGCCGAAGCGCGAGATGATCAGGATGCCGATCATCAGCCCCACGACCGGGATCGCCGACAGCAGGACGCGGATCAGGAAGATCGCGTCGTCGCTCTGCGCCGGCAGCTTGGCGTCGAAGCCGGTGAATTGCAGCACCCAGCCCGAGGCACCGTTGCCCAGCGCCAGCCCCACCTTGGTAATCCACGACTGGCAGGCAGCGAACGAGCCCTCGCGGCGCTGGTCGGTCTCGAGCTCGTCGTGGTCGATGATGTCGGCCGCGGCCGAGCCGTAGATCGTCCAGAAGCCGGCACCCGTGAAGGCCACGAAGCCGCTGGCCAGCAACTGCAGCATCGGCAGTTCGGGGTTGTAGAAGAACCAGTCGCCGACGAACGCGGCAATGGCCAGCGACAGCACGGTGATCAGCGCATTGCGCTTGCCCCAGTGGTGCGCCACCCAGCCCGCGAAGGGAATGCCGGCCAGGCCGAACAGCATGCCGGACACGCCCATCAACGAGTTCCACTTCGTCGCCTCGGCGAGGTTGCCGTGGCACACGTAATACACCGTGGCGTAGTAGCCCAGCAGGCCGACCATCGCGGTGGCCATGCCGTAGGACAGCATCGTGCCCAGCAGTAGCCGGAACGGGCGGTTGCGCAGCGTGCGGTAGAGCGTGTCCTTGAGCGGGATGCGCTGGTGCGTCCTGCTGACGAGCTTCACGTAGTAGCGCTCTTTGACCAGCAGGAAGATGGCGACCGACACCGCCACCATGATGGCCCCCAGGATGCTGGTGTAGACCTGCGCGCCCTTCAGGATGTCGGGCTTGCCGTTCGCGTCGTTGAAGATCGCCAGCGTCGTGAACTGGGCCGCCACGAACATCGCCAGTTCCGGAATCTTCTGGATCGCGTTCTTCACCGACATCAGCCGCGTACGCTCGTGGTAGCCCGGCGTCATCTCCGCGCCCAGGCTGACCCAGGGCATGTTGAAGCAGCTCATCACCGGCACGTAGATGAACGTGGAGACCAGCATGAAGATGAAGTACTGCGTGTCGGTCCAGCCACGTCCGACGGCGAACATCAGCGGCAGGCCGATGCCGGCCAGGACGCCGCCCACCAGGATGAAGGGCCGGCGGCGCCCGAAGCGGGTGCGCGCGTTGTCCGACAGCCAGCCGAACATGGCGTCGCTGGCGGCGTCGACGAAGATCTTGATCATCAACGCCGTCGAGATCAGCCCCGGCGCCATGCCCAGGAAGACGTTGAAGACGTGGAAGGCGAGCGACTGGTAGAGCCAATGGCCCCACATGTCGAGGAAGGCTCCCATCCCGTAGCCGATCTTCTGGGGCAGGGGAACGCGGTCGGATACGGCGGGAAGCGACATGCGGGAGTCTTGATGTTTCGGTTGCGAAGGCAAGGCGCGGGCCCTCATGCCCCACGCGTCCGCGCCGACCAGCGCGCCGCCCTTGATCGAAGGCAAGAGCAGTCCATGGCGAGGGCTCCGATGTTAGTTTGGTGACCGAACGAACTAAAGAGGTATAAACACCTAGCCACAGGAAAGCGGCGGAGCCCGAGACTGCCGGCCGTGCACAGGGCTGGCCACGCCACCTGCGCCGCGACGAAAAGGAGACGCCTCGTGAAAACCACCGAACCGCCAGCGCACGGGCCGCTCACGAACGACAAGGCCATTCGCAAGATCGTGATCGTCGGCGGCGGCACGGCGGGCTGGATGGCGGCCGCGCCGCTGGCGCAAAGACTGGGGCAGGGCAGCCGCCAGCCCTGCGAGATCATCCTGATCGAATCGCCCGACATCGGCACGATCGGCGTCGGCGAGGCCACCTTGCCGACGATCCGGCACTACAACCTGTCGCTGGGCCTGGACGGCGCCGACTTCATCAAGAAGACCCAGGCGACCTTCAAGCTCGGCATCGAGTTCAAGGATTGGGGGCACGTCGGCAACCGCTTCTTCCACGGCTTCGGCGACTTCGGGCCCGCCATCGACAACCGCTCGCCCTACATGCACTGGCTGCGCCTGCGCCGGGCCGGCGAGATGCCGTCGTACGAGGAGTGGTCCACCTCGACGGTGATGGCGCGCCAGAACCGCTTCACGCCGCCACAGGGCGACCGGCCCTCGGCGGCCAACGCCTACTCCTTCGCCTTCCATTTCGACGCGTCCTTGTACGCCGCCTACCTGCGCGAGTACGCGATGCGCCGCGGGGCCGGGCGCATCGAGGGCACGATCGTCGACGTCGAGCTGCGGCCCGAAGACGGCTTCGTCGCCGCGGTGAAGCTCAAGGACGGCCGGCGCATCGACGGCGACCTGTTCATCGACTGCTCGGGCTTTCGCGGCCTGCTGATCGAAGGCGCGATGAAGGCCGGCTACGAGGACTGGAGCGCGATGCTGCCGTGCAACAGCGCGCAGGCCGTGCCCTGCGCCAAGGTGGCGAAGCTGACGCCCTTCACCACCTCGACGGCGCACGCCGCCGGCTGGCAGTGGCGCATCCCGCTGCAGCACCGCACCGGCAACGGCCACGTCTACTGCAACGGCTTCACCAGTGACGAGGAGGCCACGCGGGTGCTGCTCGAGGGCCTCGACGGCGAGGCCCAGGACGCCCCGCGCCAGCTGCGCTTCACCACCGGCCGGCGACGCCAGCAGTGGGTGAAGAACGTCGTCGCGCTGGGGCTGGCGTCGGGGTTCCTGGAGCCGCTCGAGTCGACCAGCATCCAGCTGATCATGGATGGTGTCGGGCGGCTGATCCAGTACTTCCCCGACCGCGATTTCGCCCCCGCGCTGGCGGCGGAGTTCAACCGCAAGATGGCGTTCCAGTACGAGTCGATCCGCGACTTCATCATCCTGCACTACAAGCTGACCCAGCGCAGCGATTCGGAGTTCTGGCGCTACTGCGCGGCGATGCCGATTCCCGAGGCGCTGCAGCACCAGATCGAGCTGTTCCGCTCGTCGGGGCGCGTGGCCATCCGCGATCCCGAGGGCTTCGCCGAGCCGTCGTGGGTCTCCATCCTGCTCGGCCTGGGCGTGATGCCGCGCAGCTACGACCCGCTCGTCGACCTGATCGACGAGCAGGCCTTGCGCACGCACTTCAGCCGCGTGCGCACCGCGATCGCGCAGACCGTGGCCGGCATGCCGGACCACGGCGACTACATCGCCCGGCACGTTCGGGCCGAGGCACCTGCGATGGCCGAGAACGCGGCCTGATGCGATGGGCTCGGGAGATGGCGCCCACGCGTGGGCAGGCAACCATGAACAAGCACGACATGAGAGTTGATCAACGAGGGTTCCGATTTCTATGAAGTTCACCGACGGACAATGGATGCTGCAGCCCGGCGTCACCGCGCACTACGCGGCCGAGGCCTATGCAGTGGAGGTCCATGACGACGCCCTGGTGGTGCTGGCCACCACACGCCCGATCAAGCATCGCGGCGACACGCTGCAAGGCCCCACGCTGACCGTGACTCTGAGCTCGCCGATCGCCGGCGTGATCCGCGTGCGGGTCGAGCACTTCTCGGCTTCCGAGGCGCCCCGCCTCGGCGTGCCGATGCCCGGTGCGGGCAGGCCCCATGTGCAGATCGAAGACACCGAGACCCGCGCCACGCTGCGCTCCGGCGGCCTGTCGGTCGACGTGCGCAAGGGCGAAGGCTGGGGGTTGACCTTCCGCGAAGGTGAGCGCGTGCTGACGCGCAGCGACTGGCGCGGCCTGGGCTACATCCAGTGGGCAGGCGCCCACGGCGAGAAGAGCAGCTACGTGCACGAGCAGCTCACGCTGGCCGTCGGCGAAAGCGTCTACGGCCTGGGCGAGCGCTTCACACCCTGGGTGAAGAACGGGCAAGTGGTCGAGAACGTCAACAAGGACGGCGGCACCGCCTGCGAGCAGGCCTACAAGAGCGTGCCGTTCTACCTGACCAGCCGCGGCTACGGCGTGCTGGTGAACGAGGCCGGCCCGGTGTCGTTCGAGGTCGCGTCGGAGAAGACGACGCGGGTGCAGTTCAGCCGCCAGGGCGAGAGCCTCGACTACTGCGTGATCGCCGGCCCCACCCAGAAGGACGTGGTGCAGCGCCTGACCGCGCTCACCGGCCGCGCGCCGCTGCCGCCGGCCTGGACCTTCGGCCTGTGGATGACGACCTCGTTCACCACCCAGTACGACGAGGCGACCGCCACCCACTTCATCGACGAGATGAAGCGGCGCGAGCTGCCGCTGTCGGTCTTCCACTTCGACTGCTTCTGGATGCGTGAATTCCAGTGGTGCGATTTCGAGTGGGATCGCCGCGGCTTCCCCGACCCCGAGGGCATGCTGGCGCGCCTGCACGCCAAGGGCCTGAAGATCAGCCTCTGGATCAACCCGTACATCGCGCAGAAGTCGCCGCTGTTCGCCGACGGCGCGGCAAAGGGCTACTTCCTCAAGCGCCCGAACGGTCTCACCTGGCAGACCGACCTCTGGCAGCCCGGCATGGCCATCGTCGACTTCACGAACCCCGCCGCGGCGGCCTGGTACCAGGGCCACCTGCGCCGGCTGCTGGCCATGGGCGTCGATTGCTTCAAGACCGATTTCGGCGAGCGCATCCCGAGCGAGGGCGTGGTCTACCACGATGGCGCCGACCCGGTGGAGATGCACAACCTCTACGCGCTGAAGTACAACGAGGTCGTGTTCGACCTGCTGCGCGAGGTCAAGGGCGACGAGGCGGTGGTGTTCGCGCGCTCGACCTATGCCTCGGGCCAGCGCTTCCCGGTGCACTGGGGCGGCGACTGCTGGTCGAACTTCGAATCGATGGCCGAGAGCCTGCGCGGCGGCCTGTCGCTCACGAGCTGCGGCTTTGCCTTCTGGAGCCACGACATCGGCGGCTTCGAGGGCAACCCGCCGCCGGCCGTGTACAAGCGCTGGCTGCAGTTCGGCCTGCTGTCCTCGCACAGCCGCCTGCACGGCAGCAGTTCGTACCGGGTGCCCTGGCTGGTCGACGAGGAAAGCTGCACGGTGCTGCAGGCCTTCACCCGCCTGAAGCACCGCCTGATGCCCTACCTCTACGCCAAGGCCATCGAGGCGACCGAGACCGGGGTGCCGGTGATGCGTTCGATGGTGATGGAGCATCCGCACGACCCCGGCTGCACCACGCTCGACCGCCAGTACCACCTGGGCGAATCGCTGCTGGTGGCGCCGGTGTTCACCGACAGCGGCGAGGTGGATTTCTACCTGCCCGAGGGCAGCTGGACGCACCTGCTGACGGGGGACGTGAAGGCGGGCGGCCGCTGGCACCGCGAGACGCACGACTTCCTCGGCCTGCCGCTGTACGTGGCGCCGAACACCGTGCTGCCGTGGGGCGCAGAAACGGAGCGGCCGGACTACGACTATGCGCAGGGCGTGACCCTGCGCGTGTTCGCCCTCGCCGATGGGGCGACCGCCCCGTTCGCGGTGGCCTCGCCGGATGGCCGCATCGCGGCCCGCGGCACGGTCAGCCGCCAGGGCCGGCGCTACACGGCCAGCGTCACGGAAGGGGCGCTGCACCAGTGGCGCCTGGACGTCGACGGGCGGCGCAGCCCGGTGCAGGCCGCGTCGACCTCGCTGAGCTGGGACGACTAGGGTTCCGATGGCGAAACGGCACGTTCACCGGCCCTTCCTGGGCGGGGTGCTGCTGGGCGCGAGCCTGGCAGCCGGCTCCGCCTGGGGCAATTGCGGGCCCGATGCCCTGGGCACCTCGCGCACCTTGGTTCTCAAGCGTGAAGGGGCGGCCTATGGCCGGGCCCAGCACGAAGCCCTGCCGCTCGAACCCGGCGAGGTGGTGATCACCTTCGATGACGGGCCACGGCCCGAATCGACCCCGGCCGTGCTGCAGGCGCTGCAGGCGCAGTGCGTGCGGGCGACCTTCTTCATGAACGGCGAGCCGCTGGCTCGCCACCGCGAACTCGCCCAGCGCGTGCGCGCCGAAGGCCATTCGGTGGGCATGCATGGCTATCAGCACCCGCATTTCGCGGCGATGGCCGAGGCAGAGCAGCTGGCCGATCTGGCAGCGATGCAGCAGGCCTACCAGCAGGTCTTCGGCGCCAGCGCGCCGGCCTACCGCTTTCCGTTCCTGGAGGAGACGCCCACGCTGATGGCGGCGCTGAAGGCGCAGGCGGTCACCGTGATGTCGGTCGACGCCGGCATCGACGACTGGCTGCCCGACCAGACCCCGCAGGTGCTGGCCGACCGGCTGGTCGAGCGGCTGCAGCGCAGCGGCGGCGGGATCATCCTGCTGCACGACGCGCAGGACCAGACGGCGGCGGCGTTGCCGCTGCTGCTCAAGACCCTGAAGGAGCAGGGCTTGCGGGTCGTGCACCTCGAGTGGGCGGCAGCGGGCTCCATCCAGGTCAACCAGGTCGGCTTCCTGCCGGGCGCTGCGAAGTGGGCAGTCGTACCCGACGTCGCGGCCACCGGCTTCGAGGTGGTCGATGCCGGAACCGGCGCCGCCGCGCTCCGCGGCACGCTGGGCGCAGCGGCCATCTGGGAACCGGCGCAGGAGTCGGTCAGGCTGGCGGATTTCTCCTCGCTGGCGGTGCCGGGCACCTACCGGCTGCGCGTCGAGGGCCTGGCCGATTCGCCCCCCTTCACGATCGCGGCCGATGCCTACGCGGCGCTCAATGCCGCCAGCATCAAGGCCTTCTATTTCAACCGTGCCAGCACGGCGCTGCTGCCGGGGCAGGCCGGCGTGTATGCCCGCGAGGCGGGGCACCCGGACACCCAGGTGCATATCCATGCCTCGGCCGCCGGCCCGGGGCGCCCCGAAGGCACCGTGATCTCCAGCCCCAAGGGCTGGTACGACGCGGGCGACTACAACAAGTACATCGTCAACTCGGGCATCACGACCTACACGCTGCTCGCCGCCTACGAGCACTTTCCGGCGCTCTTCCAGAAGCAGACGCTGAACATTCCCGAGAGCGGCAACGCCATCCCCGACCTGCTCGATGAAGCGCTGTGGAACCTCGAGTGGATGCTCACGATGCAGGATCCGGCCGATGGCGGGGTCTACCACAAGCTCACCGACAAGGGCTTCGACGGCCTGGTCATGCCGCACCAGGCCACCAGCCCGCGCTACGTGGTGCAGAAGACCACGGCTGCGGCGCTGGATTTTGCCGCGGTGATGGCCACGGCCAGCCGTGTCTTCGCCGGCTTCGAGGCGCAGCGCCCCGGGCTCGCGGCGCGCATGCGCGCCGCCGCACTCGCCGCCTGGGGCTGGGCCGACAAGCACCCCGACGTGATCTACCGCCAACCGCCCGACATCCACACCGGCGGCTATGACGACAGCGAGCTCGAAGACGAGTTCGCCTGGGCCGCTGCAGAGCTGTACATCACCACCCGCGACGACAGCTTCTACGCCGCGATGAAGCCCGAGCGCCTGCCTGCAGGCGTGCCGGGCTGGAACGATGTCGGCGGGCTGGCCTGGATGTCGCTGGCGCACCATCGCCAACGGCTCACCCCCGCGGCCGACCAGCGTTTGATCGCCGAGCGCATCGGTGGCCTGGCCAGGCAGCTCGCCGCCGCGTGGGCGTCCTCGCCCTACCGCATCGGTCTGAACCACGCCAAGGACATGAACTGGGGCAGCAACGCCGGCCTGCTCAACCAGGCCATGATGCTCATCCAGGGCTACCGCCTCACGGGCGACCGCCAGCAGCTCGATGCCGCGCAGTCGGCGCTGGACTACGTGCTCGGCCGCAACGCGCTGGTCACTTCGATGGTGACCGGGTTCGGCGCCCGCTCGCCGCAGCATCCGCACCATCGCCCCTCCGAGGCCGATGGCGTGGCCGCGCCGGTGCCCGGCTTCATCGTTGGCGGGCCCAACGCCGGCCGGCAGGACGCCGCCAACTGCCCCGTGCCCTACGCATCCACGGAACCGGCCAAGGCCTGGCTCGACCATGTCTGCAGCTACGCCAGCAACGAGATCGCGATCAACTGGAACGCGCCGTTGGTGTACGTGTCGGCGGCGGTGCAGGTGCTGAGCGCGAACCGATGACGAAACGACGCACGAGACTGCGCGGCATGGCCACGCTCGCGGCCGGTGCCCTGGCATGGCTGGCCGTCGCACCGGCCATGGCAGGCGGGTGGATCCTGGCCGAGAGCGAGCACTTCACGCTCCACAGCAGCGCCCAGGAATCCGTCACCCGCGAGTACCTGCAGCAGCTCGAAGCCTTCCGCTGGCTGAGCATGAAGCTGCTCGGGGCCGACGAGAAGAGCGTGCGGGCCCAGGCCCGATTCGACATCTACCTGCTCGAGGGCGAGCGCGCGCTGCATGCCTTGCGCCCCGATCTGCCCGACAACGCGGCCGGCCTCTACACCTATTGCGCCGAGGGCGCGGTCGCCTACGCCACCAAGGCGTCCCGCCTGGGGCCGGATGGATGGGACTGGGGCCGCCTCGTGCTGCAGCACGAGTACGCGCATCACCTGATGTTCCAGTACGGGACCATGGCCTACCCCTCGTGGTACGTCGAGGGCTTCGCCGAGTACATGGGCACCGCCGCGCTGGAAAACGGCACGATCTCGCTGGGCGGCCCTCACGAGGCGCGGCTGCCCATCCTGGCAACGCCGCCTTGGCTGCCGTTCGACGAGGTGCTGCGGTGGAACAGCCGCCAGAGCGGCGCGTCCAGCCGATTCGAGGTCGAGCGCTTCTATGCGCAGGCCTGGTTGCTGACGCACTACATGCTCAGCGACGACAAGCGTGCGCAGCAGCTGGCGGCTTATTTCAGCCGCGCCGGCGATGGTGATGACCCGGTCAAGGCCTTCGAGGCGGCGACCGGCATCGCGGTGGCCGATCTGCAGCGGCTGCTCGAGCACTACCGCCGCGCGCTGCCGATGGTGAAAGTGCGCAGCCAGGAGATGCCCCAGCCGGCCATCCGCACCACGAAGCTCGACGATGACGCCGCCGGCTACGCGCTGGATGCGTCGCTGCTGCGCACCTGCCCGAAGCCGGCGCCGGGCCAGGCCGTTCTCGAGCGCCTGCGGCTGCAGGCGCAGAAGTCGGCTTCGGTCGACCCGACGCTCACCTTGGTCCTGGCGCGGGCCGAAACGATGTTCGGCGACCCTGCGGCGGCCGTGCGCATGCTGGAGGGCGCGGTCAGCGCCGACAACGCGCCGGCCGAGGCGCACTACCTGCTGGCGCGTGCGCTGACCCGCCAGGCCGAGAAGCTGGCGGGCGATGAGCAGCGTGCGGCGCAGGAGCAGGCGCGCAGCCACCTGTTCAAGGCCTACCGCCTCAAGAAGGACGATGCGCCCACGCTCCATCACCTGGCCCGTGCCTTGGCCGAGAAGGGCATCGACCAGAACGTCGTGAACGCCGCCCGCGCCGCACGCCTGCTGGCCCCGTCGGTCGGCGACTATGCCGTCTTCGAGGCTCGCGCCGACCTGGGGGTCGGCGACCGCGAGCACGCCATCCGGGCGCTGGTGCCGCTGGCGACCGACTCGCACCAGCCCGAGCGTGCCGCGCGCATGCGCCAGGCCATCGATGCCATCCGCGGCGGCAAGAGCGCCGGCGAGGTGGCTTCGATGATGAACCCACCGCCTTGATTTCCCCCATGAACCCCAACACTTCCGCCGAGCGGACGACATCAGCCCGGCACCCGCTCACCTGGGTGCCCTCGCTCTACCTGGCGATGGGCTTGCCCAACGTCACCGTCGGCGTGGTCGCGGCGATCATCTTCAAGAACCTCGGCGTCTCGAACGAGGACATCGCGCTCTACACCTCGCAGATGTACCTGCCGTGGGTGCTGAAGCCCTTCTGGTCACCGTTTCTCGAGCCCTTCAAGACCAAGCGCTGGTGGGTGATCAGCATGGAATTCACCATGATGGCCTCGCTGGGCATGGTGGCGTTCTGCCTGCCGCTCGACGGGTTCTTCCAGGCCTCGCTGGCCTTCTTCTGGATCACCGGCTTCGCCTCGGCCACGCAGGACATCGTCGCCGACGGTGTCTTCATGACCACGATGCCGCTGCGCGACCAGGCCCGCTACTCGGGCCTGCAAGGCATGTGCTGGAACATGGGCGCCGTCATCGCCTCGGGCCTGCTGGTCTCGCTCACCGGCTGGCTGCACAACCGCATGGGCCTGTCATGGGTGCACTGCTGGATGCTGGTCATGGCCGGCACCGCGCTGGTGATGGGCGCCTTCGGCCTGTGGCACCTGCGGGTGCTGCCGCCGGGCGCGCCGTCGACCGTGCAGGGGCAGGGCTTCCGGTCGGCGTTTCCGGCGCTGCGCGACTCGTGGGTGACGTTCTTCCAGAAGCCGAGCATCTGGATGATGCTGGCGGTGATCTTCTTCTACCGGTTCGGCGAAGGCTTCATCGAGAAGTTCGGCCCGCTGTTCATGCTCGACCCGCGCAGTGCCGGCGGGCTGGGCCTCGACAACGAATCGCTCGGTTTCATCAACGGCACGGTGGGCACGATCGCCTTCATCGTGGGCGCCTTCCTCGGCGGCTTCCTGGTGGCCCGCCTGACGCTGCCGCGCGCGTTCCTGCTGCTGGCCCTGGTGCTGAACCTGCCGCACGTGACCTACTTCTACCTGAGCCACGCGATGCCGGACAACCTCGTGTGGATCGGCGCCATCATCGCGATCGAGAAGTTCGGCTTCGGCATGGGCTCGGTCGGCCACATGCTCTACATGATGCAGCAGATCGCGCCGGGGCCGTTCAAGATGACCCACTACGCCTTTGCCACCGGTGTGATGGCCATGACCAAGTGGGCCACCGGCACCGTCAGCGGCTGGGTCTACGGTGCCTTCGATCACCACTACGCCACGTTCTTCGGCTTCGTGCTGGTCGCGTCCATCCCGCCCGTCATCCTCGCGTGGCTCGCGCCGTTCCCGCACAAGGACCCGCACGACCACGCGCCTTGAAATGAGAGAGGGGACTCTTGCAGCGGACCGGCAAAGCCGGATCCGCGCAATTGCCTTGGAAGCTTGGTGTCTTCGCGACTAAAGCCAGCCGCCGTCGACGACGAACTCCTGCGCGGTGCACATGCGCGCGTCGTCGGAAGCGAGGAAGAGCACCATCGCCGCGACGTCTTCGGGCTGCAGCCGGTCGGGCAGGCACTGGTTGCGGTCGATCTCGCGTTCGCCCTCGGGCGTCAGCCACAGCGCCTTCTGCCGCTCGGTCATCACCCAGCCTGGCGAGACGGTGTTGACGCGGATGCGGTCGCGCCCGAGCTGCGCCGCGGTGCCGCGCGTCAGCCCGTTGACCGCCGACTTGGCGATCGCGTAACACGGGTAGGCGCTTTCCTTGATCTGCCAGCCGATCGAGCCGAGGTTGACGACCGAGCCGCCGCCCAGCCGCTTCATGCCCGGCACCACGGCCTGCAGCGCAAAGTAGGCGGCACGCTGGTTGATCGCGACCCGCTCGTCGTAATAGGCCGGCGTGACGCCTTCGATCGTGTGGCGCTCGTCGCTCGCGACGTTGTTGACCAGGGCGTGGAAATCGCCGAGCACCGCCGCTGCGGCGGCGATCGCCGCCTGCAGCGCCGCCACGTCGCGCACGTCACAACGCTGCCACCACGGGCGCGCGAGGCCGGCTGCGGCGAGCTGCTCCGCCAGCTGCGCGCTCTCGGCCTCGGCCACGTCGACGAAGGCCACGCGCGCACCTTGTTCGGTGAACGCACGCACGATCGCCGCGCCGATGCCGGAGCCGCCGCCGGTGACGAAGACACTGCGGCCCTGCAGGCCGGGGTAACGGGCGCCGTTGCGGCGCAAAGTGGGTTCAGACATGACGATGAATCCTACGCGTGCGGTCGTATCCGCTCCAATGGTTTGTCCGGCAGAACCTATGCCGGAATCCATATAGAGCGCCCCAAAGATCTCATTTCATGGGGATGGGTGCGCGACGTACGATTCGCGCCCCAGGGGACCTCACTGACGAACATCCCCCACCCGAGGAGACACCGGATGAACATTCGCACCCTGAACACCTGGCTCGCCGCCTTCGGGCTCGCCACCGCCGCCTGGAGCCTGCCCGCCGCCGCGCAGGACAAGGGCACGATCGGCGTCTCGATGCCGACCAAGAGCTCGGCACGCTGGATCGCCGACGGCGACAACATGGTCAAGGTCTTCAAGGAACGCGGCTACAAGACCGACCTGCAGTACGCCGACGACGACATCCCGAACCAGCTCGCGCAGATCGAGAACATGATCACCAAGGGCGCGAAGGTGCTCGTGATCGCCGCGATCGACGGCACCACGCTGTCCGGCGCCTTGCAGAAGGCGGCCGACAAGGGCGTCAAGGTGATCGCCTACGACCGGCTGATCCGCGGCACGAAGAACGTCGACTACTACACCACCTTCGACAACTTCCAGGTCGGCGTGCTGCAGGCCAGCTCGATCGTCGACAAGCTCGGGCTGAAGCAGGGCAAGGGGCCGTTCAACATCGAGCTGTTCGGCGGCTCGCCCGACGACAACAACGCCTTCTTCTTCTACGACGGCGCGATGTCGGTGCTCAAGCCCTACCTCGACGGCGGCAAGCTCGTCGTGCGCAGCAAGCAGCTGGGCATGGGCAAGGTCGGCACGCTGCGCTGGGACGGCGCGGTCGCGCAGGCCCGCATGGACAACCTGCTGTCGGCCTTCTACGGCAAGGACAAGCTGCACGCCGTGCTGTCGCCCTACGACGGCATGTCGATCGGCATCCTGTCGTCGCTCAAGGGCGTGGGCTACTGCACCGCGCAGCAACCGTGCCCGGTGGTCAGCGGCCAGGACGCCGAGGTGCCGTCGGTCAAGTCGATCCTGAAGGGCGAGCAGTCTTCGACGGTGTTCAAGGACACGCGTGACCTGGCCCGCGTGACGGCCAACCTGGTCGATGCCGTGGTCGCGGGCAAGGCGCCCGAGATCAACGACACCAAGACCTACAACAACGGCGTCAAGGTCGTGCCGGCCTATCTGCTCAAGCCGGTCGCGGTGGACGCGACGAACTGGAAGAAGGTCCTCGTCGACAGCGGCTACTACAAGGACGGCCAGATCAAGTAAGCCCGGCCGCAGCGAAAGCGGGGGATCGAATGGCACAAGGAGACGAGTTGGACGACACGATCCTCGACATGCGCGGCATCAGCAAGCGCTTCCACGGCGTGGCGGCGCTCCAGAACGTGAACCTCACGGTGCGCCGCGGCGAGATCCATGCGGTGGTCGGCGAGAACGGCGCCGGCAAGTCGACGCTGATGAAGGTGCTGTCGGGCGTCTACCCGCACCCCGAGTACGACGGCGAGATCCGCTACCTGGGCCAGGAACGGCGTTTTCGCGGCATCGCCGACAGCGAGCAGCAGGGCATCATCATCATCCACCAGGAGCTCGCGCTGGTGCCGCTGCTGTCGATCGCCGAAAACATCTTCCTCGGCCACGAGCCGGCTCGCTTCGGCGTGATCGACTGGATCGCCGCCCACAAGAAGACGCGCGACCTGCTGGCCCGCGTGGGCCTGCGGGAATCGCCCGCGACGCGGGTCGACGACATCGGCGTCGGCAAGCAGCAGTTGGTCGAGATCGCCAAGGCGCTGGCCAAGGAAGTCAAGCTGCTCATCCTCGACGAGCCGACCGCGAGCCTGAACGAGACCGACAGCGAAGCGCTGCTGCAACTACTGCTGGAGCTGAAGGCGCAGGGCATCTCGTGCATCCTGATCTCGCACAAGCTCAACGAGATCGGCAAGGTGGCCGACGCGATCACCGTGCTGCGTGACGGCGCGACGGTGGCGATGCTCGACTGTCGCGAGGCGCCGGCCAGCGAGGACCTGATCATTCGCGCGATGGTCGGCCGCGAGATGGCCGACCGCTACCCCAAGCGCACGCCGAAGATCGGCGAGGTGCTGTTCGAGCTGCGCGACTGGCGCGTGCGCCACCCGCTGCACCCCGAGCGCGAGGTCGTCAAGGGCGTGAACCTGAACGTGCGCCGCGGCGAGATCGTCGGCATCGCCGGCTTGATGGGCGCGGGCCGCACCGAGCTCGCGATGAGCGTGTTCGGCCGCTCCTGGGGCCACCGCATCACCGGCACGGCGCTGATGGGCGGCCAGCCGGTCGACCTGTCCAGCGTGCAGAAGGCCGTGAACGCCGGCCTGGCCTACGTCACCGAGGATCGCAAGGCACTCGGCCTGGTGCTGAACGAATCGATCGCGTGCAACACCACGCTGGCCAACCTGCCGGGCGTGTCGCGCCACGGCGTGATCGACGAGGGCCGCGAGTTCACCGTGGCCAACGACTTCCGCGCCCGGCTGGCCACGCGCTGCGCCGGCGTGCACCAGAGCGTGGTCAACCTCTCGGGCGGCAACCAGCAGAAGGTCGTGCTCGCCAAGTGGCTGTTCGCCAACCCCAAGCTGCTGATCCTCGACGAGCCGACGCGGGGCATCGACGTGGGCGCGAAGTTCGAGATCTATGCGCTGATCGCCCGCCTGGCCGAGGAGGGCCGCTCGATCCTGGTGATCTCGTCCGAGATGCCCGAGTTGCTGGGCCTGTGCGACCGCCTTTATGTGATGAACGAGGGCGAGCTGATCGCCGAGATGAACGCTGCCGAAGCCACGCAGGAAAAGATCATGCGCGCGATCGTTGGAGCCTGAACCATGGAACAGACCTTGAGCACCCCTGCGAGCCGCGCCCCCGCGCGCACCGGCCATTTCCTGAAGCAGAACCTGCGCGAGTACGGGATGCTGATCTCGCTCGTCGCGATCATGGCGTTCTTCCAGGTCTTCACCGACGGCACGCTGCTGCAGCCGTTGAACCTGACCAACCTGGTGCTGCAGAACAGCTACATCGTGATCATGGCGCTCGGCATGCTGCTGGTGATCGTGGCCGGCCACATCGACCTGTCGGTGGGCTCGGTGAGCGGCTTCGTCGGCGCACTCGCCGCGGTGCTGATGGTCAATCACGAGTGGCACTTCGTGCCCGCCAGCCTGGTGTGCCTGGCGGTCGGCGGCCTGATCGGCGCCGCGCAGGGCTGGTTCGTGGCCTGGTTCAGGATCCCGTCGTTCATCGTCACGCTGGCCGGCATGCTGGTGTTCAAGGGCCTGGCGCTGGCGCTGCTGGAAGGCCAGTCGGTCGGGCCGTTCCCGGAAGCGTTCCAGCACCTGAGCTCCGGCTTCATCCCCGACCCGCTGGGCGGCAGCGAGCTGCGCCTGACCTCGCTGCTGCTCAGCGCCGGCGTGGCGCTGGCGATGGTGGCGATCGGCTGGCGCGCGCGCAGCCACCAGCAGATGCATGGCATGGAGGTCGAGCCGACGCCCCTGTTCGCCGTGCGCAACGCGGTGTTCACCGCGATCATCGTCGCGCTCGCCTGGCTGATGGCCTCGTACAAGGGCCTGCCCAACGTGCTGATCGTGATGTTCGCGCTGATGGTGGTCTATCACTTCGTCACGACTCGCACCACCGTCGGCCGGCGCATCTACGCGCTGGGCGGCAACGAGAAGGCGGCGCGGCTGTCGGGCATCCGCACCGAGCGCCTGTCCTTCCTCGCCTTCGTCAACATGGGCGTGCTCGCGGCGCTGGCCGGCCTGGTGTTCGCGGCGCGCCTGAACACCGCCACGCCGAAGGCCGGCCTCGGCTTCGAGCTCGACGTGATCGCCGCCTGCTTCATCGGCGGCGCCTCGGCTTCGGGCGGCGTCGGCAAGGTGATGGGCGCGGTGATCGGCGCCTTCGTGATGGGCGTGATGAACAACGGCATGTCCATCCTCGGCATCGGCATCGACTACCAGCAGGTGATCAAGGGGCTGGTGCTGCTCGCGGCCGTTTGCGTGGACGTCTACAACAAGAACAAGGCCTGAGTCGCAGGGCGCCGGCGAGCGGGGTCGAACGCCGGGGGGGCAGGGCAGACCTGCAACGGTTGCGCGTGGGCCGGCGGCTTGGGGCACGTTCTCCGGCCCACCACGCGGGGCACCGTTTGCAGACTGCAAGCGGCTCTCCATCAACACGGTTTCCTCTTGCCGCCATGGGAGGCTACCGCGAATGGGGCCTGCGATCGTGCCCCAAGCCACCGACCCAAGGCACTCGCGCGGCATGCCACGGCGAGGCCTGCCAACGACGGTGCCTGCAGGGCGGTGGTGGTGCCCCCGGGCGCAGGCCCCATTCGCGGTAGCCTCCCATGCATCCAGGGCACCACCGTGTTGATGCGGCTGTCCGTGACCCACCTCGACGGTGCCCCGCGTGGTGGGCCGGAGAACGGGGGCGCCGCCACCGCTCGGCTCGCCACCAGCGTTGCAGACAACTAGCCCGGCACTGAACGAAGCTGGCGCCAAGTCAAGTCCGGGTAATCAGGGGTCTTCCTGACTTGCATCAACCCGAGGTGCGCCTTTATCATTTACCGACCGTCCGGTAAATTAACTCGGGCGGCACCACGGAGACCCCGCGCATGCCCGTCAAGACGCCTGCCCCCGGCGAGCTCGAAGCCATCGAGACCGCCAGCCGCGACGAGATCTCGGCGCTGCAACTGCAGCGGCTGAAAGCCACGCTGGAGCGCGTCTATGCGAACGTGCCGCACTACCGGGCGGCGTTCGACGCGAAGGGCGTCCACCCGTCGGACCTGACCTCGCTGGCCGACCTGGCGAAGTTCCCGTTCACGACCAAGCACGACCTGCGCGCCAACTACCCCTTCGGCATGTTCGCGGTGCCGCGTGAGCAGGTGGCGCGCATCCACGCCTCGTCGGGCACGACCGGCAAGCCGACCGTCGTCGGCTACACGAAGAACGACATCGAGATGTGGGCCGGGCTGGTGGCGCGCTCGATCCGCGCGGCCGGCGGCCGCCCGGGCGACATCTGCCACATCGCCTACGGCTACGGCCTGTTCACCGGCGGCCTGGGCGCGCACTACGGCGCCGAGAAGATGGGCTGCACGGTGATCCCGATGTCGGGCGGGCAGACGGAAAAGCAGGTCCAGCTGATCCGCGATTTCCAGCCCGACATCATCATGGTCACGCCGAGCTACATGCAGGTGATCATCGAGGAATTCCGCCGCCAAGGGCTGGACCCGCGCGAGATGTCGGTCAAGGTCGGCATCTTCGGCGCCGAGCCCTGGACCGAGGCGATGCGCGCGCAGATCGAGGGCGACGCCGCGATCGACGCGGTCGACATCTACGGCCTGTCCGAGGTGATGGGCCCGGGCGTGGCCAGCGAGTGCGTCGAGAGCAAGGACGGCCCGGTGATCTGGGAAGACCACTTCTACCCCGAGATCATCAATCCCGAGACCGGTGAGGTGCTGCCCGACGGCAGCGAGGGCGAGCTGGTCTTCACCTCGCTGACCAAAGAGGCCTTTCCGATCGTGCGCTACCGCACCCGCGACCTGACGCGCCTGCTGCCGCCCACCGCGCGCGCGATGCGCCGCATGGGCAAGATCGTCGGCCGCTCCGACGACATGCTGATCAT
Organism: Ideonella sp.; assembly: GCF_035254525.1. GTDB lineage: Bacteria > Pseudomonadota > Gammaproteobacteria > Burkholderiales > Burkholderiaceae_C > Ideonella. Next base: position 4,600 of record NZ_DATFAN010000121.1, on the reverse strand, counting down.
CCGCGGCGTCAACATGTTCCCGACCCAGATCGAGGAGCTGGTGCTGCAGACGGAGGGCCTGTCAGGCCAGTACCAGATCGTCGTCACCCGCCAGGGTGCGCTCGACGAGGTCGAGGTCAGGACCGAGCTGCTGCCCTCGCACGCCGCCGCCGACCGCGGCGAGATCGCCAAGACGCTGCAGCACCGCATCAAGACGCTGATCGGCGTCAGCACCCGCGTCGACATCGGCGCACCGGATTCGATCGAACGCACCTTGGTCGGCAAGGCGCGTCGCGTGATAGACAAGCGGCCGCGCTGAGCGCGATCGCGTCGACAAGCGACCCAAGCAAAGGAACACGCCATGTACACCCAGGCGATGGACACCGCGTCGAAGGAAGAGCTCCAGGCCCTGCGGCCGTCCGTGCGCTCGGCCGAGGAGGCGGTGCTGGAAGAGCGCTTCGACGCGCGCATCGACGACGGCGCCTTCATCGAGGCCAAGGACTGGATGCCCGAGCACTACCGCAAGACGCTGGTGCGCCAGATCAGCCAGCATGCGCACTCCGAGATCGTCGGCATGCTGCCCGAGGGCAACTGGGTCACGCGCGCGCCCTCGCTCAAGCGCAAGGCCATCCTGCTGGCGAAGATCCAGGACGAGGGCGGCCACGGCCTGTACCTCTACGCCGCCGCCGAGACGCTGGGCACCAGCCGCGACCAGATGCTCGAGGCGCTGCACACCGGCAAGGCCAAGTACAGCTCGATCTTCAACTACCCGACGCTGACCTGGGCCGACGTCGGCGTGATCGGCTGGCTGGTCGACGGCGCGGCGATCATGAACCAGATCCCCCTGTGCCGCTGCTCGTATGCGCCGTATGCGCGGGCCATGATCCGCGTGTGCAAGGAAGAGAGCTTCCACCAGCGCCAGGGCTTCGACGCGCTGAACGTGATGATGCGCGCGGGCACCGATGCGCAGAAGGCGATGGTGCAGGATGCCGTGAATCGCTGGTGGTGGCCGAGCCTGATGATGTTCGGCCCGCACGACAGCGACAGCCCGAACAGCGCGCAGTCGATGCGCTGGGGCATCAAGCGCATCAGCAACGACGACCTGCGCCAGAAGTTCGTCGATGCGACCGTTGAGCAGGCCAAGGTGCTGGGCGTCACGCTGCCCGATCCGCTGCTGAAGTGGAACGCCGAGCGCGAGCACTACGACTTCGGCCCGATTGACTGGGCCGAGTTCTGGCGCGTGGTCGGCGGCGACGGCGCCTGCAACCGCGAGCGGCTGCAGGCCCGCGTCGATGCGTGGGATGAGGGCGCATGGGTACGCGACGGCGCGCTCGCCCATGCTCGCAAGCAACTGACGAAGGCCGCGGCGGCCTGACCCCCAAGGAGACACCAGATGAGTGACGTGAAGAACGAATGGCCGCTGTGGGAAGTGTTCGTGCGCCCGAAGGCCGGCCTGGACCACAAGCATTGCGGCAGCCTGCATGCGGCCGACGCCAAGATGGCGGTGCAGATGGCGCGTGACGTCTACACCCGCCGCCTCGAAGGCACCAGCGTCTGGGTCGTGCGCTCGGACCAGATCGTCGCCTCCGACCCGGCCGACAAGGGCATGCTCTTCGACCCGGCCGAGGACAAGGTCTACCGTCACCCGACGTTCTACGAGCTGCCCGAAGCCGTGAACCACATGTGAACGGACGGACCGCCCGATGACCCCCTCGATCACCCCACCGTCAGACTTGCGCGCGCGCTACCTGCTGCGCATCGCCGACACCTGCCTGATCCACGCCCAGCGCCTTGCCGAATGGTGCGGCCACGGCCCCATCCTCGAAGAGGACATGGCGCTGACCAACATGGCGCTCGATCTGGTCGGCCAGGCCCGTGCACTGCTGACCCACATCGGCCAGGCCGCGCCGGTCAAGCTCGATGAAGACCAGCTTGCCTTCTTGCGCGAGGAGCGCGACTACCTGAACATGACGCTGGCCGAGCTGCCCGGCCGCAAGGGCGGGCGCGACTTCGCCGACACCACGCTGCGCAACCTGATGCTCGGCCAGTGGCTGCTGCTGGTGTGGCAGCGTCTGCAGGCCAGCAGCGATGCCGAGGTGGCCGCGATCGCCGCCAAGGCCGTCAAGGAAGCGCGTTACCACGTCGAGCATGCGGCAGGCTGGGTCGTGCGGCTGGGCGACGGCACCGAGGAATCGGCGCGCCGCATGCAGCAGGCGCTGGATCGGCTGTGGCTCTACACGCCCGAGCTGTTCGATGCAGACGAGGCCGATGCTCAGGCCTCGGCCACCGGGCTGGGCCCCGCGCGCGACACGCTGCGCACCGACTGGCAGGCGGCCCTCGGTGCCGTGCTGGCCGAGGCGCAGCTGGCGTTGCCGAAGGACAGCGCCTTCCGCTCCACCGGCAGCCGCGGCGTCCACAGCGAGCACCTGGGCTACATGCTGGCCGAGATGCAGCACCTGCAGCGCGCCTACCCGGGCGGCAAGTGGTGAACACGAAGACGGCGCTGTTCCCTGCGCCCGAGCTGCCGGCTGACCCGCGCTGGGCGCTGCCGGCCACGCCGGCGCGCCGCGTTGGCGAGGGCCGCATCGAGCGCGCCTGGGGCGTGCTTGGCGGCGTGCCGGACCCGGAGGTGCCGGCCCTGTCGGTCGTCGACCTCGGGCTGGTGCGCGAAATCGCCGAGGCCGGTGCCGGCTTGTCGGTGATCGTCACGCCGACCTACTCCGGCTGCCCCGCCACCGAGGTCATCAACGAGGCCATCCGCCAGGCGCTGGAAGACGACGGCCTGGGCCCGATCGAAGTCACCACGCGCCGCTCGCCGGCCTGGACGACCGACTGGATGAGCGACGCCGGCCGCGCGCGGCTCGCCGCCTACGGCATCGCACCGCCGGGGCGCTGCGGCGAGGCGTCCACGGCCGCGTCGCCGATCCGCATCCGCCCGCGCAACGTGGCGTGCCCGCGCTGCGGCAGCGCCGAGACCGAGCGGCTGTCGGCCTACGGCTCCACGGCCTGCAAGGCGCTCTACCGCTGCCTGGCCTGCCAGGAGCCTTTCGAACACTTCAAGCCCATCTGACATGACGACGCTCCACTTCCACCCGCTGCGTGTGCGCGAAGTCCGCCCCGACACCGACGAGGCGATGATCGTCTCGTTCGACGTGCCGGCCGAAGAGGCCGAGCTGTTCAAGTTCACGCAAGGCCAGTACCTGACGGTGCGGCATGACGTGGACGGGCAGGACGTGCGCCGCTCGTACTCGATCTGCGCGGGGCTGGACGACGGCGAGCTGCGTGTCGGCGTGCGCAAGGTTGCCGGCGGCATCTTCTCGAACTGGCTGCACCAGCACCTGAAGGCCGGCGACACGCTGCAGGTGATGCCGCCGCAGGGCAAGTTCTTCGTGCCGCTGGCGCCGGAGCAATCGCGCCACTACCTGGGCCTGGCCGGCGGCAGCGGCATCACGCCGATCCTGTCGATCATGAAGACGGTGCTGGCGCGCGAGCCGGACAGCCGGTTCACGCTGGTCTACGGCAACCGCCGCGCCGCGTCGACCATGTTCAAGGAAGAGCTGGAAGACCTGAAGAACCGCTACATGACGCGGTTGACGCTGCACCATGTGTTCAGCGACGAGCAGGTCGACTCGCCCCTGAACATGGGCATGATGAACCGCGACAAGATCGCCGAGTTCCTGCGCACCGTGGTCGACGTGAAGCACATCGACCACGCCTTCGTCTGCGGCCCCTACGCGATGAACGACGAGGGCGAGGCGGCACTGCTCGAGGCCGGCCTGGCACAGGAGCGCATCCACATCGAGCGCTTCGGCATCGCGCTGCAATCGGCGGGCGACCTGGCCAAGCTGCATGCGCCGAAGGAAGGCGACGCCGACAACGCCACCATCACCGTGGTGCGCGACGGCCTGACCCGCGACATCACCTTCCACAAGACCGACCCCAGCATCCTCGACGCGGCCGCGTCCGCGGGCATGGACGTGCCGTTCTCCTGCAAGTCCGGCGTCTGCGGCACCTGCCGCGCCAAGCTGCTCGACGGCCAGGTGCGGATGGACCGCAACTTCGCGCTGGAGAAGGCAGAGGTGGCGGCGGGCTTCATCCTCACCTGCCAGGCGCACCCGCTGACGCCTTGCGTGACGGTGTCGTTTGATGAGCGATGAATCGTGGGCCAATTCGCGAGGGGCGACGCGGGCTGGGAGCAGGTACCCGCTCGGGCTCATGAGTCCGCGCCCTCGGCCTGAAGGCCGAGGGTTCCCTGTGGTGCTCGGGCTTGTGGCCACTGTCGAACTCGCTCCGCTCACTGGCGTTCGCTGTGCTCGAACAATCGCCAGTGAGTCAGTTAACGAAGCGCGCTGGCGCGCGCAGCCACAAGCCCTGCGCTCCTCGGCGCTGCCTAAATCGCCCGGGCGGGTACCGGCTCCCAGCCTGCAATCGTCGGTGGCGTGGCACGGCGCTTGTATTCAAACCGCACCACTGCTCCAACGATGGACTCGGCCGGGGGCCGGCAGGCGGTGAGGCGATTTCGAGGCGCCGAAGCGCGCAGCGTTCGTGGCAGCGAGCGCTGCGAGCCTCGTAGACTGACTCGCCGGCGATTGTCTGAACGAAGCGAACGCAGTGAGCGAAG
>NZ_DATFAN010000120.1:0-4330 GCF_035254525.1 Ideonella sp. | reverse complement strand
CGCGTCAGCACCGTGGCCGGCACGCCCGGGGGGACTTGCGGCGGCGCGCTGGCCCACTCGGCTTCGGCCACGCTGAAGCCCGAGGCCACCTCGCCCACCAGCACCGCCAGCGCGTGTTCCAGCGTGGCGCGCTGGCGGTCGAGCGACAGCGCCTGCGATCGGGTCGAAGCGAGTTCGGTGCGTGCGCGGGCCAGGTCGAGCTCGGCGATGTCGCCGGCGCGGTAGCGGCGCTCGACGAGGTTCGCGGTCTCCTCGTGCGCCGTCACGGTCTGCCGCACGAGGCGGCGCTCGGCATCGAGTGCGCGCAGCGCGAAGTAGGTCTGCGCGACCTGCGCCTGCACCATCAGCCGCGTGCTCTGCAGCAGCGCTTCGCTGGCCTGGGCATCCAGCCGCGCGGCATCGCTGGCCCGGGCCAGGCGGCCGAACAGGTCGAGCTCGTACGACAGCGTGGCGCCGGCGTTGTAGACGGTGCCGGCCGTGCCCGAGGCCTGGGCCAGCGCGCCACCCTGGCGGTCCACCCGTGCACCGACGCCGAGCTGGGGCAGGCGGTCGGCATCGGCGGTGCGGACGAGGGCGTGGGCTTGGGCGAGCCGCGCCGCGGCGCGCTGGATGCTGGTGCTGTCGCGGTCGGCCTGTTCGACGAGCGCGTCCAGCGCCGGGTCGGCGAAGGCCTTCCACCAGGCGCCGCGCGGCGTGGCCTCGGCCGGCGGCGCGACCACCCAGCGGCCCTCGGCGGGCCCGGCTTCCTTGAAGGCCGCGGGCACGGCCGGTAGCGCGCGGGGCGGCTCGCTGGCCACGGTGGCGCAGCCGGCGAGCACCATGGCCACCAGCAGCGGCGCGAGTGAGCGTGTGAATCGTTGCTTCATGGTCGGGTTCTCATTCATGGTCGGCACGCGGTGCCGCAATGACGGGCCTCGCCGAGCCGCCGCCGGATCCGGCGGTGCCCGCGAAAGCCTCGAGGTGCGGCACGGCACCGTGCAGCTTGAGCGTTCGGTTGCCGGTGAGCTGGCGCAACAGCACGTAGAAGACCGGCGTGAGGAACAGGCCGAAGGCGGTCACGCCGATCATCCCGGTGAACACCGCGATGCCCATCGCGCGGCGCATCTCGGCACCGGCGCCGGTGGACAGCACCAGCGGCAGCACGCCCATCACGAAGGCCATCGAGGTCATCAGGATCGGGCGCAGCCGCAGCCGCGCGGCCTCGATGGCGGCCTGCAGCGGCGTTCGGCCGGCGAACTCGAGCTCGCGCGCGAATTCGACGATCAGGATCGCGTTCTTCGCACTCAGGCCCACCAGGACCATCAGCCCGATCTGGGTGAAGACGTTGTTGTCGCCGCGCGAGAGCCACACGCCCGTCATTGCCGCGAACAGGCCCATCGGCACGATCAGGATGATCGCCAGCGGCAGCGTCAGGCTCTCGTACTGGGCGGCCAGCACGAGGAAGACGAGCAGGATCGCCAGCGGGAACACCCAGGCGGCGGAGTTGCCGGCCAGGATCTCCTGGTAGGTCAGCTCGGTCCACTCGTAGCCGATGCCCTTGGGCAGCGTCTCGGCGGCGATGCGCTTGACGGCGTCCTGCGCCTGGCCGGATGAATAGCCCGGCGCGGGGCCGCCGTTGATGTCGGCCGAGAGGAAGCCGTTGTAGCGCATCGCGCGCTCGGGGCCGACGGTCGGGCCGATCTTCATCAGCGCCGACAGCGGCACCATCTCGCCGCTGGCCGAGCGCACCTTCAACTGGCCGATGTCCTCGGCCTTGGCGCGGAAGGCGGCATCGGCCTGCACGCGCACCGAATACGTCCGGCCGAACTTGTTGAAGTCGTTCACGTACAGGCTGCCGAGGTAGACCTGCATGGTGTCGAACACGTCGGTCACGGCCACGCCGAGCTGGCGCGCCTTGGTGCGGTCGATGTCGGCGTACAGCTGCGGCACGTTGACCTGGTAGCTCGTGAACAGGCCCGCCAGCTCCGGCGCGGCCTGCGCCTTGGCCATGAAGGCCTTCACCGCCCCATCGAGCGCGTCGTAGCCAAGCGAGCCGCGGTCTTCGAGCTGCAGCTTGAAGCCGCCGGTCGTGCCCAGGCCCTGCACCGGCGGGGGCGGGAAGATCACGACGAAGGCATCCTGGATCTGCGCGAACTGCTGGTTCAGCGCACCGGCGATCGCGCCGGCGCTGTTGGCGGCGCCCGGGCGTTCGTCGAAATCCTTCAGCGTCGCGAAGACGATGCCCGAGTTCGAGCTGTTGGTGAAGCCGTTGATCGACAGGCCGGGGAAGCTCACCGCATGCTCGACGCCGGGCTGCTTGAGCACGATGTCGCTCATGCGGCGGATCACGTCTTCGGTGCGGTCCAGCGTGGCGCCGTCGGGCAGCTGGGCGAAGCCGATCAGGTACTGCTTGTCCTGCGCCGGCACGAAGCCCTTGGGCACCAGGTGGAACAGGCCGAAGGTGGCCGCCGCCAGTGCGAGGTACACGCCCAGCATGACCGCCTTGCGCGAGATGGCCTTGGTGACGCCGCCGCTGTAGGCAGAAGCGCCACGGCGGAACACGCGGTTGAAGCCGACGAAGAAGCGGCCGAAGGCGCGGTCCATGCCGCGGGTCAGCGCGTCCTTCGGTGCGTCGTGGCCCTTCAGCAGCAGGGCGGCCAGCGCGGGCGAGAGCGTCAGCGAGTTGACCGCCGAGATCACCGTGGACATCGCGATCGTCAGCGCGAACTGGCGGTAGAACTGCCCCGTCAGCCCGCTGATGAAGGCCAGCGGCACGAACACCGCAATGAGCACCAAGGCGATCGCGATGATGGGGCCCGACACCTCGCGCATCGCGCGGTAGGTGGCGTCGCGCGGCGACAGGCCGGCCTCGATGTTGCGCTCGACGTTCTCGACCACCACGATCGCATCGTCGACCACGATGCCGATCGCCAGCACCAGGCCAAAGAGGCTCAGCGCGTTGATCGAGAAGCCGAACAGGTGCATCACCGCGAAGGTGCCGACCACCGACACCGGCACGGCCAGCAGCGGGATGATCGAGGCGCGCCAGGTCTGCAGGAACAGGATCACGACCACGACGACCAGCGCCACCGCCTCGAGCAGCGTGTGCACGACCGACTCGATCGAGGCGCGCACGAACTGGGTCGGGTCGTAGACGATCTCGTAGTCCACGCCGTCGGGCATGGTCTCCTTGATCTCCTTCATCGTGGCGCGCACGTTGTCCGAGATCTGGATCGCATTCGAGCCCGGCGCCGCGAAGATCGGCACCGCGACCGCTTCCTTGTTGTCCAGCAGCGAGCGCAGCGAGTAGCTCGACGCGCCGAGCTCGAGCCGCGCGACGTCGCGCAGCCGCGTGACCGCGCCGTCGGGCGTGCTCTTGACGATGATGTCGCCGAACTCGTCTTCGCTCTGCAGGCGCCCCTGCGCGTTCACCGACAGCTGCAGGTCCACACCCGCCAGCCCGGGCGAGGCGCCGACCACGCCCGCCGCGGCCTGGATGTTCTGGCTGCGGATCGCGGCGACCACGTCACCGGCCGACAGGCCGTGCTGCGCCACCTTCTGCGGGTCCAGCCAGACGCGCATCGAGTAGTCGCCCGAGCCGAACAGGCCCACGTCGCCCACGCCCTGCACGCGGGCGAGCCGGTCCTTCACGTTGAGCAGCGCATAGTTGCGCAGGTAGGTCGAGTCGTAGCGGCCGTTGGGCGAGAGCAGGTGCACGACCATCGTCAGGTCGGGCGAGCTCTTGACCGTGGTGAGGCCGAGGCGGCGCACCTCTTCGGGCAGGCGCGGCTCGGCCTGCGCGACGCGGTTCTGCACGAGCTGCTGCGCCTTGTCGGGGTCGGTGCCGAGCTTGAAGGTGACGGTCAGCGTCATCAGGCCGTCGGTCGTCGCCTGGCTGCCCATGTAGAGCATGCCCTCGACGCCGTTGACGGCTTCTTCGAGCGGCGTCGCGACGGTCTCGGCGATCACCTTCGGGTTCGCGCCCGGGTACTGCGCGCGCACCACCACCGACGGCGGCACGACTTCCGGGTACTCGGAGATCGGCAGGCTGCGCACCGCGATCAGGCCGGCGATGAGCATCAGCAGCGACAGCACGCCGGCGAAGATCGGCCGGTCGATGAAGAACTTGGACAGGTTCATGGTCGGGCCTCGATCAGGACTGGGCCGCGCCTTCGCGGCGCGCCTGGGTTTCGGGCTTCGCATCCATCGCGACCGGCTGCGGCTCGACCAGCGCGCCGGGGCGCACGCGCTGCAGGCCGTTGACGACGATGCGCTCGCTCGGCTTCAAGCCCGAGGTCACGATGCGCAGGCCGTTCACGTTGGCGCCCAGCGTCACCTCGCGGTAGGCGGC
>NZ_DATFAN010000119.1:0-70531 GCF_035254525.1 Ideonella sp. | reverse complement strand
GGGCGCCCAGATGGTCAAGGAAGTCGCTTCCAAGACCAGCGACAACGCCGGTGACGGCACCACCACCGCCACCGTGCTGGCCCAGGCCATCGTGCGCGAAGGCATGAAGTACGTGGCCGCCGGCATGAACCCGATGGACCTGAAGCGCGGCATCGACAAGGCCGTGCTGAGCCTGACGGAAGAGCTGAAGAAGGCCTCGAAGCCCACGACCACCAGCAAGGAAATCGCCCAGGTCGGCACGATCTCGGCGAACTCGGACGAGTCGATCGGCAAGATCATCGCCGACGCGATGGACAAGGTCGGCAAGGAAGGCGTCATCACCGTCGAAGACGGCAAGAGCCTGAACAACGAGCTGGACGTCGTCGAAGGCATGCAGTTCGACCGCGGCTACCTGTCGCCCTACTTCATCAACCAGCCCGAAAAGCAAGTCGCGCTGCTCGAGAACCCGTTCGTGCTGCTGTTCGACAAGAAGATCAGCAACATCCGCGATCTGCTGCCGACGCTGGAAGCCGTCGCCAAGGCCGGCCGCCCGCTGCTGATCGTCGCCGAGGAAGTCGAAGGCGAAGCGCTGGCGACCCTGGTGGTCAACACCATCCGCGGCATCCTGAAGGTCGTCGCCGTCAAGGCCCCGGGCTTCGGCGACCGGCGCAAGGCCATGCTGGAAGACATCGCCATCCTGACCGGCGGCAAGGTCATCGCCGAAGAGGTGGGCCTGTCGCTCGAGAAGGTCACGCTGGCTGACCTGGGCCAGGCCAAGCGCGTCGAAGTGGCGAAGGAAAACACCACCATCATCGACGGCGCCGGCGCCGGCGCGGACATCGAAGCCCGCGTCAAGCAGATCCGCATCCAGATCGAGGAAGCCACCAGCGACTACGACCGCGAGAAGCTGCAAGAACGCGTGGCCAAGCTGGCCGGCGGCGTGGCCGTCATCAAGGTCGGTGCCGCCACCGAAGTCGAGATGAAGGAGAAGAAGGCCCGTGTCGAAGACGCGCTGCACGCCACCCGTGCCGCCGTCGAGGAAGGCATCGTGGCCGGTGGTGGCGTCGCGCTGCTGCGCGCCCGCCAGGCTGCCGGCACGATCAAGGGCGACAACGCCGACCAGGACGCCGGCATCAAGCTGGTCCTCAAGGCCATCGAAGCCCCGCTGCGCGAGATCGTCTACAACGCCGGTGGCGAAGCCTCCGTCGTCGTGAACGCCGTGCTGGCCGGCAAGGGCAACTACGGCTTCAATGCCGCCAACGACACCTACGGCGACATGATCGAGATGGGCATCCTGGATCCGACCAAGGTGACCCGCACCGCGCTGCAGAACGCCGCGTCCGTCGCCTCGCTGATGCTGACCACCGAAGCGATGGTTGCCGAAGCGCCGAAGGACGAAGCCCCGGCCGGCGGCATGCCCGGCGGCATGGGTGGCATGGGCGGCATGGGCATGGACATGTAAGTCCCGCCCGAGCTCCTGCTCGAAGCGAAAGGGCCACCGCGAGGTGGCCCTTTTCTTGTGCCGATGCGGCAACAATGCCGGCCATGTTGAAGATGGTGATGGGCCTGCTCGCGGCCCTGCTGGCGTTCGGTGCCGCGGCACAGCAACCCGATCGCCCCCTGAATCGTCCTCGCGTGGGCCTGGTGCTCTCGGGCGGCGGCGCGCGCGGGCTCGCGCACATCGGCGTGCTGAAGGTGCTCGAGCGCGAACACGTGCCCGTCGACGTGATCGCCGGCACCTCGATGGGCGCCATCGTCGGCGGCCTGTACGCCAGCGGCATGAAGGCCGACGAGATCGAGCGCGAGCTGAAACGCATCGACTGGAACCGCCTGTTCGCGCCGCGCGTGAGTCGGCAGCAGCTCTCGCAGCGGCGCAAGGAAGAGGACTTCGAGATCGCCAGCGCGATCGAGCTGGGCATCGACGTGGACGGCGAATTCCGCGCACCGCAGGGCGCCGTCTCGAGCCGGGGCCTCGAGACGCTGCTGCGCCGCTTCACGCTGCCGGTGCGCGCAGTGCAGAAGTTCGATCAGCTGCCGATCCCGTTTCGCGCCGTGGCCACCGACATGGAAACCGGAGACGCCGTCGTGCTCGGCGACGGCGATCTCGCGATGGCGCTGCGCTCGAGCATGAGCGTGCCCGGCGTCTTCCCGCCGACCGAGGTGGGCGGCCGCGTGCTGGGCGACGGCGGGCTCATCAACAACGTGCCGGTCGACGTGGCACGCGCGATGGGCGCCGACGTCGTGATCGCCGTCAGCATCGGCACGCCGCTGGCGCCGCGCGAGACACTGAACTCCGCGATCGGGCTGACCGCGCAGATGATCAACATCCTGACCGAGCAGAACGTCAAGCGCAGCCTGGCCTCGCTGACGGCCGGGCACGACGTGCTGATCGCGCCGGACCTCGGCTCGTTGAGTTCGAGCGATTTCGACCGTGCGGCCGATTTCATCCAGCTCGGCGAGCAAGGCGCCGAGCGGCAGCAAGCCCAGCTGGCCGGCCTCGCGTTGCCCGGCCCGGCCTACGCGGCCTGGCGCGCCGAGCGCCACGGCGGCGAGGTGCCGAACCCGAAGCTGGCCTTCGTGGCCTTCGAAGGCACGACCATCACCAACCCGGCCCGTTTCGAGGCGCAGCTGAAATCGCAGCCGGGCCAGCCCTTCGAGGCCGCCAACGCCGCCGCGGATGCGAGCCACCTGGCCGCCAGCGGCGACTATGTGCGCGCCGATTACCGCCTCGTCGACACCACCAGCGGTGCGACGGGCCTGGTGTTCGATCTGGAGGACAAGCCCTGGGGGCCGAACTACCTGCGCGTGGGAATCGACCTGGCGACCGATTTCGGCGGCCAGAGCGCCTTCAACATCAAGATCAGCCACAACCGCCACTGGCTCACCCCCAACGGCACCGAGTGGCGCAACCGGCTGCAGATCGGGGAGGTGCCGCAGCTCTTCAGCGAGCTGTACCACCCGCTGAACTGGACGATCGGGTTGTCGAACGACTGGTTCGTGGCCGGTTGGGGCCTGGCCGAACGGCGCGTGTTCTCGCTGTACCGCGCCGACGCCGGCCCGGAGATCGGCCAGCTGCGCCGCACCACCGGCCGCATCGGCATCGACCTCGGCCAGCCCTGGGGCAGCCTGGGCGAGCTGCGCCTGGGCCTGACGCACCAGGCCGGGCGCACCGAGCCGACGCTGCTGGCCGCCGACTATGGCGGCCCGACCGACGCCGAGACCTGGAACGAGGTGGCCGTGCGCGGGCGCGTGGTGGTCGACCAGCTCGACTATGCGAACTTTCCGCAATCGGGGTACCGTGCGGAAGCCGAGGCCCAGGTGGGGCGCCGCCACCACGGCGGCACGCAGAGCCTGTCGCGGCTCGAGGCACAGCTCACCGCGGCGCGCAGCTGGGGCTCGCACACGCTGAACGTGTACGGCCTGGTCCAGGCCTCCGATGCGCGCGCCGACGCGATCGTCGGCCAGTACGCGCTCGGCGGCTTCCAACAACTGTCGGGCTACCGGCCCGGCCAGCTGGCCGGCAACGCGCTGCTGTTCGGCCGCCTGAACTGGTACTGGCGCCTGGCCGAGCCGCCGGTGTTTGCGCGCGGCTTCTACGTCGGCGCATCGCTCGAGGCCGGCAACGCGTGGGCCAACCGCCACCAGATGCGCCTGACGGACCTGCGCGGCGGCGGCAGCCTCTACCTTGGCGCCGATACCGGCATCGGGCCGATGTTCCTCGGCCTGACCTGGGCCCCCGAGGGCGAGGCCGGCATCGCCTTGCTGATCGGCCGCCCCTGAAGCCTAGCGTTGCCCCGCCGGCCGCGGCGGCAAGGTCTGCAGGTAAAGGCGGATCGCGTCGAGGTCGGTGTCGTTCAGCGCACGCAGCGTTTGGAAGGGCATCACCGAGCTGATCGCGCTGCCATCGGGTCGCTTGCCGGTGCGCATCGCCCGGCGGAAGGCTGCCGTGTCGGCATAGCGCGGCAACACGCTGCCATCGCCAGGTGTCAGGTTGGCGGATGGTGGCCAGTCGGGCGGTCCACCGGGAATCGTGCCGCCCGACATGCCGGCGCCGTGGCAGCCGATGCACATCTGGGCCACGTAGCGGCCGTGCTCGACCGTCACGCCTTCGGGCACCGGCTGCGAGGGTGGCAGGGCATGGTCGATCTTCTCCGCCGCGTCGGGGATCACCCCGAACCCGTAGAGCACGCGCACCGGCAGCGGCAGCCGGAACTCTGCCGGGCCGCCGGCGGCTGGCGCCAGCGATCGCACATAGGCCACCAGCGCGCCGACGTCGGCGTCGGTGAGGCGGCTGTAGTCCTCGCTCGGCATGATCAGCAGCGGCCGTCCATCCGGCTTGATGCCGTGCCGCACGGTCCGCTCCCAGTCGGCCGGGGTGTAGGTGGCGGTCACCGAACCCGGGCCGGGGCTGATGTTGGGCGAGCGGGCGTACAGGCCGCCGCCGGGTTCGTCGATGAACGGGCGCCCGGCTCCATCGGGCCCGTGGCACTCGGCGCAGCCGCGCGAGGCGAACAGGTAGCGCCCGCGGGCCAGTGCGGTGTCGCCGCCCGGCACGGCGAGCTCATACGCTGGTTGGGTGATCTTGCGCGCGAGTCGCTGGTCGGATCGCATCACGCCCCAGGCCACCGCCCCCGCGCTGAGCAGCAGCACGCCGCCCACGCCCCACAGCATCCAGCGCATCCAGGCCTTCATGGCACGCCCCTCCAGGCTTCGAATCGCACCATGCTGCGCCGGCGCACACCCGCCTGCATCGGGACTTGCCAGTGCATCCGCGCCCACCCGTCGCCGGGCGCGCGCGGGTCCCGGTCAGCCCCGCTTGGCCAGCAGGGCGCGCGCGACGCGCGAGCCGTTGGGCTGGCCCAGCGCGGCGCGGATGGCCTGGCCGGCGTCGATCAGCTTGTCGAGGTCGATGCCCGTCTCCAGCCCCAAGCCCTGCAGCAGGTAGACCACGTCCTCGGTGGCGACATTGCCGGTCGCGCCCTTGGCATAGGGGCAGCCGCCCAGGCCCGAGATGCTGGTGTCGAAGCTGGCGATGCCCATCTCCAGGCTGGCGTAGACGTTGGCCAGCGCCTGGCCGTAGGTGTCGTGGTAATGACCGCTGACCTCGGCCAGCGGGAAGTGCTTCAGCGCGGCTTCGAGCGCCCGCTGCACCTTCTTCGGCGTGCCGACGCCGATCGTGTCGGCCACGCCGACGTGCTGCACGCCGATGCCCTTCATCAACCGCGCGACCAGCTCGACCCGCTCGGGCGCGATCTCGCCCTCGTACGGGCAGCCGACCGCGCACGAGATGGCGCCGCGCACCCTGATGCCGGCCGCGCGCGCGGCCTCGGCCACCGGCGCGAAGCGTTCGATCGACTCGGCGATCGAGCAGTTGATGTTCTTCTGGCTGAAGGCTTCGCTGGCCGCGCCGAAGACGACGATCTCGTCGGGTTGGCTCAGCGCAGCAGCCTCGTAGCCCTTCATGTTGGGCGTCAGCACCGAGTAGCGCACGCCCGCCTGGCGGTGGATGCCGGCCATGACCTCGGCGTTGTCGGCCATCTGCGGCACCCACTTCGGGCTGACGAAGCTGGTGACCTCGATCTCGCGCAGGCCCGCCGCCTGCAACGCATGCACGAGCGCGATCTTGTGCTCGGTGGCGACCGGCTGCTTCTCGTTCTGCAGGCCGTCGCGCGGGCCGACCTCGACGATCTTGACGCGGCTGGGCAGGTTCATGGTGTCAGGTCTCCGACAGTCGAAGCAGTTCACCGCCTTCGGCGACCTGGTCACCGACGGCGTACATCAGCTCGGTCACCGTGCCGGCGCGCGGCGCGGTGATCGTGTGCTCCATCTTCATCGCTTCCATCACCGCGAGCGCCTGCCCCGCGCTGACGGTGTCGCCCGCCTTCACGTGGAAGGCGATCACCTTGCCGGGCATCGGCGCGGTCAGGCGGCCTTCGGCGGCGGCGTCGCCGGCGTGGGCGATGGGGTCGATCTCCTGCAGCTCCAGCGCACCGGTGGCCCCGAAGACGGCAACGCGCTCGCCTTGCAGGTAGACCGACAGCGTGTGGCGCTCGCCGGCCAGCGTCACGTCGTAGCGGTCGCCGCCCAACGGCCGCGTGGCCAGCGGCCAGCTGTCGGCGCCGATGGCCAGCCGCAGCGCGCCGTCGTGCAGGCGCTCGAGTGTCGCGACGTGCTGGGTCTTGCCGTGTTGCAGGTCGAAGCGCCGGCGCGCACCGCCGTGGATACGCCAGCCATCGCGCCGGGACCAGGGGTCAGCGCTCTCGAGCGCGACTTCGGCCGCCACCTGCTGCGCCACCACGCCGGCCGCGGCCACCTCGAGCGGCAGGCCCGGCGCATCGAACAGCACGGCGCGCTCGCGCTCGATCAGCGCGGTGTCGAGGTCGGCGGTGGCAAACGAGGAGCTCGCGACCACCCGGCGCAGGAAGGCCACGTTGGTCGCCAGACCGACGATGTGCGTGTCGCGCAGCGCCGCATCGAGCCGGGCCAGCGCCTGGGCGCGGTTCTCGCCCCAGACGATCAGCTTGGCGATCATCGAGTCGTAGTAGAGGCTGATCGCGTCGCCCTCGCGCACGCCGGCGTCCACGCGCACCGAGGCGGGCTCGTGGAAACGCTCGGCATCCGCGTTGCGGCGGAAGGCCACGTGCTCGGGCCAGCGCAGCACCGCCAGCGTGCCGGTCGCGGGCAGGAAGTTCGCATCCGGGTTCTCGGCGCAGATGCGCGCCTCGATCGCGTGGCCGTGGATCTTCAGTTCCGACTGCTTCGCCGGCAGCGGCTGGCCCGCGGCCACCCGCAGTTGCCACTCGACCAGGTCGTGGCCGGTGATGGCCTCGGTCACCGGGTGCTCGACCTGCAGCCGGGTGTTCATCTCCATGAAGTAGAAGCGCAGGTCGCCGTCGCCCACTTCCTCGGCGATGAACTCGACCGTGCCCGCGCCGACGTAGCCGACCGCCTTGGCCGCCGCCACCGCCGCCGCGCCCATCTCGGCCCGCCGCTCGTCGCTCATGCCGGGGGCGGGCGCTTCCTCGAGCACCTTCTGGTGGCGGCGCTGCACCGAGCAGTCGCGCTCGAACAGGTACACGCAATCGCCCAGGCTGTCGCCGAAGACCTGGATCTCGATGTGGCGCGGCTTGGTGACATAACGCTCGACCAGCACGTGGTCGTCGCCGAAGCTGGCCTTGGCCTCGCGCTGGCACGAGGCGAGCGCGGCGGCGAAATCCTCGGCCCGTTCGACGCGCCGCATGCCGCGCCCGCCGCCGCCGGCGCTGGCCTTGATCAGCACCGGATAGCCGATGCGCTCGGCCTGCCCGGCCAGGAACAGCGGGTCGTTGTTGTCGCCGTGGTAGCCCGGCACCAGCGGTACGCCGGCCTTTTCCATCAGCGACTTGGCGGCCGACTTGCTGCCCATCGCCGCGATCGCGGCGGGCGGCGGGCCGATGAAGACCAGGCCGGCCTCGGCACAGGCGCGCGCGAACTCCTCGTTCTCGCTCAGGAAGCCGTAGCCGGGGTGCACCGCTTGCGCGCCGGTGGCCCGGGCGGCATCGAGGATGCGCGGCCATTGCAGGTAGCTGTCCTTGGCCGCGTTGCCGCCGATGTGCACCGCCTCGTCGCAGGCCCGCACGTGCCTGGCGTTCGTGTCGGCATCCGAGTAGACGGCCACCGTGCGAACGCCCAGGCGCCGCGCGGTCTCGGCGACGCGGCAGGCGATCTCGCCGCGGTTTGCAATGAGGATCTTCTTAAACACGGTCGGCTCCCGCGGCTCGATCGCCGCTCGCTTCGCTCGCCACGCGATGTGGTTGCGACATCACGTCGGCTTTGCCGACATGAGTCTTCACCGCAACAGCCCCGAGGCCGTTGTCGCCGCGGTTGGCGATCAGGATCTTCTTGAACATCGATTCGTCTTTCGTCAGGCGCGCGCAGCGGACGCACCGAAGTGTTGGCGTAAGCGGCCGGCCAGGCCGCGAACGAACCTGAAGAGCAGCACGATCAGCGCGGCCATCACGACCAGCGCGACGGCCAGCGCGGCGAAGAACAGCACGGGGTGCGCCCAGGCGAGCCACAGCATCGCCGGCACGGCGGCATCGCCGAGCAAGGACAGGCCGAGGTTGGAGAACGGCTCGGGCGAGGTGTTGACCGCCGCGCGCGTGGTCGCCTTGGCCACATGCGCGGTCGCGGCCAGCCCGCCGCCCAGCAGCGCGGCGGCAAGCGTCCAGGTGCCGGCGTCGGCCCCGAACACCCCCGCCGCCAGGGCCGCGCCGGCCGGGATGCGGATGAACGTATGCACGGCATCCCACAGCGAATCGACCCAGGGCAGCTTGTCGGCGAAAAACTCGACCCCCAGCATCAGCCCGGACGCGATCAGCAGCGCGGGGTGCTGCAGAACCTGCAGGCCGGCAGGCAGCGTGACCCAGCCCAGCCAGCCGGCCAGCCCGGTGAGGAAGACCACCGCGTACAGGCGCAGGCCACTGGCCCAGCCCAGCGCCGCGGCCAGCGCGACGAGTTGCGTCGTGTCCAGGCCGGATGCGGCGTGGACGATGGCCGGCGGCAGGCTCAGCTCCATCGCGGGTGCGTCATCCAAGCCACGAAGGCGCACGCTTGCCAAGGAAGGACTGCACGCCCTCCTTGCCTTCGGCGCTGGCACGAATGTCGGCGATGCGGCGCGCGGTGTCGGCGCGCAGCTCGGCGGTGATCGGCTGCCCCGCCACGTCCTGCACGAGGTGCTTGCAGGCGCGCACCGCCGCCGGGCCGTTGGCGGCGAGCGCCTTGACGATGTTGCCCACGGCCGCGTCGATCGTCTCCGGCGCGGTCAGCTCGTGCACGAAACCCAGACGGTGCGCCTCGGCGGCGGTGAAGCGCTCGGCGGTCGTGAAATAGCGCTGCGCGGCGCGCTCGCCCAGCGCCTTGACCACATACGGCCCGATGGTCGCCGGCAGCAGGCCGAGCTTGGCCTCGCTCAGGCAGAAGGCCGCCGCGTCGCTCGCGACCAGCACATCGCACACCGCCGCGAGGCCGACGCCGCCAGCGTAGCAGTCGCCGTGGACGCGGCCGACCACCGGCACCGGGCAGCTGTAGATCGCCCACAGCATCTCGGCCAGCTTCTCGGCATCGGCGCGGTTCTGCTCCCACGAGTAGTCGGCCATCGCCCGCATCCAGTTCAGGTCCGCGCCGGCGCAGAAAGCCTTGCCCTGCCCGGCGAGGATGACGGCACGCAGTTCCTTGTCTTCCGCGAAACCACGGAACGCCGCTGTCAATTCGGCAATGACGCTGTCGTTGAAGGCGTTGCGGACGTCGGGGCGGTTGAGCCACACCTCGGCGACGTGTGGGGATGGGCGCTTGATGTCGAGCGTTGGCGTGGTCATGGGGTGTGCCTGCAAAGGTGGGAGCGAGCCGAGGCGCCGGGGTGAGGGGCTCCGTTCATGTCCCCCGCCGCCAACCTGCGGTTGACGGCTCCTCCTAGTACTTCACTGCGCCCCTCACCCCACCCCCTCGGCAGGCAGCGGTATTGGCGCGCAACGAGCAGAGAAGCCCGTGCCTGATCGGGGGGATGGGGTGCCCCCTGCAGCGAAGTATTAGGAGGAGCCGAGCGCCGCAGGCGATCGGCGGGGGACATGAGCGGAAGGGGGCACCCCGGCCCCCCGATCCCGCGCCAACCGTGGAGCGACTCATTCACGCCGATATGCCCCAATCGTTTCCGCGGAGCGCCAAGCGGGTGGTTCCTCGAAGGTGCCCCAATACTCGGTGATCTCGGCAATCAGCGCGCCCTCGAAGCGAAACAGCGAGTTGGCGAAGAAGCGATGCTCGCCATGGGTGACCTCGATCGCCGAGTGCACTCGGCCATCGGTGAGCTCGTTCACTTCGATGACGCGGATCGACCACCCCTCCGGGTAGATCGACTGCACCTTGATCGCCGCGTCCGCGTCATCGAAGTGCTCACCCGAAGTCGGCCAATGCAACGCGGCATCGTCACGCAACAGCGCGCGTGCGCCAGCCCAGTCACGCGCCTCGAAGCGCTGCCACAGAGCATGGACGATGTCGACCGGCGCCATCGTCATCACATCCGGAAGACGCCGAACTTCGCGTCGGGGATCGGGGCGTTCAGCGATGCCGACAAACCCAGCGCCAGCACGCGGCGCGTGTCCACCGGGTCGATCACGCCGTCGTCCCACAGCCGCGCGCTGGCGTAGTAGGGGTGGCCCTGCACTTCGTACTGGCGGCGGATCGGCGCCTTGAAGGCTTCCTCTTCGTCGGCGCTCCACTGCCCGCCCTTGGCCTCGATGCCGTCGCGGCGCACGGTGGCCAGCACGCTCGCGGCCTGGTCGCCGCCCATCACGCTGATGCGCGCGTTCGGCCACATCCACAGAAAACGCGGCGAGTAGGCGCGGCCGCACATGCCGTAGTTGCCGGCGCCGAACGAGCCGCCGATGATCACGGTGAACTTGGGCACGTTGGCGCAGGCCACGGCGGTTACCATCTTGGCGCCGGCGCGGGCGATGCCCTCGTTCTCGTACTTGCGGCCGACCATGAAGCCGGTGATGTTCTGCAGGAACACCAGCGGCACCTTGCGCTGGCAGCACAGCTCGATGAAGTGCGCACCCTTGTTCGCACTCTCGGCAAACAGGATGCCGTTGTTGGCGACGATGCCGACCGGCATGCCCTCGATCCAGGCGAAGCCGCAGACCAGCGTGGTGCCGTAGCGGGCCTTGAACTCGTCGAACTCGGAGCCATCGACGACGCGGGCGATGATCTCGCGCACGTCGAAGGGCTTGCGGGTATCGGTGGGGATCACCGCGAGCAGCTCGTCGGCGGCGTACTTCGGCGGCTGCGGCTCGCGCAGCGCCACCGGCACGTCCTTGCGCCAGTTCAGGCTGCCGACGACCTGGCGCGCCAGCGCCAGCGCGTGCAGGTCGTTCTCGGCCAGGTGGTCAGCCACGCCGGACAGGCGCGTGTGCACGTCGCCGCCGCCGAGGTCTTCCGCGCTGACGACCTCGCCGGTCGCCGCCTTCACCAGCGGTGGGCCGCCGAGGAAGATCGTGCCCTGGTTCTTGACGATGATGGTCTCGTCGCTCATCGCCGGCACGTAGGCGCCGCCGGCCGTGCACGAGCCCATCACCACCGCCACCTGCGGAATGCCTTGCGCCGACAGGTTGGCCTGGTTGTAGAAGATGCGGCCGAAGTGGTCGCGATCGGGGAAGACCTCGTCCTGGTTCGGCAGGTTGGCACCGCCGGAATCGACCAGGTAGACGCAGGGCAGCCGGTTCTGCTGCGCTATCTCCTGCGCCCGCAGGTGCTTCTTGACGGTCATCGGGTAGTAGGTGCCGCCCTTGACCGTCGCGTCGTTGCAGACGACGATGCACTCGACGCCACCGATGCGGCCGATGCCGGCGATCATGCCGGCCGCCGGCGCGGCGTTCGAGCCGTCCTTCTCGGGGTACATGCCGAGTGCAGCCAGCGGCGCGATCTCGAGGAACGGCGTGTCGGGGTCGAGCAGCATCTCGACCCGCTCGCGCGGCAGCAGCTTGCCGCGGCCCAGGTGCTTGGCGCGCGCGGCCTCGCCGCCGCCTTCGGCGATCTTCGCGAGCTTGGCATTCAGGTCGTCGACCAGCGCGCGCATCGCGGCGGCGTTGGCCTTGGCATCCTCGCTGCGCGGGTTGAGCTTCGAGACGATGGTCGCCATGTCAGCAGGTCTCGGCGAACAGCTCGCGGCCGATCAGCATGCGGCGGATCTCGCTCGTGCCGGCGCCGATCTCGTACAGCTTGGCGTCGCGCCACAGCCGGCCGGTGGGGAACTCGCTGGTGTAGCCCACGCCGCCCAGCGCCTGGATCGCCTCGCCGGCCATCCAGGTGGCCTTCTCGGCGGTGTAGAGGATGACGCCGGCAGCATCCTTGCGCAGCGTGCGGGCGTGGTCGCCGCGGTCGCACGCTTGCGCGACCGCGTAGCCGTAGGCGCGGCAGGCCTGGAAGGTGGAGTACATGTCGGCCAGCTTGCCCTGCATCAGCTGGAACTCGCCGATGCTCTGCCCGAACTGCTTGCGCTCGTGGACGAAGGGCACGACCACGTCCATGCAGGCGGCCATGATGCCCAGCGGGCCGCCCGAGAGCACGACGCGCTCGTAATCCAGCCCGCTCATCAGCACCTTGGTGCCCTGGCCTTCGACACCCAGCACGTTCTCGGCCGGCACCTCGCAGTTGTCGAAGAACAGCGGGTAGGTGTTGGAGCCGCGCATGCCGAGCTTGTCCAGGTGCTCGCCCTTGCTGAAGCCCTTGAAGCCCTTCTCGATGATGAAGGCGGTCATGCCGCGCGCGCCCAGCTCGGGCTCGGTCTTGGCGTAGACCACCAGTGTGTCGGCATCGCCGCCATTGGTGATCCACATCTTGCTGCCGTTGAGCAGGTAGCGGTCGCCCTTCTTCTCGGCCTTGAGCTTCATGCTGACGACATCGGAGCCGGCGCCGGGCTCGCTCATGGCCAACGCGCCGACATGCTCGCCCGAGATCAGCTTGGGCAGGTACTTCTTTCTCTGCGCCTCGTTGCCGTTGCGGTTGATCTGGTTCACGCACAGGTTCGAGTGCGCGCCGTAGCTCAGGCCCACCGAGGCGCTGGCGCGGCTGATCTCTTCCATCGCGACCATGTGGGCGAGGTAGCCCAGCGGCGTGCCGCCGTAGGCCTCGGGCACGGTCAGGCCCATCACGCCCAGCTCGCCGAGCTGGCGCCACAGGTCGGCCGGGAAGAGGTTGTCGCGGTCGATCTGCGCGGCGCGCGGGGCGATCTGGCCTTGGGCAAAGTCGCGCACGGCCTCGCGCAGCGCGGCGATGTCCTCACCCAGCGGGAACGAGAAGGTGGATTCGAACATCGGGGGCTCCTGGTGAATCGAGTTGAGCGTGTCTCAATAATGACCCGGCGCCGTCGAAGAAGCAGACTGCGCAAGGTATGTCGACGCGAAATCTATCAGCCGCCGGCTTGCACCGCAAGGGATTGTTGAGTAATACTCAATTCATGTCGACCCGCGCCCACCGCCGCCCCGCCACCAGCCCCGCGGCCGCCCCGGCCGTACGCCGCCCCTTGGCAGGCGCGCGGGGCGAACAGCGCACGCGCGACATCCTGCGCGTCGGCCGCGAGGTGTTTGCCGAGAAGGGCTATGAGCGCGCGACGACGACCGAGATCGCGCAGCGCCTGGGCGTCTCCGAAGCCACGGTGTTCACATACTTCCACGGCAAGCGCGAGCTGTGCGTGCGGGTCATCACCGACTGGTACGACGAGATCATCGCGGCCATCGAGGCCGGGCTGCCGCGCGAGCAGCCGGCCCGCATGCAACTCGACTGGTTCGTGCGCACCCACCTGCGCCTGTTCCTGATCCAGGGCACCGGGATGTGCGCGCTGGTGCTCTCCGAGGGCCGCAGCAAGGGCCAGGATTTCAGCGAGGTGCTGCTGCCGCTGCAGCGCCGCTACACCGCGCCGCTGATGGACCTGCTCGCCCGCGGCCAGGCCCGCGGCGAATTCCGCAGCGACCTGCCGCTGCGCCTGCTGCGCCCGCTGGTGCTGGGGCCGATGGAGCACATCCTGTGGGAGGCCGTGGCCCAGGGCGGCGAGGCCGCCGGCGCTGGCAAGCCGATCGACATCGATGCCACCGCCAGCGCCGTCTCGGCGATGCTGTGGAGCGCACTGCAGGCCCCCGGCGCCGAGCTGGCCGCGCTGCGCGCGCTGCGCGCCGACGTGGCCGAGGCGCTTCGACGGGCAGGCTAGTGCTCGAGGGCCCGGTGCATCGCCGCACCCGAGGCCAGGCTCAAGCCCCACGCCAGCACCATGCCCAGCCCGTTCATCTCGGGCGACTCGGGCCACAGGCTGTTGACCACCGCGCCGGTGAGCAGGATCACCGGGTAGTGCAGCAGGAACACCGGATAGGACACGCGCGACAGGAAGCCCAGCAGCGCCCGCCCGGCGCGCGCTGGCGCGGCACGCAGGCTCGCCGGCTCGGGCACCAGGCACAGCAGCAGCGCGGTCGCCCCGGCCAGCGCGATGCGGCTGCGCCACTCGACGACCAGCGCGATCCCGATGATCAACGCGAGGCCCAGCGCCGCGCCTTCGCGCCCACCCCGCGCGCCGCGCGCCCAGCGCGCCAGCACGCCCAGCCCGTAGGCGCCCGCGAAGTACGCGGCGTAGGCGTCCAGCGAGGGCTCGAGGTTCCACCACAGCAGCGACAGCAGCACCAGCGCGACCAGCACCGCCGTCGCGGTCGACGCGCGCCGCGCCGTGTGGCCCGGCAGGCCGCGCAGTGCCGCGGCCAGCACCACCAGCAGCGCGAAGAGCTGGAAATCGACTGCCACGTACCAGAAGCCGGCCGACAGCGAATCGAAGCCCATCACGTCCTGCATCAGCGCAATGTGCGCCGCGAGCTGGCCCGGCTCGGGCGCGGCAGGGATCGTCGGGTGATCGATCAGGCCCCGCGCCGCCCAGGCCGCGACGATCACCGCCATCACCGCCAGCAGGTAGGGCCGCGCGAGCCGCTGGTAGCGCCGCCACACCTGGCCCGGCACGTCGCGCCAGCCGACCTTGGGTGGCAGCCCGGGCGACGGCCACAGCGAATTGGCGGCGAGGAAACCGCCGACGACGAGAAACACCTGCACGACCAGGCGCGCGTGTTGCGCCAGCAGATCGAGCAACTCGGGCGCGAGCGAGCGCGCCACGTCGCACATCGGGCCGTACAGGGCCAGGTGATGCCAGACGATCAACTGCGACGCCAGCGCCTTGGCCAGGTCGATCCAGGCCGACGGCAGCAGCGCATCGCGATGGCGCGGCAGCGTGGCCGGAATGAATTGGGGCCGGGCGCTGCCTTGCGCCGCGGCGTCGGTAATCGGTAATCTCACAACAGGGCTTTGGATGGGCGGGCAGGGCCGCTCGGCGGCGCGGAACATACCATCGTCACCGACGGACATCCGCAACTCCTTGCAACGGAGATCTCATGGACCAGCCTGTCCACTCGCTCGCGCAACTCTTCGCCCAGCTCGGGCTGCCGGACGATGCCGTGTCGATCGAGCGCTTCGTGGCTCACCATGCGCCCTTGCCAGGCGACGTGATTCTGCCTGACGCGCCGTTCTGGACCGAATCGCAGGCCGCCTTCCTGCGCAGCGCCTGGAAGAGCGATGCCGACTGGGTCGAACTGGTCGACACGCTGGACGCGATGCTGCGCCAGCCGCCACGCGCCGCGGCCTGAGTTCAACCCGGCGGAAGCGGCAAGGCGGTTTCGTACTTCACTTCCCGCAACACGACGTTGGTGCGGATGCTGGACACGCCCTTGAGCTTGAACAGGCGCTCCTGCAGGAAGCGATCGTAGGCCTTCATGTCGGGCACCACCACCTTGATCACGTAGTCGGCTTCGCCGGTGATGCTGGCGCACTCCATGATCTCCGGGCTCGCGAGCGCGAGGCGCTCGAAATCCTCCACCGCACCGTCGGTGTGGCGCACCAGCGAGACGTGGGCCCAGACGCAGATCGCCAGGCCGAGCTTCTCGCGGTCCATCAACACCACCTCGCGGCGGATCACCCCGCTTTGCTCCAGCTCCTTCAGCCGGCGCCAGACCGGCGTGGCCGACATGCCGACGGCCTCGGCCAGCTGCTGTGCACTCTGGTGGCCCTTGCGCTGCAGGACATCAATCAGCCGGCGCGTCGTGCGGTCGAGTTCGATCATTTCGATTTTCTGCTTTCGCGGAAACAAACAAGCTCAAGAATAGTCGAATCGGCGTCGATGGGGAACGACACGTTTCCAGTTGATGGGGAGAATCGACGCCACCATTTGCCCTTCATCAAGCGCCGCCATGAACACCGCTGCCGCCTTGCGCCAACCGCTGCGTGACTACGCGCTGACCGACAACCTGGCCGCTTCACGCGGCACCGTCTTCCTCACCGGCACCCAGGCGCTGGTGCGCCTGCCGCTGATGCAGAAGCGCCTGGACGAAGCAGCGGGCCTGCACACCGCCGGCTTCGTCTCGGGCTACCGCGGCAGCCCGCTGGGCATGGTCGACCAGCAGATGTGGAAGGCCAAGAAGTTTCTCGCCGCGGCCAGCGTGCAGTTCCTGCCCGCGATCAACGAGGACCTGGCCGCCACCGCCTGCCTGGGCACGCAGCGCGTGGCGCTGGACGCGCAGCGCACCGTCGACGGCGTGTTCGCGCTGTGGTACGGCAAGGGCCCGGGCGTGGACCGCTCGGGCGACGCGCTCAAGCACGGCAACGTCTATGGCTCGAGCGCCCAGGGCGGCGTGCTGGTGGTGGCCGGCGACGACCACGGCTGCGTGAGCTCGTCGATGCCGCACCAGAGCGACGTGGCGATGCAGGCCTGGAGCATGCCGGTGCTGCACCCGGCCAACGTGGCCGAGTACCTGGAGTTCGGCCTGTACGGTTGGGCGCTGTCGCGCTTCTCGGGCGCCTGGGTCGGCTTCAAGGCCATCTCCGAGGTCGTCGAGTCGGGCATGACGGTGGACCTCGACGACGTGCCGCTGGATTTCGTGATGCCGGTGGATGCCCAGCCGCCCGCCTCGGTGGGCAGCCTGCATGTGCGCGCGGTCGACCTGCCCTCGCTGGGGCTGGAGGAGCGCCTGGCCGCCAAGCTCGACGCGGTGCGCGCCTTCGCCCGCGTGAACTCGGTCGACAAGCACATCGTGTCCAGCCCGGCGGCGACGCTGGGCATCATCACCGTCGGCAAGGCGCACTACGACTTCATGGAAGTGCTGCGCCGGCTCGACCTGGACCCGAACGCACTGGCCGCCGCCGGCGTGCGCGTCTACAAGGTGGGGCTGGTGTTCCCGTTGGAGCCCACGCGCATGCTGGACTTCGCGCGCGGGCTCGAAGAGATCCTGGTGATCGAGGAGAAGGCGCCGGTGGTCGAGCGCCAGCTCAAGGAGCTGCTCTACGGCCTGCCCGACAGTCAGCGGCCGCGCATCGCCGGCAAGACCACCCCCGACGGCGAGCCGCTGCTCTCGGCGCTGGGCGAGCTGCGCCCGTCGCGCATCATGCCCACCGTGGCCGACTGGCTGGCCCGCTTGAACCCGGCGCTGGACCGGCGCGAGCGCGTGGTCGACTTCTTGATGCCCGCACTGCTGCACAACGAGGCCGACGCCGTGCGCCGCCAGCCCTACTTCTGCTCCGGCTGCCCGCACAACTCGAGCACCAAGGTGCCCGAAGGCTCGCGCGCGCTGGCCGGCATCGGCTGCCACTTCATGGCCAGCTGGATGGAGCGCGGCACCTCGGGCCTGATCCAGATGGGCGCCGAAGGCGTCGACTGGGCGGCGCACTCGCGCTTCACCAAGGAAAAGCACGTCTTCCAGAACCTGGGCGACGGCACCTACTTCCACTCCGGCCTGCTGGCCATCCGCCAGGCGATCGCCGCGGGCACCAACATCACCTACAAGCTGCTGTACAACGACGCGGTGGCGATGACCGGCGGCCAGCCGGTGGATGGCCACATCAGCGTGCCCGAGATCGCGCGCCAGGTCGAGGCCGAAGGCGCCAAGCGCGTGGTGATCGTCTCCGACGAGATCGACAAGTACGACGGCCACCACGGCGAGTTCCCAGCCGGCACCACCTTCCACGACCGCGGCGACATGGACGCCGTGCAGCGCGAGCTGCGCGAGGTCGAGGGCGTCACGCTGCTGATCTACGACCAGACCTGCGCGGCCGAGAAGCGCCGCAGGCGCAAGAAGGGCGAGTTCCCCGACCCGCCTCGGCGCGTGTTCATCAACGAGGCGGTGTGCGAAGGCTGTGGCGACTGCGGCCAGGCCTCCAACTGCCTGAGCGTGATTCCGGTGGAGACCGACTGGGGCCGCAAGCGCCAGATCGAGCAAAGCTCGTGCAACAAGGATTTCTCCTGCCTGAACGGCTTCTGCCCGAGCTTCGTGACCATCGAGGGCGCGGTGCTGAAGAAGAAGGCCGGCGCCAAGTTCACGGCCGAGGACCTGGCGCGTGAGATCGCACGCATCGGCTCACCCGCGCCGTGGGCCTGGACGGGCCCCTTCGACATGCTGGTCACCGGCGTGGGCGGCACGGGTGTCGTGACGGTCGGCGCGCTGATCACGATGGCCGCGCACCTGGAAGGCAAGCAAAGCTCGGTGCTGGACTTCATGGGCTTTGCGCAAAAAGGCGGTGCGGTGCTGAGCTTCGTGCGCGTGGCGCCGACGCCGGACCTGCTGAACCAGGTGCGCATCGATACCCAGCAGGCTGACGTGCTGCTGGCCTGCGACATGGTGGTGGGCGCCTCGGCCGATGCGCTGGGCACGGTCAAGCACGGCCGCACCGTCGTGCTGGCCAACACCCACGAGCTGGCCACCGCCGCCTTCGTGCGCAACCCCGACGCGAGCCTGCAGGCGCAGGCGCTGCTGGCCAAGCTGCGCCACGCCGCCGGTGACGAGCGCGTGAGCATGCTCGATGCCCAGGCGCTGGCCCAGGCGCTGATGGGCGACACGATGCCCAGCAACATCGTGATGCTCGGCGCCGCGTTCCAGCGCGGGCTGGTGCCGGTCAGCGAAGCAGCGCTGCTGCGCGCGATCGAGCTCAACGGCGTGGCGATCGAAGGCAACAAGATCGCCTTCGCGCTCGGGCGCATCGCGGCGGCGGACCCGGCGGCGATCGACCGGCTGGCGGGCAAGCCGGCGCAGGCCGCGCCGGTCAAGGAGCGGCTGTTCGGCCCCGGCGCACTGGTCGAGCGGCGCACGCAGTTCCTGACCGAGTACCAGAACGCCGCGCTGGCCCAGCGTTACCTGGAGCTTGTGCAGGCGGTGCACGTGCGCGAGGTGGCGATGGGCCACGTGGACGGCACGCCGCTGACCGAGGCCGTGGCGCGCCAGTTCGCGCGGCTGCTGGCGGTCAAGGACGAGTACGAGGTGGCGCGGCTGTACACCGACGGGCGTTTCCAGGCGGCGCTGGCCGAACAGTTCGAGAACGCCGGATCTTTGCGCTTCCACATGGCCCCGCCGCTGCTGGCGCGCCGTGGGCCGGACGGCAAGCCGCGCAAGATGAGCTTCGGGCCGTGGATGCTGACGGCGTTCAAGCTGCTGGCCAAGGCGCGCCGCGTGCGCGGCAGCTGGCTCGACCCCTTCGGCCACACCGAAGAGCGCCGCATGGAGCGCCAGCTGGCCGATGACTACGAGCAGCTCGTGCGCGACAAGCTGCTGCCGAGCTTGAGCCACGCCAACCACGCCGCCGCCGTGGCGCTGGCCAGGCTGCCCGAGCGCATCCGCGGGTATGGGCATGTGAAGCTGGCCAACGTGGTCACCGCGCGCGCTCAGGCGCAGGATCTGCTGGCGCGCTTCGCCGCCGGCCAAGCGCCCGCCGTCGCGGCGCCCGCCGAGCGCAAGGTGATCTCGATCGCGGCGCTGTGAAGCGACGCTAGAAAGGCCCGCTCGCGAGCCATTGCTCGATCTGCGGCTTGCGGTCGTTGCCCCAGAAGGGCTCGCCGTCGATCACGAAGTGCGGCGCGCCGAACACGCCGGCGGCAATGGCCTCGTCGTTGGCGCGCTTCAGGCGCTCCTTCCACATCGGGTTGTTCCAGGCCTGCTCGGCCGCCTCGGGGTCCAGCCCCGCCTCGCCGGCCAGTGCCTTCAGCGCAGCCGGTTCGTTCAGCGGCACGCCGCGGGTGAAGAAGGCACGGAAGCCCGCCCGCGCCCAGGCCGCGGCGGCCGTCTCACCCTCGCTGTCCTTCAGCCACCAGAACACGCGGGCCGCGTTCTGCGTCGGGATCGGGAAGGGATCGGGCTGCACATAGGGCACGCGCTCGAAGCGCGCCGAGCGCTGGAAGTCGCGCATCGCATAGTCGCGCTTGATCGGGTACGACACCGGGCTTTTCAGCTCGGCCGCCGAGAAGGTCACGCCGAGCAGGATCGCCCGACGCTGCACCGTGCGGCCGTGGCGCGCGGCCATCGCGTCGATCCATTCGTTGGCGATGTAGGAGTACGGCGAAGAGAAGTCGAAGTAGAAGTCGATCGGCGCTTTCATGCGGGCGACGATACGCTGAAACACTGGGCGCTGGCACCGGCTTGACCCCGATCACCCGGCCCCGGCGGCATAGCCCGTAGCATGCGCCGATGGCGTTGGAGACGATCGTGCTCGTGCTGGCATTGGCGGCGGCCGCCGCCACCCGGCCGTGGCGCGTGCTGGCCGGTGGCGCCCCCCCCTGGCCGTGGCTGGCCTGGTGGGCCGTGTTGCCCCTGCTGTGGTGTGCCGACACGCTGGTCCACATGCCGATCGCGCAGCCGCTGTCGGGCGCCTGCCTGCTGATGCTGATGGCCGGCTGGCCGCTCGCCATGCTGGCGCTGGTGCCGGTGGCGTTGATCGCGGCGGGGCTGGGCGATTTGGCGCCGGCCGAGGCGCTGCACCGCATGGTGTGGCTCGGCATCGTGCCCGCCACGCTGGCGCTGGGGCTGGGTGCTGCGATCCGGCGCTGGCTGCCGCACCATCTGTTCGTCTACATCCTCGGCCGCGGCTTCTTTGCAAGCCTGCTGGCGCTGGCCATCTCGGGCTGGCTGGCGCTGGCCTGGCACGGCTCACCGGCCGGCACGCTGGTCGCCGACCTCGCAGTCGGCCGCTGGCTGGCGGCCTGGGGCGACGCCTTCCTGACCGGCATGATGGTGGCCATCTTCGTCGCGCTGCGCCCCGAGTGGCTGGCCACCTACTCCGACCGGCTGTACCTGCCGCGCGACTGAGGTCGCCCCCTCCTCCCCGGCGATCTCGCGCATGCAATGATCCCGCCGCGGCGGCTTGCCACGCGGCGAAAATCGGCGCTTCGCCACTCGGCGCCCCAGCGCCTGCAGCCCATCCTCATGCCCGCGGACGACTTTGCGTCGCTGTTCGACTTCCTGCCGATCGGCGCCTACCGCGCAGCGCCGGGGCGCCGTCTCGTGCGCGCGAACCCCGCGCTGGTGAAGCTGAACGGCTGCGCCAGCGAGGCCGAGATGCTGGCCCTGGCCAACGACAGCGGCCAGGCCTGGTACGTGCAGCCGGGCCGCCGGGCCGAATTCGGCGCGCAGCTCGCGCACGACGGGCGCGTCGACGGCTTCGTCTCCGAGGTCGTCAGCCACAAGACCGGCGAGCGGCGCTGGGTCAGCGAGTGTGCACACGAGGTGCGGGCCGAGGACGGCACGCTGTGCTACTACGAAGGCACGATCGAGGACATCACCGAGCGCGTGCAGGCCGAGCAGGTGCTGGCCAGGAGCCGCGAGCGCGACGCGATGTGGAAGCTCGCGCTCGAAGCCACCGGCGACGGCGTGTGGGACTGGTACGTGCAGACCGGCGAGGAGATCTACTCGCGCCGGCTGCGCGAGATGTACGGCTGGGCCGACGACGAGATCGACGACCTGTCCATCGAACTGGACCGCCGCACCCACCCCGATGACATCGCCGGCATGCTGCAGGCGCGCGAAGACCATTTCAGCGGCCGCGCGCCGAGCTACACCAACGAGCACCGCGTGCAGTGCAAGGATGGCAGCTGGAAGTGGATCCTGACGCGCGGCATGGTGATCGCCCGCGACGAGGCCGGCCGGCCGCTGCGCATGATCGGCACCCACACCGATATCACCGAGCGCAAGCAGGCCGAGGCGCTGCGCCAGTCGCGCGACCGCGCCGAGGCCGCCAACCGCGCGCAGACCGAATTCCTCTCGCGCGTCAGCCACGAGCTGCGCACGCCGCTGAACGCGATCCTGGGCTTCTCGCAACTGCTCGAGATGGACAGCATGCTCGCGCCGCGGCACTTGGCCTGGACCCACGCCATCCTGCGAAGCGGCAACCACCTGCTGGCGCTGGTCGACGACGTGCTCGACCTGTCGAGCGTGCAGACGGGCCAGCTGCGCGTCGACGCGCGGCCGGTCGACCTGCTGGCGCTGATCGACGAATGCTGGGTGATGCTCGCCGGCCGCGCGGCCCAGGCCGGCCTGGTGTTCGAGCCCCACATCGACCGCACGCAGCCCTGGATGGTGCAGGCCGACCCGACGCGGCTGCGCCAGGTCCTGACCAACCTGCTGTCGAACGCGGTCAAGTACAACCGGCTGCACGGCACGCTGCGGCTCGAAGCCGAGCACCAGGCGGGCGACGGCGGCGCGATCGCCTTGCGGGTGATCGACACCGGCCGCGGCCTGGACCCCGACCAGCGTGCCCGCCTGTTCACCCCCTTCGATCGCCTGGGCGTGCAGCGCAGCGGCATCGAGGGCACGGGCCTGGGGCTGGCGCTGTCGCAGCAGTTGGCCCGGGCGATGGGTGGCGCGATCGAGGTCGAGAGCGAGCCGGGTCAGGGCTCTTGCTTCACGCTGGTGCTGCCGGCCGCCGATTGAGTGCCGGGCGGCCGCGTTCGTGCCAACGCTCAGGCCAGCGCGCGCCCGATCAGGATCTTCTGGACTTCCGAGGTGCCTTCGTAGATCTGGCACACCCGCACGTCGCGGTAGATGCGCTCGACCGGAAAGTCGCTGACGTAGCCGTAGCCGCCATGCACCTGGATCGCCGCCGAGCAGACCTTCTCGGCCATCTCGCTGGCGAACAGCTTGGCCATCGCGGCCTCCTTCAGGCAGGGCCGGCCTGCGTCCTTCAGGCTGGCGGCGTGCCAGATGAGCTGGCGCGCCGCCTCGATCTGCGTGGCCATGTCGGCCAGCTTGTGCTGCACCGCCTGGTGCTCGAAGATCGGCTGGCCGAAGGCCACGCGCTCCTTCGCGTACTTCAGCGCCGCCTCGAAGGCCGCGCGCGCCATGCCGACCGATTGGCTCGCGATGCCGATGCGCCCGCCCTCAAGCCCCGACAGCGCGATCTTCAGGCCCTGGCCTTCGTCGCCGAGACGGTTGGCGGCCGGGATGCGGCAGTTCTCGAACAGGATCTGCGCCGTGTCCGAGCTGTGCTGGCCCATCTTGTCCTCGATGCGGGCCACCGTGTAGCCGGGGGTGTCGGTCGGCACGACGAAGGCGCTGATGCCCTTCTTGCCGGCCGCCTTGTCGGTCACCGCCATCACGATCGCCACGTCACCGTTCTTGCCGCTGGTGATGAACTGCTTGACGCCGTTGAGCACGTAGTGGTCGCCATCGGGCACGGCTGTCGTGCGCAGGCCGCCGGCCTCCGAGCCGACGTGCGGCTCGGTCAGGCAGAAGGCGCCCAGCATCTCGCCGCGCGCCAGCGGCTTGAGGAAACGCTGCTTCTGATCCTCGTTGGCGAAGGCCATCAGGATCGAGCAGACGGGGCAGTTGTTGACGCTGACCACCGTCGAGGTGCCGCCGTCGCCGGCGGCGATCTCCTCGAGGATGAGGGCCAGCGCGAGGTAGTCCAGCCCCGCGCCGTCGTACTCGGTCGGCACCGCGACGCCATAGCAGCCGAGCTCGGCCAGGCCCTTCAATTCGGCCGCGGGAAAGTGGTGCTCCTTGTCCCAGCGCGCGGCATGCGGCGCGATCTGGTCTTGCACGAAGGCGCGCACGGCGTCCTGCACCGCGCGGTGGTCGTCGTTCAGCAGCATCGAAGGTCTCCGGTTCGAGTTCTCACCAGGCCAGCGCCTGGCCGTCGTAGTTCAGGAAGCGGCCGTTGTCGGCCGGGGTCAGGGCGGCGAGCGTCGCGCGCAAACCGCGCACGCTGTCGGCCACGTCGAGGTCGGCGCCGGTGCCGCCCATGTCGGTGCGCACCCAGCCCGGGTGCAGCGCGACGCAGATCGCTCTGCCGGCGAGCGCGATCGACGCATCCTTCAGCACCGAGTTGAGGGCCGCCTTCGACGCGCGGTAGAGCCAGCCGCTGGTGCTGGTGCGCAGCCCCATCGAGCCCATGCGCGACGAGATCACGCCGAGCCGGGCGCCCTCGGCCAGCGCATCGGCCAGCTGCGGGATCACGCGCATGGGGCCCAGCACGTTGGTGTGCATCACGCGGTCGAAGTCTTGCTCGGTCGGGGTCTGCAGCGCGCTGGTGCTCGGGCCGTAGACGCCGGCGCTGACGACGACCGTGTCGAGCGCCTCGCCGTCGAGCTGCCAGGCCAGGCCCGAGACGCTGGCCGTGTCGGCCACGTCCAGCCGCAGCACGCGCGCGCCGAGCGCGCGCAGGCGCGCCAGCGCCGCGTCGTCGCGAGCGGTGGCGAAGACACGGCCGCCCTCGTCGAGGCACTGCTTGGTCAGCTCGAATCCGATGCCGCGCGAGGCGCCGATGATCAGGGTGGTTGTCATGCCTGCACCTCGGCCTGCGCGAGCCGCGCCGCGAGCCCGACGAAGAGCAACCCGCCCGCGGCGTTGAGCGCGCGCGCCAGCCGCGGCGAGCCGCCGAGCCGCCGCAGGGATGCGGTCAGCGCGACAAGAACGACGAGGAAGAGCATGCCCTGCACGATCGACCAGGTACCCAGGGCCAGGAAGGCCAGCGTCTTGTGCTCGGCGTCCGGCACGATGAACTGCGGCAGGAAGGCGAGAAAGAACAACGCCACCTTCGGGTTCAGCACGTTGGTCAGCACGCCCTGGCGGTAGACCTGCGACCAGGAGGCCCGGGCCAGCGGCGGTGCGCTGGCGGGCGCCGCGGCGGTGCTGCGCAAGGCATCGCGCAGCATGCCCAAGCCGAGCCAGACGAGGTAGGCCGCGCCAGCCCACTTGACGAGCGAGAAGGCCCAGGCCGACACCGCCATCAGCGCCGCCAGGCCGAAGGCCGCCGCCAGCGTGTGCACGACGCAGCCCGAGCACACGCCCAACGTCGCCGCCAGCCCGGCCCGCCAGCCACCGGTCAGCGTGCGGCCCACGGTGTAGAGCATGTCCACGCCCGGCGTCGCGTTGAGCACGAACACCGTCAGCGTGAACAGCGCCAGGTCATGGATGCCAAGGCCGTCCATGCCGGGCCCTTACAGCAGTTCGACCGCCAGCGCGGTGGCTTCGCCGCCGCCGATGCACAGCGACGCGACACCGCGCTTCTTGCCTTGCTTGCGCAAGGCGCCCAGCAGCGTGACGACGATGCGCGCGCCCGAGGCGCCGATCGGGTGGCCCAGCGCGCACGCGCCGCCGTGCACGTTGACGATCTCGTGCGGCAGCTTGAACTCGGCCATCGCCGCCATCGTGACGGCGGCAAAGGCCTCATTGACCTCCCACAGGTCGACCTGGTTCGCGCTCCAGCCGGCCTTGGCCAGCGCCTTCTGGATCGCGCCGGCCGGCGCCGTGCTGAACCACTCGGGCGCCTGTGCGTGCACGGCGTGCGAGACGATGCGGGCGATCGGCTTGGCGCCGAACTTCGCCGCCGTGGACTCGCGCATCAGCATCAGCGCGGCCGCGCCGTCGGAGATGCTCGACGAGGTGGCGGCGGTGATCAGGCCATCCTTCTTGAACGCGGGCTTCAGGCCGGCGATCTTGTCGAGCTTGGCCTTGAAGGGCTGCTCGTCGAACTTGATCACGGTGTCGCCGGCCTTGCCGGCCAGCGTGACCGGCGCGGTCTCCCAGGCGAAGCTGCCGTCCTCGTTGGCCTGCTTGGCACGCTGCGTCGACGCGATCGCGAACTGGTCCATCGCCTCGCGGCTGAACTGGTACTTGGCGACGCAGGATTCGGCGAACACGCCCATCGCCTTGCCCCGCTCGTAGGCGTCTTCCAGGCCGTCCATGGCCATGTGGTCGTACATCTGCGTCGCACCGTACTTCACGCCCTTGCGCGCGAACATCAGGTGCGGCGCGTTGGTCATGCTCTCCATGCCGCCGGCGACCATCACCTCGGCCGAGCCGGCGGCGAGCATGTCGTGCGCGAACATCATCGAGCGCATGGCCGAGCCGCACATCTTGCTCATCGTGACGGCGCCGGTCGAATCCGGCAGGCCGGCGCGGCGCATGGCCTGGCGTGCCGGCGCCTGGCCCTGGCCGGCCATCAGGCAGTTGCCCATCAGCACCTCGTCGACCGCGTCGCCCGGCACGCCGGCACGCTCGACGGCCGCCTTGATCGCGACGCCGCCGAGTTCCCAGGCGGCCAGCGAGGAGAAGTCGCCGAGCAGGCCGCCGATGGGCGTGCGCGCGGCGGAAACGATGACGATGGATTCAGCCATGGTGGACTCCTTTGCAGTTCAACAAATCGCGCGGCAGCTCAGAAGTGCGCGCTGGGGAGGGCCGGGCCGCGGCGCTGCGCGGCGAAGCGCTTGGCCGGGTCGTACGGAAACACGTCGAGCACATGGCCGGCGGCGATGCGCTGCTTGTGGCTTTGCCAGAACTCGGGGTCCAGCAGGTCGGCGTGGTGCTTCATGAAGACCTCGCGCACCCCCGGGTTGCCGAGCAGGAAGGGGCCGAAGGTCTCGGGAAACACATCGTGCTTGCCCACCGAGTACCAGACCTCGCCCGACATCTCGTCTTCCTCGTTGCGCGGGGTCGGCACGCGGCGGAAGTTGCAGTCGGTGACGTACTCGATCTCGTCGTAGTCGTAGAACACGACCTTGCCGTGGCGGGTGACGCCGAAGTTCTTCCACAGCATGTCGCCGGGGAAGATGTTGGCGGCCACCAGGTCCTTGATCGCATTGCCGTACTCGATCACCGCATGCTCGGTCTGCTGCGGCGTTGCGTCCTGCAGGAAGATGTTCAGCGGGATCATGCGCCGCTCGATGTAGACATGGCTGAGGATCACCTCGGCGTGGCCGTCGCCGTCGCGGTCGGAGATCTCGAGCAGGCTCGGGCAGTACGTCCGAAGCTCGTCGATCAGCTCGTCCTCGAAGCGTGAGCGCGGGAAGGCGACGTTGCTGAACTCCAGCGTGTCGGCCATGCGCCCGACGCGGTCGTGCTGCTTGACGAGGAGGTACTTGCCCTGGATCTGCTCGCGCGAGGTGTCCTTCTGGGGAGGATAGTAGTCCTTGATGACCTTGAAGACGAACGGAAAGCTCGGCAGGTCGAACACCAGCATCACCATGCCCTTGATGCCCGGCGCGATGCGGAAGCGGTCCGAGCTGTGGCGCAGGTGATAGAGGAAATCGCGGTAGAAGATGTTCTTGCCCTGCTTCTGCAGCCCGATGGCGTTGTAGAGCTCCCAGCGGGGCTTGCGCGGCATCATCGAGCGCAGGAACTGCACATAGGCCGAGGGCACTTCCATCTCGACCAGGAAGTAGGCCCGCGCAAAGCTGAACAGCAGCAGCAGGTCGTCCTCGCCGAACAGCGCCGCGTCGATCGCGAGCTGGCCGGCGGGCGTGTGCAGGATCGGCAGCGCGAACGGCAGCTCGGAGAAGCCGTTGACGATCTTGCCGACCGCGTAGGCGCCCTTGTTGCGGTAAAAGAGGCTGGACAGCACCTGGATCTGGAAGTTCGCGCGCGGCCGGAAATCGCCCAGCGCCTTGAACACCGCCGCCAGCACCTGGTCGACATCACGCCCCAGGTCCTCGAACTCGCGCGCGAGCTGGAAGTTGGTGATCATGCGCAGCACGGCGTCGCGCAAGGTCTCGCGCGTCGGGTAGTAGCAGCGGTAGGTCGGCGTCGCGGCGGGCTCGTCGTTCTCGATGTACTCGGTCGAGACCGCCGGCCGCACGAAGATGAAGTCGTTGTGGAAGTAGCTGCGGTGCAGGATCTTCGTCGTCACCGAGTTGAAGAAGGTCTCGGCCAGCTCGGGCTGGTGGTGGTTGGTCAGCAGGCCGATGTAGTGCAGCTTGACCTGCTGCCAGACCTCCATCGACAGCGAGGACGCCTTGAACTCGGTCTGCAGCCGCTCGGCGTTCTCTTCGACACGGCGGTCGTAGAACTCGATGCGCTCGCGCTGCGCACGCTGCTGGCCGTGCCAGTCGGCCTGCTCGAAGCGCAGCTTGGCCGTGTGGCTGGCTTCGCGGAACAGGCGGTAGTGCTTGTTGAAGCCCTCGAGCATCGCCGTGGCGATGTCGAACGCGCGGGTGTCGGTGAGCTGCTGGGGAAACATCAGCGCGTCTCGGTCGCGTAGCGCGCATGGATGCCGGCCAGCGCGGCGGCATAGGCCTCGTCCACGTCGCCCGGGCCGGCCACCGTCATGCGCAGGTCGTCGATGAGGCCGTTGTGCAGGCCGTAGACCCAGCCGTGCACGACCACCGTCTGGCTGCGCGCCCAGGCGTCCTGCACGACCGTCGTCATGCAGACGTTGCGCGCCTGCTCGAGCACGTTCAGCTCGACCAGCGCATCGACTTGGGCGTCAGGCGCGACGCCATCGAGCCAGGCGCGGTGCTGGTGCCGCACGTCCTGCACGTGGCGAAGCCAGTTGTCGACCAGGCCCAGCCGGCTGTTGTGCAGCGCCGCCTTGACACCGCCGCAGTTCGAATGGCCGACGACGATGATGTGCTGCACCTTCAGCCCGTCGACCGCGAACTGGATCACCGACAGCGCGTTCAGATCGGAGTGCACCAGCACGTTGGCGACGTTGCGATGCACGAACAGCTCGCCCGGCAGCAGGCCGACCAGCTCGTTGGCCGGCACCCGGCTGTCGGCACAGCCGATCCACAGGTACTGCGGCGTCTGCTGGTTCAGCAGCCGGGTGAAGAAGCCCGGCTCGCGCGCCTCGGTGGCCTCGGCCCAGCGTCGGTTGTTGTCGAACAGTTCGTTCAGTTCAGTGGACATGGCAGGTCGGCAACGGCGGTGATGCGCCAGTGTAGGGAGCGGGTCGGGGGCTAGGCTGCGCGAGCAGGGCGACGCGGCCGGCTGCGCGGCGCCGGCGCGGCCTTGGCGCTGGCGCCAATCAGTGCGCGGCAGCGGGCCTCGTGCTGCTCGATCTCGGCCAGGGTGACCTGGATGTCGTCCAGCTGCTGCTCGAGCTGGCGGCGATGCTCCGCCAGCACAAGCAGGAAGGCCTCGAGTTGCGGCCGCTCGTCGCTGCCGGACTCGTACATGTCGACCAGCTGCTTGACCTCCTGCAGCGACAGGCCGAGCCGTTTGCCGCGCAGCGTCAGCTTGAGCCGGGTGCGGTCGCGGTGGGTGTAGACGCGGTTGCGGCCGGCGCGGGCGGGCTCGAGCAGGCCCACATCCTCATAGAAGCGGATCGCGCGCGGGGTGATGTCGAATTCCTGGGCGAGCTCGGTGATCGTGAATGTCGGCGCGGCGGGGTCCGCCGCTGCCAGGGCCGCCTTCGGGCGCGCAGGAGCACTCATGGGTAGACTTGACGTTAACGTAAACGTCAGTCTACGCGAGCCGCGGCCCGCCTCCCCCATGAGCAATCCCCACGAGAGCCAGTTGAACTACCCGCTGGGCGACCGGCTGCCCGCCTTCGGCGAGGTGATCGAGGTCGCGCCGGGCGTGCGCTGGCTGCGCACCGGCCTGCCCTTCGCGCTGGACCACATCAACCTGTGGCTGCTGCGCGACCGCGACGGGGCCGGCCGCGAGGGCTGGGCCATCGTCGACTGCGGCATCGCGGCCGACGCGACCCGCGCCGCGTGGGAGCAGGTCTTCGCCAGCGGGCTGGACGGCCTGCCGGTGCTGCGCGTGCTGGTGACCCACATGCACCCAGACCACATCGGGCTGGCCGACTGGCTGTGCGAGCGCTGGAACTGCCGTCTCTGGGTCAGCGCGACCGACTGGAACGCCGCGCGCATGGCCAGCCAGCAGACCACCGGCTACGGTGGCGACAGCGCCGCGCGCTTCTTCGCCAGCCACGGCCTGACCGACCCCGATGCGCTCGACAAGGTGCGTGCCCGGCGCAACTACTACGCCTCGATGGTGCCGTCGGTGCCGGGGGCGTTCCGCCGCCTGATGGACGGCCAGCGCATCCGCATCGGCGATGTCGAGTGGCAGGCCATCGCCGGCTACGGCCATGCGCCCGAGCACATCGCCCTGTTCGCGCCGTCGCTCGAGGTGCTGATTTCGGGCGACATGGTGCTGCCGCGCATCTCGACCAACGTCAGCGTGATCGACCTCGAACCCGAGGCCGACCCGCTGCCGCTGTACCTCGAATCGATTTCGCGCCTGACGGCCTTGCCCGCCGACACCCTGGTGCTGCCCTCGCACGGCAAGCCCTTCAAAGGCCTGCACGAGCGCATTGCGCAGTTGCTGGCCCACCACGACGAGCGGCTGGCCGAGGCGCTGGCCGCGTGTGCCGAGCGGCCGACGAGCGCGGCGGACCTGCTGCCGGTGCTGTTCAAGCGAACGCTTGACCTGCATCAGACGACCTTCGCGATGGGCGAGGCCATCGCCCACCTGCATGCGCTGCAAAGCCAGGGCCGCGTGCGCGCCGAGGCCGGCGCCGACGGGGTGTGGCGGTTCTCCCCCCTGGCCTGAACGCTGAACGCCGAGCGCCGAGCGCGCGGGCAAGGCACCAATAAGAAGGCCGGTCGGCATGACTGCCGACCGGCCCCACGGGTTTTGCGGCATCCCCGCCCGATCCTCCCTGGACCGTCCCTGCTCGCCTCGTGATGACAGCGAATAGCAGGACTGTGCCTGTGAAGCGGCGGTCAGACCATCCCCCTTTGGGGGGAACCACAGTGGAATCGATGCTGCCAGTGCCACGAATCGGCACCGTTTTGGGGCTCGCCCCGAGCCGCTCAGGCAAACACCGGCAGCACCGGGTCGCGCAGCGCGGCCTTGCGGTCTTCGAGGTCGGGGATGACCGAGCGGACCACGTCCCAGAACGCCGCGCTGTGGTTCATTTCGCGCAGGTGCGCCAACTCGTGCGCGACGACGTAGTCGATCACCGGCAGCCCGAAATGGACCAGGCGCCAGTTGAGGTGGATCGAGCCGTCCGCCGAGGCGCTGCCCCAGCGGGTCTGGGCGGAGCTCAGCCGCAGGCGCTTGACGCGCACGCCCAGGCGGCCGGCGAATTCGTTGCAGCGCTCCTCGAAGAGGCGGCGCGCCTGCCGCTGCAGCCAGCTCTGCACCACATCGCAGATCTGCGCCGGCGCCGCCGATTGCGGCAGGCCGATGTGCAGCGTGAGCTTCGGCACGCCAGGCAGGGCCTGGGCGTCGGTGTTCAGCACCGCGCCGGCCACCCGTGGGTCGAGCACCAGGATCACCGTCTCGCCGAGGAACGGCAGGCTCGCGCCGTCGCGCCACTCGACACGCGCCGCCTCGACACGGCGCTGGCGCTCGCGCTGCTCGGCCAGCTTGCGCAGGATCCAGCCCGACTTCTCGCGCAGCGCGGCTTCGATCTCGCCCTGGCCGACCCAACGTGGTGCACTGACCGCCAGCCCCTCCGGGCCAACGGTGAAGCCGATCGACTTGCGGCGTGCCCGGCGCAACAGGTAGGCGACCTGGCACTCGCCGAGGCGGATCTCACGGTCGGCGCGCGGGTGGCGGTGCATCAACGGGGCGGGCGGCGCGGCGGCAGGCGCCTCGGCCGGCGCGGCGTCTCGCGCGGGCGACGGTGGGCGCACGGCGGCGGACCCGGGAGGCTGCGCGGCGCCCCCGGATGGCGGAGGTGGCGGCGCGTCGAACAGCGACAGCTGTTCGGGTGGTGAGGCGTCGGGCCGGCGCGGCATGAGCGCGCATTTTAGGGGCGGCGCGGCGCCGCTTTCAGCACCGTCCGGAGCGCTCAGTACGCCTCGGGGTCGAGCCGGCGCATCTCGGCCTCGATCCAGGCCTCGACCTCACGCATCAATTCGTCGGGCTGGCGGCCCTGCACGGGGATCGGCTGGCCGATCGAGACGTCGATCACGCCCGGGCGCAGCAGAAAGCTCTTGCGCGGCCAGCAGCGCGCCGAGGTCACGGCGATCGGCACGATCGGCGTGCCGGCGCTGATCGCCAGGCGCGACGCGCCGGTCTTGTAGGTGCCCTGCTGGCCGCGCGGGGTGCGCGTGCCCTCGGGGAACATGATGACCCAGCTGCCCTGGGCCATGTAGCGCTTGCCCTGCTCGGCGACCTTGCTCCACGCTTCGGTGCGCCGGCTGCGGTCGATGTGGATCATGTCCAGGCTGCCGATCGCCCAGCCGAAAAACGGGATCCACAGCAGCTCGCGCTTGAACACGTAGCACAGCGGGTGGGGCATCAACATCGGGAAGGCAAAGGTCTCCCAGGTCGACTGGTGCTTCGGCGCGAGCAGCACCGCAGCGCGCGCGTCGGCCGCGGTGGGCACGTTGTCCATGCCGTGGACCTGCCAACACACGCCGCAGATCACGCGCGCGCCCCAGATGGCGACGGCGAGCCAGCGGGCGCAGACCCAGTACAGCGGCGTGCCGCGCACGAAGACCGACATCAGCACGACGAAGCTCGCCCAGGGCACCACCGTCACGGCCAACCAGAGGAAGAACAGCGCCGAGCGCAGGATCCAGCCGAGGCGTTGCATGGACAAGCAGAACCGGGGCGTCAGACGGCGAAGCGCGCGGCCAGTTCCTGGTGCAGCAGATAGCTGGCGAAGGCGGGCAGGTCGTCGTGCACGACGGTGCCCGGCACGCTGGCGAGCCACTGCGCCAGCTCGCCGTCACCCACCAGGCTCGCGCGGCCGGTGCGCACGAGGTGCGGCGGGCAGCCCGCCGCGCGCGCGGCCTGCAGATCGCGCAGCGTGTCGGCCACCATCGGCACCTGGGCCAGGGAGGTGCCATAGCGCTCGGCGATGTCGAGCATCATGCCCGGCAGCGGCTTGCGGCAGTCGCAGTTCTCTTCCCGCGTGTGCGGGCAGAAGAACACCGCGTCGAGCCGGCCACCCTTGGCCGCCAGCATCTTCATCATCTGCAGGTGCACGGCATTGACCGCGGCCATGTCGATCATGCCGCGGCCGATGCCGGCCTGGTTGGTCGCGACCACGACGTGCCAGCCGGCGTGGTTGAGCCTGGCCACCGCCTCCAGCGCGCCGGGGATCGGCTCCCACTCGGCCGGCTCCTTGACGTGGTCCTCTCGGAACCGGTTCAGGATGCCGTCGCGGCCGAGGATGACGAGCTTGGGGGCTTGCATGGCCTTGGGCACCGGGTCAGGCCGCCAGGCGCGACAGGTCGGCCACGCGGTTCATCGCCGCGTGCAGCCGGCCCAGCAGCGCCAGGCGGTTGGCGCGCAGCGCGGGGTCGTCGGCGTTGACCATCACGCCGTCGAAGAAGGCATCGACCGGGGACTTCAGCGCAGCGAGCTCGCGCAGCGAGCCGGTGTAGTCGCCGCGGGCGAACAGCGCGTCCGAGCCTGGCTGCACGGCCCCGAGCGCATCGGCCAGCGCGCGTTCGGCGGCTTCGCCGAGCAGGCGGTCCTGCACCTCGGTGGGCAGCTCGCCCTCGACCTTTTTCAGGATGTTGCCCACGCGCTTGTTGGCCGCGGCCAGCGAGGCCGCTTCCGGCAGCGAGGCGAAGGCGCGCACGGCCTCGAGCCGCTTCTTCACGTCGGCCAGGCGCTGGGGCGCGAGCGCCAGCACCGCGTCGACCTCCTGTGCCGAGTAGCCCTGCTCGCGCAACTGGCCGCCCAGGCGCTCGGCGAAGAAGGCCTGCAGCGCGGCGCTCGGATCCTGGATCAGCGGGCCGAAGACCGGCACCGCGGCGGCGATCAGCGCATCGAGCGACAGCGGCAGCTCGCGCTCGACCAGCATGCGGATCACGCCCAGCGCGTGGCGGCGCAGCG
Organism: Ideonella sp.; assembly: GCF_035254525.1. Lineage (GTDB taxonomy): Bacteria > Pseudomonadota > Gammaproteobacteria > Burkholderiales > Burkholderiaceae_C > Ideonella. The sequence goes on along the minus strand of NZ_DATFAN010000119.1, from coordinate 37,160 downwards.
CGAACGGGTCCTTGTCGCCGGTGGGCAGCTGGCCGATGCCGAACAGGCCGACCAGCGTTTCCAGCTTGTCGGCCAGCGCGACCACCAGGCCGACGTCGTTGCGCGGCAGCTCGTCGCCGGCGAAGCGCGGCTTGTAGTGGTCTTCGATCGCGAAGGCGATCGCCTCCGGCTCGCCGTCGTGGCGGGCGTAGTAGCCGCCCATGATGCCCTGCAGCTCGGGGAACTCGCCGACCATGTCGGTCAGCAGGTCGGCCTTGGCCAGCAGGGCGGCGCGGTCGGCCTGCGCCGCAAGCGCCTCGCCACCGAGTTGCCCCGCGATCGCACGCGCGATCGCCATCACCCGCTGCACGCGCTCGCCCTGCGAACCGAGCTTGCCGTGGTAGACCACCTTGGCCAGCCCCAGCACGCGCGACTCGAGCGACTTCTTGCGGTCCTGGTCGAAGAAGAACTTCGCGTCGGCCAGGCGCGGGCGCACCACACGCTCGTTGCCGCCGACCACCGCGCTCGCGTCGGCCGGCCGGATGTTGCTGACGACGAGGAACTTATGGGTCAGCCTGCCTTGCGCGTCGAGCAGCGGGAAGTACTTCTGGTTTGCCTTCATCGTCAGGATGAGGCACTCCTGCGGCACGCCGAGGAACTCGGGCTCGAAGCGGCAGGTCAGCACGTTCGGCCGCTCGACCAGCGCGGTGACCTCGTCCAGCAGCGCCTCGTCGGCGATCGGTTGCAGGCCTTCGGCGGCGGCCGCGGCGTTCAGCTGGCGCACGATCTCGGCGCGGCGCTCGGCAAAACCGGCGATCACCGCGCCCTGCTCGGCCAGCTGCTCGGCGTAGCGCTCAGCGTGGGTGATCTCGACCTCCGGCACCGCCGCCTCGAAACGGTGGCCCAGCGTGCTGCGGCCGGCATTGAGGCCGAGCGCGTAGACACGCACGACCGCGTCGCCATGCAGTGCAACCAGCCCGTGCGCGGGGCGGACGAACTTCACGTCGCTCCAGCCATCGGCCAGCTGGTAGGTCATGACCTTGGGGATCGGCAGCTTGGCAATCGTCTCGTCGAGCGCCTTCTGCAGGCCTTCCTCCAGCGTCACGCCCTCGACCACGATGTCGAGGAACAGCGCCTCGGCCTTGCCGTCGGGCTGGCGCCTGAGCTGCGGCAGCACCTCGGCGCCCAGGCCCAGCCCGAGCAGCTTCTTCAGCAGCGCGGGCGTCGGCTCACCGGCGGCTGTCAGCGCCACCGACACCGGCATCAGCTTCTGCTGCACGGCGCGGTCGGCCGCCTTGGTGGCGACAGTCTTGACCTGCACGCCCAGGCGGCGCGGCGAGGCGAAGGGCGTCACCACCGCGTCGGACGGGGCCAGGCCTTGCGCCTGCAGGCTCGCGGCCAGCGTGCCGGCGAAGGCCTCGCCCAGCTTCTTCAGCGCCTTGGGCGGCAGCTCTTCGACGAAAAGTTCAACGAGGAGGGTTCGTGCGGTCATGGTTCAGGCCGCCTTCTTCTGCGCCGACTTCTCGGCAAGCTGGGCGGCGACCTCGTCGGCCCAGGCGCGCGGCGCGAGCGGGAAGCCCAGCCGGGCGCGGCTGTCGAGGTAGGCCTGCGCCACCGCGCGGGCCAGGTTGCGGATGCGGCCGATGTAGGCGGCGCGCTCGGTCACGCTGATCGCGCCGCGCGCGTCCAGCAGGTTGAAGGTGTGCGCGGCCTTCAGCAGCTGTTCGTAAGCCGGCAGCGCGAGTTGCTGGCTCATCAGGTACTGGCTCTGCTTCTCGTGCGCCCCGAAGGCGTGCAGCAGGAACTCCACATCGGAGTGCTCGAAGTTGTAGGTGCTCTGCTCGATCTCGTTCTGCAGGAACACGTCGCCGTACTTGATGCCGGGCGCGTACTGCAGGTCGTAGACGTTCTCGACGCCCTGCAGGTACATCGCCAGCCGCTCCAGGCCGTAGGTGATCTCGCCGGTGGCGGGCTTGCAGTCGATGCCGCCGACCTGCTGGAAGTAGGTGAACTGCGTGACCTCCATGCCGTTGAGCCAGACCTCCCAGCCCAGGCCCCAGCAGCCGAGCGTGGGGTTCTCCCAGTCGTCCTCGACGAAACGCACGTCGTTCTTCTTGAGGTCGAAGCCAAGCGCCTCGAGCGAGCCGAGGTAGAGCTCGAGGATGTTCGCCGGCGCGGGCTTGAGCACCACCTGGTACTGGTAGTAGTGCTGCAGGCGGTTCGGGTTCTGGCCATAGCGGCCGTCCTTGGGCCGGCGGCTGGGCTGCACGTAGGCGGCCTTCCAGGGCTCGGGGCCGAGCGCGCGCAGGAAGGTGGCGGTGTGGCTGGTGCCGGCGCCCACCTCCATGTCGTAGGGCTGCAGCAGCGCGCAGCCCTGGGCGTCCCAGTAGTCCTGCAGGCGAAGGATGAGTTGCTGAAAGGTGAGCATGGTGCGAAGGGGGGGCGCGCGCAGCGGGCGGCGCCCCGGGGGTCGACCGACGATTCTACGGTTGCAGGGGCGGTTCACCCCCTCGATCGCAGCCCCACGACTGCAGGGCCGCAGCACCCAGTGAGCGGGATGCACGGCGCAGGGCGGCTTTCCGATCATCGGCTCACCCTGCGGCCCGCTGCCGCAGGGGCCTACCCACCGCTTCATCACCCAGAGGAGATCCCCTCATGAAACTCGCACATGCCCTGATCCCCGCGCTGCTGCTGTCGCTGGCCGCCGGTGCCGCGTCGGCCAAGGTCCTGGCCAGCGCCACGCGCTCGAACAACTTCACCTACAACGTCGACAACACGCCGGTGCCGCTGAACGACGGCGGCAGCACCTCGATCGTGTTCAACGTCGCCAAGGCCGGCACCTACGCGCTGACCTACTCGGCCGAGTGCTCGGCCGACAACGGCGCGGCGACGAACTCCGGCTGGGTCCACCTGGACATCGAGGTCAACGCCGCGATCGTCGCGCCGACGGTCGGCAGCTCCGACGCGTTCTGCTCGCCCGACAACGTGGCCGGCTCCAGCGGCTGGGTACGGCCGTCGATCACCGTGCCGGTGCGGCTGGTGGCCGGCAACAACACGGTGCGCATCCTGGGCCGCTTCGTCGCGCCGGTGACCCTCGGCTGGCTGGGCGATTCGGCGCTGGTGATCCAGTAAGGGCGCGCTGTCAGCCGCCCGGGCCGCGCCGGCGCCACGGCGCGGCCCGCGCGGCGACCGCGGCCATCACGCAGGCGAGTGCGACCGCCCACAGCGGCCACAACCCGGCGGCCCCGAGCCAGCGGGCGTACGGCGTGGCGCCTCGCCGTCCCTCGACCGCGACGTCGAGCGTGGCCTGCGTCTCGGCCGGCAGCCGGGCCGTGACCACGCCGCGGTGGTCGACCACCGCGGTCGAGCCGGTGTTGGTCGCCCGCACCAGCGGCCGCTGGAACTCGAGCGCGCGCAGGCGCGAGAACTGCAGGTCCTGGTCCTGCACCATCCAGCGGCCGAACCAGGCCAGGTTGCTGACATTGACGAGGATGGTCGCCGCCTGCGGCCCTTCGCCGACGCTGGCCGCCATGTCTTCGCCGAACAGGTTCTCGTAGCAGACCAGCGGACGCAGCCGCTGTGCGCCGACCGTGAACGGCGCTTCGCGGTGACCGCGCGCCTGGTCGCCCAGCGGGATCTGCATCAGGTCGACGAACCAGCGAAAGCCCGGCGGCACGAACTCGCCGAAGGGCAGCAGGTGGCGCTTGCCATAGGTGTAGCCGTCGCCGCCGGCGGGCGAAACGCCGACCACCGAATTGACGTAGCCGTCGTTGTCGTTGCCGAGAAAGGTGCCGATCAGCGCCGCGCGGCCGCCCGCGCGAAACGGCGCGGTGAGCTGCTGCCAGTAGCCTTCGTCGAGCCGGTCCCTGGGCACCGGCAGCACCGACTCGGGCGTGACGACCAGCTGGCCGCGGGCGGCATGCAGCTGCACCTGCAGCGCGGCCATGTCGGCGGCGATCCGGTCCGGGTCGAATTTCAGATCCTGCGGCACGTTGGGCTGCAGCAGGCTCATGTGCAGCGTGCCGGTGGACACGGTGAACTCGCGCGGCGCCAGCGCCGGCAGACCGGGCAGCAACAGCGCCAGAGCCAGCAGCGCCCAGGGGCGGCCCGCCCCGGCCACCGGGCGCAGGCAGGCGGCCAGCGTGGCGGCCAGCAGCGCGGCGACCGCGCCGATGCCGTAGACGCCGATCCACGGCGCCAGCCCGGCCAGCGGGCCGCTGCTGTGCGCGTAACCCGAGGCGATCCACGGAAAGCCGGTCAGCCACTGCGCACGTGCCAGCTCGGCCAACAGCCAGGCCCCTGTGAACGCGAGCGCCGTCGCCGTCGGCGAGGTGGGCCGGCACCAGGCGACCAGGGCCATCGCCCCGGCCAGGTACAGCGACAGCGCGGCAGCCAGCAGCGCCACCGCCGGCGCCGCCAGCAGCGCCGGCATGCCGCCGTATTCGTGCATGCTGATGTAGAGCCACCACAGGCCCGAACTCAGCCACGCGAAGCCGAACACGAAGCCGCGCCAGGCGGCCAGGCGCGGCGCGGCGCCCTGCACGCCGGCCGCCAGCAGCGCGACCGCCAGGATCTGCAAGGGCCACCATTCGAGCGGCGCGAACGACGCCGTGTGCAGCGCGCCACCGGCCAGCAGTGCCGGCGTCCAGAACCCCAGCCGCTTCACGCTTCGGTGTCGGAGGCAGCCAACGGCTTCGGCAGTCGCTGGACCTTGAACCAGCGCACCGCGCCACCGCGCGTCAGCATCACCGAGAAGCGCAGGTTGGCCACCTCGACCGACTCGCCGCGGCGCGGCACCCGGCCCAGCTCATGGGCGATCAGGCCGCCGATGGTGTCGAAGTCCTGGTCGGGCAGGGCAATGCCGAAGGCCTCGTTGACCGAGCCGATCGAGGCGTCACCGGCCACGCGGTGCGTGCCGTCGGCCAGCGTGTAGACGGCGTCGGCGGCGTCGGCCACGTCGAATTCGTCCTCGATCTCGCCGACGATCTCTTCCAGCACATCCTCGATCGTCAGCAGCCCTGCCGTGTTGCCGAACTCGTCGATCACGATCGCGAGGTGGTTGCGGTTGGTGCGGAAATCGCGCAGCAGCTCGTTCAGGCCCTTGCTCTCGGGCACGAAGACCGCCGGGCGCAGCAGCGTGCGCAGGTTGAGCTCGGGTGCACGCTGCAGCTTGAGCAGGTCCTTCGCGAGCAGGATGCCGATGATGTTGTCGCGCGAGCCCTCGGTGACCGGAAAGCGCGAGTGGCCGGTGTCGATCACCAGGGCCAGCAGCTCGTCGTAGGGGGCGTCGATGTCGAGCAGGTCCATCCGCGGCGCGGCGACCATCACGTCGCCGGCCACCATGTCGGCCATGCGCAGCACGCCTTCGAGCATCGCGCGCGACTGCGGCTCGATCAGCTCGCGATGCTCGGCCTCGGCGAGCGTCTCGATCAGCTCGTCCTTGGAATCCGGGCCGGGCGAGATGAACTCGACCAGGCGCTCGAACAGCGTTCGCCTCTCCGACCGCTCGTGCGTGTCGCCGGGGTCGCCCCGGTGGGCATGGGCGCTTCTTCTCGGCGCCGCGGGGGGGCGGGGTGGCTGGGGTTCGGACACGAGGGTGCCGGCAATGATGGGGAAACAAGGATACCCGAAGCCCCCGGCCCCGGACCCCTGGCACGCCCGCCCGGCCGGCGCGGACGGCCAGATCTTGAATGCGGCGGGCACACCCCCATATCGCGCCCATGGCAGCCCATGCCCTGGCGCTTGACAGGCTATGGTCGCTGCGACAGAGTCCATGCCCCGACCGCCGGCCCCGGCGGCCGCGGCGCTTTCAAGCCGCCCTTGCCTGCCCCACCATGTCCCTGATCCCCGCCACCATCCTCACCGGCTTCCTCGGTTCCGGCAAAACCACCCTGCTCAAGCGGGTGCTGACCGAAGCCCATGGCCAGAAGATCGCCGTCATCGAGAACGAATTCGGCGAAGAGAACATCGATACCGACATCCTGGTCACCGAGAGCAAGGAGCAGGTGATCCAGATGAGCAACGGCTGCGTCTGCTGCACGATCCGCGAGGATCTGCGCTCGACGCTGGCCGACCTGGCCGCCCGCCGCCGCAAGGGCGAGCTCGACTTCGAGCGGGTGGTCATCGAGACCACGGGCCTGGCCGACCCCGGCCCGGTCGCGCAGACCTTCTTCATGGACGACGAGGTGGCCGAAAGCTACCTGCTCGATTCCATCCTGACGCTGGTCGACGCCAAGCACGCCGACGACCAGCTCGACACCCGCCAGGAAGCCCGCCGCCAGGTGGGCTTCGCCGACCAGATCTTCATCAGCAAGACCGACCTGGTCGACGAGGTGGTGGTGGACGACCTGGTGCACCGCCTGAAGCACATGAACCCGCGCGCGCCCCAGCGCCGGGTCAACTTCGGCGACGTGCCGCTGTCGTCGGTGTTCGACCTGAAGGGCTTCAACCTCAACGCCAAGCTCGACATCGACCCCGAGTTCCTCAGCGAGCAGGGGCACGATCATGATCATGACCACGATCACGATCACGAGCATGGCGAGCACTGCGACCACCCGCACCACCACCATCACGACGACGATGTGAAATCGTTCGTCTTTCGTGCCGACAAGCCCCTGAACCCGGCCAAGCTGGAGGATTTTCTCGGCGCGATCGTGCAGGTCTACGGGCCCAAGATGCTGCGCTACAAAGGCGTGCTGCACCTCAAGGGCAGCGACCGCAAGGTCATCTTCCAGGGCGTGCACCAGCTGATGGGCAGCGATCTGGGCCCGAAATGGGCACCTGGCGAGAAAAAGACCAGCAAGATGGTCTTCATCGGCATCGATCTGCCGAAAGACATCCTGCTGCAGGGCCTGGAGGGCTGCCTCGCCTGAAAAAGACGGGCTTGCGAAGGCATCGCATGGCTACAATCCGCGCGCCCGAAACGTGGCGGTTGCACCACAAGCAGCCCCTCTCAAGGGGTATAACCGCCATATCCCATGCCATGTGGTGAGGAGACGGACCGTGAGCAAGACACCGGCGAAAAGCGCCGCCCCCGAGAAGGAGAGCGCGAAAAAGCCCGCCGCTGCATCCAAGCCTGCCGCCAAGGCGGCTCCGACCAAGGCCCCGACCGTGAAATCCGCCGCTGACGCACCCGCCAAGCCCGCCCCCAGCAAGGCGGCGCAGTCCAAGATAGCCGCTGAGGCCCCCGTCCCGGTTCGAGCGCACGCCCCGACCCCCTCCACCGCCAGCTTTACCGACCGCTTCGCCCCGGCGAAGCCGACGACCAAGACCTACCCCGAACCGATGAATGCTGTGAAGACCGCCGCCAAGGCGGACCCGAAGCTCGCCAACGCCTGGAAGACCAAGGCGGGGCGCGACCTGACCGAGGCCGAGCTGCTGGCGATGCCGGAGTCCGAGTACATGAACGAGAAGCAGCTGGAGTTCTTCCGCAGCCGCCTGCAGGAGCAGAAGGACGCGCTGCTGTCGAACGCCGGCGAGACGACCGAGCACCTGCGCGAAGACACCTCCATCGTGCCCGACCCGGCCGACCGCGCGACGATCGAGGAAGAGCATGCGCTGGAGCTGCGCACCCGCGACCGCGAGCGCAAGCTGCTGAAGAAGATCTCCCAGTCGCTCGCCCGCATCGAGGCCGGCGACTACGGCTATTGCGACGAGACCGGCGAGCCGATCGGTCTGGGCCGCTTGCTGGCCCGCCCGACCGCCACGCTTTCGCTCGAGGCGCAGCAGCGCCGCGAGATGAAGCAGAAGATGTTCGGCGACTGAAGTCGCGAGCCCCCACGCCCATGTCGAACGGCAACGACGGCGGTGAAGGCATCCTGCGCCGCGTCGTGCGCACGATCGCCGGGCCCGCGCGCGAGTTGATCCAGCGCGCCGAGGACAGCCGCCTCAGCCAGTTCGCCGATTCCGATCGGGCCGAACTGAAGGCGATGATCGAGCGCAAGCGGCGCAACGATTTCGTGCGCAAGCGCGAGCTCGACATGCTGCGCCGCATCCGGCGCGAGGGTCTGACGCCCGAGCAGGCCGCGGCGCTGGCCAACTCCAACCTCGACGATGTCGATGGGCGTTCGAGCCGCCCGTCCGCGCTGGCCGAAGGCACGGTCAAGGCCAAGATCGACGCGATCGAAAAGCAGATGGTCGGTATCGCGCCGCCGTCTTCGCGGCCGCTGTCGCTGCCGCCCGTCCCGGCGGCCGTGTCGAGCCGGCCGGCACGCCTGCGTGTGCCGCCCCCGGTGCTGACCCAGTCGCTCGATTCGGGCGCGACGGTGCCGCTGGATCTTCGCCCCGATGCGCCGGCGGCCACCAAGGCGCCACCGGCCGCGGTCGTGGTGGAGCCCGCAGCGGCGCCCGCCGTGCCGGCCGCCCCCTTGCCGGCGCCCGCGCCCGTTCCCGCACCGCCTGCGGCGCGCGAGCTGCCGCCACTGGCCTTCGACCTCGAGCCCTTCACGCCCGCGCCGGCCCCCGGCCCCGCACCGAGCGTCCCGAAGGCATCGGCGGCGGCCGTCCCGACCGCGCCGGCGCCGGCCGCTTCCCCCGCTGTGCGCCCGGCGGCGGCGCGTTTGCCGGCCGCCGACCTGCCCGAGGTCGAGGTGCTGGAGATCCAGCACGACCCCGAGTTGGATGAAGCGGTCATCGCGTTCGCCAACGCCGATTTCACGCACAGCGAACGGGTGTTGGTGCAGATGACCGGCGCGGGCGGTCCGCGACAGCATCACGAGGACACCTGGCTCGTGCTGTTCGACCTGTACCGTGCCACCGGCCAGCAGCAGCGCTTCGAGGCGCTGTCGCTCGCCTTCGCCGAGCAGTGCGGGCGCTCGCCGCCGCAGTGGTATTCGCTGCCGCGGCTGCTGTCCGATGCGACCGCGCCGCAGCGCGCCGCCGGCGCCGACAACGGCCAGGTCGGCTGGGTCTGCCCGGCACGGCTGGACAGCGACGGCCTGTCGTTACTCGCTTCCCAGTTGCTGCAACTGCCGCAGCCATGGGTGCTCGACTGGACGCAGCTGAAGCGCATCGAACCCGACGCCGCGGCCGCGCTGCGCGACCAGTTCCAGCGCTGGGCCAGCGAAAAGCTCGCGATGCGCTGGCTGGCCGCGGACAAGCTGTTCGAGGTGCTGCAGGAGGCGGCGCCGGTCGGCGTGCGCGATGCCGACCCGGCGTTCTGGCTGGCGCGGCTCGATGCACTTCGCCTGGTCAACCGGCCCGACCAGTTCGACGACGTGGCGATCGACTACTGCGTCACCTACGAGGTCTCGCCGCCGAGCTGGGAAGCCACCCGCTGCACGGTGCGCGTCAGCGGCCCGTCGGCCAACACCCGCTCGGCGATCCTGTCCTCGGTCGGCGATGCGGTCACCTCGCTGATGGACGACGGCCACGGCGAGGTCGAGGTCACGACGCTCGAGATCTCCGGCCAGCTCGCCGGCGACCAGGGCCCGCTGATCAGGCACCTCGACCAGCGGCTGGGCGACTCCAAGGTGCTGCGCATTTCCTGTGCGCTGCTGATCCGCGTCGATTTCGTCGCCGCCGGCGACCTGCTGAACTGGGTGATCGCCAAGCGCGCCGAAGGCCGCCAGATCACCTTCTTCGACGTGAACCGCCTGGTCGCGCTGATGTTCGGTGCGATGGGCATCAACGAGCACGTGTCGACCCAGCTCCGACAGAGCTGACGCGGCCGCGGGCCGTGGCATGCTGCGGCCTTTCTCGTCTCTCTTGCTTTTCCCGATGGACTCCTACCACGGCACGACGATCATCAGCGTGCGCCGCCAATTGCCCGACGGCCGCTGGCAGGTCGCGCTCGGCGGCGACGGCCAGGTGACGCTGGGCAACACCGTCGTCAAGGCCAGCGCGCGCAAGGTGCGCCGGCTGCATCACGACAAGGTGCTGGCCGGCTTCGCCGGGGCGACGGCCGACGCCTTCACCCTCTTCGAACGATTCGAGTCGAAGCTCGAGAAGCACTCGGGGCACCTGGTGCGCGCGGCGATCGAGCTGACACGCGACTGGCGCACCGACAAGGTCTTGCGCAACCTCGAGGCCATGCTGGCCGTGGCCGACCGTGACGCGTCCTTGATCATCACCGGCAACGGCGACGTGCTCGAGCCCGAGTACGGCCTGGTCGCCATCGGCTCCGGCGGCCCCTACGCCCAGGCGGCCGCCCGCGCGCTGCTGGCGCACAGCGAGATGAGCGCGCCCGACATCGTCAAGCGCTCGCTGGAAATCGCCGGCGACATCTGCATCTACACGAACCAGAACCACACGATCGAGGTATTGGAATGAGCATGACCCCGAGAGAGATCGTCTCGGAGCTCGACCGCCACATCGTCGGCCAGAACGAGGCCAAGCGCGCCGTCGCGATCGCGCTGCGCAACCGCTGGCGGCGCCAGCAGGTCGAACCCGGCCTGCGGGCCGAGATCACGCCGAAGAACATCCTGATGATCGGGCCGACCGGCGTCGGCAAGACCGAGATCGCGCGCCGCCTGGCCCGCCTGGTCGACGCGCCGTTCATCAAGGTCGAGGCCACCAAGTTCACCGAGGTGGGCTACGTGGGCAAGGATGTCGACTCGATCGTGCGCGACCTGGTCGAGGTCGCTATCAAGCAAGAGCGGGCGGCGGCGCTGGCCCGGGGCCGGCTGCGCGCCGAGGAGGCCGCCGAGGAGCGTGTGCTCGACGTGCTGGTGCCGCCGCCACGCCACGGCGAGGCCGCCGGGGTCGACAACACCGCGCGCCAGGTGATGCGCAAGCGCCTGCGCGAAGGCGCGCTGGCCGACCGGGAGATCGAGCTGGAGATTGCCGAGGGCCGGCCCGGCATGGAGATCATGACCCCGCCCGGCATGGAGGAGATGGCCGAGCAGTTGAAGGGCCTGTTCTCGCAGATGGGCCAGCCGCGCAAGGCCACGCGCAAGCTGCGCATCGCCGAGGCCTTGAAGGTGCTGACCGACGAGGAAGCGGCCAAGCTCGTCAACGACGAGGACCTGCGCACCACGGCGCTGGCCAACGCCGAACAGAACGGCATCGTCTTCATCGACGAGATCGACAAGGTCGCCACCCGGGCCAACACCCAGGGCGCCGATGTCTCGCGCCAGGGCGTGCAGCGCGACCTGCTGCCGCTGGTCGAGGGCACGACGGTCAACACCAAGCACGGCCTGGTCAAGACCGACCACATCCTGTTCATCGCCTCGGGCGCGTTCCACCTGTCCAAGCCCAGCGACCTGATCCCCGAGCTGCAGGGGCGCTTCCCGATCCGCGTCGAGCTGCAGGCGCTGTCGGTGGGTGATTTCGAAGCCATCCTCGGCAGCACGCAGGCCAACCTGATCCAGCAGTACCAGGCGTTGCTGGCCACCGAAGGCGTCACGTTGACGATCGCGCCCGATGCGGTGCACCGCCTGGCCGAGATCGCCTACGAGGTCAACGAGCGCACCGAGAACATCGGGGCGCGCCGGCTGGCCACGGTGCTAGAGCGCCTGCTCGACGAGCTGAGCTTCGATGCGCCGCAACGCAGCGGCGAGACCGTGACGATCGACGCCGCGGCGGTGTCAGCCAAGCTCGGCGAGCTCGCCCGCAACGAGGATCTGTCGCGCTACATCCTGTGACAACCGGCGCTCCGCAGGAGCCGCCGCTTCAAGTGGCGTGCGCGGACCCGGCTTCGCCGGTCCGCTGCGCGAGCCCCCTCGGGGGGCAGCGACCGGAAGGGAGCGTGGGGGCCCTATAACGCCAGCCGATGCGACTGGATCTGCAGCAGGCCGTCGAAGATCAGCGAGTCGATCAGCTCGTGCGGGTGGTCGATGTAGGGCGCGACCTTCCAGCCTGCGCCGCCGGTCACCAACACCACGGGCTCTTCGGCGCAGTGCTCGGCCAGGTGGCGGTACATGCGCTCGATGGCGCCGGTGATCGCGTAGGTGCCGCCGCTGGTCAGCGCGTCCGAGGTGTTGGCCGGGAAGCGCCGCACCTCGCCGGTGGGCACGCGCAGGCCGGCGGTGCCGCTTTCGAGGGCGCGCAGCATGATGCCGTGGCCGGGCAGGATCAGGCCGCCGAGAAACTTGCCGTCGGCGTCGAGGGCATCCACCGTCACCGCCGTGCCGATCATCACGACCAGCACCGGCCGCGCCGGCCCGCGCGCCATCGCATGGCCGCGCGCGCCGATCATCGCGACCCAGCGGTCGGCGCCGAGCCGGGCCGGGTGGTCGTAGCCATTGGTCACCCCGGCCTCATGCGGCGACGAGACCACCCAGCGCGGCGTCAGATCCCACAGCTCGAGCTGCTCCTCGACGCGGCGGCGCACGGCCTCGCCGGCGACCACGCAGCCCAGCATGCTGCGCGGCGCCGGGATCGCCTTCCAGTCCTTCTCGGCCAGTTCGTCGATCGTCTCGAGGAACACCGCGCCATGCGCCAGCAAGGCCGCACCCGGCTGTGGCGAGCCGTACAGCGCCCACTTCAGCCGCGTGTTGCCGATGTCGATGGCCAGGAAGCTCATGGGGGCGCAGCGTAACAGCCGCTTCATCACGCGGCCGCACAACCCGGGGGAAAACCCCGATCCCTGTCGAAGCCAGGCTGGCAGACTGCCCCAGGTCAAACGCTGGCATCATGCACAATTGACGTTTACGTAAACGTCAATCAATCCACCCTCCCGCTGCCCCGAGCCTTGCCATGACCGACCTGTCTGCCGAGTACAAAGCCCTGGCCGCCTACCGCCCGACGAACAAGGTGCGCTTCGTCACCGCCGCTTCGCTGTTCGACGGCCACGACGCCGCGATCAACATCATGCGGCGCATCCTGCAGGGCATGGGCGCGGAGGTGATCCACCTCGGCCACAACCGCTCGGTCGACGAGGTGGTGACCGCCGCGCTGCAGGAGGATGCGCAAGGCATCGCGGTGTCCAGCTACCAGGGCGGGCACAACGAATACTTCGGCTACATGGTCGAGCTGCTGCGCGCCCGCGGCGGCGCGCACATCCAGGTCTTCGGCGGCGGCGGCGGCGTGATCGTGCCGGCCGAGATCCGCGCGCTGGCCGACCAGGGCGTGCGCATCTACAGCCCCGAGGACGGCCAGCGCATGGGGTTGCAGGGCATGATCGGCGAGATGCTGATGCGCGCCGACGCCGACCTGTCGGTGCACGCGCCGAAGACCGTGGAAGCGCTGCAGGGCCACTCGGAAGCCGCCTGGCGCGCGCTGGCCCAGGCGATCACCGCGCTGGAGAACGGCCGCGCCGACGCAGGCTTCGTCGCCTCGCTGCACGAGGCCGCGAAGGCCCGCCCGGCCCCGGTGCTGGGCATCACCGGCACGGGCGGCGCCGGCAAGTCCAGCCTGACCGACGAGCTGATCCGCCGCTTCCGCCTCGACCAGGATGATGCCCTGCGCATCGCCGTGATCTCGATCGACCCGTCGCGGCGCAAGAGCGGCGGCGCGTTGCTCGGCGACCGCATCCGCATGAACGCCATCGGGCCATGGGCCCGCCCTTCCGATTCTGGCCGTGGCGACACGGGGATGCGCGTCTACATGCGCTCGCTTGCCACGCGCGACACCGGCAGCGAGGTCAGCGCCGCGCTGCCCGACGTGATCGCTGCCGCGCGCGCGGCCGGCTTCGACCTGGTGATCGTCGAGACCTCCGGCATCGGCCAGGGCGATGCCGCCATCGTGCCGCTGGTCGACGTGCCGATGTACGTGATGACGCCCGAGTTCGGCGCCGCCAGCCAGCTTGAGAAGATCGACATGCTGGACTTCGCCGAGTTCGTCGCGATCAACAAGTTCGACCGCAAGGGCGCGGCGGACGCGCTGCGCGACGTCGCCAAGCAGGTGCAGCGCAACCGAGAGGCCTTCACGGTGCCGGCCGACCAGATGCCTGTCTACGGCACCATGGCCAGCCGCTTCAACGACGACGGCGTGACCGCGCTGTACCAGGCGCTGAAGGTTCGCCTGGCGGCCGCCGGCCTGTCGTTGGGCGAAGGCCGGCTGCCCGCGGTGAGCACGCGCCACAGCACGCACCAGACGCCGATCGTGCCGTCGGGGCGGGTGCGCTACCTGGCCGAGATCGCCGACACAGTGCGCGGCTACAAGGCCCGCGCCCGGGCGCAGGCCAAGCTGGCGCGCGAGATCCAGCAATTGCGCGAATCGAGCCGCATGCTGTTCGAGGCCATTCCCGACAAGCACCGCGCACGCGATGCGCTGGCCGAGCAGGCCGAAGTGCGCGAGGCGAAGCTGGGCAGCGACGCGAAGCACCTGCTCGCCCAGTGGCCCGACATGGTCAAGGCCTACGCCGGCGACGACTACGTGGTGAAGATCCGCGACAAGGAGATCCGCACCCGGCTCGTCCACACGACGCTGTCGGGCTCGAAGATCCGCAAGGTGGTGCTGCCGCGCTATGAGGACCATGGCGAGATCCTGGCGTGGCTGATGCTCGACAACGTGCCGGGCAGCTTCCCCTACACGGCCGGCGTGTTCGCGTTCAAGCGCGAGGGCGAGGACCCGACCCGCATGTTCGCCGGCGAGGGCGACGCCTTCCGCACCAACCGGCGCTTCAAGCTGGTCAGCGAAGGCCTGCCGGCCAAGCGCCTGTCGACCGCCTTCGACTCGGTCACGCTCTACGGCGCCGACCCGGCCCCGCGGCCCGACATCTACGGCAAGGTCGGCAACTCGGGCGTGTCGATCGCCACGCTCGACGACATGAAGGTGCTGTACTCGGGCTTCGACCTGTGCAGCCCGACGACCTCGGTGTCGATGACGATCAACGGGCCGGCGCCGAGCATCCTCGCGATGTTCATGAACACCGCGGTCGACCAGCAACTCGACAAGTTCCGCGCCGACAACCAGCGCGAGCCGACCGACACCGAGGCGGCCAAGATCAAGGAATGGGTGCTGGCCAACGTGCGTGGCACGGTGCAGGCCGACATCCTGAAGGAGGACCAGGGGCAGAACACCTGCATCTTCTCGACCGAGTTCTCGCTCAAGGTCATGGGCGACATCGCCGAGTATTTCGTGCACCACGACGTGCGCAACTTCTACTCGGTGTCGATCAGCGGCTACCACATCGCCGAAGCCGGCGCGAACCCGATCAGCCAGCTCGCCTTCACGCTGAGCAACGGCTTCACCTTCGTCGAAGCCTATCTCGCGCGCGGGATGCACATCGACGACTTCGCGCCCAACCTGAGCTTCTTCTTCAGCAACGGCATGGACCCGGAGTACACCGTGCTGGGCCGCGTCGCGCGCCGCATCTGGGCGGTGGCGATGCGCGACCGCTACGGCGCCAACGAGCGCAGTCAGAAGCTGAAGTACCACGTCCAGACCTCGGGGCGCAGCCTGCACGCGCAGGAGATCGCCTTCAACGACATCCGCACCACGCTGCAGGCGTTGATCGCGATCTACGACAACTGCAACTCGCTGCACACCAACGCCTACGACGAGGCGATCACGACGCCCACCGAGGAGTCGGTGCGCCGCGCGATGGCGATCCAGCTGATCATCAACCGCGAGTGGGGCCTGGCGAAGAACGAGAACCCGAACCAGGGCGCGTTCATCATCGACGAGCTGACCGAACTGGTCGAGGAAGCCGTGCTGGCCGAGTTCGAGAAGATCGCCGAGCGCGGCGGCGTGCTGGGCGCGATGGAAACCGGCTACCAGCGCTCGAAGATCCAGGAAGAGTCGATGCACTACGAGATGCAGAAGCACACCGGTGAGTACCCCATCATCGGCGTCAACACCTTCCGCAACCCGCATGGCGACCCGGTGCCCGACCACATCGAGCTGGCCCGCTCGACCGAGGAAGAAAAGCGCAGCCAACTGCAACGCCTGGGCGAGTTCCACAGCCGCCACGCGGCCGACGCCCCGGCGATGCTGCAACGCCTGAAGGATGCGGTGATCGCCAACCGCAATGTCTTCGAGGTGCTGATGGATGCCGTGCGCGTGTGCTCGCTGGGCCAGATCACCAGCGCGCTGTTCGAGGTCGGCGGGCAGTACCGGCGCAGCATGTAAGCGCCGCAACAGGCCGGGTTTCCCCCGGCGCTTCGACCGATCCGCCGGCCACGGGCGGGCCGAAAATCGACACGCGCCGGCCTGGCGACAAGCTGGCGTGCCCCTCGACATGCCGCTTGCCCAGTCCCGTGACCCCCTGCCGGCGCCAACGCGCCGTGCCGCGCCCTTGAGCCGTGAGCACGCGATGCTGCGCGGCCTGCTGCTGGCCGGCTGCGTTGCCATCGTGCTGATCTGGCTGATGGAGGCACTCAGAGGCGAACTGGCGCCATGGGATCGCTGGGCCTACCCCGCGCTGCTGGGCGCGCTCGCGCTGTGCGCCGGTCTGCTGACCTGGGCGCCGCGCCACGCCGACCTGGCGCGGGTCATCGCCGTCGCAGCCTTCAACGCCTACCCGCCGCTGGCGCTGTTCCAGGTTCTGTTCGGCACCGACGGGCCGCCCGACGAGTACCAGCTGCTGAGCAACCTGTACTGGCTGCCGATGGCCTACGGCACCGCCTTCATCTTCCTGACGATGCGGGCGGCCCTGGCGCTGTCGGCGCTCGTCTACGCCGCCACCTTCGGCGTGATCCTTTGGCACCTGGGCCGCAGCGAGGCGGCGCACTGGCCGGCCTACCTCGCGCCGATGATGAGCAACCTCGCGGTGGCGCAGGTGGTCTACGTCGTCGTGCTGCTGTCGGTGTCCCGCCTGCGGGCCGATTTCTACCGCAGCCAGGCCAAGGTGGAGGCGATGCACCAGGTCGCCTCGACCGATCCCTTGACCGGCCTGTTGAACCGAAGGGCCCTGTCGGACCATCTCGCGGCCGCCCGCTCGCTGGTGCAGCGCGGCGCGCAGCCGATGTCCGTCATCCTGATCGACGTGGACCACTTCAAGCAGATCAACGACCAGGGAGGCCACGCACTGGGCGACCAGGTCCTGATCGACCTGGCCGCCGGACTGCAGGCGCAGCTGCGGGCGTCGGACCGGCTCGGCCGCTGGGGCGGCGAGGAATTCCTGGTCATGGCGCCGGCCACCCCGCGGGCCCCGGCCGGCGAGCTGGCCGAACGCATCCGGCGCGCCATCGCCGAGACACCTTGCGCGGACGGCCGGCGCGTCACCCTGAGCCTGGGCGTCGCCGAATGCCGGCCCGACGACACGATCGACGCCTTGGTGCGGCGCGCCGACCGGGCGCTGTACGCCGCCAAGGCCGGCGGGCGCAACCGCGCCTGCATCGAGGGGGAGCTCAGCCCCAGCGCGTCGTCGGCGTGACCTCGATGTAGTCGTCGTCGCCCGGCGGCGGCTCGGCCCGGCCGCGCGTGGTGAGCACCTGCTCCATCATCTCGTTCCAGGCGTCGCGCGGATTGCTGTGCAGCTGCTCCTCACGCTGGCGCATCAGCTCGGCGAATTCCTCCGACGACTTGTCGGGGTAGCGGTCGGTCGCGCGGGCCGGCGCGTTGCCGAAGTGGATGGCCACGCGCCGCACGACCGAGTGATAGATCTGCGAGACCCGCGACGGCGTGACCTTCAGCGACTTGGCCACCTCCATCGGCGTCAGGCCGACGCCGAGGTAGGCATCGATCACCATGCGCTCGCGCTCGGGCAGGTCGGCGAAGAAGCTCTCGAGCCGGCGCATCACGATGCCGGTGTCGACCCGCGCCTCAACTTCTTCCTGCGGCGTGGCCGGGTGGAAGCGGTGGCTGTGGTCGCCGCCCTCCTCGCTGTCTTCGCCGTCGAGGTTGACCTGGTGGCGGCCCATCTGATCGGCCTGCATCAAGGCATGGATCTCGTCGGACGGCAGGCCCGTGGCCGCGGCAAGCTGGGTGTTGTTCGGCTCGACGCCATGCTGTTGGCGGTACCGCTCGCGGGCGATCTGGATGACCTTGATCTTGCGCCGCTCGCCGCGGCTGAGGTAGTCCATCTGGCGCAGTTCGTCGAGCATCGCGCCCTTCACGCGCATGCGCGCATAGCGCACGAAGGCCTCCTGCGCCTCCGGGCTGTCGCGATCGCCCGTCCACTCGAAGCTGACCGCCGCCTGGGCCACCGCAATCAGGCCGACCTGGATCAGGTCGGCGCGCTCGACATTGGCCGGCAGGTGCCGTACCAGCGCCTGTGCCTGCTTGCGAACCCAGGACTGGTTTTTGGCGATCAGGACCGAGGGAACTCCCTGCATCGAGATCATGGTGCTTGCATCATAGGGCGCGGCCCACTCCGGCTGGCCCACAAAAGTGGGGGGATATGCCGTCGATGCAGCACTTGCCGGCCACGGGGCAAGCGGTGTGCCACCGGCCGTCCCGCTGACGCATCGCGCCAGACCGCGGCCGGCCGGGCCGGTCAGCGGGTCCGGCCGGCCTGCGCTTCCTCGGCGGTGACGCGGCCGTCGCGGTCGGCGTCGGCAGCCTCGAAGCGCTTCAAGGCCCTCGGGTTGGCGGCCACCTCGTCGCGCGTGATCACGCCGTCGTGGTTGGTGTCCATGCTGTCGAAGTTCTTGCCCACCTTGCCGGCCTTGCCGGCCTTGCCGCCGCGGTGCGTCTTGGCGTAGGCCTTGAGCTCGGCGGGCATCACGCGGCCGTCGTGGTCGGTGTCGATCTCGTCGAAGCTGCCCGCCAGCTTCGGCGCTGCGGCCGCCTCTTCGCGGCTGATCGCACCATCGTGGTTGGCGTCGACCTGGCTGAACTTCTCGCTCGACAGCCGCTGGGGCTTCTCGGCCGGGCCCATCGGCGGCATCGGCGCGACCGGAGAAGGCTGCGCCGGCTGGGATGGGGGGGTCACCGGGGCCGGCGCGGTCTGGGCCAGAGCGAACGGAGCAAGCAGGGTCAGGGCGGTGGCGGCCAGCAAGGCCTGGGCAGGGCGTTTCAAAGTGATCTCCTTGAATGGCATGGCGGCGCAGCGCGCCTTCTTTCGCCAACGCGCGAGGCTGGCACACCGGGCGACCACCCCGGCGGGCCTTTACGCGAATTTACCCGCGGCGCCGGGCATGCGACTGCCCGGCCGCCGGGGCGAGAATGACGCCATGACCGAAGCCCCGTTCACCCCGCGCCAGTCCTTCGACAACCCTGAAGCTGCACTGGCGCAGGTGGTCGCGCTCTACCAGGGCCAGGTGCAGCACCTGCGGCAGCACCTTCAGGCCTTCGTTGCCGGCGTCGAGCCGCCCAGCCGCGTGCGTGCCTGGTACCCGAGCGTGCGGGTCCAGACCGACACGGTGGCCCGCGCCGACACCCGCCTGAGCTTCGGCTTCGTCGCCGGCCCGGGCGTGTACGAGACCACGCTGACCCGGCCCGACCTGTTCGCCGACTACTACCGCGAGCAGTTCCGCCTGTTGCTGCGCAACCACGGCGTGGCGCTCGACATCGGGCTGGGCACCCAACCGATCCCGGTGCATTTCTCGCTCGCCGAGGCCGACCACCTGGAAGGCACCTTGACGCCCGAGGCGCGGGTGCGTCTGCGCGACCTGTTCGACCTGCCCGACCTCGCCGCGATGGACGACGGCATCGCCAACGGCACGCACGAGCCGGCGCCGCGCGAGCCGCACCCGCTGGCGCTGTTCACCGCCCCGCGGGTGGACTATTCGCTGCACCGCATGCGGCACTACACGGGCACCGCGCCCGAGCATTTCCAGAACTTCGTGCTGTTCACGAACTACCAGTTCTACATCGACGAATTCATCCGCCTGGGCCACCTGTGGATGAACGACCCGGCAAGCGAGTACCGGGCCTTCGTCGAGCCCGGCAACCTTGTGACGCCGCGGGTCGGCTCCGGCGGGACGCCCAACGGCACCGCACCCGCCCGGCTGCCGCAGATGCCGGCCTACCACCTGGTGCGTGAGGGCCACGGCGGCATCACGATGGTCAACATCGGCGTCGGCCCGGCGAACGCGAAGAACATCACCGACCACGTCGCGGTGCTGCGGCCGCATGCCTGGATCATGCTGGGCCACTGCGCCGGCCTGCGCAACACGCAGCGGCTGGGCGACTACGTGCTCGCCCACGGTTATGTGCGCGAAGACCATGTGCTCGACGAGGAGCTGCCGCTGTGGGTGCCCATCCCGCCGCTGGCCGAAGTGCAGCTCGCGCTCGAGCACGCCGTGGCCGAAGTCACCCAGCTCTCGGGCTACGAGCTGAAGAAGATCATGCGCACCGGCACGGTCGCCTCGACCGACAACCGCAACTGGGAGCTGCTGCCGCACCCGGGCCCCGAGCGCCGCTTCAGCCAGAGCCGGGCGATCGCGCTCGACATGGAGTCAGCCACCATCGCCGCCAACGGCTTTCGCTTCCGCGTGCCCTACGGCACCTTGCTGTGCGTGAGCGACAAGCCATTGCACGGCGAGATCAAGTTGCCCGGCATGGCCAACCACTTCTACCGCGAGCGGGTCGATCAGCACCTGCGCATCGGCGTGCGCGCCCTCGAGCTGCTGCGCGAGTCGAGCGTCGGTCAATTGCACAGCCGCAAGCTGCGCGGCTTCGCCGAGGTGGCCTTCCAGTAGCCACCATGGTGGACAGCCCGCCGCCGGCCACCGGACTGACCCAGGCCGAAGCGGCGCGCCGGCTGGCCGCCGACGGGCCGAACGAGCTGCCCGCGGCCGCCACCCGCGGCTGGTGGCACATCGCGATGGATCTGCTGCGCGAGCCGATGCTGGCGCTGCTGGCCGGTTGCGCCGCGCTGTACCTGGCGATCGGCGCGTTGCGGGATGCGCTGATGCTGCTGGTGGCGGTCGCCGTGGTGATCGGCATCACGCTGCTGCAGGAGCACCGCACCGAGCAGGCGCTGGCCGCACTGCGCCGGCTGGCGGGCCCGCGCGCGCTGGTCTGGCGCGACGGCGAGCGCCGCCGCATCCCGGCACGCGAAGTCGTCGCCGGCGATCTGGCCTTCGTGGCCGAGGGCGAGCGCGTGCCTGCCGATGGCGCCCTGCTCCAAGCCGAGCTGCTGGAAGTCGACGAGTCGCTGCTCAGTGGCGAGTCGGTGCCGGTGGGCAAGGCCGTGGGCACCGGGTCCGGCATGGCGGCCGAGGCTGGCGGCGACATGGGACGCCTGTTCGCCGGCACGCTGGTCACCCGCGGCCGCGGCGCGATGCGCGTCGAGGCGACCGGCCCGCGCAGCCAGATGGGCCTGATCGGCGAAGCGCTCGGCACGATCACCGAGGCCGCCACGCCCTTGCAGCACGAAATCGCCCGCCTGGTGCGCCGCATGGCCCTGCTGGCGCTCGTGGTCTGCCTGACCGTCGTGGTCGTCTACGGCACGGGCCGGGGCGACTGGCTCGGTGCCTTGTTGGCCGGCATGGCGCTCGCGATGGGCATGCTGCCCGAGGAGTTCCCGGTCGTGCTGACGGTGTTCATGGCGCTGGGCGCCTGGCGCATGAGCCGGCACCAGGTGCTGACGCGCCGCATCGCCGCGCTGGAGACGCTGGGCGCCGCGACCGTGCTGTGCGTCGACAAGACCGGCACCCTGACCGAGAACCGCATGCGGGTGCAGGCCCTGGTGCCGGCCGAGCTCGACGCCGACGGCAGCCTGCGCCTGCCGCGTCATGCGCCGGGCGCCGCCGACCCGGCGACCGCGCGCCTGGTCGACACGGCCCTGCAGGCCACGCCGGTGGACTCGGCCGACCCGATGGAGCGCGCCATCCGGGCGCTGGCGGGCGCGCCCGGCGAGCCTGGCATGGATCGTCGCTCGCTGCGCCGGGAGTACGCACTGGCGCCGCAGCTGCTCGCGATGTCACGCGTCTGGCAATCGACCGATGGCCGCTGCGTGGTCATGGCCAAGGGCGCGCCGGAGGCGATCGCCGAGCTGTGCCACCTGGATGCAGCGCCGCGCTCGGCACTGGCGGCCGCGGTCGCCGAGCTGGCCGCCGATGGCCTGCGCGTGCTGGGCGTGGCCGAGGCCGAGGCGCTGCACGGCGAGCAGCCCGTGCCACCCGACACCGCGGCGGCCGGCGGCCAGCACGCCTATGCCTACCGTTTCCTCGGCCTGATCGCGCTGGCCGACCCGGTGCGCGAGAACGTGCCGGCCGCGCTGGCCGAGTGCCGCAGCGCCGGCCTGCGGGTGGTGATGATCACCGGCGACCACCCCGCGACGGCGCGCTCGATCGGCGCGCAGGCCGGCTTCGATGCCGATGTCGCCGTGCTGACCGGCGCCGAGATCGACCTCCTCGACGACGTGGCGCTGGCCGAGCGCCTGCGCGGCAGCACGATCGTCGCCCGCGCCGTGCCGGGCCACAAGCTGCGCATCGTGCGCGCGCTTCAAGCCGGCGGCGAGGTGGTGGCGATGAGCGGCGACGGCGTCAACGACGCCCCGGCGCTGAAGGCCGCCGACATCGGCGTGGCCATGGGCGGCCGCGGAACCGACGTGGCGCGCGAGGCGGCCGACATCGTGATCGCCGATGACGACTTCGGCTCGATCGTGCGTGCCGTGCGCATGGGCCGCCGGCTCGACGACAACCTGCGGCGCGCCCTCGGTTTCGTGGTCGCGGTGCACGTGCCGGTGGCGGGGCTTGCGCTGCTGGCGGTGCTGGCCGGCTGGCCCCTGCTGTTGCTGCCGGCGCACATCGCGCTGCTGGAATTGCTGATCGACCCGACCTGTTCGGTCGTCTTCGAGCTGGAGCCGGAGGACCCGCGCATCATGCAGCGCCCGCCACGGCCCGCGCGCTCCGCGCTGCTGGGGCGCCGTCTGCTCTTCGGCAGCATGGGCCTGGGCGTGATGGTCTTCGCCACCGTCGCCGCTGCTGCCCTGTGGGCGCATCAGGCGGGCTGGAGCGAGCCGGCCACCCGCGGCCTGGCCTTCGGCCTGCTGCTGGCCGGCAACCTGGCGCTGATCGCCGCCTCGCTGCGGCCCGGTGCCTCCTCGTTGCGTACGCTGCTCGGTGGCGACAACCGGGCCTGGCAGGTCGCGCTGGCCGCCGTGCTGCTGGGCCTCGTGCTGCTGCTGGGCGTGCCGCCGGTGTCGGCGCTGTTCCACATGGCCCCTGCGAGCCCCGCGCAGGCCGGCGCGATGGCGCTCATCGCGCTCGGCCTGTGGGTCGCGCTGCGCGGCCTCGCCCGGCGCATCGGCCCCGCTTGATCGCGGGGCTTGCGGCGGGCCGGACGCAGGCGTAGGCTGGCTTTACTGAACGGCCCGCCCCACCTGCGGTGCCTTCGTGCGGCGACAGGTGAACCGTGGGCCTCCTGACCTGCCGCTTCGCGCAGGCCCCCCGAGGGGGTTGAGTCGACTCGGGAGCGGCCCTTCGTCGACTCAAGAGGAGAGCCACCATGTCAAGCCCAGATCTTCCGGCGGCCGGGGCCTCGGCCGCCGGTGCCGCGGTGATAGCCGGCATCCGAACCCTTGCGCTGGTCGGGCCGGCCGCCGCGGGAAAGACATCGCTCGCCGAGGCGATGCTCGTCAAGGCCGGCATGATCGGCACCGCGGGCACCCTCGAGCGCGGCACCACGGTCAGCGACCACGATCCGCTCGAACGCCGGCTGCAGCACTCGCTGAACTCCTCGGTGATGCACCTGGTGCACGCCGACACCCGCATCCACTTCATCGACACGCCGGGCGCGCCCGATTTCGTCGGCCAGTCGCTGCCGGCGCTCGAGGCGGTCGAGACCGCGGCGGTCGTGATCAACGCCGCGACCGGCATCGAGCCGATGGCGCTGCGCATGATGCAGCACGCTGCCGAGCGCCACCTCGATCGCCTCATCATCGTCAACAAGATTGACGCGCCGGGGGTGGATCTGGCCGGCCTGCTGGCGCAGATCCAGGCCGCCTTCGGCAAGGAATGCCTGCCGCTGAACCTGCCCGCGGCCGGGGGCACCGCGGTGGTCGATTGTTTCTACAACCGCGAAGGGGCGGCCGATTTCTCGTCGGTCGAGGCGGCGCACCGGGCGCTGGTCGAGCAGGTGGTCGAGGTCGACGCCGACTTCGTCGAGCGCTACTTGAACGACGGCGATGTCGATGCCAGCGAACTGCACGCCCCGCTCGAAGAAGCACTGCGCCAGGGCCACCTGATCCCGGTGTGCTTCGTCTCCGCGCGCTCGGGCGCCGGCGTGAAGGAACTGCTCGACGTGATCGTGCGGCTGCTGCCCAACCCGACGGAGGGCAACCCGCCCGATTTCCTGCGCGGGGAAGGCGCCGATGCGCAGCCCATGCACGCCAGGCCCGACCCCGACCTGCACGTGCTGGCCCACGTCTTCAAGGTCACGGTCGATCCCTACGTCGGCAAGATGGGCGTGTTCCGCGTGCACCAGGGCACGGTGACACCGAACAGCCTGCTGTACGTCGGCGATGGCCGCAAGCCGTTCAAGGTGGGGCACCTGTTCATGCTGCAGGGCAAGGACCACGTCGAGATCCAGCGCGCGGTGCCGGGCGACATCTGCGCCGTCGCGAAGGTCGACGCACTGCACTTCGACGCGGTGCTGCACGACGCCGCCGAGGACGACCACATCCACCTCGCGCCGCTGAACTTCCCGGTGCCGGTGCACGGCCTGGCGATCGAGCCCAAGCGGCACGGCGACGAGCAGCGCATGTGGGAGATCCTGCAGAAGCTGGTCGACGAAGACCCCTGTCTGAAGGTCGAGCACGTCGCCGCCACCAACGAGACCATCGTCAACGGCCTGGGCGACCTGCACCTGCGCATCCTGCTGGACCGGCTGCGCGACGTGCACCGCTTCGAGGTCAACACCCGCCCGCCGCGCGTGGCCTATCGCGAGACGATCACCGGCAAGGCCGAAGGGCATCACCGCCACAAGAAGCAGACCGGCGGCGCCGGCCAGTTCGGCGAGGTGTTCCTGCGCGTCGAGCCGCTGCCGCGCGGCAGCGGCTTCCAGTTCGCCGACGAGGTCAAGGGCGGCGCGATCCCGAACACCTTCATCCCGGCGGTCGAGAAAGGCGTGCGCGAGGCCCTGGCGGCCGGCGTGATCGCCGGCTACTCGGTGGTCGACATCAAGGTCACCGTGCACGACGGCAAGAGCCACAGCGTGGACAGCAAGGAAATCGCCTTCGTCACCGCCGGCCGCAAGGCGGTCGTCAATGCGGTCCTGGAAGCGCGGCCGATCGTGCTGGAGCCGATCGTCAACGTCGAGATCACCGCGCCCGAGTCCTCGACCGGCGACATCACCGGCGACCTGTCGTCACGCCGCGCCCAGGTGGCCGGCACCGACGCGCAGATGGCCGGCCAGATGCTGGTGCGGGCGCAGGCGCCGCTGGCCGAGCTGATGAGCTACCAGAGCCGGCTCAATGCACTGACCAGCGGCCAGGGGCGCTACACGCTGAGCCTGTCGCACTACGAGGCCGTCCCGCCCACCGTGCAGCAGCAGCTGATGAGCCAGCACAAGGTCACGCCGACCGAAGAATAGCGGGGCCGGGGACGGCGGGCCGGCCAGTCCAGCCCGCCGGGTGGGCAACGGGGCTTTATCATCGGGGCCATGGAGTTTCCCCGCGACGTGGCGGCGGTTCGGCTCGACAACGCCTTGTTGTTGTTCGACGAATTCGTTCGCGCCACCGTCAAGCACCCGGACGCCGCCACGCTGCGCGGCCTCGAACGGCGATTCGCCGAACGCCTGCAGATCCAACCCAGCTATTGGAGCCAGATCAAGGGTCGCTCGCGCCAGATCGGCGAGCGCCTGGCGCGCCAGTTCGAGCAGTGTTGCCACAAGCCCTATGGCTGGATGGACCAGCCGCAAGGCGGCGGCCGGGCCGCCCTGGGCGCCGCCGCCCCCGAGGCGAACGCCGACGCGCCGCTGCCACAGGACGACGACGAGCGCTTCATCGTCGGCCTGGTACTGACCTACTACCGGCGCCACCCGCAGCGCGCGCGCACCCGCTTGCTCGACCTGCTGGGCGAGGTGCTGATGCCGCCCGTGGCCGGCGTCACACCGGCCCTGCCCGCGGCCGCACGCGCGCCGGCCCTGCCCCCCGGCCAGCCAAGCGCGACCAAGCCGGCCCCGGCCGACGATCTGCGCACCCTGTGGCTGCAGAGCCAGAGCGGCGTCGCCCCGCTGAAGAAAAAGCGTTGAGATCGCCGGGCCGGGCCGGGCGTCCCCTGCCTTGGGGATGCTCAAGTGATAAAAAGTACTTGCGCAAGATAATCACTCGTTTATCATTGCGCCACCCCGCCCCGGTCACCCTGCTGTTCGACCGGTCCCCAACCCCACCAGGACTGTTGATGCTGCTGTACACGAAGGCGATCCCCGCCCGCCGAGTCGGCCTGCCGGCCGCTTCCCAGGCTGGGGTCGAGCGCCCACCCGCCCACCGCCGCCGCTCACGCTGAAGGTTCACCGCCTTCGGCGGCAGCAGCACCCCACGGCCCGGGTTGGTTCACACCCCCGGGCCGTTTGCATTGGCCGTCCCGAAAACCGTTGCCCCAGGAGTTCTTCATGAAGCTCGTCGTCACCTCGCCCAAGCCGCGCAATCCGATCGTGGTTCCGTCGCGGCTACGCCGCGCCGGCAGCCACCAGGCCGGCCGAAAGGCCCAGCGCCAGCAAGGCCGCCAGGCCCTGCGACGCGAGTTGTTCCACGCCGGCGCCGAACAACACGGCCCCTGAACCGCCCCCACCAGCACCGCCTGCCTCGACCGCGCGGTGCCTGACCCGGAGATCACGACCATGTACCGCCCGCTCTACGTTCCCCAGGCCGCCCGCGGCCCCGTGCCCTGGCGCCCCGCCGCCGCGCAACACCCCGCCCGCCGCCTGGCCGCCCGCCAGTTGCGCCGTGCCGGCGCCTGGCTCGCCTGGGCCGCACGCCAGCTCGCCGCCCCCGCGGCCCGCCCGGCCGAGCCCGGCCCGCTGCCCGAGGTGGAGTACTGCGCCGAGGCCGGCGCGCCCGAAGGCGCGCTGTTCGTCAACGGCGAATACGTCGGCCGCCTCGACGTCGGCCGGCTGTGACCGATGCCGCTGGTGGCGGCTCAAGCCCGCCACCGGATGGCCGATATACCGAAGGCCGGCAGGCCCCGAGCCGCCGGCCTTCGGCCCATGAACGCACCCGACACGCCCCTGTTCCCCCCTCGCCGCACCCCGATGGATGTGGTTGGCTGGGTGCGCTACTTCCAGTTGGCCGAGATCCCGGTGCAGGCCCCCACCGCTGCCGCGATCGAAGACCTGCGGGCGAACGAGGATGCCGTCGACGCGCGCATGCTGGCCGAGATCATCGCGGCCGACCCGCTGATGACGCTCAAGCTCCTGGCCTATACGGCCGCGCTGCCGCGTCACCGTCACGCCACCGACGTCGAAACCGCGCAGCAGGCCTTGGTGCTGATCGGCATCACCCCGTTCTTCCGTGATTTCGGCCCGCAGCCGACGATCGAAGCGCACCTGCAGGGCCAGCCCGAGGCGCTGGAGGGCCTGCGCGAGGTGATCCGGCGCGCCCACCGCGCCGCCAAGTTCGCGCTCGGCTTCGCCGTGCACCGCTTCGACCACGACGCGCCCGTGATCCACGAGGCGACGCTGCTGCACGATTTCGCCGAGATGTTGCTGTGGCTGCACGCGCCGCACCTGGCGCTGGACATCACCTACCGCCAGAAGGCCGACCCGACCTTGCGTAGCAGCGTGGCCCAGCGCGCGCTGCTGGGCGTGCCGCTGGCCGACATCCAGCATGCGCTGATGCTGGCCTGGCGCCTGCCCGAGTTGCTGGTGCGCATCACCGACGACCGGCAGGAAAGCGCGAGCCAGGTCCGCAACGTGATGCTGGCGATCCGGCTGGCGCGTCACACGGCGCGCAGCTGGGACAACGCGGCCCTGCCTGACGACGTGCGCGACATCGCACAGCTGCTCAACATGGGCGTCGCGCCCACCGAGGCGCTGCTGCACGAGCTCGACAGCTAGCGGCCCAGCGCCTGCCACAGCGGCGCCATCACCTCGGGGCGGTGCACGAGCTCGATATGGGCCGTCGCCGCCACGTGCTGCCGCCGCGCGCCGGGCAGCAGCGCATTCGAGGCCGGAAACACGATGTTGTCGGTGTGGCTGTACAGGCACAGCAGGCGCGCACGGCGCGCCGCCGGCTCGGCCGCTTCGAGGGCGCGCAGCCAATCGCTGCCCGGGCGCATCTGCTGCGCATTGATGCCAAGGTGCGCCAGGCTCGCCAGCCAGGTGCCCCGGTGCGGCGTGCCGATCGTGATCACGCCGGCCACCCGCGCATCGGCGTCGTACCGGGCCAGCCAGGCCCGGATCGCCAGCCCGCCCATGCTGTGGCCGACAAGAATCGGCCGCTCGCCGGTCGTCTGCTCGAGGCGCCGCACCGCCGCCTCGACGATCGGCACGTAGTCGTCGATCGACCCGAACACCGGCTCGAGGTTCACCGCGACAAAGGGAACGCCGGCCACGCGCAACCGCGTCAGCCAGGGCGTCCACAACCCGCGGTTGCAGACGAAGCCATGGACCAGCACGACGCCGCGGCGGCCGGGCGCCTCGGCCGGCACGAAATCCGGCTCGGCCCACGAACGAAACGGCTGTCGCCAGCCGAAGACGCGCGGTGCGGCGCGCACCTCGCCCCACCAGGCCGCGAGCCACTGTGCCCGACTCGCGGGCGGCGCCGGGTCGCGGCGGTTGCGCCAGCGCATCAGCGCGAAAGTCACACCCAGCCACAAGGCGTGGCTGACCAGCACCAGCGCGACAGCGGCGACCGCCCAGCCCGGGTGGCCTGCGCGCCACGGCCACACGCCGGCCGCCACCAGCGCCACGAGCCAGCCGAGCACCAGCGCCTGCTGCAGTCGCGCGAGCATGGTCAGGCGGTCACGGTGGCCGGGAGCATCGGGCCAGTGTGGCACCGAAATCGCCGCCCTCTTCAGGCCGGTGCTAGAGCCGAGCCACTAGCCGCAGCGCGGAAACGGCGCCGGCATGCGCTAGTCTCGACCCATCATGGCCCATCGCTCCTCCGCCGAGCCGGATCCGGCCGCCAGCATCCTCGGCCACCTGCAGCAGGTCGAGGCCGAGCGGCGCTCGCGTGGCGCCGACCCCGCCTGGGCCGCCAGGGTCCTCGCGCTGAAGGCCTACCAGGGCGAGCGCTTCGCGCGCAGCCATGCCGATCTTCTGGCTGACGCGCGTTATGCGTCCGCGGCCCGCTTCTTTCTCGACGACCTCTACGGCCCGCAGGATTTCGCCGAGCGCGACGCCCAGTTCGCCCGCATCGTGCCGGCTCTGGTGCGGTTGTTCCCGGCGGAAGTCATCAGCACCGTCGACGCATTGGCGGAACTGCACGCGCTGTCCGAATCGATGGACGGCCAGATGGCGCGCGCGCTGCCGAGCGAGCGCATCGATGCGCTGGCGTACCGCCGCGCCTGGCAGGCCACGGGCCGGCCGGCCGACCGCGCGCGCCAGATCGACCTCGTGCTGGCGCTCGGCCGGCAGCTCGAGCACTACACCCGCAACCGTCTGCTGCGCCACAGCCTGCGCCTGATGCGTGGCCCGGCCCGGGCGGCGGGCCTCGCGTCGTTGCAGGCCTTTCTCGAGCGCGGCTTCGACACCTTCGGCGAGATGAGCCGCGCCCCCGGCGGTGCCAACGAGTTCCTGGGCCTGATCGAACGCCGTGAGCGCGCCCTGATGCAAGCCCTGTTCGACACGCCGCCCGTCACCGGCGCGACAGCCGAGCCCGCGACGCTAGGACAACTACCATAGCCGCAGGCGGCCCGGCGCCCGCAGCATCGGGCGGCCCCTTCTCTTGCGCAACGCCACTTCTGCACCTGGAACACCCGTGACCGAATTCGCCATGGCCCGCGCCGTCGACACCGCTCCCGGCCTTGCCCACCCCCCGTCGGCCGATCTGCCCCGCCCCTGGTTGGCGCACTACCCGGCCGGCGTTCCGGCGCGTGTGGACGTCGCGCGCTATCCGTCGCTGGTCGCGCTGCTCGATGAGGCCTGGCGCCTGCATGCCTCGCGCGATGCGGCCGTCTGCCTGGGCAGCCGGCTGCGCTATCGCGAAATCGACGAGCTCTCGCACGCGCTCGCCGCCTGGCTGCAGGCCAAGGGCCTGGCCAAGGGTGACCGGGTCGCGCTGATGATGCCGAACCTGCCGCAGTACATGGTCGCGATCGGCGCGGTGCTGCGCGCGGGCTGTGTGGTGGTCAACGTCAACCCGCTCTACACCGCCCGCGAGCTGACGCACCAGCTCAAGGACAGCGGCGCGCGCGCCATCATCGTGCTCGAGAACTTCGCCCACACGCTGGAAGAAGCCATCGCGGGCACCGACGTGCGCCACGTCGTGCTCGCCAGCATGGGCGACCTGCTCGGCTTCTGGAAAGGCCAGTTCGTCAACTTCGCGGTACGCCACCTGAAAAAGATGGTGCCCGAGTACGAGCTGCCGATGGGCGAAGGCCGCAGCGTGACCCGCTTCAACATGGCGATCGCCGATGGCACGCGCATGAGCCTGAGGCCGGTCGCGATCGGGCCGGACGACGTGGCCTTCCTGCAATACACCGGCGGCACCACCGGGGTGTCCAAGGGAGCGACCTTGCTGCACCGCAATGTCGTGGCCAACATCCTGCAGTCCGAGGCTTGGTTCGCCCCGATGCTCGGCAAGCTCGGCGACCGTCCACTGACCATCGTCTGCGCGCTGCCGCTGTACCACATCTTCGCGCTGACGATCTGCTACATGTTCGGCGCCCGCATGGGCATGGCCAACCTGCTGATCCCCAACCCGCGCGACATCCCGGGGCTCATCAAGACGCTCGGCGAACACCGGGTCAACATGTTCCCGGCCGTCAACACGCTGTTCAACGCACTGGTCAACGAGCCCGAGTTCGCGCGGCTGGATTTCTCCGAGCTGGTCGTCAGCAACGGCGGTGGCATGGCGGTGCAGCAGGCCACTGCCGAGAGGTGGTTGAAGATCACCGGCTGCCCGGTGGTCGAGGGCTACGGCCTGTCCGAGACCTCGCCGGTGGCCACCAGCAACCGGCTGGACGTGCGCGAGTTCAGCGGCACGATCGGCATGCCGGTGCCGTCGACCGACATCGTGATCCGCGACGACGAGGGGCGCGACCTGCCCTTCGGCACCCCGGGCGAGATCTGCATCCGCGGGCCGCAGGTGATGGCCGGCTACTGGAAACGGCCCGACGAAACCGCGCTGGTCATGTACCCCGACGGCTTCTTCCGCAGCGGCGACATCGGCATCATGGACGAGCGCGGGCAGGTGCGCATCGTCGACCGCAAGAAGGACATGATCCTGGTGTCCGGCTTCAACGTCTATCCGACCGAGATCGAGCAGGTCGTCAACCTGCACCCCGGTGTGCTCGAATGCGCGGCGGTCGGCATCCCCGACGCACGCTCGGGCGAGGCGGTCAAGCTGTTCGTCGTGAAGAAGGACCTGACCCTGAATGAAGAGGATGTCGCCGCCTGGTGCCGCGACAACTTCACCGCCTACAAGCGCCCCAAGGTGATCGAGTTCCGCGAAGAGCTGCCCAAGTCCAACGTCGGCAAGGTGTTGCGGCGCGAGCTGCGCTCGCCCGGGGCATGACCGGCGAGTTCGCAGGCATCCTGCGTGGCCTGGGCGCACAGTTCCTGCAACGCGACTGGCTCTCGGCCAACCAGATCGTCTTCGGCGCGGCGGGGCCGCAGGCGCCGGCCACCGTCGTCGACACGGGCTATTCACGCCACGCCGAGATGACGCTGGCGCTGGTCGAGCGCGCGCTGGCCGGCCAGCCGCTGGCCCGCATCGTCAACACCCACTTGCACTCCGACCACTGCGGCGGCAACCGGGCGCTGCAGGCGCATCACCCGGCAGAGACCTTCGTGCCCGTGCCCTCGCTCGACGCCGCGCGGGCCTGGGACGAGGCGCGTCTGAGCTACCGCGCAACGGGCCAGCGCTGCGAGCGCTTTCGCGTCGACGGCGCGATCGCCCCCGGCTCGACGATTCACCTCGGGGCGGCCGAGTGGCAGGTGCATGCCGCGCCAGGCCACGACCCCGAGGCGGTGCTGCTGTTCGAGCCGCAGACCCGCACGCTGATCTCCGGCGACGCACTGTGGGAGGACCGGTTGGCGATCATCTTCCCGGAACTGTTCGGCCAGGACGGTTTCGGCCCGACCCGGCGCACGCTGGCCCTGATCGAGTCGCTCGCCCCCCGGATCGTGATCCCGGGCCATGGTGCGGTGTTCGGCGACGCCACCGCCGCGCTCGCCGCGAGCCGGCGCCGGCTCGATGCCTTCGAGAAGGATCCGGCTCGCCACGCCCAGCACGCGGCCCGCGCGCTGGTGATGTTCCACATGATGGAGCATCGGCAACGCGAGCGCGCCGAACTCGAGCGCTGGCTGGCCGCGACACCGATCTTCGCGCTGACCGCCCGTGCGGGCCGCAGCCCGCTGCCGCCGGAGCGCTGGGCCCGGACGCTGGTCGAGGGACTGGTTGATGACGGTCTCCTGCAGGCCGACGGTGCCCTCGTGCGGCTCGCCACCGCGAACCGCTGATCGCCCCGGCCACAATCAGCGCATGCACTTGCATCGGCGCGTGTTCTTCATCGCGGGCTTCGACCCGAAGACCCCACGCTACTACCACCACCTCTACCGAGCCCTCGCCCGCCACCGCCCGCCCGGCGCGCAGGGGGCGGGCGGCGCACCGGTCGAGGTCGGCCCGCGCCGGCACCTGTCCGACTGGGCCGACGAATGGGACGTGCATTGGCCGCGCGACGGCGGCCGACCGGCGCTGCACACCCGCTACACCCTGCTGCGCTGGGACGATATCGTGCGAGCGCACTGGGCCCGCAGTGTGCGCACCGTCTGGCGCGACCACTGGCTCTTCTACGTCGACGGCTTCCTCCAGGGCTTCTTCGGCCGGGTCTGGCGCGGTTCGCGCGAGAACTGGATGTTCGTCACGTTTCCGCTGGCCGTGCTCTGCGCCTGGACCCTGCTGTGGGCCGTGCTGGCAGGCGGGGCGATCGGCATGCTGCCGGCTGCGTGGCCGGCGGTGGCGCCGGCCGGCGTAGGGCTGGCCGCGGTCGCCGGCGGCGCATGGAGCTGGGCACATCTGTCGCACCGGCTGGGCACCGACTGGCTGACGCGCCTGTACGGCTTCTCCCACGCGCAGGCACAGGGCCGCATTGGGGGGCTCGATGCACGCATCGACGCGATGGCGGCGCTGATCCTGCAGGCGGCGCAAGAGTCACCAGAAGCGAGCGAGCTGCTTGTCGTGGGCCACAGCACGGGTGCGACGCTCGCCGCCAGCGCCGTCGCCCGCGCACTGGCGCAGAGCCCGTCGCTGGGCCGACAGGGCCCGCAGATCGCGTTGCTGACGCTGGGGCACTGCACGCCGCTGGTGTACTTCTTCCGTACCGCGCAGCCCCTGCGCGACGAGCTCGACGCCTTGACTGCGCACGAGCAACTCGTCTGGGTCGACTACACCGCGCCGGCGGACTGGGCGGCCTGCGGCCGCATCACGCCCTGGCTTCGCCCTGGCCGCGCGCTGCTGCACCGCCTGTCGCCGCGTTTTCCGAAGATTCTCGACCCGGCGCGCTACCGCGCGCTGCGCCGCAACCGCCTGGCCTTGCACATGCAGTACCTCAAGCCTGCCGACCGGGCTGGCCGCTACGATCTGCTCGCGCTGACCGCCGGGCCGCAGACCTTGCGCGAAGCCCATCCGCCCGCCCCGGAAGCCCACCCATGAGCGAGCCCCGCTTCTGTCCGCACTACCCGAAGCCCCAGGCGCGCCGTCCATCGCCCTGGCAGATGTTTCTCAGCAAGCGCCGCTCGTGGCTCGACGCGCTGTACGAGCGCAGCTACCACATGAAGCTGGGCGAGGTGCACCTGCCCGGCGTCGACCTGTACATGGTCAACGAGCCATCGCTGGTGCGCCGCGTGATGGTCGACGAGGCGGCGGCGTTCCCGAAGCATGCGATGCTCGGCGATGCCCTGCGGCCGCTGCTTGGCGACAGCATCTTCACGACCAACGGCGAGGTCTGGCGGCGTCAACGCGCGTTGATGGAGCCGTCGTTCGAAGCGGCTCGCATCCGGCACGTGTTCGGCCGCATGCGCGAGGCAGCCGAGGCGATGGCCGAGCGCCTGAAGCGCGTGCCCGACGGTGCCGAGCACGACGTCGAGATCGAGATGACCCACGTCGCGGCCGACATCATCCTGCGCACGATCCTGTCGCAGCCGCTGGACAGCGCCGCGGCTCACCAGATCTTCGAGGCGTTCGCGCGCTACCAGGCCCTGGCACCGCGGCTGATGATGCCGGCCTTCTTCGGCTTGCGTTGGCTTCGGCCCTGGTGGCAGATCCGGCGCAGCCGCCACGCGGCGGCCGAGATCCGCACGCTGCTGGCGGCGCTGATCCGCCCGCGCTTCGATGCCGCGCGCGCCGGGGCGGCCGCGCAGGAAGGCGACATCCTCGCCACCCTGCTGCGCGTGCGCGACGAACGCAGCGGCGAAGGCTTCTCCTTCGACGAACTGGTCGACCAGGTCGCGATGCTCTTCCTGGCCGGCCACGAGACCTCGGCCAGCGCGCTGTCCTGGGCCCTGCACCTGCTGGCGAACGCGCAAGACGTGCAGCAGCGCCTGCACGAAGAAGCGCGCGAGCGGTTCGACCCGCAGTGCGGTGATCCCGGGGCCTTGAAGGAGCTGACACTCGCGCGCAACGTTTTCCGCGAGGCATTGCGGCTGTTCCCACCGGTCGGCTTCCTCGCCCGCGAGTCGTCGGCCGCCTGCACGATGCGCGACAAGCGGCTGGCGGCGCACGCCTCGGTGGTCGTGTCGCCTTGGCTGATTCACCGGCACCGCGCCCTGTGGGCCCGGCCCGACGAGTTCGACCCGGACCGCTATGACGAGTCGACCGGCGCGATCGGGCCGGCCGACGATGCGCTGCCGGCGCGCGAGTCGCTGCGCCGCGCCTATCTGCCCTTCGGCATGGGGCCGCGCGTGTGCATCGGCGCGGCGTTCGCCCAACAGGAGGCCGCGCTGATCCTCGCGACCCTGGCGCGCGATTTCCGGTTCGAGCCCGTGCCCGGGCATGTTCCCGAGCCCGTCGGCCGCCTCACCATTCGGGCCGAGAATGGCATCCGGCTGCGGGTGTTCCAGCGTCACGGTGGTGAGGGCCGATGAAGGAGCGGATGGCGGGTTTCCTGGTGATGACGGCAATCGTGCCCATGGCCATTGCCGGCTACCTGTTGCTGGTGGTGATCGGTCTGGGCGGCCCGACTGCGCGCGGCCGCGCGGGCGTGCGCGCACTCGACCATTTCGTCAATGCCACGATCTTCAACGGCTACGCCTGGGAGTCGGTCTCGTCGCACGCCTGGCGCGCGCGTGAGCGCAGCCGCTGGGCACGCAGCGTGATCTGGCTGACCGACCGCTTTCAGCCTGGCCATTGCCGCCGCGCGAACAAGCGCGAGCAACCGATCGTCGACCTGATGCTGGCCAAGGGGCTGCACAAGCAGACCATCTTCTGATGGCGCCGCTGCCGAACGCCGCCCCGCCAGCCGGGCGCCCCGCACGTGGCCCGGTACGACGCCGGCATGTGCTCTATCTCAGCGGCTTCGATCCCCAGGGGCCTTCTCACTACCACGCGCTGTATGCCGAGCAGGCCGCGCTGCAGGCACAGGTGAGCCGCTATCGCCTCACCGTCGGGCCGCGCGAGCGGGCGGGCCCCAATGCCGCGTGGGACATCGAGTGGTGCGCGGCCGATGACGGCGCATCCGTCCACACGCGCTACGAGTTCTTGCGCTGGGACGACATCGTGCGTGCACACTGGCCGCGGGGCCAGTGGCGCCTGCTCGGTGTGACACTTGCGACGACCGCGCGGCTGCTGGTCAATGGGTCGCTGTGGCGCATCCTGCAGACGAGTTGGCCGGCGTTCCTGGCGTTGACGCTGCCTGCCGCGCTGCTGCTGGCATGCGTCGGCGGCGTTTTCGTGCTGGGCGCAGCCGGCACCCTGCTCGCCGGCGTCGCGGGCACGTGGGTCGGCGGGGCCGTCTTCGTGCTCGGCTGCGCCGGCCTGGCAGCCTGGGCCCGGCGCGCCCAGGCGCGCGTGCAGATGGCCTGGCTCATGCGCAGTGCCAGCGTGGTCTTGCGGCAGGCTCGCGACGGCCTGCCAGAACTGCAGGCGCGGCTCGACAGCTTCGCCGCCCAGCTATGCGAGTGCGCAGCAAGGCCGGACGTGGATGAGGTGCTGGTGGTCGGCCACAGCTCCGGCGCGATGCTGGCGGCCAGCGTCGTCGCCCGAGCGCTCGAGCTCGACGCGGCACTGCTCAGGCACCGGGCGTCGGTCGCACTGTTGACACTTGGCCAGTGCATTCCTCTGCTGAGTTACCAAGCCGAGGCGGTCGGCTTCCGGCGCGAGCTCGCCCGCCTGCGCGGCACCGCCGAGCTCACCTGGATCGACGTCACCGCGCCACCGGACGGATGCTGCTTCGCGCTGGTCGACCCGACCGAAGTGTGTGAGGACGGCCGGCCCGACACCGAGAGAACCCTTGCCGGCCCCAAGCGGGTGTCCCCGCGATTCGCGCGTTGCTTCAGTCCCGAGACCTACCGTGCCGTGCGCCGCGACAAATACCGTTGCCACTTCCAGTACCTGATGGCAGTCGAACGGCCCGGCAACTACGACTACTTCGAAATCAGTGCCGGCCCGCAGCGCTTGTCCGAGCGCTTCGCGGCCCAACCCGGGGTCGCCAGCTTCACCGACTTCCAGTGTCTTGGCGGACCACGGCGATGAGGTTCGCCGTCGTAGCCCTGGGCAGTACGGGCGATCTGTACCCATTTCTTGCGATCGCCAAGGCGCTTGTCGCTCGGGGGCACCATGTCACGCTACTCAGCCAGGCACCGTACGAAGCCCAGGTGAGGGCTGAAGGGGTCGACTTCCGGGCCGTGGTGGGTGGCGTGGAGCACCGCAAGACGCTGGAACATCCGCTGTTGTGGCACTCGTTGCACGGTTTCGGCGTGCTGTGGCGCCATTTGGCCGTCCCAGCGATAGAGGCCACCTGCGAGGCGCTTGGCGAGTTGGCTTCCGGCAGCGAAAACGATGCCCGCCTGACCGTGCTGGCCACCCCCATGGCCGCCGGCGCCCGCTTCGCCCGCGAGCGCTGGCCGGATCGGATCCGGCTCGTGTCGGGCTATACCGCGCCAATGGGTCTTCGCAGCACCGAGGACCCCATGTTTGTTGGGCCGTGGCGTGTGCCGCACTGGACGCCCCAAGCATGGCGCCCGATGTTCTGGAACATGCTTGATCGCTGGAAGCTCGAACCCATGGCGCGCCCCGGCCTGGAACGCTGGCGCGCGCGTTGGGGGACGCCCGAGCTGCCGGCCTCCCTCTTCGGTGAGTGGCTGCATTCCCCCGACCAGGGCCTGGCGCTCTACCCTGAATGGTTCGCCCGCGTTCCCAGGCA
>NZ_DATFAN010000118.1:0-16087 GCF_035254525.1 Ideonella sp. | reverse complement strand
CCGAGGGTGCTGGTGTCGACGACGGTGCAGGTGGCCTACGGGACCGAGCTGGCGCGGCTCGCACCGCTGCTGGCCGATGCGGTGAGCCAGGTGCCGCGCGTGCTGCGGGATCCGGGGCCGGTCGTGCAGCTGTCGTCGTTCGCCGCCGACGGCCTGGAGCTGTCGGTCAACTTCTGGATCGTCGACCCCGAGAACGGCATCGGTGGCGCCCGCTCGGATGTCAACCTGGCGATCCTGGCCTGCCTGGAGCGGGAAGGGGTCGAGATTCCCTTCCCGCAGCGGGTGGTGCGCTCGGCCTGAGCGCCAGGCGTCAGGCCGTGGCGACCGGGATCTTGCCGATCTTCGCCTGCCACTCCTTGGGGCCCGTGATGTGGGCGCTGGTGCCGCCGGCATCGACCGCCACCGTGACCGGCATGTCGACCACGTCGAACTCGTAGATCGCTTCCATGCCCAAGTCGGCGAAGCCGACGACCTTGGCCGCCTTGATGGCCTTGGAGACGAGGTAGGCCGCGCCGCCGACGGCCATCAGGTAGGCGCTCTGGTTGTCCTTGATCGCCTCGATCGCGACCGGGCCGCGCTCGGCCTTGCCGACCATCGCGATCAGCCCGGTCTTCTCGAGCATCATGCGGGTGAAGCCGTCCATGCGCGTCGCGGTGGTCGGGCCGGCCGGGCCGACGACCTCGTCGCGCACCGGGTCGACCGGGCCGACGTAGTAGATGACGCGGTTGGTGAAGTCAACCGGCAGCTTCTCGCCCTTGGCGAGCATGTCGGCGATGCGCTTGTGCGCGGCGTCGCGGCCGGTCAGCATCTTGCCGTTGAGCAGCAGCGTGTCGCCGGGCTTCCAGCTCGCGACTTCGGCCTTGGTCAGCGCGTTCAGGTCGACGCGCTTGCTCTTGTTGTAGTCGGGCGCCCAGTGCACGTCGGGCCAGAGCGACAGGCTGGGCGGATCCAGGTGCACGGCGCCTGAACCATCGAGCACGAAGTGGGCGTGGCGGGTCGCGGCGCAGTTCGGGATCATCGCGATCGGCTTGCTCGCGGCGTGCGTCGGGTAGGTCTTGATCTTCACGTCGAGCACGGTGGTCAGGCCGCCCAGCCCTTGGGCGCCGATGCCCAGCGCGTTGACCTTCTCGTACAGCTCGATGCGCAGTTCCTCAAGCTTGTTCTGCGGGCCGCGCTGCAGCAGCTCGTACATGTCGATGTCGTCCATCAGCGCTTCCTTGGCCAGCAGCACGGCCTTCTCGGCCGTGCCGCCGACGCCGATGCCCAGCATGCCGGGCGGGCACCAGCCGGCGCCCATCGTCGGCACCGTCTTCAGCACCCAGTCGACGATCGAGTCGCTCGGGTTGAGCATGACCATCTTCGACTTGTTCTCGCTGCCGCCGCCCTTGGCCGCGACGGTGATCTCCACCGTGTTGCCCGGCACCACCTCCATGTGGATCACGGCCGGGGTGTTGTCCTTGGTGTTCTTGCGCTCGAAGATCGGGTCGGCCAGCACCGAAGCCCGCAGCACGTTGTCCGGGTTCAGGTAGCCTTGGCGCACGCCGGCGTTGACGGCATCGGCGATGGAGCCCGTGAAGCCTTCCCACTTCACGTCCATGCCGATCTTCATGAAGACGTTGACGATGCCGGTGTCCTGGCAGATCGGGCGGCGGCCTTCGGCCGACATGCGCGAGTTGGTCAGGATCTGGGCGATCGCATCCTTGGCCGCCGGACTCTGCTCGCGCTCGTAGGCGCGCGCGAGGTGGGCGATGTAGTCGGTCGGGTGGTAGTAGCTGATGTACTGCAGCGCACTGGCAACGGATTCGACGAGGTCGGCCTGGCGGATGGTGGTCATGGACATATCGCGATGGCTAGGGTTAACCCAAGTTTACCCGGGGGGTTTCTGAGCATGGTGTCGCAGGCGCTCAAGCGCTTTCTGGGCCACGAGTCGGCGGGCGGCATCGTGCTGGCGCTGGCGGCGTTGGCGGCCCTGATTGTCAGCAATTCACCCCTTGCCGAGGCTTACGAGTCCTGGCGCCTGACGCCGGGCGAGCTGCGCATCGGCCACGACACGCTGGTGCTGGCCAAGCCGCTGGTCGTGTGGGTCAACGACCTGTGGATGGCGGTGTTCTTCTTCCTCGTCGGGCTCGAGATCAAGCGCGAGTTCGTCGAGGGGGAACTCTCCACGGGCGCGCAGGCCGCGC
Source organism: Ideonella sp. (assembly GCF_035254525.1). Classification (GTDB taxonomy): domain Bacteria; phylum Pseudomonadota; class Gammaproteobacteria; order Burkholderiales; family Burkholderiaceae_C; genus Ideonella. Next base: position 13,904 of record NZ_DATFAN010000118.1, on the reverse strand, counting down.
TGCCGGCCGTGGCCGCGCTGGGCGGCATGGTGGTGCCGGCGCTGATCTTCGCGGCGCTGAACGCCGGCGAGCCCGTCACGCTGCGCGGCTGGGCGATACCGGCGGCCACCGACATCGCGTTCGCACTCGGCGTGGTGCTGCTGCTCGGCGCGCGCGTGCCGGTGTCGCTGAAGGTCTTCCTGACGGCGGTGGCGATCATCGACGACCTGGGTGCGATCGTCGTGATCGCGCTGTTCTACACCGAGCAGCTGTCGGTCACGATGCTGGCCGGCGCAGCGCTGTGCGGCCTGGCGCTGGCGGCGTTGAACCGGGCCCGCGTGATGCGCACCGAGGCCTATGTGCTGATCGGCCTGGTGATGTGGCTGTTCGTGTTGAAGTCGGGCGTGCACGCCACGCTGGCTGGCGTGGCCACCGCGCTCGCGGTGCCGATGCATGACGAGACGACCGGCCGTTCGCCGCTGCGGCGCCTCGAGCATGGCCTGCACCCCTGGGTGGCCTTCGGCGTCCTGCCGATGTTCGCCTTTGCCAACGCCGGCGTTTCGCTGCTGGGGGTGTCGCCGGCGGCGCTGCTGGCACCGTTGCCGCTGGGCATTGCGGCCGGCCTGGTATTGGGCAAGACCGTCGGTGTGTTCGGCAGCCTGTGGCTGATGGTGCGGCTGGCGGGGGCGGCGCGCCCGGCCGGCGCGAATTGGGCCCAGTGCTTCGGCGTCGCCGTGCTGTGCGGCATCGGCTTCACGATGAGCCTGTTCATCGGCGGGCTGGCCTTCGAGGGGCTGCCCGCCGCCTACGAGGCGCAGGTCAAGATCGGCGTGCTGGCCGGCTCGATCGTGTCCGGGCTGCTCGGCAGCGCGGTGCTGTGGCGGGCCGGCCGCAGCCAGCCCGGTTGACGCTCAGTGCTTGCCCTGGGCGGCCGGCATCACCCGGTCGGCCGCGGCGATGGCCAGCGCCGAGAGCAGGAAGGCGATGTGGATCAAGGTTTGCCACATCAGCGTCTTCTCGGCGTAGTTGTCGGCGTTGATGAAGGTCTTGAGCAGATGGATCGAGCTGATGCCGATGATCGCGGTGGCCAGCTTGACCTTCAGCACCGAGGCGTTCACATGGCTCAGCCACTCCGGCTGGTCGGGGTGGCTGTCGAGGTCCAGCCGCGAGACGAAGGTCTCGTAGCCGCCGACGATGACCATGATCAGCAGGTTCGAGATCATCACCACGTCGATCAGGCCGAGCACCACCAGCATGATGATGGTCTCGCTGAGCTTGGTGATCGGGGCGTAGCCGGTGACGGCGCTGGTGACCGGGTCGATGACGGCGGTGCCCTTGTAGCCCAGGCTGTTGACCAGCGTGGCCAGCGCCTCCTTGCTGCCGAAGACGGCCTCGATCAGGTGGATCAGCTCGCCCCAGAACTGGAAGACGTACACCGCCTGGGCCAGGATCAGGCCGAGGTACAGGGGCAGCTGCAGCCAGCGGCTGGCGAAAATGACCCGCGGCAGGGGGCGCAGGCGCGGCGTGGCGTTGTCCGGGGGGAGTTGCATGGGTGGCTTGGCGTTGTGCGACATTCAGGTCTGCAGCGGCGCGGCGCATTGTAGAAGCCTGCCATGGCAGGTGCCGGTCGATGGCGGTGCCGTGAGTAAGCCGTTCGTCAGACCATTTGACGACAGTTCAGCCCAGGGCGCGCCATGGCCGCCGCGTGTTTGGACCCTAGAGGAGACAACCGATGAGTGAAGAGCTGAAGACCTACGCACCGCCCGCCGAGCTGGCCGCCAAGGCCGCCGTGTCCGGCATGGCCGCGTACCAGGCCTTGTGCAAGGAGGCCGAGGCCGACTACGCCGGCTACTGGGGCCGATTGGCGCGTGAGCTGCTCAGCTGGAAGAAGCCCTTTACCAAGGTGCTGAACGACAGCGATGCGCCGTTCTTCAAGTGGTTCGAGGACGGCACGCTGAACGCCAGCTACAACTGCCTGGACCGCAACATCGAGCGGGGCCTGGGCGACAAGACCGCGATCATCTTCGAGGCGGATGGCGGCGAGGTCAGTCGCATCAGCTACTCGCAACTGCTGGCCAAGACCTGTCAGATCGCCAATGGCCTGAAGGCGATCGGCATCGGCAAGGGCGACCGGGTGGTCATCTACATCTCGATGTCGATCGAAGGCGTGGCGGCCATGCAGGCCTGCGCCCGCATCGGCGCGACGCACTCGGTGGTCTTCGGGGGCTTCTCGGCCCAGTCGCTGCGCGACCGCATCGAAGACACGGGCGCCAAGGCGGTGATCACCGCCGACCACCAGATCCGCGGCGGCAAGCAGCTGCCGCTGAAGGCCATCGTCGACGAGGCGCTGTCGCTGGGCGGCTGCGACGCGGTGAAGAATGTGCTGGTCGTCAAGCGCAGCGGCGCCGACGTGGCCATGACCGCGGGCCGCGACCGGTGGATGGCCGATCTGATCGACACCCAGCCCACCACCTGCGAGCCCGAGTGGGTCGAGGCCGAGCACCCGCTGTTCCTGCTCTACACCTCCGGCTCGACCGGCAAGCCCAAGGGTGTCCAGCATTCGACCGGCGGCTACCTGCTGCATGCGGCGCTGACGACCAAGTGGACCTTCGACCTGAAGCCCGACGACGTCTTCTGGTGCACCGCCGACATCGGCTGGGTCACCGGCCACACCTACATCACCTACGGCCCGCTGGCGCTGGGCGGCACCGAGATCGTCTTCGAGGGCGTGCCGACCTACCCCAACGCCGGCCGGTTCTGGAAGATGATCCAGGACCACAAGGTGACGGTCTTCTACACCGCACCGACGGCGATCCGCTCGCTGATCAAGGCCGCCGAAACCCATGCCGATGTGCACCCGGACCGCTACGACCTGAGCTCGCTGCGCATCCTGGGCACCGTCGGTGAGCCGATCAACCCGGCCGCCTGGGAGTGGTACTACAAGCACGTGGGAGGCAGCCGCTGCCCGATCGTCGACACCTTCTGGCAGACCGAGACCGGCGGCCACATGATCACGCCGCTGCCGGGGGCCACGCCGCAGGTGCCGGGCTCGTGCACGCTGCCGTTCCCGGGCATCGACGCGGCCATCGTCGACGAAACCGGCAACGACGTGCCGAACGGCCAGGGCGGCATCCTGGTCGTCAAGAAGCCGTGGCCGTCGATGATCCGCACCATCTGGGGTGACGACGAGCGCTTCAAGAAGAGCTACTACCCGGCCGAACTCAAGGGCTATTACCTGGCGGGCGACGGTGCGATCCGTGACGCCAAGACCGGCTACTTCACGATCACCGGCCGCATCGACGACGTGCTGAACGTCTCCGGCCACCGCATGGGCACGATGGAGATCGAGTCGGCGCTGGTCAGCTGCACCGAGCTGGTGGCCGAGGCGGCGGTCGTGGGACGGCCGGACGACACCACCGGCGAGGCGATCTGCGCCTTCGTCGTGCTGAAGCGCCCGCGCCCGACCGGCGACGAAGCCAAGGCGATCGCCAAGCAGCTGCGCGACCACGTCGGCAAGGAGATCGGCCCGATCGCCAAGCCCAAGGACATCCGCTTCGGCGACAACCTGCCCAAGACCCGCTCGGGCAAGATCATGCGCCGCCTGCTGCGCTCGATCGCCAAGGGCGAGGCCATCACGCAGGACACCTCGACGCTGGAGAACCCGGCCATCCTCGAGCAATTGTCTGAAAACAACTGAGTTGCGCTGGCAACGAAGTTGTTTGGGGTTCGCTCATATCGCGTAGCGATGTGAGCGAACACCAAAACGCTTGACCTGAGCCGCCGGAATGAAAAAGCCCCGCCGAGCGGGGCTTTTGTCTTTCAGGTCAGGCCGGTCACTTGAGCGACAGCACCCAGGTGGCGAGTTGCTTGGCCTCGTCCGGGGTCACCGGGTTGGCCGGCATCGGCACCTGGCCCCAGACGCCGACGCCACCCTTCTGGATCTTGTCGGCCAGCTTGGCCGCGGCGTCCTTCTGGCCCGCGTACTTGGCGGCCACGTCCTTGTAGGCGGGGCCGACCAGTTTCTTGTCAACGGCGTGGCAGGCCAAGCAGTTCTTCTTGGCGGCCAAGTCGGCATTGGCGAATGCGGGCGACACGGCGGCAAAAGCGAGCAGTGCGATCAGGGCTTTCATGGGATCCTTCACGACGGAGGGTTGGGGGGAATCCTGGGTGGCTGGTTTACAGTCCGAACAACGCAGTTTACAAAGTTCGGTTGACGCCGTCCTTGCTGCAACGCGCGCGACAGCTTCGGAGTGAGGTCATGGCTTTCATCATCGTCGGGGTCATCTTGATCGTCCTGCGCATCGCAGGCGTCAGCCCGATGGCCGACTGGAACCTCGAGTTCTTCGGCGATTTGTGGAAGTTCGTGCTGCCCTTCATTCTGGCGCTCGTCTGGTGGGGCTGGTCGGATGCCAGCGGCTGGACCAAGCGGCGGGAGATGGCCCGTGACGAAGAGCGCAAGGCCGAGCGGCGGCGGCGCAACATCGAGAACCTCGGGCTGGGGCCGAAGGACCCGAAAAAAGGCGGCCGCCGCTGAGCCCGCCGCCGGCCGGCCCGCTCATTCGAACTTGTCGAGCACCGCGCCGCCGCTGGCGCTGCAGGCGTTCTTCGCGAATTTGGCCAGCACCCCGCGGGTGTAGCGCGGGGACGGGCGCGTCCAGGCCGCGCGGCGCTTGGCGATCTCCGCGTCGTCGACGTTGAGCTGAAGCAGCAGCTGGTGCGCATCGATCGTGATCGAGTCGCCCTCGTGGACCAGCGCAATCGTGCCGCCTTCATGGGCCTCGGGGGCCACGTGGCCGACCACCATGCCCCAGGTGCCGCCCGAGAAGCGCCCGTCGGTGATCAAGCCGACCGATTCGCCCAGTCCCTGGCCGATCAGCGCGCCCGTCGGGGCCAGCATCTCGGGCATGCCGGGGCCGCCCTTGGGGCCGAGGTAGCGCAGCACCATCACGTCGCCGGCCCTGATCTGGCCGGCCATGATCGCGGCCAGGGCCGACTGCTCGTCGTCGAACACCCGCGCCGGGCCGGTGATGACCGGGTTCTTCAGCCCGGTGATCTTGGCCACGCAGCCCTCGGGTGAGAGGTTGCCCTTCAAGATCGCGAGGTGGCCCTCGTCGTACATCGGCGCCGAGAGCGGGCGGATCACCTCCTGCTCGGCGGGCGGCGCGTCCGGCACGTCGGCCAGGTTTTCGGCCACGGTCTTGCCGGTGATCGTCATGCAGTCGCCGTGCAGCAGGCCCGCGCCGAGCAGCAGCTTCATCACCTGCGGGATGCCGCCGGCGCGGTGCAGGTCGATCGCCAGGAAACGACCGCTGGGCTTCAGGTCGCAGATCACCGGAACCTTCCGGCGAACGCGCTCGAAGTCGTCGATGGTCCAATCCACGCCCGCAGCGTGGGCAATGGCCAGGAAGTGCAGCACGGCGTTGGTCGAGCCGCCGGTGGCCATGATCACCGCGACGGCGTTCTCGATCGATTTCCTGGTGACGATGTCGCGCGGCTTCAGGTCATTGCGAATCGCCTCGATCAGCACGGCGGCGCAGTGCTTCACGCTGGCGACGATCTCCTCCTCGACGTTGGCCATCGTCGACGAGAACGGTAGGCTCATGCCCAGTGCCTCGAAGGCCGAACTCATCGTGTTCGCGGTGTACATGCCGCCGCAGGAGCCGGTGCCGGGAATGGCGCGGCGCTCGATCTGGCAGAAGTCTTCCTCGCTCATCTTGCCGGCCGAGAACTGGCCGACCGCTTCGAAGACGCTGACGATGTTCAGGTCCTGGCCCTTGTAGTGGCCGGGCAGGATCGTGCCGCCGTAGACGTAGATCGCCGGCACGTTGGCGCGCAGCATGCCCATCATGCCGCCGGGCATGTTCTTGTCGCAGCCGCCGATGACGATGACGCCGTCCATCCACTGGCCGCCGACGCAGGTCTCGACGCAGTCGGCGATGACTTCGCGCGAGACGAGGGAATACTTCATCCCCTCGGTGCCCATGGCCATGCCGTCCGAGATCGTCGGCGTGCCGAAGATCTGCGGATTGGCACCGGCTTCCACCAGGCCCTGCACCGCGGCGTCGGCCAGCTTCTGCAGCCCGGCATTGCAGGGCGTGATCGTCGAGTGCCCGTTGGCCACGCCGACCATCGGTTTGCCGAAGTCGCCCTCCTGGTAGCCCATGCCGTAGTACATGGAGCGGTTCGGCGCGCGGGCGACGCCCTCGGTGATGTTCTTCGAGCGGCGATTGAGGTCGGACATGGCGGCGACTGCGGTTCAGGCAAACGGTGGAACTATAGACGTTGGGATGGCGACCGGCTCCGCGTCTTATCATGCCGCCCCATGCTGATGCACCCACAATTCGACCCCGTCGCGCTCGACCTGACGCGCATCGGGCTGCCGCTGCAGATCCACTGGTACGGGCTGACCTACCTCGTGGCCTTCGGCCTGTTCCTGTACCTCGCCACGCGCCGTGTGCGCCTGCCCTGGTTCGCACAGGCCGGCTGGACACGTCGCGACGTGGAAGACCTGCTGTTCTTCGGGGTGGTCGGCGTGGTGCTCGGCGGCCGGCTCGGCTACGTGCTGTTCTACAAACCCGGCTACTACGCCAGCCATCCGCTGGAGGTGTTTGCAGTGTGGAAGGGCGGCATGTCCTTTCACGGCGGGCTGCTCGGCGTGGCCGTGGCGATGGCCTTGTTCGCGCGGTTGCGTCAGCGCCCGTTCCTGCAGGTGGCCGATCTGATCGCGCCCTGCGTGCCCACCGGCTTGGCCAGCGGCCGCGTCGGCAACTTCATCAACGGCGAGTTGTGGGGGCGCCAGGCCGACGCGAGCCTGCCCTGGGCGATGGTATTTCCGCAGTCGGGGCTGAACATCCCCCGCCACCCTTCACAGATCTACCAGTTCCTGATGGAGGGGCTGCTGCTGTTCGTGCTGCTGTGGTTCTATGCGAAAAAGCCGCGCGGTACCGGCCAGGTTTCCGGCGCCTTCCTGTTCGGCTACGGCGTGTTCCGATTCATTGCCGAATACTTCCGCGAGCCCGACAGCTTCCTGGGCCTGCTCGCGCTGAACATGAGCATGGGCCAGTGGCTGTGCGTGCCGATGATCGTCGCCGGCGCGGCGCTGTGGAGCTGGGGCGCGCGCCAGCCGGTGGCCGGGCAGCGGCAGAAGGCGGCCGCATGAGACAGATCTTTCTCGATACCGAGACCACCGGCCTGTCGCCGGAAAGTGGCGACCGCATCATCGAGATCGGCTGCATCGAGATGGTCAACCGCCGGCTGACCGGCGTGACCAAGCACTTCTATCTGAACCCCGAGCGCAAGAACCACGAGGACGCGGTGCGCGTGCACGGCCTGACGGATGAGTTCCTGGCCGACAAGCCAGTGTTCGCCGCGGTGGCCGACGAGTTGATGACGTTCCTCGAAGACGCCGAGATCGTGATCCACAACGCGGCCTTCGACGTCGGCTTCCTGAACGCCGAACTGCGCCGGCTGGGGCGGCGGGCGTTCGGCGAATGCGTGGGAGGCATCCGCGACACGCTGATGATGGCGCGCGAGATGTTCCCGGGCAAGAGCAACTCGCTCGATGCGCTGTGCAAGCGGCTGGAGGTCGACAACTCCAACCGCACGCTGCACGGCGCCTTGCTCGATGCCGGGCTGCTGGCCGAGGTCTACATCCGCCTGACCCGCGGGCAGGATTCACTGGTGATCGACACCGTCGAGACGGCGGGCCAGTCGATCCATGTCGAGCAGATCGACCTCTCGGCCTTCGAGCTGCCGATCACGGTGCTCAGCACCGAGGAGCTCGCCGCACACGAGGCGATGCTTGCCGAGCTGGACAAGGCCAGCGGCGGCAAGACGCAGTGGCGAAAACTTATGGCATAATCCAAGGCTTTCCCGGGCTTCGCACGGCTGTTGCAGCCAAGCAGGATTCCGGGCGGTTAGCTCAGCGGTAGAGCACTGCCTTCACACGGCAGGGGTCGCAGGTTCGAACCCTGCACCGCCCACCAAGAAGACAAAACGCCACCTTCGGGTGGCGTTTTCGTTTGCGGCTTCCGCAACGTCATGCAGCCCTTCATGCAGCCCGGCGCTTCGGGGGGCGCGGCTCGGCGAGCCGGCGTGCACGGCCCTCCTGCAGGGCCTGGTCCCAGGGAGGCGAATCGTCGCCGAGGCGTTGGGCGAGGTGCTCGATCAGCAGCCTCAGCGCCTGCGGCTGGTGCTGGCGCGACAGGTGCACGGCGTGGATGCCCAGGGGCTCCGGCTCGTATTGCGGCATCAGGCGAATCAGGGCGCCGCTGTTGAGTTCATCCACCACGTAGTAGGTCGGCAACAGCGCGATGCCCGCGCCGGCGAGGGCAGCCTCGCGCAACACTGCCGTCTCGTTGCTGAACATCGAACCGCGCACCCCCACGGTGACCACCTGGCCGGCGTGTCGCAGCCGGTACTCGGCACGGCTGCCGAACGCGTGGGTGATGCAGTTGTGGGTCTTCAGGTCGGCCGGGGTCGACGGTGGGGCCTGCCGCCGCAGGTAGGCCGGCGCGGCGCACAGCACCGAGCGGCAGACGGCGAGGCGGCGCGCGACGACGTTGTCGTCCAGCGCGTTGGTGATGCGCACGGCCAGGTCGATGCGTTCCTCGACCAGGTTGACGGCGCGGTCGACCGCCAGCAGCTCGATCTCGACGCGCGGGTGCAGGGCCTGGAACTCCGCGACGGCGGCCGTCAGTTGGGCCTGCGCGAACGACAGGCTCGTCGTGATGCGCAGCTTGCCGACCGGCTCGCTGCCCCGGGCGCCGGCCATGGCCTGGACCTCGTCGGACAGGTCCAGCAGTTGCCGGCAGCGCGGCAGCGCCGCCTCGCCAGCGTCACTCAGGCTGACGCGCCGTGTCGTGCGGTGCAGCAGCCGCGCGCCGAGCCACTGCTCGAGGTTTGCCAGATGCCGGCTGACCATGGCCCGTGAGAGCTCCAGGCGCTCGGCGGCCTGGGTGAGGCTGCCGCAGTCCGCCACCTCGATGAAGACGCGCATGGCAGTCAGACGATCCATTGATTTGCCCGATTCATTCAACAATCTTTCAATTTCTCATAAGTTTATCTACATGAATATGGCAAATACAGTGGGCGCCGGATCAACCCCATACCGAATGCTCCGCATGTTCACCACCTCCCGATTCCTGCGCCTCATCGTTCCCGCCACCGCCGCCCTGGGCATCGTCGCCGGCTCGGCGCACGCCCAGACGGCAGCGCCCGCGCCGCTGGCACTGCAGGTCTACAACGCCGACGGCGCGAGCTTCCATGTCAACGCGGTGCTGGTATCGGGCAAGACCGATGCGGTGCTGCTGGACACTGGTTTCACCCGGGCCGATGCGCTGCGCATCGCTGCCATGGTGCTCGACAGCAAGAAGTCGCTGAAGACCATCTACATCAGCCAGGCGGACCCCGACTTCTACTTCGGCATCGAGGTGCTGAAGCAGGCCTTCCCGGAGGCCAAGGTCGTCGCCACCGACGCGACCCGCAAGAAGATCGAGGCCACGCTGCCGACCAAGCTGCAGGTCTGGGGCCCGCGCCTGGGCGCCAACGCGCCGAAGCAGGTGCCGCTGCCGGACAAGCTGGACGGCAACACGCTGACGCTCGAGGGCCAGACGCTGGAAGTGCGTGGCCTGGATGACGCGCTGCCGCACCGCAGCTATGTCTGGATCCCGTCGATCCGCGCCATCGCGGGCGGGGTGAACGTCTTCGGCGGCCTGCATCTGTGGACCGCGGATACGCAGAGCACGCAGGATCGCGCCGCCTGGGCAGCCAAGCTCTCGACGATGGCCGCGCTCAACCCGGCGATCGTGATCCCGGGCCACGCCTTGCCGGGCCAGAAGCAGGATGCCTCGCAGATCGCCTGGAGCCAGGCCTATCTGGCGCGCTTCGAATCGGAGCTGCCCCAGGCCGCCAACAGCGCCGCCTTGATCGAGGCGATGAAGAAGGCCTACCCCGACGCGGGCCTCGGCATCGCGCTGGACATCGGCGCCAAGGTCAACAAGGGCGAAATGAAGTGGTAGTTTCGACGCCTCTTCGAGAGCAAGACAGATGAACCAACCCACACTCCACTACATCCACGATCCGCTGTGCGGCTGGTGTTATGGCGCAGCCCCGCTGCTGCGCGCCGCCCGCGAGCACCTGCCGGTGCGCGCCCACGGCGGCGGCATGATGGCGGGCGAGCGGCGGCAGCCGGTGACGCCGGCATTGCGCCAGTTCGTGATGCCGCATGACCGGCGCATCGCACAGCTGACCGGGCAGCCTTTTGGCGAGGCGTATGTCGATGGCCTGCTGCGCGACGCCTCGGCGGTCTTCGACTCCGAGCCGCCGATCACCGCCATGCTGGCCGCGGACCAGTTGGATGGCCGCGGGCTGGATCTGCTCGCACGCATCCAGCGCGCGCACTACGTCGAGGGCCGGCAGGTTGCCGACGCCGGCGTGCTGCGCGAGCTGGCCGTTGAACTCGGCCTGGACGGGCCAGGCTTCGACGAAGCCTACGCGCAGTGCCGCGGCGCGGTCGCGCAAGCGCACATGGCCGAGAGCCGAACGCTGCTCGCGAGGGTGGGTGGGGGCGGCTTTCCGACCTTCGTGCTCGAGCGCGACGGCGCCATGGCCGTGATCGACATCGGGCCTTTCCTCGGCCAGCCCGACCGCTGGCGCGACTGGTTGGGCCAACAGGCGCCGAGCGCGCCGGCAGACGCAGCAGGCAGCGCTGCGTCCTGCCGCATCGACGGCTGTTGATCCGGGGCCGGGCCCCTCAGTGCCCGCCGCTGAACCCCGATCGGTGGGCTGCCAGCCAATCGTCGAACGACTGCGGCAGTTCACCGGTGAAGCGCTGGTAGTCGCCCGTGACCCCGGCGACACGTCCGGCCGCGGTGTTGGTATCGAACGAAGCGAAGACACGGGCCAGCGGCTCAGGCAGACCCGCCGCGACCATGCCCTGCACGAGGCCTTCCAGCGGCACCTGCACCACCTCCACCGGCTTGCCAGTGGCGGCGGACACGCGGCGTGCAATGTCGGCGCGAGCTCTCGGACTGCGGGCACGAGGTGTAGACCACGTGGGCGACCCCGGCGCGGGCCATGGCATCGATCGCGGCGCGGTGCTGGATGGGCTGGTCGAGCGCAAGACCCACAAGGCCTGAGCAGGCCGCGCTGGCGTCGAGCGGCGGGCTGTCGGCGGCGCTGTCCGGTTTGTCGCAAACAGCACGCGGGCGACGCGCGGTCATCTGCGGCTAAGTCACTGATTCACAAGGCTTTGCACCTTGGCACGGGTCTCGCAATGAGGGGGTCGAACCCCTCACGCGACGAAGGCCCGGGCCATGAGCAACACAGCGTTCGTATCGATCGGTGATCTGCGCAAAGGCCGCCAGGCCGTCAGCCAGATCATCGAAACCGTGGCCGCCGGCGGCTGCTCGTCCACCGGCGGCGAGGGCAAGGCCAGTTGCGGCTCCTCGGGCGGGCCGGACGACATGCCCGCCGAGATCTGGGACAAGGTCAAGAACCACCCCTGCTACTCGGAAGAAGCCCACCACCACTACGCCCGCATGCACGTGGCGGTGGCGCCGGCCTGCAACATCCAGTGCAACTACTGCAATCGCAAGTACGACTGCAGCAACGAGTCGCGCCCCGGCGTCGTGAGCCAGAAGCTCACGCCCGAGCAGGCGGTGAAGAAGGTGGTCGCGGTGGCCAGCGAGATCCCGCAGATGACGGTGCTGGGCATCGCCGGGCCGGGCGATGCGCTGGCCAACCCGAAGAAGACCTTTGACACCTTCCGCATGCTGCAGGAGCAGGCCCCCGACATCAAGCTGTGCCTGTCGACCAACGGCCTCGCGCTGCCGCAAATGGTCGACGAGATCTGCAAGTACAACATCGACCACGTCACGATCACCATCAACATGGTGGACCCGGTGGTCGGCGCGAAGATCTACCCCTGGATCTTCTGGGACCACCGGCGCGTGACCGGCATCGAGGCCGCCACCATCCTGCACCGGCAACAGATGCTCGGGCTGGAGATGCTCACCGCGCGCGGCGTGCTCACCAAGATCAACTCGGTGCTGATCCCGGGCATCAACGACGAGCACCTGTACGAGGTCAACCGCGAGGTCAAGAAGCGCGGCGCCTTCCTGCACAACATCATGCCGCTGATCAGCGAGGCCGAGCACGGCACGGTGTTCGGCCTGACCGGCCAGCGCGGGCCGACGGCGCAGGAGCTGAAGGCCGTGCAGGACGCCTGCATGGGCGGCGCGAACCTGATGCGCCATTGCCGCCAGTGCCGCGCCGATGCGGTGGGCCTGCTCGGCGAGGACCGCAGCGACGAGTTCACGCTCGACAAGATCGACCAGATGGAGGTCGTGTACGACCTGGACAAGCGGCGTGCCTACCAGAGCCAGGTGGAGGCCGAGCGCCAGGCGCAACACGAGGCCAAGCTCGCCGCGCTGGATGCCGCGAGCGTGGACGACGGTGTCGACGCCGACATGAAGGTGCTGGTCGCCGTGGCCACCGAGGGCCATGGCAAGGTCAACCAGCACTTCGGCCACGCCACCGAGTTCCAGATCTTCGAGGTCTCGACGAGCGAAGCGCTCTTCGTGGGCCACCGCCGCGTCGATCTCTATTGCCAGGGCGGCTACGGCGAAGACGAGCAACTGCCGTCGATCGTCAACGCGATCAACGACTGCCACGCGGTGCTCGTGTCGAAGATCGGCGCCTGCCCGCGGGACGAATTGAAGGCCGCCGGCATCGAGCCGGTCGACGAGTACGCCCACGAGTTCATCGAGAAGGCCGCGTTGTCGTGGTTCGCCGGCTACCGCGCGCGCATCGCCGCGGGCGAACTCAGCCACCAGCCGCGCGGCGATGCGCGCATCCGCCAAGGCGCTTTCACCGGCAGCGGCGAAGCCGTCGCCTGAACACTTTCCCAGCCAGCCCCCAAGCCAAGGAGACCGTCATGGCCCTGAAGATCGTCGCCTCGATGTGCACCGGCTGCTCCGCCTGTGAGCCCGAGTGCCCCAACGTTGCCATTCGCGAGAAGGGCGGCACGTTCATCATCGACCCGGCCAAGTGCACCGAGTGCGAAGGCCATTTCGACGCGCCGCAATGCATCGCGGTGTGCCCGGTCGACAACTGCATCAAGAAAGTGTGACCGAGATGCTGCTGCCCAAGGTCACCGTCGGCCCTTCGGCCGAGAAGTTCATGCGCCGCATGGTGCGGTTTTCCGAGCACCCGGCAGGGGGCTTTCGGCTCACGGTGTCGCCGGGCGGCTGCTCGGGGCTGGCGGCCGAGTTCAGCGTCGAGGCCGCACCGCAAGGCGGTGATGCCGAACTGAGCGTCAACGGCCTGCGCGTCTTCCTGCCCGCCGAAAGCCGGCTGCTGCTGGATGGGGTGACGGTGGACTTCGCCGACACGCCGACGCAATCCGGCTTCACCTTCGTGAACCCGAACGCCGCGGCTTGTGGCTGCAGCAGTGCAGGCGATGCCAAGCCACCGGCCGAAGCCGCCGTGTCGCTGGCCTCGATCAAGCGGCGCTGATCGCCTCGCCGGGCCTCGCCATGGATGCCGACTTCGACGCCGCCGTACTCGGCCAGGCCCTGCCGGCAGCGGTCGAGCAGGCCTTGCGCGAGGCTGGTGCGAACCGTGGCGACCCGGTGGCCGAGATGGCGGCGCTGATGCGGGCCCGCCTGCTCGCGCCCGAGCACCCGGCGGTGCTGATCGCCTTCTACCGCCACCACTTCTACGGCCACCGCCACGCGCCGGCGCGGGATGTGGCACGCCGCGCGCTGGTCGTTGGCGCCCAGGCGCTCGGCCTGCCGATGAACTGGCGCGAGGTGCCGCGGCAGCCGCTGCCCGGCGCGCGCCACGATGCCCGCACGCGCTTCTACCTCTTCGTGCTCAAGGGCTACGCCTACCTGAGCCTGCGCCTGGGCGACGGTGCCGAG
>NZ_DATFAN010000117.1:0-2981 GCF_035254525.1 Ideonella sp. | reverse complement strand
CGCCGTCGTCGTCGGCGACGATCACGTCGCCCGGGGTGACGAGCGCACCGGCGCAGACGATGGGGATGTTCACCGAGCCGAGCGTCGCCTTGATCGTGCCCTTGCTGCTGATGGCCTTGCTCCAGACCGGGAAGCCCATCTGGTGAAGCGTCTTCACGTCGCGCACGCCGGCGTCAATGATCAGTGCGCGCGCGCCGCGGGCCTGGAACGAGGTGGCCAGCAGGTCGCCGAAGTAGCCGTCGGTGCACTCGGCGGTGACCGCCGCGACGACGATGTCGCCCGGGCGGATCTGCTCGGCCGCGACATGCATCATCCAGTTGTCGCCGGGCTGCAGCAGCACGGTGACGGCCGTGCCGGAGACCTGGGCGCCGGCATAGATGGGGCGCATGTAGGGCTTGAGCAGGCCCACGCGGCCCATGGCCTCGTGGACGGTGGCGCTGCCGAATTTCGCCAGCGCATCGGCGATAGCGGAATCGGTGCGCTCGATGTTGCGGTAGACGACGCCGAGTTCGTACATATCAGAGCCCCTTCACTTTCAGCGCGGCGTCGAGCCGCGGGAACACGCGCCGCGCGTTGGCTTCGTAGACCTGGTGCTTCTGCTCGGCCGTCAGAATGGTCGAGGCCTCGATGTAGCGCTTGGTGTCGTCGTAGTTGAAGCCGGTCTCCGGATCCACGCCGCGCACCGCGCCGATCATCTCGCTGGCGAACAGGATGTTGTCGACCGGGATCACCTTGGTCAGCAGGTCGATGCCGGGCTGGTGGTAGACGCAGGTGTCGAAGAAGATGTTGTTCAGCAGGTGGTCCTTGAGCAGCGGCTTCTTCAGCTCCTGCGCCAGGCCGCGGAAACGCCCCCAGTGGTAGGGCACCGCGCCACCGCCGTGCGGGATCAGGAACTTCAGCGTCGGGAAGTCCTTGAACAGATCGGAGGTGAGGCACTGCATGAAGGCGGTGGTGTCCGCGTTCAGGTAGTGCGCGCCGGTGGTGTGGAAGCACGCGTTGCAGCTCGTGCTCACGTGGATCATCGCGGGGATGTCGTACTCGACCATCTTCTCGTAGATGGGGTACCAGTGCCGGTCACTCAGCGGCGGCGAGGTCCAGTGGCCGCCCGACGGATCGGGGTTCAGGTTGATGCCGACGTTGCCGTACTGCTCGACGCACTTGACCAGCTCGGGGATGCAGGTGGCCGGGTCCACGCCGGGCGACTGCGGCAGCATCGCGGCCGGAATGAAGTGCTCGGGAAAGAGCTGCGAGACGCGGAAGCACAGCTCGTTGCAGATCGCGGCCCAGGTCGACGAGGTCTGGAAATCGCCGATGTGGTGGGCCATGAAGCTGGCGCGCGGCGAGAAGATCGTCAGATCCGAGCCGCGTTGCTTCATCAGCTTGAGCTGGTTCGATTCGATCGTCTCGCGGATGTCGTCGTCGCTGATCTTCAGCTCCGACGCTTTCGGCGCCTTGGCCGGGTCCTTCAGGCCCGCGATCTGCAGGTCGCGCCACGCGCCGAGCGCGGCGGGTGCCGTCGTGTAGTGGCCGTGGACGTCGATGATCAGGCTCATGCTTTGTTTCCTTTCCAGATCGAGGCGGGCACCATCACCTCGCCGCGCATCAGCAGGCGGGCGGTGCGCAGCAAGGCTGCCTCGGTCACGTTCTGCGGGTTGTTGGGGTCCGTGGCCAGCGACACGCTGAACTCACCGGTGGGGTGTTCGACCGAGACCTTCTTGTGCGCGCCCTCCGGCATCACGGCAATGCCTTCGCACACCGAGCCTTCGAGCACGCAGGCGGTGCCGACGGTGACCGCGGCGAGCACGCCGATCGCGTCGTGGCACACGTGCGGGATGAAGCTGCGGGTACTGATCGAGCCCCCCGCGCGCGGCGGGGCGATCAGGGTCATCTTCGGGTAGTTCTTGGCGCTGACGTCGCCCAGGCCCATCTTCAGCGAGATGGCCAGGCGCAACGCCTCGATGCGGGTCTTCAGCTCGGTGTCGGCGTTCAACTCGGCCACGCTCTCGTAGCCGGTGCGGCCCACGTCTTCGGCCTTGAAGATCACCAGCGGCATGCCGTTGTCGATGCAGGTCACGTCGAGCGTGAAGGGCTCGAAGCCCACTCCTTCGACCGTGATGGTGTCGCGCACCCGGCCGGTGGGCAGCAGGCCCGAGCAGACCGAGCCGGCGGTGTCGAGGAAGTTGATCGTGATCGGCGCCGAGCTGCCGGGCGCACCGTCGATGCGGGCGTCGCCCTCGTACTCGACGACACCGCCGGGCGTCTGCACGGTGATGTCGCAGGCCATGTCGGTGTTCAGCGTCAGCACGCGGAAGGTGCTGGTTGGTCCCCGCGCCTTCACCATCCCGGTCTCGAGCGCGAAGGGCACGACGGCGGCCAGCATGTTGCCGCAGTTGGGCGTGGTGTCGACCGTGTCCTTGTCGGGCTGCAGTTGCGCGAACAGGAACTCGAGGTCGACGCCGGGCCGGGCACTCGGCGAGACGATGCCGACCTTGCTGGTCAGCGGGTGCGCGCCGCCCAGGCCGTCGATCTGCCGCTTGTCGGGCGAGCCCATCGCGGCGAGCAGCACCTTGTCGCGCGTGGCCGTGTCGGCCGGCAGGTCGCTGGCGCGGAAGAACGGCCCCTTGGAGGTGCCGCCGCGCATCAGCAGGCAGGGAATGGCAGTTTGCGGCATGGCGGCATTCTCGGAACCGCCTGCCATGCCGGCTAGGTTGAGGACGGACTAGCAGTTATCTCCGTCCGGCATATTGCCAGGGCCACCTACGCGCTCAGCAGCCCCTTGCGCTCGATGAACGCGACGACCTCGTCGAGCCCGGCGCGGGTCTTCAGGTTCGTCATGACGTAGGGCTTGGCGCCGCGCATGCGCTTGGTGTCGGCTTCCATCACCGACAGGTCGGCCCCTACGTAAGGCGCGAGGTCGGTCTTGTTGATCACGAAGAGGTCGCTCTTGGTGATGCCGGGGCCGCCCTTGCGCGGGATCTTCT